>JBNGCP010000070.1:0-14863 GCA_049974845.1 Anaerolineae bacterium | reverse complement strand
GATTCGGACGCCTCGCATCTCTTATGTTAGAAACAGGGCGCAGCAACCAGAGGGCTAGAGCGCGTCCTCACCTTGTGGGAAACGCTGCAGGCGTCGCATGGGGAAGCTCGTGTCGGTCGTCCCTTCGGTGTCCGGCCCTCGAAACCCACGCGGCCCGCAGTCACCGAACCGACGGTCAGGGCCTCGACTGCCGCCAAAGCCGGTCCCCATCCCCCGCCCCAGCATAGGGGTATCCCGCAGCTCATCAGCTTCCTCCGCGGTGATCACGCCATCGGCGACGGCGCGATCGAGCGCCACCTCATGGGCATCGAGCAGATTCTCGCGAACCGTGACGGCATCCAACCCTAGGGATTCCATCAGCGAGCTCAGTGTCTCGCCGTCAGCATACGCGGCCTGCAGCTCATCCACCGACATGCCGAGCGCCTCTGCGAGGAGGGCGTCGCGGTCGAGATAGCTCTGCAAAGCCTTCCGGGCCTGCATCTCCGCGGCCTCCTCCTCGGTGATGAAGCCCTCTTCCACGGCCTGGTCGACCGCGGCCTGATTCGCCGCTTCACGGGCCGCCTGCAGCTCCTCGACGGAGATGCCCAACGCATTGGCCAACAGCGCTTCTTCATCGATGGGACCGGAGCTCATCCGGCCTCCAAAGCCGCCTCTCAAGCCGAACTTTCCAAGGGGACCACCCCAGACGAGCATGCGGTCAGCCTGCTCACGGGTCAAGAGGCCCTCCTCAACGGCTGCTTCGATCGCCGCCGCACGGGCTTCTTCGTAGGCAGCTTCCAGCTCATCGACCGTGATGCCCAGCTCCCTGGCCAGGAGCGCTGCATAGTCGATGTCGTCGCCCCGCGGACCCCAGCCGCGTCCGTGGGCAAGATAATCCTCGCCCAACAAACCCGGAACCGCCGAAGCTTCCGTAATCGACGCAAGATCCTCTGCCGTCACCTTCGCCGCGCTGACCATCCCCGTTGTGGCCAAGAGCCCAGCCACCAGGATCGCCAGCGCTCCCAGAACCCAGCCCTTCTTCCTTTTCCTAAGGCTTTCCATCCTGCACCTCCATACCCCAGATCTCGTTATCCTCCGTACGCCGATCGGGGATCTCCGAAGCCCCGAGACGCCCGACCGGCCCAGTTCGTCCTATCCAACACTACGGCTCAGCGGTTAGGCTATGGGCACCTCCCTTCTGGCAGGCTCCCCCCTGCCCCGACTGACCCCTCATCGGATCCCATCCACCAAAAAGGTACCGCATCAACCTGAGAGATCGATGAGAGGACGCTGAGAGTCTCCCAAGAATATCCTATCGACGTGCGTATCAGCCTACCTTTTGTTCCGCCTGTACATAGAGTTCATAGCGTACGTAGGGGCGCCGTTCGAGATGAATGTCGAAAGACGTCGCGGCACCCGCCGCAATCTCCAGCAGCGCGTCCGATCCCATACTCACGATCTGCCCACTGGCGTCCACCAACAACGCAGTCACGACTACGTTTTTCACCGGGTAGGCGTGGGAGTTCGTCGCGACGCCTTGAATCCGAAGGTGAGCGGCGCTCTGGTCCAGAACCTCGCCCGACGTCAGCTTGATGGCAGCTGGGGTATGCCACTCGGCAACCACAGCATCCGGATGCACGAGAAAAGAGGCCATGTTCTGTGCCCCAACCCTGACGAAGAAGGGACAACTAGCGCCGGGGGCCAACAACACACAGTCGATATCTGCCTCTATCGCTCCATGCCATTTCCATTCTCCGGACGGACGCCCTCGCTCGCCCTCCCTCGGGAAGGGGTAGAAGGCACCTCTGAAGCCATCAGCATCGTAGAAGGTCACGTGGACCGCCGTAACAGTATAGGCCTCATCGGTAGGGTTCCTGATATAGCCACCCACGGTGTAGAGATGACCCCCTTCCAGATTAGGGTTGGGCTCAGCATAGTTCGTTGTTACCTCGACGACAAGGGGTGGGCCGGGATCAGCATCGGGTATCCAGTCGAGGACCGGCGAGACAACAGCATCCCTTGATGAGACCAACATCACGGGATCAGGCGTGCTCTCAGGGCGTGATTGTCCATCGATATCGGCTGAGGCCATCTGCGACGCAGGGACGGTGTCATACTCGACAGGCGTTTCACCTTTCTCTCCAGGCGCCACTGTGGCCACCACCTCAGTCCTTATCACAGCCTGCGACTCGACTGTGGGCGTGGGTATAGGTGTGCGTGTGGATGTAGGTGAAGTGTAGGCGTCAGGCGTTGGCTCAGTCAGTTCTAGGACTGTACTGAGAAGAGCATCGGGCTGCGCTCGCCCGGCGCCACTACTTGACTGCTCGCTACGTTCCGACAGAAGCGCCACAACAGCACGTATTGCGTTTACTGATGGACTGGCGTCCGCGGTGCCACGCCGGGCGCCAAGTTGATTGGTCAGTTCGGCCCGCTCCTCTTCAGTCATATTCTGAAGGCGCTCGCGCATCGCGCTTCGCTCTTCCGCAGACATCCCTGCTCCAGCGCCCTCGAGCCCCCTGCGTCCAGCCCCGACGCTGTCACCATCGAGCGACCTCGCGTCCCCTTCCGCCAACCGTGCTTGAGCATCTGGTTGGCCCAACTCCATCTCCGCTATGGCCATAATCTGGGCCTCCGTCATCACACTCTGGATTTGTGAGAGGACCGCCTGGACCTCGGCCTCGCCCTGAAGCGCCCCATCTTGAATCAGGGTCCACAGCGGCAGCAGCTCCGATGCCTGTTCGGAAGTGACCGCGTCCTCCGTCTCCTCCAGCGCCAGCGTACCCAACGCCAGGCGATTCACATCTCGCAGCTCACGGGCTTGAGCATCTGGCGTCCTCGCGCCCGCACCCACAAGAGGTGTGGCGGTAAGCGTAGCCTCCACGGCAGCCGACGAACCCGCATCCGGTGCCTGGCTCTGACAGCCCACAAGAGCAATCGCAGCGATGATCGCAAGAATCAACAGAATCATCCTACTCACTCGCATCTCTATCCTCCAAGTTCTTTGATCCAACCGCACCAGAGCCGGCACGCGCGCGAAGACAACAGCCCCTTCGTGGCGTTACCTGATGCACTTCCTCCTTCAATGACCGACGCTACTCATGTCGCAGCGCCACAATCGGATCCAGCCGCGCAGCCTGCGTTGCGGGATAGTAGCCGAAGAAGATGCCTACGGCGGCAGCGGCACCAAACGAGAGGGGGATCGACGCTGCCACCAACTCGGTGCGCAACGTCCCCATAGCCTCAAAGAAGTAAGATCCACCAATCCCTACGGCCACCCCAACTATCCCACCCAGCAAGCTCAGTATCACGGCCTCAAGCAGAAACTGAAGCCGCACATCGCGGGGACGCGCACCGAGCGCCTGTCGCAGCCCGATTTCACGCGTCCGTTCGCTGACGCTTACCAACATGATGTTCATGATTCCAATACCGCCGACGATCAAAGAGACCGCCGCGACCCAGGCCAGAAGATTGCGGAACGTCTCCGTCGTTGAGGTCTGCGTGTCGATGATGGCATCCTGTGTCATTAAGCTGAAGCCGGGCGCGTCGGATGTGCTCCCCAAGAGCTGCATCACCAACTCATTAAGCTGAGCCATCACACTCCCCATTGTGTCACGGCTCTCGGCAGAGACGTAGACCAGACGAAGGTCCTCCCGCTGGAAGCGATCGTTGACAAATCGCTTGAACACCAACGTAATGGGGATGTAGGCTTGCGCATCGTAGTCGGTGTTGCCGACCATGCCTTTGGAAGCCGTCACGCCGATCACAGTGGTCTGCACCGAACCAATCTTAATTGACCGGCCAACCGCGGCCGCGGGGTCGCCGAAGAGCTCGGTCGCCAAGCTGTATCCAAGGACAGCGACCTTGTTGGCACGATCGGTGTCCTGATCACTGATGAAACGTCCCTCGGCCATCGATAATTCACGCACAGCAGGAAACCCTGCGGTGGTTCCCACAATGGAGACACCCGAGAGCGTCATGGCATCAGACCTCACATCCTGGGTCGTATTCCGTTCAGCTGAGATCCCATTGATCCCAGTGAGGTTCTGCTCGAGAATCTCCAGATCATCATAGGAGAGCGCACTCGCTGCACCGCTACCCGCACCGAAGCCGCCACGCGTCATGGCGGGCATCACCATGATGAGATTCGCACCCAGCGCATTGATCTGATCGGCGATCTCGGCCTCGGCGCCGGCACTGATGGCCAACATAATGATGACAGCGGCCACACCGATGATGACACCTAGTGTCGTCAGAAAGGAGCGAAATTTGTTCATCATCAGGCCTTCCCACGCCACCTGGAGCGTCTTCCGGAAACTCATAGCTCGCCTCCGTGCCGGACTGTGACGCCGTTATCGGTGTTGTGGAGATCGACGATCCCACTGGCATGCAGCTTGTCGGACACCACCAACCCGTCACGAAGATAGATGACGCGATCGGCGTGTTTGGCGATGTCCAACTCGTGGGTGACCATCAGGATCGTCGCGCCGCGGTCGTGTAGATCATGCAGGAGCGCCATGATATCAGCCGCAGAGCGGGTATCCAGGTTTCCAGTAGGCTCGTCAGCCAGAAGAATAGCGGGATCGTTCACCAGCGCGCGGGCGATGGCGACACGCTGTTGCTGCCCGCCAGAGAGCTCGTTAGGTCGGTGATGCAGACGCTCCCCCAGCCCAACCGATACCAAGGCTTCCGCAGCGTGCTGATATCGCGCCTCGTCGCTCCGACCATCATGGCCATTGTATAGCATCGGCAGCATCACGTTCTTCACCGCCGTCAGCCTGGGCAGAAGATTGTAGGATTGAAAGACAAAACCAATCTTCCTATTGCGCACACCCGCCAACCGGTCCTTGCTCCAGCGGCTGACGTCCTCATCATCGAGCCAATATACGCCATCGGTGGGCCGGTCCAAGCAACCAACGATGTTCATCAACGTCGATTTGCCACTCCCAGATGGTCCCATCACAGCGACGAACTCGCCCTCCTCGACAACCATATCAATCCCCCGCAGCGCGTGCACCGCGACGGCCCCTTCGCCATAGACCTTGATCAGGCCTTGCGTGCAAATGACGTGTGACATACCTCGGTCTCCTTGCGCCACTCTATGGCCTCATATTTCCCGGCAGAAACCCTCCAGGCGCTGACAGCTGTCCCGTATTAGCCGAGGTCCCCGTGGTCGTCCCTGAAGACGTCGATTCACCCAGGCTCACGACCTCTCCCGGCTCCAGGCCAGAGAGGATAACAGCATTGACGAAGTCCTGCAGGCCGATCTCGACGGGTCGGTACTCCAGTTCCCCATTGGGCATCACCACAAAGACGGCGTATCGATCGTTGCCCATACTTCGTAGCGCCTGCACGGGCACCAGGAGGGCATCGGTGGCCTCGCCGGCCACGACCTCCACGTCTGCGTTCATATTGCCCAGAAGCGTGACCGGATGAGCCGTCGCATCGATTGTGGCCCAACACTGAACCGCCGTTGTGCCACTGATCTCGACAAGGACCGGTTCCACTCGGATGATCTCGCCAGGGTAGGTGTAGTCGGGCAACGATTCGAAGACCACGTTCACAGGCTTATCCACCGCAACGTTGGCCATATCAGATTCCTCGATCCAGAACTGGATGAGTGGGTTCCGGAGATCGGCCAAGACGATTGCCGGCGTGCTGGCGGTCTCGCCAACTTCGATCGAGACCTCCGTCACGGTTCCTGCGAAGGGAGCGACCAACGTCGTGCCGTCGAGGGTCTTCTGCGCTTCCGCCAGCTGCAGCCGAGCCTTCTCAAGAGCGAGCTCGGCCTGTCGAACCGCGGGGCTATCACTGCTACCAGCCGCCAGCCGGGCACGCTGCAGCGCCAGCTTGGCGGCCTGCACGGCTAACTCAGCCACGGTGATCTCGTCCTCGTCCGGTGCAGATTCGAGGTCCTCCACCAGGCGCTGAGCTTCCACCAACTTAGCGTAGGCACTCTGAACATCGCCCTGAGAGCTGTCGATCATCGCCAGATCATAGTTTGCCTGCGCAATCTCCAGGTTCTGCTGTGCGCGGACTAACGAAGCCGCCGCATTTTCCCGCGTGGCCTCGATATCTCGCTCCCAGTCGCGAGCTGGGCTCATCGCCTCTTCGTAGGCCTCCTGGGCACTCGCCAACACCTCGACGGCCTGATCCAAGCTGATGCGTGCCGAGGCATTTTGAGCATCCGTCATGCCCGCCCGGGACGCCGCGTTGCGGTACGCGATCTGAGCGCTGTAGAGATTGGCCCGCGCAATCTCGAGCGCGCCGTCATCGGGGGCCCAATCGAGCAATGCGTCCAGGTTGTCCTGCGCCGAAGCCAGGTCGGCTTCGGCCCGCGCCACATCCAGATCCGCCTGAGCGCCCGCAACCGCCAAGGCCTGTTCGGCTTGGATCACCGCCAGCTCCGCATCCGCGAAGGCTTGACGTGCTGCCGCGTCGTCGACCGAAGCCAATATCGCTCCTGCCTCAACAGCGTCTCCCACCTCAACAAGCACCTCAATGACGACATCAGAAACGCTGAAAGCCAGTCTTGCCTCCTGAGATGGCACCAGGACGCCCGCCCCCGAGGCGGTGACAGACAGATCCCCGAAAGTCACGGCAGCGGTCTCCAGCGTCGCTGTGGCTTCTTCCCCCGAACTGGGTGAGAACCAGAGCCGGTAGGCCACATACCCGCCCCCGCCGATCAAAACCACAGCGCCGATGATTATCCATAAGAGCTTCTTGCGTCCCATCAGATCTCGCCTCCTATCACTTCCCGATACGTTTGACATCGATTATGGCGTTCTGCATCCTCATGAGGGATTTTTATGCGCATCCTATCGCGAAGCGCTGAGAGATGCCCTAGGATTTGCTGAGCGTTCCCTGAGAATGCATCGACCCTCTCAGCTAGCTCTCAGACTATTCCCAGCCCGCTCTCAGTTAACGCGTTATAATGTAGATAGGTAAGATAGAGATACACAGCCTGGACAAGGAGAAGGACAATCCGTGACGAAGGTGCTGGTCGTCGATGATGACCGCAGGTTGCTGAAGATGCTGGAGCGCACCCTTATCTATGAGGGGTTTGAGGTCGCCACAGCTGAGGATGGGCAGGAAGCCCTGGACCGCGTCTACGAGGGCCAGCCCGATGTGATTGTCCTGGACTGGATGCTGCCCAAGCTCGACGGCATTGGGGTTCTGGAGGCCCTGCGCAGCGGGGAGGACGACACACCGATTCTAATGCTGACGGCGCGCGACGCGGTTCAGTACCGTGTCGAGGGACTGGAGCGCGGCGCCGATGACTATCTGATCAAGCCCTTTGAGCCCATTGAGTTGGTCGCGCGCGTCCGCGCGCTCCTGCGACGCGCCGGCAAGGACTCGGAGGAGATCCTCACCTACGCAGATCTACAACTGGACCCTGCGACGCGACGCGTATCCCGGGGCGAGCGCGAGTTTGACCTCACACCTACCGAGTTCGACCTGCTCCACCTCTTCTTGCAGCACCCCAACCAGGTGCTGGAGCGCGCTCAGATCCTGAACCGGGTCTGGGGTTACGACTTTGCCGGGGACGACAATATCATTGAGGTCTACGTGGCCTATCTGCGCAAGAAGCTGGAGGCCGCGGGAGAGCCCCGCCTGATCCAGACGGTGCGCGGGGTCGGTTATGTCTTGAGGTCGGACGCCTGATGTCCATCCGATTGCGCCTGACCCTGCTCTACAGCTCAATCCTGGCTTTAACCCTGATCGTGTTCAGCGCCTTGCTCTACGTCACGCAGGCCCAGTATTCACTGAGCATCATCAGGCAGGATCTGAGGGAGAACGCCAATGAATTGGCGCTGGCCTGGATGCGTTTTCATCGCGCCTGGGACCGTCCGGCGCTCCCCGGCTGGATAGGGCCGGAGGCTGGCACCTACCGGGACGCAGCCCAGCGGGCCCTTCAGCCCCTCGTGCGGGGCGATCTCCGGACCGACGCCGTGCAGCTGATGGATGCTGACGGAACACCGCTGCCGCTGCCGATCAATGAGGGCTCAGAGCCCCTACCCATCAGCGAAAACGGATTGGCGCAGATTCAGGAGGGCTCTGCTTGGATGGAGATTGCCTCCGGCGATGATGGCCGATGGCTCGTCTACAACATCCCCATCGTTATGGAGAGCAGCAGCGAAGACGATAGCGGTGTGGCCCTTATCGGGATTGCCCAGCTTGCCCGCCCGCTGGCCGACCGGGATCGCTCCTTGCGCTCCCTGGGCATCGCCCTGGTACTGGGCAGCACCGTGACCACGCTGATCGCCTTTGGGATTGGCTGGTTCCTCGCCGGCACGACACTGCGCCCTATCCAACGGATCACGCAGACCGCCCAGCAGATCGGCGAGTCGCGCGATTTCTCGTCCAGAGTGGCGTATGAGGGGCCCAGGGATGAACTAGGCCGGCTGGCGATGACGTTCAACAGCATGCTGGCCCGCCTGGAGGACGCATACCAGCGGGTCGCCCACGCGCTGCAGGTTCAGCGCGACTTCGTCACCGACGTCTCCCACGAGCTTCGTACGCCGCTCACCACGATCCGCGGCAATCTCGCCTTGCTGCGCCGGAACCCTCCCCTGCCCTCCGAAGAACAGACTGAAATTCTGGACGATCTCACCGATGAGAGCGAGCGGCTGATCCGATTGGTGAACGATCTGCTCACCCTCGCCCGCGCCGACGCCGGGCGCAAGCTCGATCTTGCTCCAGTCGACGTGCGTGAGGTCGTCGACGACGTCTGCCGGCAGGCGCGAGTGCTGGCTCCCGCGCGGTCGATTGGATGCGCAAGGGTCGAGGACGCAATCGCCGTCGCCAATCACGATGCCCTCAAACAAGTGCTGCTGATCCTGATGGATAACGCGATCAAGCACACCAAGGGCCCCATTGAGCTGACCGTCACCAAGGACAACCACCACGTGCAGATCCGCGTCCACGATAGCGGGCCGGGCATCCCGCCCGACCTGCAGGAGCGCCTCTTCGACCGTTTCCACCGCGGCGATGCCTCCCGCTCGACCCCGGGCTTTGGCCTCGGCCTCTCTATCGCACAGGCGCTGACCGAGGCGCAACAGGGCATTCTGCAGGTCGAGAGCGCGCTTTCCGAGGGCAGCACCTTCACAGTGCAACTGCCGAGGGCCGTGAACGATGCCGCCCTCTCCCCAACAAGCTGAAAACTGCTCCACAGGGCACCGCGTGAAGGTCAGACGCGGAAGGTCATCGCTGCCACCGAGAGGGGCGGCAGCACCACCTCGGCTTCGCCAGATGCGACGGTTACATCCTCCAATGGTTGCGATTGGACGACGTCGGGGTCCTTGAAGGAGTTGGCCGCCTTGGCATCCGGCCCGGTCAGCACTTCGGCGCTCTCTAGGTCGCGGATCGCGCGGTCGGCAATTGATACCCTCACGGTCGCCGGATCTGAGAGATTGCGGTTCGAGGCAAAGACGTGCAGGTGGTCGCCATCGAGGATGGCGCTGGCGTCGATATAGGGCACCGTCCCGTAGCTGTCGCTCTCGTAGATCGGCCCGTCGACGACGACCTGCAGCGCCGTCCCCGCCCCACGCTGAGCGAACATCTCGAAGGGATAGAAGATCGACTGGATTAGAAGCTCGTCGCCGCGCGTCTGGAGCGGCGCGATCACGTTCACAATCTGCGCGATATTGGCAATCTTGACCACGTCAGCGTGGCGGATGAAGCTGTTCAGGAACCCAGCCACCACCAACGCATCCTCCAGATTATAGACCTCCTCGATGAGGTGCGGCGCGAACTTGTCCTCACCGTCGGTCTCGTGGTTCTTGTACCAGACGTTCCACTCGTCGAAGCAGAGATAGGCGCGCTTCTTGCTGCGGCGCTTTGCCTGCACGAAGCGGCAGACCGCGTCCATCTCCTCGATCTGCTGATCGATGGAGGCCGTCACCGCGAGATAGTCCGCCGTGTCGTCCTGGCGATTGCCAACGTAGCGGTGGAGGCTGATGTAGTCGGCCAGATCGCCCACATGGTCCAGGACCTCATAGTCCCAGGACATGTAGGTCGGCAGGCCGGTGGTGCAGGAGCCGGCGGCCACGAGCTCGATGGACGGGTCCACGTCCTTCATCATCTTGGCGGCCTGCTGCGCCCGAATCGCGTACTGATCGGCGGGCACGTGTCCCAGTTGCCAGGGGCCATCCATCTCATTGCCCAGACACCATAGCTTGACGCCATAGGGCTCGGCATGGCCGTTTGCGACGCGCATGTCGGCGTACTTCGACCCAGCGGGGCAGTTGCAGTACTCGACCCAGTTGCGCGCCTCCTCGGGCGTCCCGGTGCCGAGGTTGACGGTGATCATCGGCGTCCAGTCCATCTTGCGGCAGAGCGCGATGTACTCGTCGGTGCCAACCTGATTGGGCTCCAGGCTCTGCCAGGCCAGCTCACGCACCGTAGGGCGGTCCTCACGCGGGCCCACGCCGTCCTGCCAATGGTAGCCGGAGGCGAAGTTACCACCGGGATAGCGCATCGCCGTCATCTTCAGGCGTCGCAGCGCCGCCAGCACGTCGGTGCGGAAGCCGTCGGCGTCAGCGTGCGCGCTATCGGGATCGTAGACGCCCTCGTAGACCGCACGGCCCATGTGCTCCAGGAAGCCACCGAAGATACGGGGGTCCACCTGCCCGATACGGAACGTGGTATCCAGCTTGATCGTTGATGTCTCCATAGTCTCTCCTTTTCAGTCTTGGTCAAAGGGTACCGGCGTAATCCGCCGAATACGGATGGGCTTTCTCAATCGTGTAGTCTCGTCGCAGCCGGATCAGTTGCTCGATGTGCCACTGACCGTGCACCACCCAGGAGGCGAGCATATCACCCGCGCGCATCTTCGCGCCCCACGGCGCCTCCATCCCGAGCTCCCAGTCAGGCGCGTCAAGGCCTTCGAGCCACTCAAGAGAGGCGCGGCGTTCCACCAGAAAGCGCTCCAGGGACATATCCAGGTCGCGCTCATTGTAGCGGCGCTCGATGAGCCATCCCATTGGGTCAATGGGCAGCCAGTCTGCCCCTGGATCGTGAAGCAGCTGGTCGAGATGGGCGCGGAAGTCCCCTCGCTCCTCATCATAGAGATGGTTGATCACCTCCAAGATGGACCATCGGTCGGGATCCGGCTTCCACCGCGCCTGCTCCGGCGACACGCCGGTCACAAGGTCGCGGATAAGATCGACCTGCTCTGCCATCACGCGCTTGAGATAATGAACGTCCATACTTCACTTCCCTGCTGACACTGCCTCTGGTCAACGTCCTTCTGCGCCTTGCTCCAGCGTCCAAGCCCGGTCGCCTAGGGCCGCCGACAGCGGATCCGCATCGGGCGCGCAGAAGCCGAGGTGCAGTCGGCGGCGCCAGCCCTCAGCGTAGGTAAAGCGGCCCGAGAGCTCACCGATCTCGCGGCAGATCTCGACCATCGTGTCAAGATAGGAGTCCATGCCCTGCGTCTCGTCCAGCCAGCGCTTCTGGCTCTCGTGATAGGCGAGCATCGCCCGTTTGCGGTCCATCAGGTCCGTAACGTCGACAGCGATCTCCGGCGTGACCAGCCGCCGCAGCGGATCGCGGTTACCGTGGGGCTGGGCGTGGTAGACCGTGACCGGCTGATCCACGGGCCCACGCGGCGGATCGGTGGGGAAGTTCCGCATGCCGCGGGCGAAGGCCGCCGTGACCGCCAGTCGCGCCGCATTCTGATGATCCTCCATATAATCGGTCGGGGACTGTAGCAAGAGAATCTCCGGCGCGACCTCGCGCATCACCGCGGCGACGCGCGCCAGCAGCCGGGGCTCGTAGAAGATCGCCAAGTCGTCGACCAAGCTCTCGTGGTAGACCGCGCCGATGGACCGCGCCGCGGCCTGCGCCTCGGCGCGGCGGATTCGTACGATCTCCTCGCGGCTGTGGTGTGCGGTCCCGCAGGAGCCGTTGGCGATGGTCATATAGTGCAGTTCGTAGCCGGCCTCGCCCAGCAGCATCAGCGTGCCAGACATCAGGAACTCAATGTCGTCGGGGTGCGCCGCCACCGCAAAGACGCGCTTGGACATCAGTGCATCTCCACGTCGCAGGTGCCGATGCCACCGCGGTAGAAGTTGAACTGCACGTTCGGATGATCGGCCAGTAGCGACATCGGAACGGCGCTGTCGGGGATCTGCTTCCCGATCATCAACGTCGTCAGCCGCATCCCAAAGGGGTTGTCGTGGGCCCCCGCGTGCCAGATCGAGACCTTCTCCGCCTTCCAGGTCTCGACGGGCCCCACCGTCACGGCCTGACTCGGCACGTTCTGGACCACGCCACCGCCGGAGGTCCGCGCGTTCTGGATCAGGGTGATGGGGTGCAGGTCGACGATGCGCGTCTCGAGCGCGCGGTACTCCGCCGGGCTGGGCGGGACGTCCTTGTACGGGCCCTGGCGCTGCACCGGATCGTTGAAGGCCCAGTGTTTGACCTCTCCCTGACCGCCCTGCATCACCAGGCAGCGGGCCTCATCCCAACTGGCCTTGTAGGCCGTCAGGTCCGTGGATGGAAAGTGCAGGTTCTCGTCCGGCATGCGCAGGTCGGGCCGGATGCGGTCAAAGCAGAGTGCCATATCGGCGCGTTTGAAACTCAGCGGATGATCGGCGGAGACGACCTCGCCGTCGACGACCCACTCGTCCATCGCCCAGAAGTGCGCGCCCGCCAGATCGAGCTCCAGCTCGTTGACCAGCCGCGCCACCAGCGGCAGTTGCTCCGTCGGGCCGATAGGGCCACAGATCCCCGCGGGCGCGTCCGCCGACGCCTGGCGCCAGGCGTCAATGTACTCCAACGCCTCCGCCAGATAGAAGTCCTCCAGCGTGTCGTAGAAGACCACGCGGAAGCCAGGTCGGCTCAGCGCCAGCATATCGTCCGGCGTCAGGCGGGCCGCGTCATCTAGAATCTCCCGGTCCAGCGTCGTGTAATCCCACCACTCGGGTGCAACTTTGCTCAGGGGTCGCATTCCTAGACTCCTTTAGGGAAAGATTGGCAGTTCCAGTTTTCCGTTTACAGCTTCCAAGCGATCTCGATCATTGCGTTTGCTCCAGGTGTCCGTAAGGGCGAGCCAGTAGCTTTCAGCCTTCATAGGAGATCTCACGCCGCTTCTGGATCTTGTCTTCGTCGAGAGCCATGCCCAGGCCCGGCGTGTTGGGCAACGTTACTTGGCCGTCCACGGGATGGATAGGGTTCTTGAGGAAGAATTGGTGGATTGTGTTCCATTTCACCAGGTATTCCAGCAGTGGGCAGGTCGTCACCGGGTGGGCGGCGATGAAATGGACTGTCGCGGGCACCGAGTGACCGTGAGGGATCACCGGCAGGTCATAGGCCGACGCCAGAGCCGTGATCTTGAGCATCTCGGAGATGCCGCCCGCCCAATAGATATCGGGCTGGAGGACGTCCACGGCGCCGGCATCCATAAGAGCCTTGAGGCCCCAGCGGGTATACTCGTGCTCGCCGCCGGCAATGGGGATCGGAGAATTGGCGCGGACCTCAGCGTACTGGGGAATCTTGTCAGGCAACACGGGCTCCTCGAGCCATCGAGGCGCGTAGGGGACGAGGCGTCGGGCCATTTCGAGGGTATAGGGAACGTCCCAGCTCATCCAGCAGTCGAGCATAATGTCCACGTTTGGTCCCACCGCCTCCCGCAGTGTGCGCACCAGGTCGACGTTCTTTGCCACACCCTCCTTGCCATCAGTCGGGCCGTGGCGGAAGAACCACTTCATCGCGCGATAGCCTTGAGCCACCATCGCTTTGGCACGCTCCGCGACCAACTCGGGCTCGAGGGAGTAACCCAGTGCGCTGGCGTAAGCCGGGATCGTCTCGCGTACCGGGCCGCCCAGGAGTCGGTAAACCGGCACGCCGGCCCACTTCCCTTTGAGATCCCAGAGGGCGCAATCGACAACGCTCAAGGCCATCATCGGCGTCCCCTTGCGACCGTGGACCATCGAACGGTAGAGCCGGTCCCAGATGCGCTCCGTCGCCAGCGGGTCGTGGTCGAGCAGGAGAGGCGTGAGCTGGTGCTGAATCACAAACGCCTGGTCGGGCGTCGTCGGCCCTCCAAGCCCAGTGAGGCCGTCATCAGTCTCGATCTCGCAGAAGAGGGAGTGCATCCGGTAGCGACCCTCCTCGATCTTGGTCAGCCATCCAGGGCCCTCGTCCCTATGCTCGGGATAGATGTCGTGCGGACGGATCAGTCGCTCCTCCCAGAACTCCCCGGAGAACGCCATCTCCCCCACCACCTCAAACAGCCGTACAGCCATGATCTTCATCGTCGAGACCTCCAGAAGACTTATCGAGATAGACAGCGCCGTCGCGCACCCCGCGATCTCCATTGTAAAAGCGCCACATGGCGGTGTCAACCGATCTGCAGTAAGATGAGGGCATCCCCAACGCGACTGCAAGGAGGCAGACAGATGACGGTCCGCAACCTAAGCCCCAACCAGATGTTCGTGGAGATGGCGAAGGCTCACACCCCGCAGTATCGGTTTAGCAGCAAGACTTCGAAGGACTTCGCGGCCTGGAAAGCGGAGGCGCTTCCCAAGGTCCTGGCGACACTCGGCGACTATCCGCCGGCCGTGGATCCAAATCCACAGCTCCTGGCCGAGTGGCGGGAGGAGGGCCTGATCCGCCAACGCTGGATCATCGACGTACAGCCCTATCTCTCGGCGACCCTGCGCGTCAACATTCCCGAGGACGTCGTGGAGGGCGAGCGACGCCCCGCCATCCTCTGCTGCCACGGGCATGGGCAGTTCGGCAAGGAGCCGGTGATGGGCAACCGCACCAGCCCTGTGTTGCGTCAGAGCATCGAAGATCATAACTGCAACTACGGCGAGATCATGGCGCAGAAGGGGTTCGTCACCTACGCCATCGACTGGATCGGATTCGGGGAGCGCAA
>JBNGCP010000069.1:0-20192 GCA_049974845.1 Anaerolineae bacterium | reverse complement strand
GTGCTCTGCGCGTACCCAGGCGAGGGCGGGTAGGCGGGCTACGGGACTGACGGTGAAAATGGGTTTGTTTCGCAAGGCGAGCTGTCAGCTGTCAGCTCTCAGGACTCGGGTTGCAGGTGTCGCGGCGGTTGAGAAGGGTTCGTTTCGCAAAACGGACTTTTGGATGAGATGGTGCAGGTGGGCGTCCACGCCATTGGCAGAATCGACCGGGAGATCTACCGTGGGACGCACCCGGAGGGCACGGCGATCCGGCTGAGGTCATCTGGGATGTCGGCGCGGTGACAACGGCGCTTGCGGAGACCCCAAAGGTGCCGGTAGCAGTGCGAAGGCGGCCTCACGCTACCGTGCGACGATGACGAGTCGCGGCACCTTTGGGGTCGCGCGCGGTCGGCGGGGGGGAGGCTGGCGACCAGCGTCTCATGAGTAGCGTGCTGTCTCACGGGGATTAGTGGAGGTCAGGCGTGGCTGAGATCGATACTGTGCAGGTGGTGGTGCATGGCGAGGATCGCGGGCGGGGGAATCTGCTGGGGGTGCAGCCTTGGGTGACGACGGCGGACTATGCCTCCGTGGACACGCTGTATGCGAGGCTCTCGGGGTACCTGGAACGGGCCAGGGACGAGGGGTGGCTGAACCGACGGACGGTGGTGGTCTTCCCAGAGTACGTCGGGACCTGGCTGGTGATCGCGGGGGAGGGGCGGGCGGTACAGAAGGCGCGTCGGCTCAAGACGGCGATGGCGGTGTTGGCGCTGCGCCATCTGGGGCGCTTCGTCCCGGCGCTGCTGTCGGCATCAGAGGAGGATCCGATCGCCGCGGGGCTCTTTCGCCTCCGGGCGGAGGCGATGGCCCAGGCTTACCAAGCCGTCTTCTCGCGCCTGGCCCGCACGTGTGGCGTGACGGTGGTCGCGGGCTCCACGGTGCTCCCCGAGCCGGAGGTACGCGATGGCATAGTGACGGCGGGTGAGGGGCCGCTCTACGGCGTGTCAGCGGTCTTCGATCCCGAGGGTCGGGCGTATCCTGACCTGGTGCGGAAGGCGTTCCCCATCGGGGACGAGCTTCCGTTTATGACGCCGGCCGGCCCGGACCTAATCCCGGGCTTCGACACACCAATCGGGCGGTTGGGCGTGCTGATTTGCGCCGACGCATGGTACCCGGCCTCGTACGAGCGGCTGCGGGAGCTGGAGGTTGAGCTGGTGGCGGTGCCCTCGTACATCCCAACGAAGGGCGCGTGGGAGCAGCCGTGGCGGGGCTACGATGGAGCCTCGGCGCCTGATGACGTCGAATCGCGCGATGTGGGCACGCTGACCGAGGCGCAGGCGTGGCGCAGGTATGCGCTGGCGGGGCGGCTGGAGGCGAGCGGGGCGCGGGCGGGGATCAACATCTTCCTTGCTGGCGAGCTATGGGATATGGGCGGCGAGGGCGGGTCGCTGATGATGAGGGCCGGCAGCGAGCCAGTACAGGCTGAAAGCGGTCGGGCGGCATTGCTGAATCTGTGGCTGTAGGATGTCCCTCTCCGTAGGCAGGGAGACAGGATCTAGAAGGGAGTGTGAGATGAGTCAGGGTGAGGCAGGGACGAAGTCTGCGCTGTTGAGCGATCTCTCCCCGTACATCTACGGGACGACGCGATTGGGCGATGAAGGTATTCCGTTCGAGGATCGTGTAGCGATCGCGCGCGAGGCGATGGATGCTGAGGCGGCGTTTGGGGCACGGATGTGGTTTCACACCAGCCATACCTACGGCGACGCGCTGCAGGTATTGCGCGCGGCCTTCGATCAGGATCGGAGCCGAGTTCCCGGGTTGATCGTCAAGATCGGATGGGACACGATTGATGAGCTACGCGCCGTGATCCATCAGAATCTTGACCCTCTCGGGCTGGAGAGCCTGGATGTCGGCCAGCTCTGTTTAGGCGGGCAGCTTGCTGAGCAGTTCGCCAACGGCGGGCTTTGCTACGACGCGTTCGGGCAGATGAAGGAGGAGGGATTGGTGAAGCGGTTTGTCCTTGAGGTCTTTCCCTGGACCTCGGAGACGCCGCTGAAGGCGCTGCGAGCCGGGTATCCGGAGGGTATCGTCGATGGATATATCTTCTATCTGAACCCGCTGCAGCGCTTCGCGTCGAACGCTCTATGGGATCTGCTGATCGAGCGGAATGAGCCGATCGTCGCGATGCGCACCGTCGCCGGTGGGCCGGTGCATCGGTTGCGCGACGTGCCGGGTGCAGCATGGAAGCCCTACATCCAGGCGCGGGCTGCCGAGGTCGCCCCGATCTTCGAGCGCTCCGGCGTGCCGACGTGGACGGCGTTCTGCGTGCGGTTTGCCCACAGCTTCCCACAGGTACGCGCGACCGTCGGCTCGACCGCGCGCTCCAGCCACCTGCAGGCGTTCATCGACGCTGCGCAGGATATCGAGCCGTTGCCTGAGGAGGTTTTGTACGAGATCGCGGCGTTGCACTATCGGTGGTCCGACGAGCTCGACATGCACGCCGAGCCGTGGACGATGTAGATGGACAGGCTGCTCCTATCTGGCGATGGTATCTGCGGGAGGCTGGCCTATACTTGGGGCGAGGACGGTCGCAACCGACACGGGACCAGGTGCAAGAGATGCCCCGCCGGGGCGACCTCACGATGCTTGAAGAGCGTGGTTGCGCTCGAGAAGGGTGTCGAGGCTCACACATTGGAGGAGGGGGATAGATGAAAGCGCTGGTGGTCTACGATTCGGTCTTTGGCAACACGGAGAAGGTAGCACAGACGATAGGGGAGGCGCTTGCCGAGTATGGCGAGGACGAGGTGCGCAAGGTCGGTAGCGTGCAGCCGGCACAGTTGACAGGGCTGGATTTGCTGATCGTCGGCTCGCCGACGCGGGCCTTTAGCCCGACCCCCGACACCAAGCAGTTCCTCAGCTCGATTCCGGCAGGGAGCCTACAGGGTGTGACGGTCGCAGCGTTCGACACGCGGATCGCGGTGGAGGACACCAATTCGGCGATTCTCAAGTTCTTCGTCAAGATCTTTGGCTACGCCGCCAAGCCCATCGCCACGCGGCTCGAGCGACGAGGCGGAGAGCTGGCGGTGCCGCCCGAGGGCTTCATTGTCGAGGGGACGGAGGGGCCGATGAAGGAGGGCGAGCTGGCGCGCGCCACGCAGTGGGCGAAGGGGATCGCCAACGCCCTGTAAGCACGCTCACTCCTGTCGCCACGCGATTTTGCGGCCAACGAGCCTGAGCGAGGTCATGGTGATGGCGCCTGAATCGCTTATTTCGAGCCGGTCGGGACGTTGGCCTACGACATCGTAAGGGGGCCAGCGTATGCAAGGTTTGAGCGCTGGATGCCACGGTGGTATAAGGGGTGTTTCCTATAGTTTCCAGAGTTAGGAAGGATCTATGTCAACGAACCGAAGTGATGCCAAAGAGAGTGAACAGGATACCAAGGTGGTTCGGGTGCGCTTTGAGCACCGGCGAGACGCGCTGGGTATCGGCACGCCGAGGCCCAGGGTCTCCTGGTGGGTCAAGACGCCCAAGGAGGGATGGACGCAGGCGGCATATGAGATGGAGGCTGTCGCGTCCTCGGGCGAGCCCTATGGACAGACGGGACGGGTCGAGTCATCTGAGTCGGTCCTGGTCGAGTGGCCTTTCGAGCCCCTGTCCTCTCGCCAGCGCGTGAACGTACGCGTGCGCGTCTGGGGCAGCGACGGAGAGGCCTCCGCCTGGAGCGAGCCAGCGTCGGTCGAGGCGGCGTTGCTCGAACCCGGCGACTGGACGGCGCAGTTCATCCGCCCAGACTGGGAGGAGGATCCTGCGGATCCGGAGCCAGCGCCCTTGCTCCGCAAGACATTCACGCTGAGCAAGGAGGTGCGAAAAGCACGCCTCTACGTCACCGCGCTCGGGCTGTATGAGGCGAGCTTGAACGGTCACACTGTCGGCGAGGTGGTGATGGCGCCCGGTTGGACCAGCTACCACCATCGACTACGGTACCAGATCTTCGACGTGACGAACTTGTTGCAGGAAGGCGAGAACGCCATCGGCGCGATGCTCGGTGAGGGATGGTTCCGCGGACGGTTGGGATTTGGGGGCGGCAAATCCGCGATCTACGGCGATCACATTGCGCTCCTCGCTCAACTGGAGGTGGAGTACGTTGGGGGCGAGACGGAGCGGATTGTGACTGACGAGAGCTGGCGCGCCCAGCCAGGACCCATTCTGGCCAACAACATCTACGACGGCGAGACGTACGATGCTCGCCGGGAGCAGCCCGGATGGACGGAGCCCGGCTTCGATGACAGTGAGTGGGCGGGCGTCGTGCCTGTCGAATGGGGCTTCGACACCCTCTTTGCGCCGGTGGGCCCGCCTGTGCGACGGACCGAGTTCCTGGCGCCGGAGAGGATCTTCGAGTCGCCCTCGGGGCGGACGCTGATCGATTTTGGACAGAACCTGGTGGGGCGGCTGCGGCTGACGGTCAAGGGGCGGACGGGTCAGATCATCACGCTGCGCCACGCCGAGGTCCTGGAGAACGGCGAGCTGGGCACCCGGCCCCTGCGCCATGCGAAAGCCACCGACCAGTACATCGTCCGTGGCAGCGCCGACGGAGAGCTGGAGACCTGGGAGCCACGCTTTACATTCCACGGATTCCGCTATGCCGAGGTTCAGGGATGGCCGGGCGAGCTCACGCCTGACGACGTCTCTGCCGTCGTCTGTCACTCGGATATGGAGCGGACCGGCTGGTTCGAGTGCTCCGAGCCCCTGATCAACAAGTTGCATGAGAACGTTGTCTGGGGCATGCGCGGCAACTTCCTGAGCATCCCAACGGACTGCCCACAGCGCGACGAGCGCTTGGGGTGGACGGGGGATATACAGGTCTTCTCGCCGACGGCCACGTTCCTCTATGATTCGTCTGGATTCTTGACCTCCTGGCTGGCGGATCTGGCCGTCGAGCAGAAAGAGCTCGGAGGCGTGCCCTTTGTGGTGCCGGACATCATGGGCCGGAAAGGGCCCGCGGCGGCCGCTTGGGGCGACGCAGCGACCTTCATCCCGTGGGTTCTGTACCAGCGTTTTGGCGATGCCAAGGTCTTGGCGGATCAATTCGAGAGTATGCGCGACTGGGTTGACCTGGTCGAGCAACGTGCCGGGGAGAACCGGCTGTGGGATGAGGGATTCCAGTTCGGCGATTGGCTGGACCCGGCGGCGCCACCGGACAACCCGGGGGCCGCGCGCACGCCGGGCTTCATCGTCGCCACCGCCTATTTCGCCCGGTCGGCCGAGATCGTGGGCGAGGCTGCGCGGGTGCTGGGACACGATGACGCGGCGGATCACTATCTGGACCTCGCTCAGGAGGTACGCGAGGCCTTCAACTGGGAGTATGTGACGCCGGCCGGGCGCGTGCTCGGTGACGCGGCGACGGCCTATGCGCTGGCGCTGCAGTTCGCGCTGCTGCCGGAAGCGTCGCAGCGTGAACATGCCGCGGAGCGGTTGGTCTCTCTGTTGCGCGCTGAGAGTTACCGGATCGCCACCGGATTCGTGGGCACGCCGTTGATCTGTGATGCGCTGTGCAGTCAGGGACACTACGATGCAGCGTATCGCCTGTTGACGCAACGTGAATGCCCGTCGTGGCTCTATCCGGTGACGATGGGCGCCACGACGATCTGGGAGCGATGGGACAGTATGCTCCCAGACGGGTCGATCAATCCAGGCGAGATGACGTCCTTCAACCACTATGCGCTGGGGGCCGTGGCCGACTGGATGCATCGGACGGTGGCCGGCCTTGCGCCGGACGATCCCGGCTACCGGCGTCTTCACATCGAGCCGCACCCCGGTGGAGGACTGACCCACGCTGAGGCGCGCCATCTCACACCCTATGGGCCCGCCTCCTGCGCCTGGCGGCTCGCCGAGGGCGAGATCACCGTCGAGCTCGAGGTGCCGTCGAACGCCAGTGCCTGGGTCTATCTGCCAGGAAAGGATGAGGCGTCGCCCCTCGAGGTGGGCTCGGGTGCACACACGTGGACTTATGCCTATGAGGCGCCTGAGAGGAAGCGCAAGCCATTGTCCCTTGACAGCACCATCGGAGACTTGATCGACGATCAGGAGGCGTTTTCCGCGGTGATGGAGGTGCTGCCCGAGGATCGCAAAAGGCAGGCAAATAGGCTCTTGTCTCAGGGAAGCATGACGTTGCGCGATGCTCTGAGCATCATGCCCGGCAGCGAGGAGATCTTGTCCAAGGCCGAAGAGGTCCTCGAGGCGTTGAACCGCCGGGACTGAGTCGCTACATACTCCGTCCATACACGTGCGCTGCGACGGAGTGTCGCAGCGCACGTTTTTTCTTGGAGGGTTGGCCCGCGGCGGGGGTTCCCCTACCCATTCGGGGGTGGCCGTGACGCCGGATGGGCGCCACGTCTTCGTCGGCGACACCTACGAGAGCTTCGCATACGTGACGGCGATGGAGCGGCCGTATTTGCTACACATTGGCCTCAGGTCCGATATTGATGTTCCACGCAAGGCCGATGCCTTCGTGCGTGGTCTGGGTTACCATAGATAGCGTGGTTGAGCCACCGAGAACGCACGTAGTGCAGAACAGGAGGTTATGATGCATATTGACTCATCCGACACTTCCCGTCGGACTCGCTATGGCACAGAGCTCTTGCCCTGATCCGCGCGCATCGCCGTGAATATGCTATTGCCAATCTCATCTACTTCGGAGCGATCATCGTTGGCCTGGTCATCGTGGTCTTCAACCGCGAACTGCAACAGGCGCTTATGGATGCGGTCGGCCAGGCGTTTGGTGAGGGCGGTCCGCTCGGCGCGGTGGGGGAGGCCTACGGGTCCGGCCAGGCGCTACGCGCCGTGGCTTTGACCTTCATCATCAACCTTGCCGTTGGCACCTTCGCAACCATTACTTTGCCCTCGCTCATCGTGCCCTTCAGCGGGCTGCTGCTGGCGCTCTACCGGGCGCTGCTATGGGGATTTCTATTTGCGCCGGCGCCAGGGGGCGAGCTCACGGCGCGAGCACTTCTCGAGGGGTTGTTGATTGTGATCTTGGTGCTCCTTGAGGGCGAGGTCTACGTCCTCGGCGCCCTGGGAGCCTGGCTACAGGGGCGCAGCTTCGTTTTCCACAAGCGTCTGGGTCACGAGACGGCGAGTCGCGGCTACGTTGCCGGGCTCAAGCAGACGGCTTTGATGTATGTGCCCGTCATCGTCGTGCTCATCATTGCCGCGGTCTATGAGGTCGCCATCGCGCTGGCCCTTGTGTGAGACGGATTCCCGAAACGGAAGGAGTCCAGGGGTGCCCCTGGACTCCTGAGATCCTCGCCGGCTTGATGGCTCGGCTAAGACTTCAGCTCCAGCTCGATCACCGGCACCTCGACGTCGGGCTGAACGACGGGCAGTTCGAGGACGAGGGTGTTCTCGCCGACCTGCAGATGCTGCGAGGTCCAGTCGCTGAGCTTGAGCGGGATCTCGCTGCCGTCGTGCAGGAAGCGAGCGAAGGCGACCTTGTCGCCCAGGCCCTCCAGGTAGAGGTGCTTGAAGGGCCAGGCGAAGACGTGGACGTAGACCTTGCCCTCCTTCTGGGTCAGGCGGCAATCCTGCGGCTCTTTGAACTCGGACATCGTGCAGCCGTAGATGGCCTCTGAGTGCAGTGACATCCAGTCCTCGTAGACGGCGAGGGCGTCGAGAGCGCGCTCGTCGAAGGTGCCACGGGCCGTCGGGCCGACGTTCATCAGCAGGTTGCCGCCGCGGGCGACGGTGTTGACGAGCATGCGGATCAGCTGGCCCGGGCTCTTCCACGTCATCTCGTCGCGGTGGTAGCCCCACGACCCGGAGAAGGTCTGGCACGCCTCCCAGACGACGGGCTCACCATCGACCTTATACCATTCCGTGGGCTGCCACTGCTCCGGTGTGTAGATGTCGGCGGCCTGCGGCAGATCCATTCGGTTGTTGAGGATGATGTCGGGGCTGATCTCCCGGATCATCTTGTAGAGCTTCTCGCTTTCCCAGTCGTCGCGGCCCTTGCCGGGCATGCCCCTGTACTCGCGGTCGGGGTAGGAGAAGTCACACCAAAGGATCGCGGGATCGAACCGCGTCAGCAGCTCCTTGACCTGGTTGCGGACGTACTCGGCGTATTTGGAGACGTCGCGCTCTTTGTTCAGCTCCAACGCGTTCTCCGCGTTGCGCAGCGGGTGAATCACGTCGATGGGGAACTCCGGGTGATGCCAGTCGATGAGCGAGTAGTAGAAGCCCACCTTCAACCCCTCGGCGCGGAAGGCCTCGACGAAGGGCTCGAGCAGGTCCTCGCCGTAGGGTGTGTTGGTCACCTTGTAGTCGGTGTAGGCGCTGTCCCAAAGGCAGAAGCCCTCGTGGTGCTTTGACGTGAGCACGACGTATTTCATCCCGGCGTCAGCCGCGACGGCGGCCCACTCACCGGGGTCGTAGTCCACGGGGTTGAAGCGCTCGAAGTAAGTCCGGTACGCCTCAGGCGGGATCTCCTCCCGCGACTGAACCCACTCGTGGCGCGCGGGGATGGCGTAGAGCCCCCAGTGGATGAACATCCCGAAGCGGTCGTGGACAAACCACGAGGTATCGCCGGTGGTTGGCTTGGGTCTTAGCATTCTGCTCTCCTTTGTCTAGATGTGTGGGTCTTCGTTCAGTTTCGACTCTATTGTATTGAATGCTGCGCCAGACGCCAGAGCCGATGTGAGAGGAGCAGTCGCAGTTGGCTTCAAAGCGCCACTGCCCTGTCATCTTGAAGGCGTAGACTGGTCCGGTCCACGATCGCCCGCAGCATCTCCAGTTTGTCGGCGTTGGAGGCACCGACGGCGAAGCGCGCCTCGTGCGCGCGGGCCAGGATCCCCGTGCTTCGCACGAGCGTCATCGCTGCCTGCTGGGTCGGTAGCGCCTCAAGGGCTCCTGGAACGCCAGGTAGCCGTACTCAAACACATCCGCGTAGGCCTCGTGGCGCGCCGGATCCGGGCTGTAGACCCCGGCGACCGGCTGATCGAGGCCCGCCAGGGCCTCTGCCTCGTCTCGATAGACGCCGCAACCGATGCCGGCTGCCAGCGCGGCCCCCAAGAGGGTGGCTTCGGGCTGGGCCAGCGCCCGGATCCGGCAGCCGGAGACGTCGGCTTTGATCTGCAGCCAGGCCCGATAGCGGCTCCCGCCACCGGCGACGACCAGCGTCTCGATGGGCGCGCGCGCCATCCTCTCACCGGCGCGGCGGACGACCTCGATCTCGTAGGCAACGCCCTCCACGAGCGCCTTGAGGAGGTCGCTGGCGCCGTGCGACGCGTCCAGCCCGATGAAGGCGCTGCGCACCTTGGGATCGCTGTGGGGCGAGCCGCTGCCCAGCAGATAAGGGAAGAAGAGGATCCCGGTTGGCTCCGCGGGCGCTGCGTCGAGCAGCGTCCCAATCGCCTCGTGGGAGAGGTGCGCTTCACCCAGGAGCGATCTTAGCCAGTCGACGGCTCCACCCGACGTCGAGAGGCCTCCCATCCAATAGCCACACCCGTCGACGACGTGGCAGCCGTAGTGCAGCCCGATCCGGTAATCCTCGTCGGTCAAGGGGCGCGCCGGCAAGGCTCCCACCAGGGCCTCCGCCGTGCCCATCGAATCGAAGACGACGCCGGGCTGCGTGGCCCCGACGGCCAGCGCCGCGCAGACGTGATCGTGCCCCGACACCGAGACAGGGATGCCCTCGGGCAGGCCGAAGGCCGCCCCGGTCGTCTTGCCCATCACCGACCCGCCGAGACTGACGGGAGGAAAGAGATCGGCGCTGAAGCCCCACTCGCGGAGCCAAGCGTCGTCCCAGCGCTTCTCGTCGACGCGGAAGGCAAGGGTGCGGCTTGCCAGGGAGAAATCGGTCCCCCAGGCGCCCGTGAGGCGATAGAGCACGTAGTCGGCGGCCGAAAGCCAGATCGCGTCGTCCGAGGTCGTCCCCTGCGATTCGCGAAGCCAGAGGAGCTTGACGAGACTGGGCTTGAAGCTCAATCTCAGGCCGAAGCGCTTGTAGAGCTCCTGTGGATCGGAGCTCGCCGCGATCCTGTCGGCCTGGGGCTGGGAGACGGGATCGAACCAGGGTACCATCGGCGAGCGGGGCTCGCCCGTCCGGCGATCGATCAGCAGCCCGGTCTCGGCCATGCTGGCGATGCCAATTGCAGCAATCGGCTCCCGCACGTCCTGGATCGCGTCTTGAACGGTGGTCGTGACGACGCGCAGCAGCTCCTCTGGATCGTAGTAGGACCATCCGCCCGGCGCCTTTCGCGTGACCGTAGGCCGGCTAGCGATTTTCAGCGCGGTCCCGTCACGCGCGAAGAGGCCTGCCTTGCAGTGGGTGGTGCCGATGTCCAGGCCGAGCAGCGTCATAGGTTGATCTCCATCGTGAGCTACGCTCCGTGCCTAGGCTTCCGTCTCCAGGAAGTTCACCTCGACCACCTCCCCGTCTCCGTCTGCGGGCACGCGCCAGGTCTTAATCTCACCCGGGCGAAACTCGGCCTCAATGGTGCGCTCCCACAGGGGCAGGCGGATCGTCGCCTCCGTCGCCCTGCCCGCCGACTCGTAGGCCCGCACGATGAGGTCGTCTCCGTCCTCGGCCTGCTTCAGCGCCGTCAGCACGATGTTGGTAGGCTCCACCGAGACGTACGAGGCGACGAGCGGCAGGCGTCCCGCGGGGCGAGCGGTGGCGATGAGCGCCACGGGGGGCTGGTTGAGCTCCGCGGCCTGCCTAACGGTCCCGGCGTCCTCCCAGCTTCCCCGGTGGGGATAGAGGCTGTAGGTGAAGGTCTGCACGCCCTGGTCGATGAAGGCGTAGTCCCCGTCAGGCTCAATCTCGGCCGGGTCGTGGTGCGCATAGACGGGGCTGCGCAGTACCGTCAGGCCGATCTCGTTGCCCGTCACGTCGACGCTGTACTTGCCGTCGTTGAGCAGGCTCAGGCCATAGGCTGTGCCGTTCGCCGCGCTGCCGGAGATGTCCACCCAGCGCTGCATCGGCTCCTCCTCTCCAGTAGGCGCCCGCTCGATGTGGCCGTAGGGGATCTCATGGGTGACCTTGTAGTGGCCCAACGCCAGGGGGAAGCGCAGTTTGAGCAGCTTGAACTGCTCGTGCCAGTCGACGGTGACGTGGACATCGACGCGTTCAAGGCCCTGGTAGAGGGAGAAGGCCTGGACGAGCGTCGATTGGCCCCAGGCGCTCTTGACGGTGACCGTGGTTCGGACCGGGCCGGTTTCGGTGACAGCCATCCTGACGAGCTCGAAGGCGCCTTCGAGCGCCCGGTCGAACCGGAAGACGCCGTGGCTCCAGGTGTCGCTGCGGTCCTCGATCATCACCGGGCGCGCCGCAGGCCCTGCCAGGACCTCGATCTCCGCTGCTCTATCGTAGAGGCTGGTGAGGTAGCCGGTCTCGGGGTCGAAGGTCAGGCGGAGCCGATCGCTCTCCAGCATCATGGGGGTTGGCTCGCCGGCCGGCGATGGCCCAGCGCCGCCGATGCCATTGGAGTCCGAACTGTCCTCCTGGGGGCGGAGCCGGTAGACGCGGTAGCCCAGCGGCGGCAGGTCGGCGACGAAGGCGATGCGGGTGCGGCCCCACGCCGTGGCGTGAGACTGGATGCGCTGGACCGAGACCGCGTTCCCGGCGTCATCGACCAGGGTGACCTCCGAGGGCACGCGGCCTGCCTCCAGCTCGATGGCTGACCGGGTGGCCCATCCGTGAGGGTTGAAGACCGCAATCGGCTTCACGCCCTCCTCCTGCGGGATCTGCATCGCCCAGGCCATGGACTGGATGGCGTCGTTGAGGGCGCGGTCGGCGACGGCGAGGGCCTCTCCGTAGAGGTCCCGCGCGTCCTCGTAGGCCTCCTCCAGGCTCGTCCCCGCCATGATGTCGTGGAACTGGTTGAAGAGCACGTCCGTCCAGGCGTGCGCGAGCGCCTCGCTGGGGTAGGGGACGCCGGTGACCTGGCTCGCCACCGCGGCCCAGGTCTCGGCGCGCAGGAGGGCGTTCTCGGCCTGGCGGTTCCAGCGCTTGACGCCGGAGTGGGCGGCGTAGCAGCCGCTGGCATGGTGCTGGAGCTCGTCGTGGACGACGGGCAGGGGCCATCCTTTCTCCTCGACGCGTTCGAAGAAGTCGGTCAGCGTGCTGAAGCGCAGCATCGGCAGCTCCGGATCCTCGCCTAACCGGCGGATCGTCGCGAGGTTCTCTTGCGTCGGGCCGCCGCCGTGGTTGCCCACGCCGTAAAAGCACGCGAGCTCGTCGATCGGCGGCTTCATCTCCGCGGCGCAGCGCCGGATGTGCGGCTCAACGTTGTCCCCCCAGGTGGCGTAGCTGAAGGGAAGGCGATAGGCCAGGACGCGTGAGCCGTCGTTGGCCTCCCACCAGAAGAGGCGGCCCGGCAGCCCCTTCTCGTGCGGTCCGGGGCGCATGAAGACGTAGAAGTCGAGGCCGCTCAACCTCAGGAGTTGGGGCAGCGTGGCATTGTGGCCGAAGCTGTCCACGGCGTAGCCCACCCGAGCGGTCGTCCCGAAGGCCTCCCTGAAGTACCTTTGCCCGTAGAGGGCATGGCGGGCAAAGGACTCGCCGGAGGGGATATTGCAGTCGGGCTCGATCCACCAGCCGCCAGCGAGCTCCCACCGGCCTTCGGCGACGCGGGCCTGGATCTCGGCGAGCATCTCGGGGTCGACGCGCGCCACCCAGGTGAAGAAGGCCGCGGAGCTGGCGGTGAAGCGGAAATCATCGTCCTCTTGCATCCGATCCAGCCCCGAGCGGAAGGTGGCGAGCACCTCCTGAAAGCCCTCCTGCCACTGCCAGAGCCACACCGGGTCGATGTGGGCGTTGCCGATCATATGTAGTGTAGCGGTCACCATCGTTAGCCTCCGGTCAAGGGCGGGCAGGCGAAGGAAGTGCCGATGGACCTGGCAGCCTTCCTTTGCGTGATCTTTCGTACAATCGTATCACGTGATGGCGGAAGCTCCAACCGTCGCGATCACGGATGTGGGCTCTTGCCCAAGAACCCTGCTGGTGGACAATGGGTGAAGGGTAAAGCAGCAGCGAAAAGGAGGGATACCTGTGACCGCGTGGCATACGTTGGGACGAGAGCAAGTCTTTGAGGAGCTGGCATCCTCACCAGAGGGGTTGGACTCGGAGGACGCGAAGGGACGCCTGGAGCGTTACGGGCCTAACGAGCTCGAGGAACGGGGGCTACGCAGCCCTCTGGAAGTCCTTGCGAGCCAGTTCACCGAGATCATGGTCGTGGTACTGATCATCGCGGCTGTGATCTCGTTCGCCATTTGGGAGACGACCGACGCCATTATGATTATGATTATCGTCGTCCTCAATGCCATTCTCGGCTTCACGCAGGAGTATCGGGCTGAAAAGGCGATGGCGGCGCTCAAGGAGCTCTCGGTGCCCACGGTGCGCGTGCGCCGCGACGGCCAGATTCGCGAGGTGGAGGCGACCAGTCTGGTCCCGGGGGACGTGATCCTGCTCGAGGCCGGGGACCGCGTGCCGGCGGACGCGCGCGTGATCGAGTCGGTCAACCTGCGCGCTGAGGAGGCCGCCCTCACCGGAGAGTCTGTGCCGGTGGACAAGATCGAGGCACCGCTGGAGGACGAGGACCTGGTGATCGGCGATCGCCGCAATATGGTCTTTAGCGGCACGGCGATTGCCTATGGCCGGGGCGCCGCGGTGGTGGTAGAGACCGGAATGGAGACGGAGCTCGGCAACATCGCCGACATGCTCCAGCAGGTCACCGAAGAGAAGACGCCGCTGCAGCGCAAGATGGCCGAGCTCGGCAAGTGGCTGGCCATCGGCGCCGCCATCCTGGTGGTCATCGTCTTTGCGGTGGGCCTCTGGCGCGGCGGCGCCGTCGATGAGATGTTCCTGACCGGCGTGAGCTTGGCGGTGGCAGCCGTGCCCGAGGGCTTGCCTGCCGTCGTCACTATCGCGCTGGCGCTGGGCGCGCAGCGGATGGTACGCCGGAATGCGCTGATCCGCAAGCTTCCGGCGGTGGAGACGCTGGGCGCCGTCACGACGATTTGCTCGGATAAGACGGGCACGTTGACCGAGAACCAGATGACGGTGACCGTCCTGGATATCGCCGGGACCACGCTGAACCTGACCGCACACATGGAGCGCACTGGCGCAACGCTCTCTCCGGGCGATGAGCCGATTGTCGAGCCGGATCCTGACATTGCGCTGCTGCTGGCGGGGGGCGCCTTGTGTAACGATGCCAGCCTGCAACCTGACGAGGACGACCCCGAGAGCTACCACGCCGTCGGCGACCCCACAGAGGGGGCCCTGGTGGTCGCTGCGGCGCGTCTCGGTCTGTGGAAGGCGCAGATGGAGAAGCTGATGCCCCGGGTCGCGGAGGTCCCCTTCACGTCGGAGCGCAAGCGTATGACGACGGTGCACCGTGTGCCGGAGGATGTCGAGACGGAGGCCGACGAGACCTCGAACGCGCCCCTCGACCGGTTGCCCGATCACGTCCGGGACGCGCATCACGTCGTCTTTACCAAGGGCGCCGTTGACCAGATGCTCGGCATCTGCGACCGTGTGTGGAATGAGGGCGAGGTCGAGCCTTTGGATGACGAATGGCGGTCGCGCATCGAGGAGGCGAATGACGGCCTGGCCCAGGAGGGCATGCGTGTCCTCGGCGTGGCGATGCGGCCGCTGGACGAGATGCCTGAGGAGGCCAACGAGGATGCGTTGGAACGGGACGAGATCTTTGTCGGGCTTCTCGGCATGATCGACCCGCCGCGGCCTGAGGTGCGCGCCGCGGTGGCCGAGTGCCGCACGGCCGGCATCCGTCCGGTGATGATCACCGGCGACCATCCGCTCACGGCGCTGCATATCGCGCGTGAGCTCGGAATTGTGGATCCACTGGAGGATGGGGAGGTCGCGGACGAGGGAGAGCGCCCGGTGATCACGGGCCGGGAGCTGGCGGTGATGTCCGATGAGGAGCTGCGGGACCGCGTCACGGAGATTTCCGTCTATGCCCGGGTGAGCCCCGAGCATAAGGTCAAGATCGTCGAAGCCCTAAAGGACCGGGGGGAGATCGCGGCGATGACCGGCGACGGCGTCAATGATGCCCCGGCCCTTAAGCGCGCCGATATTGGTGTGGCGATGGGCATCACCGGCACCGATGTGAGCAAAGAGGCCTCCGATATGGTGCTGTTGGACGATAACTTCGCCACTATCGTGCACGCCGTGGAGGAGGGGCGCACCATCTACGAGAACATCCGCAAGTTCGTGAAGTACACGATGTCGTCCAACATCGGTGAGATCCTGGTGATGCTGGTGGCCCCGCTGGCCGGCTTGCCGATCCCCCTGAACGCGATCCAAATCCTGTGGATCAACCTGGTGACCGATGGCCTTCCCGGTCTGGCCCTGAGCGTGGAGCCGGCGGCGCCGGACACTATGAAGCGGCCTCCACACCCACCCGACGAAAGCGTCCTGGCGCGCGGCCTCGGCACCTATCTGCTCTGGGTGGGTATCCTGATGGGGACCGTGGCGCTCCTGCCCGAGCTCCTGGCCGCGGGGACGGAGTCCCTGTCGCTTGGGGGTGACGCCTGGCGCACGATGGTCTTCACGACCCTGGCGCTGGCCCAGATGGGCAATGCCCTGGCGATCCGGTCCGATCGCCTGACGCTGATTCAGCTCGGGCTATTCACCAATCCGGCCTTGGTGGGCGCGGTCGTCCTCACATTCTTGCTGCAAATGGCCGTCGTCTACGTGCCCTTCCTCCAGAAGGTCTTCGACACGGTGTCCCTTAGCGTGGAGCAGCTTCTGCTCAGCCTGGGGTTCAGCACCATCGTCTTCATCGTCGTGGAGGTCGTCAAGGCGATCCGGCAGCGGGTTGAGCGCTGACGACCAGGTGTTGTGCGAGACGCCGGGCGTGGACCACGCCCGGCGCCTCGCACGTTCAAACGCTGGAACGTTCCAACGTCTAAACGTTATTTCGCCTCCGGTGGCTGCTCGATCTGGATCGGCTCCGTCTCCTCGAACGATAGGGGCTCCTCGCCCGTGGGCATCGGAGGGTAGTCGGGCATGCCGATGTTTTGGACCAGGTCCTCGATGTAGATCAGTTCGTTCGTCGCCATCGAACGGTTGGCCGCGACCCCAGTCAGGATCGAGTAAGCACCGGCGCGCTGATCCGCAGCGCGCATATAGCGGTCCGGCGGTGGATTGGCACTCAGGAGGTCCTCCAGGATGCGGCGGTCGCCGCCGCCGTGACCGCCTCTGGACGTCCAGACGTCGACGTCGTAGGAGGGGCCGAAGTGCGGGATCACGCGGATGTAGGTGCCGCGCTCCAGCGTCTGCCCGGGCACCGTTCCGTCGGCGCTGATGTAGGAGGACTCGACGGTCTTGTGCTCGATCCGGCCCTTGGTGCCGTTTAAGCTGACGACGTAGCCCTCCCAGGGCATAAAGGCGTTGAGCGAATAACTCATCTTGACGCCGTTCTGGTAGTTCACCACGAGGTTCATCGTATCCTCGATGTCGATGAGGTCGCTGAAGACACAGCGGTCGCGGAAGTAGCCGTCGTAGACTTCGTTGTCCAGATAGAGCGCCTTCAGCTTCGGATTGGCGGCGAGATCCAGGCGGAAGCGGCATTCTTCTTCCGGGCACGTGTGGCACCGCTCGGTGCGGTTGTGCAGGCCGTAGCGATCAGCCGTCTCCGGCGTGTAGAAGCGGCGCTGGCCCTGGGCGAAGACCGCCTCAGGCACGGTGGAGAGCCACCAGTTGATCAGGTCGAAGTGGTGGGTCGCCTTGTGGACCATCAGGCCGCCGGAGTTCGCCTTGTTGCGGTGCCAGCGGCGGAAGTAGTCGGCGCCATGGCGGATGTTGAGCAGCCAATGGAAGTCGATAGAGAGAATGTCGCCGATGACGCCGGACATCAACAGCGCCTTCATCTGCGTGCGCGGCGGCGAGTAGCGGTAGTTGAAGGTCACCCGACAGCGCCGCCCGGTCTCCCGCTGCGCGTCGATGATGCGCTGGCACTTCTCTGCATCGGTGGTCATCGGTTTCTCGGTGATGACGTCGCAGCCGAGCTCCATGGCGCGGACGATGTATTTGTCGTGGAAACAATCCTTGGTGGTGACGATGACGGTGTCGGGCCGGGTCTCCTCGATCATCTGATCGAACTGGTGGGCGGCGTAGCCCTTCGGGCTCGCGCCCAGCGCCGCGGCCTCATCAAGCGCCAACCGCAGGCGTCCCTCGTTGATGTCACAGAGCGCCACCATCTCCGACGCGTCGGGGTATCCCTCGATCACCCCGTGGAAGTACATACGTGAACGGCCTCCAAGGCCGACTTGGGCGTAGCGTGTTTTGTTCATTGGGTCCTCTCTGGGATAGCTTTCAGCTGTCAGCTTTCAGCATTCAGCATAAAAAGGAGTAAAGCGTAGAAAGTAAGAAGTATATGTGCAGGCATCCGCACTCCGATACTCCCGATTCCCGTACTTCCTACTTCTGCTTGCTGACAGCTGAGAGCTGATGGCTGACAGCTGCTACTTCATTCCTTTCCTAATCTCGTCCAGCCGCGCCTTCTCCGGCCGCTGCTTGTAGTAGTCGTCGAGCGGGTAGCAGCCGGAGACCATGCCCTTGCGGGGGGCGGTGGTGCAGTCGCTGAAGGTGCGGCAGATGCGGCGACGGTCGAGCGGCCTTCCTGCCAGGATGTCGGCGGGCATGTCGGGGTAGGGGAGGACCATCCGGCCGAGGCCGACGAAGTCCGTCTGTCCCGTGCGGACAACGTGCTGCGCGACATTCGGCAGCCATTCCTGAAGGTAGGAGTAGGCCGACCCGACGTAGACGAGCTCCGGCCGGTGGGCCTTGAGCTGCGCCGTCACGGCCACCTGACGCGCGACGCCCACCAGCGGATCCTCCGGCGGCTGGTAGCCATCAGAGGGCGGGAAGAGCGCCGGGCGCTGGATGTGGGGCACGTAGTAGGGGCTGCCGCCGGTCACGTTGACCAGCTCGATCTCCAACTCGGCCAGCAGGTCGAGGAAGGCGAAGGGCTCGGTCAAATCGATGCCGACGCCGGTGCCGTCACCGCCGAATGCGTCGTCGTAGGTCTCGCCCTCAAAGGGCACCGGTTCGCCGACCCCGTCCTCGCCGGGCTGGAAAGGCACGAAGTCAAAGGCGCTGAGCCGCACGCCAATCCCCAGCCCCGGGGCTTCGGCACGGATGCCCGCGACGACCTCACGCAGGAAGCGGGTGCGGTTCTCAAAGCTCCCGCCGTAGGGTCCCGGCCTTGTCTTGGCCGTCAGGAGCTCGTGAGCCAGGTAGCCGTGGCAATGCTTGACGTCGACGAAGTGAAAGCCAGCCTGCCGGGCCAGCTTCGCGGCGGCGACAAAGCGCTCGATCAGGCGCCGGATGTAATCGTCCGTGATGATGGCCTCGTCGGGGTCGATACCGAACTTCGCGTCGAGCAAAGGATGGGGATAGAGCGTCTTGGGCTCCAATCTTCCCTTCTCATAGGGCCAGCAGAAGCGGCCCGAATGGGTCAGCTGCAGGCCGATCAGCAGGTCGTCGGTGCTTCCGACATGCTCGCGATGGGCGTCCACCAGGATCTCCCGAAGGCGGGCGATATCGCCGACCGTCTCTTGGGTGATCAGCAACTGGTTGGGGTTTGCTCGTCCATCGGCTTGCACGGCGGTGGCCTCGCCACCCCAGATCAACTTGGCGCCGCTGAGGCCGAACCGCCGCCAGCGGCGTTCCGTCAACTCGCTGGGGCGGCCGTCCGGCGTGCCGTCCCAGCCCTCCATCGGCAGCACGCACAGCCGATTGCCGATGGTGAACCCGGTACTGAGCGTGAGCGGCTGGGCCAGCGGGGCCTCAGCCCCAGCCTCCATCTCGGCGTCGAAGCCGAGGTCGAGCTCCAGCGCCTTCAGCCGCTCGGCGAAGGCCTCCGGCGTGCGTAGGGATGCGATACGTGGATAAGTGGGCATGGACGTCTCCTGTGGGTCCCTGAGTACTACAACGTTGTCGCGACGCGTCTTACCGCGTCGATCATGGCCTCGAGATCCTCGCGCGGGCGCTGGGGATCGGTATAGAGATACGCCGTGCGGGAGAGCACGTCGAGGGTACGGGGACACATGTCCTTGCTGTACTCAACGGGCGCCTCGGCCAGGTTGTAGGCGTCGAGCGCCGGCTGGTGGGACCCGCGCTTGTTGAGCACCGGCTCCCAGTTGGTGTAAACGTGGCGACCGCTGTCGATGGGCGTGTCGGCCCGGACGCCGGTCTCCTGGCACCCGCGCACGAACCGGCGCATCGTGGGCTCATCCTCGAACATCAGCGCGAGGGTTGTGCCACAGTCACCCTCGACGTCGTGGATCGGGTTGAACGTAAAAGGCCCCGCCCCCTCCAGCGCGTCGATCAGCGTGCGCTTCTCCGTGAGCATCGCCTCGAGCATGGGGTCGAGTCGGGTGAGTTGCACCCGCAGGATCGCGCTGAGAATCTCGTTGATGCGGAAGTTCCATCCGGCGAAGAAGGGCGCCTGGATGTCGGGTGCGTGGGCGCGGAACGAGCTGCCGCCATCGTGGAAGATCAGCGCGCGTTCGTAGATCTCGCGGTCGTCGGTGACCAGCGCGCCTCCCTCTCCGCAGGTGATGATCTTGAAGTGGTTGAAGGAGAAGGCGCCGGCGTCGCCGATGGCGCCCAGGCGTTTGCCGCCGTAGGAGCCGCCGTCGGCCTGGCAGGCGTCCTCCAGGACTCTGAGATCATGCTTCTCGGCGATTTTCATGATGGTGTCCATATTGCTGGGCAGCCCCACCATATGGACGGGGATGATGACCTTGGACCGCGGTGTGATCTTGCGCTCGACGTCAGCCGGATCGATGGTCAGTGAGGCGTCGACCTCAGCCAGGATGGGCACCGCACCGACGGCCAAGGGGGCCAGGGCCGTGGCCATAAAGGTGTAGGCCGGGACGATCACCTCGTCACCGGGCCCGATGCCCATGCCGACGAGGCCCATGATCAGGGCCGCCGTTCCGCTGGTGACGGCTACCGTGTGCTTCACCCCGATCTTTTCGGACCATTCCTTCTCGAAGCTGTCAGACTCACCACCCTCCCCACCGCGATAGCGGAAGAGCTGCTTCGACTCGATGACGCGCCGGACCGCGTCGACCTCTTCTTTGCCGATGATGTACATAGATAGCTCCTTGGGAACGGGACTGTAAACTCGTGTGAATGCGGCAGTTGGTGGAGTAGGGAGTAGGGAGTAGGGAGTAGGAAGCAAGCAGTA
>JBNGCP010000068.1:0-20253 GCA_049974845.1 Anaerolineae bacterium | reverse complement strand
GGGTAGTGTCAAACGGTGTGCGATTGCAGGGCGAAGGGCGTGACGTCTCACGCCTCACAAGCCCTTCTGACTCCACAGGTGTTGCTGCCACGTTCGCGTCCAAGCCTCAACCAGGTATAATACTTCCTATGGAAACAGAACGCCTACAGAAAATCCTGGCTCGGGCGGGATATGGATCCCGACGGGCTTGTGAGCAGATCATTGAGGAGGGCCGGGTCACGGTCGATGGCCGGACGGCGCAGTTGGGGGATCAGGCCGATCCCGAGACGCAGCAGATCAAGGTGGATGGCGTGCCTATCCCGGCGCCGCAGCGCCGGATCTATATCATGCTGAACAAGCCCAGGGGCGTGATCAGCACGACGAGCGATCCACAGGGGCGCCGTACCGTGCTGGACCTCGTTCCTGTGCTGCAATCGAAGCGGGGCGAACCGATGCGCATCTATCCCGTCGGTCGCCTGGACGCCGAAAGCGAGGGGCTCATCTTGCTGACTAACGATGGTCAGCTCACGCAGCGCCTCACCCATCCGCGATACGAGCATTCTCGCGTCTATCGGGTCCTCGTGGAGGGCGAACCGGACGCCGCGACCCTCGAGCGCTGGCACTTGGGCATCACGTTGGACGGGCGCCGCTCGGCTTTCGATAAGGTGGCTGTTGAGGAACAACGGCACGGGGACGCCTGGCTGCGTGTGACCGTGCATGAAGGGCGCAAGCACCTCGTGCGCCGCATCGTGGCTGCGCTGGGCCATCCGCCGAAGCGCCTGATTCGCGTTGAGATGGGGCCGCTGAAGCTGGGCAATTTGCCCGCGGGGAAGTGGCGTTATCTTACCGATTCGGAGGTGGGCCTCTTGCGTCGCGAGGTCAAGGCCCCTCGCAAGGACGGTCGAGGGCGTCCGCGCCGCCGCAAGCCCCCGCGCTCTCGATCTGGGAGGCAGGGTCGGTGAAACCGTCAACCATCGCGATCGACGGGCCGGCTGCCTCCGGCAAGAGCACCCTGGGTCTTCATCTGGCAGCCTACCTCGATTATCTCTTCCTGGACACCGGTGTTCTCTATCGTGCTGTCACGTGGGCGGTATTGGAGCGAGGTGTTTCCATTGAGGAAGAGGCGCGGATCACGCAATTGGCGGAAGAGATTGAGATCAAGGTGCTGCCGGCAACCGAGTCTGATGGGCGTCAGTCCACCGTTCTGGTCGAGGGGACAGACGTAAGCTGGGCGATTCGCTCTCCCCGCGTGGAAAAGGCGGTCTCCCCGGTCTCCGCCTACCCCGGCGTCCGTAAGGCGCTGACGCGCCGCATGCGTGAGATCGCTGAGCAGGGCCGTGTGGTGATGGTCGGGCGTGACATCGGGACAGTGGTCATTCCTGATGCGGACTTAAAGCTCTACGTGACGGCCTCGGCTGAAGAGCGTGCGCGTCGCCGCTACATCGAGCAGCGCCAGAAGGGGAAGGATGTCACCTACGGGACTGTGCTTGCTGGCATTCGACGGCGCGATCGCATTGACAGCCAACGTGCGACGGCGCCGCTCCGCGCCGCCGAGGATGCCATCTGCTTCGATACGACCACTTTGTCCATCAGCGAGATGTTCGCAACTGCTGAGCGACTGATAGACCAGCAGGATCCCCCAGCAAAAGATACTGAGACAACGAAAACGTGCACACCTGATAAGGAGCTAGGACATGGCTAGATCTGACTACGACGTCGTCATCATCGGCGCAGGGCCCGGAGGATATGTGGCTGCAGTTCGCGCCGCCCAACTCGGGATGAGTGTCGGTCTTGTGGAGCGTGAGGCTCTCGGGGGCGTCTGCCTGAACTGGGGATGCATCCCGACGAAGGCGCTTCTACGCAACGCTGAAGTCGCTCGGTTGGTGACCGGCGGGGGGAAGGAGTTCGGATTCAGCGCACAGAACGTTACCCTTGATTATGCGGCAGCCGTCGAACGGAGTCGCAAGGTCTCGGACCGCTTGGTCAAAGGCGTAGGGGCTCTAATGAAGGGCAATGAGGTCGACGTGATTGAGGGTGAGGGCCGGTTGCGCTCGCCAACAGAGGTAGAGGTGACGCTATCCGAAGGCGGTATTCGCACGCTGGGCGCCGGAGCCATCATTCTTGCCACCGGCGCACGAGCGCGCACGATTCCCGGGGTCGAAGTCGACGGTAAGCGCGTGCTGACCTCTCGTGAGGCGCTCGACCGACGCGAGCTGCCGGCGTCTGCCGTGATCGTTGGCGCCGGCCCTATCGGCCTTGAGTTCGCCACGGTATGGAATGCCTACGGCACGGAGGTCCGGGTGGTGGAGATGATGGAGCATATCCTGCCTGCAGAGGACGAGGAGGCGGCCTCAGAACTGCATCGCTATCTCCGCCGCCAGAAGATCAAGATGCTCACGAGCACCCGCGTTCAGGATGTCGACAGGACCGAAAGCGGAGTCCGCGTTCACGTCGAAGGCCCTGATGGTGAGGAGACCCTCGAGGCCGATGTGGCCCTGATCGCCATAGGTGTGCGGCCTAACAGCGAGAATCTGGGTCTTGACGACGTCGGCGTGGAGATCGAGAAGGGCTGGATCAAGGTCGATGACTACATGCGGACCAGCATCTCCGGTGTGTATGCTATCGGCGATATCAACGGCACGTTACCGCTGGCCCATGTGGCCTCGGCTCAGGGCATACTCGCTGCTGAGATGATCGCCGGGCTCGACCCTGCCCCCTTCAACGTGCACCAGATGCCACGGGGCACCTACACCTCGCCGCAAGTAGCCTCTTTCGGTCTGAGCGAGGAGCAAGCCCGCGATGAGCTCTCCGAGGTTGCGATAGGCCGGTTCCCCTTCCTGCCCAACGGCAAAGCTTTGGCCTTGGGCGAGAACGCGGGGTTCGTCAAGATCATCTCCGATGCCACCACGCACGAGATCGTCGGTGCGGTCATCGTGGGTCCCGAGGCAACGGAGATACTCCCGGAGCTGGTGCTGGCGGCCACCTCGGAGTTGACGCCGGAGGAGATCGCCAACACCGTGCACGCCCATCCGACTCTCAACGAGGCGGTAATGGAAGCGGCACACGCGGTGTTCGGCAAAGCGATCCACGTGTAAGAGCCTTGGTCAAGCGTCAAGCGGCCTCGTTGCGCTACGCGCGCCCAGCCCCTCCTTGGTGGGAGCTGTGGCTGGATCTCGATCAGCCGCCGGCGGCTGGGGCCTATGTGCTGGCCGATCTAGGGGGGCCTCTGCGCGAGCCCCTCTTCCCTTCAGTGGTTGATGAAGGGGGCTTCGCGACAATGGTCCCGCCCGGGCATGCGGCGACTCAGTTGCTGCCGGGGACAGTAGTCGACGTTCTCGGGCCGCTCGGCCGTGGATTTCGCCTCGATCCCCCCGACCATTCGCTGGCCCGACTCCTTCTGATCGCCGAGGTTCCACATCTACCGCTGATACGCCCACTCTATCAGCTCGCAGACTCAGTCGCGCTGGTCGTGGAGGCGACGACAAGGGCGCAGCTGCCCTCGCCGGGGCAGTTTCCCACGGCACTCGAGCTCACGCTGGTGACGCGTGACGGCTCCGCAGGTTATCTAGGGCCGTTGGAAGCAGCGGGCGATGCGCCAGTGGGACTGGAGCGGGTGGACTCGCGGTTGCGAGAGCTGCTGGCGTGGACCGAGCGGGTCTGCCTTGCTTGTGATCCCGCTCGCTATCCCGCCTTTGCTCAGATGATCCGCGAGGTGCGCCTTCAGCCACAGCCCGATTTCGCCCAGGCGTTGGTCAAGGTATCCATGCCCTGCGGCGTCGGTGTCTGCGACGTGTGTCGCATTGCGACCCGGCACGGCGAGCGACGGGTGTGCGTCGACGGTCCAGTCTTTGATCTGCTGGACTTCTTATCTCTGTGAGCCGTGCTTGGCCCTTTGATGATGATCGAGTTGGCACCTAACCATAAGTTTGGCCTTCCCATCGCCGTGCCGGTGATGCCGGCGAGCGGCGTTTTTGGCTATGGAGATGCCTACCAGGATCTCGTGGAGCTCTCGTGCTTGGGCGCCGTCGTCACCAATCCTGTGAGCCTCAGACCGCGAAGGGCGGCGCGGGGACAGCGTATTGCAGCGCTGCAGGACAGCTTCGTGGTCCATACCGGATGGCCTAACCTCGGCCTCCGTGCGGTGATCCGCGAGTTTGGAGAGACCTGGGCGCGCCTCCCCATTCCCGTTATTGTGCACTTACTCGCTACGGGGCCAGGCGAGGTTGCCCAGTCTGCGGCAATCCTGTCGGGCGTCCAAAACGTGACCGGCGTGGAGATCGGGTTTAGGGCCGACGTCACGCCTGCTCAGGCTCTTGCGTTGCTCGACGCAGCTCGTACCGAAGGCGACCTGCCCGTGATCGCCAAAGTGCCCTTCGGTCGTGTGCGTGACCTGGGCCCGCGGCTTGTCGAGCAGGGCGTGGACGCGCTAACCCTAACGGATCCGCCGCGCGCTGTCCTGCCCTTTGCCAGGCGGGGGGAGGAGCCCGGCGTAGCCCGGTACATGCGCGGGCGCTTGTATGGCCGTGCGCTCTTCCCGCTCCTGCTCAGCACATTCTTCGAGTGGGCGCGAAAGCTCGGCGTCCCTCTGATCGCCTGTGGGGGCATCGGGTCGCCGGAGGATGCGCTGGCATGTCTCACGCTGGGTGCGGCGGCGGTCCAGGTTGACGCTTTGCTCTGGCGCGAGCCGTCGCTGCTGATGACCATCGCCCAGAAGCTCACCGAGCCTAAGCCTGCTCCAGAGTCGATCCGCCGGATGGCGTCGCCCGACGGAGCTCAGACGGAGGTAACGGAATGAACCGGGTGCGGATCTGGCGGTACCTCATATCCTTCTTGGTGATTGCATCGTTGGCGATCAATGTCTTTCTGATTTACCTTCTTCTCCACGTTGAGCAGGGCTTCACGGCTTCCCTGGAAGCGGCCCGCGAGACGCTTCTGGAGATGAGCAACGCACCTTTAGCGGTCACCGTGGAGGTCGACCAGATGATCCCCGTCCATACCACGGTTGCCTTCAGCGACACCCTAACGGTGCCGGTGCGGTTCGAGTACCCTCTCGACACGGTGGTCAACACCTATATCCAGCTACCGGTTCTGGGGCGACAGGATATCGTCGTCCCGGTCCAGACGGTGATTCCCATCAGCCAAACTTTCGAGATGCCAGTCCAGATGCAGGTGCCCATCTCTATCACGTATCCCCTCCAGGCCGAGATCCCTGTGCAGGTGGAGATTCCCCATCAGCTCGCCGAGACACTTCACAACTTCCTCGATGGGCTTGAACAAGGGATGCGGCTTCCCTTTAGGTGAAACTCATCATCGCGTGAAGTGACACTTCCCACTACGGCGCCCTTCCTAACCCGTCTATAATGCTCATGCCTAGCGGGCCTTGGCTAGGCATGGACAGACTGAGTGAAAGGCCGGAGGGCACTCCGGAGCAGATCACCTTGCGCGGGTTTGCGGACCGGTCATCGTTCGCATGGACCTCGCAAGGTGCGACTTTAGATGGCTGGATAACGAACCTTGTCAGAAGATCCGAACCGGCAACAGAAGCATACCATCCGTGAGTTGTTCACGCGCATCGCCGTCCATTACGATCAGGTCAACCGGGTGTTGTCCCTTGGACAGGATCAACGCTGGCGAAAAGCGGCGCTGGATGTGGCGGCACTGCCGCCCGGCGGAAGGCTTCTGGACGTGGCGACCGGGACCGGGGATATGGCGCTGCTGGCACTGCGTGAGCGTGGCAGCGCGGACGTTCGCCCTCGGATCATTGGAGCCGACCTGACGCCGGCGATGCTCAAGCTGGCCGCGCGTAAAGGCGGGTTGCCGTGGGTGGTCAGCGATGGGCTTGCGCTGGCCTTCGCGGATGACAGCTTTGACGCCGTGACCTCGGCGTTCATGATGCGCAACGTCCCTGACGTCGCGCAAGCGATGGCGGAGCAGCGGCGTGTGGTCAAGCCCGGAGGCCGGGTGGTCTGTCTCGAGATGACGTGGCCGCAACGCTTGCCGATGCGTTGGCTTTTTGGACTCTACTTCTTCACCGTTCCTCCATTGGTAGGCAAGCTGGCGACAGGCGAAGAGGAGGCCTATCGATATCTCCCACGCTCGGTGAAGGAATTCATCGACCCCGAGACCCTGGCGCGCAAGATGGAGCAGGTCGGCTTGCGTGACGTGACTTGGGCCAGGCGGATGCTCGGCACAGTGGTCATCCACGTTGGCCGGAAATGAACCTTGCGAACGCTGATGGAAAGATGCTAAGGGTAGGAGGATAGGAGTGAGTGAACGAACGCAGGATCCGCGGCTAGAAGCGCTGCGGGCCGAGAAGGCGCGGGCTGAGATGGGGGGCGGTCAGGCGCGCATCGATCGGCAGCACGCCAAGGGCAAGATGACGGCGCGCGAGCGCCTCGCCGAACTCCTCGACGAGGCCTCGTTTCACGAGCTTCAGCCCTTCACGGTGGCCCATCCCGGCGATAAGGACGCCGTCCTCGGCGATGGCGTGGTGACCGGCTATGGCACGATCGATGGACGCCGTGTCTTCGTCTACGCCCAGGATTTCACCGTCTACGGTGGCTCGGTCTCTCTGGCTCATGCCCGAAAGATCGTGCAGGTGCAGGAGATGGCGATGCGCAACGGCTATCCCATTATTGGCCTGCTCGACTCGGGTGGCGCGCGCATTCAAGAGGGCGCGATGTCGCTGCAGGGATATGGTGAGGTCTTTCGGCAGAATGCATTGGCGTCTGGGGTCGTGCCGCAGATCTCGGTCATACTCGGCCCTTGCGCTGGCGGTGCGTCTTACAGTCCTGCGCTGACCGACTTCGTCGTGATGACCGACAAGAGCTCGATGATGTTCATCACCGGGCCGGACGTCATCGAGAGTGTCACCGGTGAGACGATCGATCACGAAGGATTAGGGGGAGCTCAGGTTCACGCGACGCTCAGCGGGGTCGCTCATCTCGTTGGACGAGACGAGAAACATGCGCTCGCGCTGGTCCGCCAGCTGCTGACGTACCTGCCGCCAAACAACGTTTCCTCTCCGCCGGTGGCTGCGCCCACCGACGATCCCTCACGGGAGACGCCCGAGCTGAACAGCTTGGTCCCTGAGGAGCCCAATATTCCCTACGATATGAATGAGGTCGTGTCGGCGGTGATGGATCGGGGGAGTTGGTTCGAGATCCACGCCGGCTGGGCGCGCAATGCGATTGTTGGCTTTGCCCGCCTCGCTGGCCAGCCCGTCGGTGTTGTCGCTCAGCAGCCATTGGAGATGGCCGGGGCGATCGATATCGACGCGTCAGACAAGATTTCGCGGTTTGTGCGTCTATGCGATGCCTTTAACGTGCCCTTGATCACATTTACCGACTCACCGGGATTCTTGCCCGGTGTGGCGCAGGAGCACGGTGGGATCATCCGTCATGGCGCGAAGATCATCTATGCTTACGTTGAGGCCACGGTGCCCAAGATCTCGATCGTGACGCGGAAGGGCTACGGTGGCGCCTATATTGTGATGGGGAGCAAGAGCCTGGGCGCTGACGTCCATCTCGCGTGGCCAACGGCTGAGATTGCCGTGATGGGCCCGGATGGCGCCGTCAATATCCTCAACCGCCGCGAGTTGGCGGAAGCGGAGGATCCTGAGGCGCTGCGGGCAAAACTGGTGGCTGAATATCGCGAGACTTATGCGAACCCTGCCTATGCTGCCCAACGCGGGATCCTTGATGATGTGATTGAGCCCGCTCGGACGCGGCCCGAGTTGGTTGCTGCGCTTCGCACGCTGCAGGAGCAGCCGCCCTCGGGGCCGCCCAAGAAGCACGGCATCATGCCGGCCTGAGGGATGTGGCGATGGCAGAGGTGTTGATACAGGCGCTAGAGTTGACGGTGTTGGGTATGGGGATGACGTTCATCAGTATCGGGGCTTTGGTCGGGGGTATGTATCTGTTGACGTTCCTGACAAGGCCCAGAGCACAGGCCGAGAGCGCTGTCGATAACGCTGAACGAGGCGTGGTAGAGGAGGCCGGGTGGCGTTCGATCCCTGCGTCCGAGGATGCGACGTCAACTGAGGATGACCGGGAGCGAAGTCGGCGTGCCGCTGCTGCGACCGTGGCGGTGATACGTGCTTTGGCCGAGTCGCGGGGGCGCGCGCCTGCTGTGACAACAAGCGGTGATGGAGGCGAGAGCGCTTGGTCGAGCCACGCCCGGAGCCTGCACCTGGCGCAACGCATGCGCTATGAGGCGCGCAAGTTGCGCGGGGTGCGACGCGAGCACACATGATCTGTACTGGGGAGAACAGGGGACTATGCCGAGTTATAGGGTGACCATTGAGGGGCACGTATACGAGGTCGAGGTGTTGGATCCGAGCGCGCGCCCGGTTCGAGCGATCGTCAACGGGGGTGAGCTTCACACCCCCGAGGTGTTTGAGGTCGAGATCCAGGAGGATGTGACGCCCTCCACTCGTGCCGCAGTGCCGCGTCCGGCTGGCGAGGTCGCCAATGCTCCCATTTCCACCGCGAAGGCGCCCGAGGCCCGTGCGGAGGTGGTCAGCCGGCAGGAGGCCAAGCCCGCGGCGCCGACAGACGGGGGCAACGAGGTCGTTGCGCCCTTACCCGGTACGATTGTGAGCATCGGCGTCGCGCAGGGCGACACTGTGGAGCACGGCCAGGAGCTTTGCATCCTGGAAGCGATGAAGATGAACAATCCCATTCGTGCCACGCAGGGGGGGGTGGTCAAGAAGATCTGCATTGCGGTGGGTGAGCGTGTGCAGCACGGGACGCCATTGATGGTGATTGCGTCCGAATAGCCGTAAGCTTCACGGTGCCCGTGAATGAGCCTTACAGGCACTGGGATCGAGGCCTATCATGGATTTTCTGAGCAGTGCAGAACGACCGTCGCCCTTAGCCAATCAGATTGCGTGCAAGACCCGCGATCTGGACTGGACGTTGGCACATTTCACATTCGTGGCTAACGTCACCACCCTCGCGGCTGTGTGCGATATCGCGCATTCGCCGGCGATGTCGGTGGCCAGTTGCCGGTCGCTCCCACAACTGGGATTGGCCTTCGTCGGGGATTCCGCGGATCTGCTTGCCACCTATGCTGCTTTCTTGGCTGATCCCGGTAGCGAAGTCTCGCTGCTGGTCAACGAGGAGCAGCGCGCGGTTGTGGAGGCGGCTTTTGAGGTGGCATCCGTTGTGTCCTGTTGGCAGATGCTCTATCGTGGCGATCCGGGCGATCTGCCGTCCAGTGAGGCTTCGGAACTCGTCGAGAACGATGCGGACGCCGCCTATGCGCTCGCGCGGACGGAAGGCCTCTCGCTCAATCTTGTGTCGGCGGAGCCGTTCGCCCACGGGCCCGCGTATGGTGTCTGGGAGCGCGGATCTGGACTTCACACCCGTAGGCTGATCGCGATGGGGACGACCACGGTGTGCGTGTCCAATGTGGCCCAGATCGACAACGTCATCACCCGCCGCGAGTTTCGTCGTCGTGGTTACGGAACGGCAATCGTCGTTGCTCTTCTTCGTGCGCATCTCGCGAGCGGGCGGAGCGTCTTCGCCGTCGTGAGCCAGGATAACGGCGGCGGCGTCGCGCTTTTTGAGAAGCTCGGTTTCAGTCGCGAGCGCCCCATGTACTCGATGTCGTGTGTGCTGCGCTTACCATTGGAGCGGGCAGCGACACCGCAGGCCGTGGCCTGATAGACGCGGGGTGGCTAGGTGCTTGCGGCCACACAACAGCCGGCGACTGACCGGGGCAGTGAGTTGCCGGACTAAGGAGGCTCGGTGAGTGCAGATCTTGGAAGCTTGATCGCAGGTTTGAGGGCCCTGATCCAGAACTGGCCCAGTGTGATTATGATGGGCGTGGGCGGCCTGCTGATCTATCTGGCGATCGCCAAAGAGTACGAGCCTGTTCTGCTTCTGCCCATCGGGATTGGCTGCATCATTGGCAATTTGCCGCTTTCCGCGATGGTCGACCCCGCCGAATCCGGTATGTTGGCCGTGATGAAGCAGGCGCTGGTTGACAACGAGCTCTTGCCCCTGCTGATTTTCATCGGGGTGGGGGCAATGATGGACTTCCGCCCGCTCCTCGCGCAACCCCTCTTTGCCTTGATGGGCGCCGCGGGGCAGTTTGGTATCTTCGGCACGCTGCTGTTGGCCGTTCTCTTGGGATTTCCGATGGCCGAGGCTGCAAGCATCGGGATTATCGGTGCGATCGACGGCCCGACAAGCATTTATGTGGCTAACGTGTTGGCCCCTCACATGCTGGGTGTGATCTCAGTGGTCGCCTATTCGTATATGAGCCTGGTGCCGATTATTCAGCCTCCGATTATGCGGCTGATGACGACACGTGAGGAGCGCATGACGCGGATGGACTATGCGCCGCGGGAGGTATCGAAGCGAGCACTGGTCGCCTTCCCCGTGATTGTCACGATTGCTGTGGGGATACTGGTGCCCAAGGCGGCCCCGCTCATTGCCTCGCTCATGCTGGGGAACTTGCTGAAGGAGGCCGGAGTGGTCCCGCGGCTTGCGCGGGCTGCCGAGAACGAGATCATCAATGTTGCCACACTCTTTCTGGGGCTGGTGGTGGGAAGCACCATGACCGCCGATAGCTTCCTCCAGTGGGATACGCTGATGATCCTGGTTCTAGGCCTCTTGGCCTTTGGTCTTGACACGGCGGCCGGTCTGCTCTTTGGTAAGCTTCTTTACCGGCTCTCGGGGAAGCGGATCAATCCTTTGATCGGCGCCGCGGGGATCAGCGCGTTTCCGATGGCGGGGCGTCTGGTGCAGCGGGTCGCGCAGGAGGAGGATTTCTCCAACTTCGTGTTGATGCACGCGATGGGGGCGAACACAGCCGGACAGCTCGGTTCGGTGATTGCGGGTGGGGTTTTGCTTACGCTTGTGCTGCCCATGGTGGGCGGATGAGGATCGGGGGCGCTTACGAGCGCCCCTGTTTTTTGTTTATGAGGGATCGGCCTGGGAGCCTTAGCGGTCGTGGGCTTCACAGGTGGTGAGTTCGACTAACTGAGGAGGTCATATGGGAAGGGGCATGGTGGTGATCGATGTCGATCGATGCAAGGGATGTGGTCTGTGCACCCACGTCTGTCCCGTCAACATCTTGGTGCTCTCTGAGGACGATTTTAACGCCAAGGGCTATCATCCTGTTGTCGTGACGGATATGGATGCATGTATTGGGTGCGCAGCCTGCGCCATGATCTGTCCTGATGTCGTCTTCACGGTCTACCGGCGCAAGCGCGCGCCCCGGCGTGATCGCGAGAACCGGTCGCACGCTGAGAGCCACGAGTCGTCGTTGGTCACGGCGGACGCATAGATAGGGGGCGAGCTATGGCAAGACAATTGCTCAAGGGCAACATCGCATTCGCCGAGTCTGCGGTGCGCAACGGGCTGGAGGCATATTTCGGGTATCCGATCACGCCGCAGAGCGAGGCGTTGGAGCACCTCTCGGGCCGTATGATTGAGGAGGGGCGCGTCTTTCTCCAGGCCGAGAGCGAGGTGGCTGCGATCAATATGGTCTATGGCGCCGCGAGTTCTGGCGTGCGGGTGATGACGTCGACGTCGGGTCCAGGGCTATCGTTGATGGCCGAGGGGCTGTCCTATATCGCGGGCTCTGAGGTTCCGGTGGTGGTTGTCAATATGATGCGTGGGGGGCCGGGTTTGGGTAACATCCAGCCGTCGCAGGCTGACTACTTCTTCATGACCAAGACCGCCGGTCACGGTGACTTTCACCCCATCGTTCTGGCGCCCTCTAACGTCCAGGAGATCATCGATATGGTCGGCCTGGCTTTTGAGCTGGCGGAGGCCTACCGTACGCTGGTCATCGTGGCCGGCGACGGGAGCATCGGTCAGATGATGGAGGCGGCGGAGTTGCCGGATGAGAATGCGGCCCGCGCGCACGGACCGCTGCACGGTGAGCGCCCAGAGTGGGCGGTGACCGGGGCTAAGGGGCGGGAGCCCAACATCATCACGTCTCTCTATCTGGGTGCTGAGCGCCTGGAGGAACTCAACCTCCGGCTCCAGGCAAAACTGGCCAAGATAAAGGAGCGCGAGGTGCGCTTCGTTGAGATGCAGACCGACGACGCCGATCTGCTCCTCGTCGCCTACGGCACCGCCGGGCGGATCTGCTACTCTGTGATGCGTGAGGCGCGTGAGCAGGGACTGAAGGTCGGCCTCCTGCGACCACAGACGCTGTGGCCTTTCCCGGAGCAGCGCTTGGCCGAGCTGGCGGAGCAAGTCCGCGGCATGCTGGTCGTGGAGATGAGCGCCGGTCAGATGGTGGAGGATGTCGAGCGGGCCACGCGGCGCCGTGTGCCGATCCGCTTCCACGGTCGCATGGGCGGGGTCATCCCTATGGTTGAGGAGATCCTGGTTGACCTTCAGGCTCTCGCCGAAGAGACAGCTCCTTGAAAGACGAGGTTCGCGTTTCCAGCGTCAGTCGCGGCCCGATCATCGCGGCGCGCAGCCGTTGGGCCGGAAGCGCTGTTGTCGGATAGGTGTCTTCAGAACGGGGGCTCCGTTCCGGTATAGCATCGAAGAAAGACAGCGAGGTACATAGCCTATGACAGATGTGAACGCTACACGCACAGACACAGAGGCTGCTCAAACCGAGATTCCAGAGGATATGGAACAGGTTTATGCTTATCCGAAGTCTCTGACGAAGGTCAGCACCCACTATTGTCCCGGCTGCGTCCACGGCATCGTCCACCGGCTTGTGGCCGAGGTCATCGACGAGCTGGACATTCGCGAGCGGACCATTGGGGTCGCCCCGGTGGGTTGCTCCGTGCTGATCTATAATTACATTGCCACCGACTTCGTGGAAGCCGCCCACGGGCGTGCCCCGGCCATGGCGACGGGCATTAAGCGCACAAACCCCGACAAGATCGTCTTCACGTATCAGGGCGATGGGGATCTTGCCGCTATCGGGACTGCCGAGATCATCCACGCCGCCAATCGCGGCGAGCAGATCGGCACGATCTTTATCAACAACGCGATCTACGGCATGACCGGCGGTCAGATGGCACCGACCTCTCTGCCCGGGATGGTCACCACCTCTACCCCTTCTGGGCGTGATTGCGCCGTGGCTGGCCATCCTATGAGGATGTCCGAGATCCTGGCTCGGACGGCGGGGGCTGTCTATGTCACACGCGAGATCGCTGCCGACATTCCCAGCATCCACAGGACCAAGCGTGCCATCAAGCGCGCGTTCCTGGCGCAGATGCACGGCTTGGGCTTTGCCTGTGTTGAGATCCTGTCTACGTGTCCCACCAATTGGAACATGGACCCGTGGCAGGCGATGCAGTGGGCTAAAGAGAACATGGCCGCCTATTATCCGGTCGAAACGTTCAAGATCACCGATGAGGTCAAGGCCCTGGGAGTCTGATATGCGACATGAAGAGATGGTTTTCTCCGGTTTCGGTGGCCAGGGTGTTCTCTTCGCCGGCCAGCTTCTCGCCTACGCCGGCATTGCCGAGGATCTCTACGTCACCTGGTTTCCTTCCTATGGTCCTGAGATGCGTGGGGGTACCGCTAACTGCACCGTGATCCTCTCCGAGGCAGAGATCGGCGCGCCGGTTGTCCGGCATCCGTCCATCGCTGTGGTCATGAATATCCCGTCGATGGAGAAATACGAGCCCCTTGTCCAACCCGGGGGTCTGCTGCTGGTAAACAGCTCCTTAGTCGAGCAGAAGAGCCAGCGCGACGACATCCAGGTGGTTTACGTCCCTGCGAGCGACATCGCCACCGAGCTCGGGAACGTGCGGATGGCCAATATGGTGCTTCTGGGCGCCCTGGTCACGCTGATGCGTGAGAAGGCCCCACCGGGGCTTGTCTCGCTGGAGACCGTGATGGCGCAGCTCGACGAACACCTCTCCGAGCGGCAGCGTAAGTGGCTTGAGCCAAACTACGAGGCCCTGCGGCGAGGCGCGGAGCTCGTCCAGCAGCCCGCTTAGTAGGCTCGCCCTGACATCGCAGTAGGAGAAGAGGTATCGTAGATAGCGTGCCTCATCCAGGAACTGCCTCTGCGGCTGGCTCCGCCCGCATCTCTTTAGGTAGCCGGAGGACGGTCACTGCCGCCAGGGCCATGACGATGCCGCCAACATAGAGGGGGGCACGACGGCTAACCGCATCGCTGAGCCAGCCGCCGATCGTCGGCCCTACGGCTCCAGAGAGGGATACTGCCATAGCATCGAGCCCAAAAGCCGTGCCCACCTTGCCCTCCGGTGCCAAGCGGCCGATATAGGCGCTGATCACAGCCAGCGTTCCTCCGACTCCCAACCCAACAAGGAACTGCCCGATGATCATCCACCCATACGTGGGGGCGATCCCTTGGATGATCATCGCAGCGGCGGCAAGGAAAGCGCTGATCATCAGTAATAGGCGTCCGCTTCCGCGGTCCGCCCAGCGCCCCACCGTTGGGGCCGCAAGCGCGCTGCTGATCCCAGATACGGTGGTGAGCAGACCAGAAGCAGAGCCCAAAAGCGTATTCGAAGGCAGTAGCTCCTGTACGATCAGCGGCACCGTCGGTGAGCTCATGCGCAGACCTACCCGTAGCGCAAAACGCAGTCCCAGAACGAGCCCGAGGAGCGATCCCGCGAGTATGCCCGAAACGTCCGCTCGCATATGCTGCCAGACGGTGCCCTCCAAAGCCTCCTCCGACGGTGTGAATTGCTCTCTCACGAGGGTCATAATCAGCGTGCCGGAGATCACGAGATACACTGCTGTCAGCCAGAAGGTGGCCCGGTATCCCAATGTGTCGGCCACGAACCCTCCCGCTGTTGGGCCCAGCGCTTGGCCCAAGAAGATGGCAAGCTGCAGCTTGCCCAGCGTCTCGCCCAGGCGCTCGCGGGGTGTGCCGCTAGCCACCAGAGCCGTCGCGGCGGTCACCGTCCCAGTGAGCGCCCCCTGGATCAATCGCAGAAGCGCGAACTGACCGACCGTCTGGGAGAATCCCTGGAGACCAATGATCACCGCGCCACCGAACATCGCCCGGATCACCATGATTTTCCGTCCGTGACGATCCCCGAGGGCGCCCCAAATCGGACCCATGATGCCCATCGTGATCGAGGATGCGGAGATCACGATACCGCTCCAGCGCGCGACCAGGTGCTCATCGACGCCGAGCGATTGGATGTAATAGGCATAGATGGGGAACGTCGATGAGAATCCCATAATCGCCAGGAGCTCCGCCGCCCACACGACCCATAGGTTCCGCTTCCAATCCTTCAAGTCTGGCTCCTCACTGGTCGGTCTGCCCTTGCAGCCCCGCAACCTCAATCCTACCTATCACCACGGCGTCGCCGTTCCCGATGAGGGGAAGGCGCGTGCCGTCCACAAGCTCGTACAGACCGACCTCAATCGTATATGTGCCAGGGGGCGCGTGTGGCGCCACATCGATGCGGTAGAGGTCCACGATTGTCGTGCCCGGTGCCCAGAGCGTTGTCGGCGCCTGTCCGCTGATGGGCTCGTTGTCCTGCTGGCCCCATAGGAAGTTGCCGGCCTCGGCGTTGAAGGTATCACCCAGAAGGTGGGTAAATACCTTGTATCGCGTCGAGAGTGTCCCATCGCTCTCCCAATAGAGCGTCAGCGGGATGGCGTTCCCGGCCGCTACCTCGCTTTGGGGTAGCGCATAGCCGATCAGCCGAATCGTTGCACCCGATGGGGTGGGGCCGAAGGCATAGTCCGCCGGGTGGGGGATGGAGGCCGGCGTGACGTCGGTGCCCGCCGCCGCTTGTACGAGGTGGAATTCGCCGGCTACCACCGCTCCAAATCCCGGTACCATAACATCGAGCCGGTAGTCACCACCGGCGAGATCCGGCGTCAGGGGAATGTCCACCTGCCCGCGCACCAGGTTGAGGTCCCCGGGCACCGATGGCACCTCGTAGAGGCGATTCACGCCGGCGCCCTGGAGTCGAACCTGCGCCCCCGACGGCACGGGCGGTATCCAGTACAGCCCTAGATGCAGCGTGTCGCCCGTTCGATAACGCTCGAGCGGGATCGATGCCCCGGCAAGTCCGAAGGGTGCACCGATCTGCCTCGGCACCTCGAACCCCGGCACAACGGTGGCCCGCGCGGATGCGCGCTCGGGCGTCCGCGCATAGAAGGTCAGCGAGTTATCGCCATCCACGATGGTCTCGGAGATCACTGCCCGAGCCCCCAGCCACTGTGGCACCGATTGTTGTGGGTCGGCCTGTAAGGACTCCGGCGTTGACACCAGCCAGAAGCCACTCGACTGCTCCCACAGTTCGCCCAACCGTGTCTCCACCATGGCAGGATCGCTGAAATCCGCGCCGTAGGCCAGATCGTGGCGCGCGTCGGCGTAGTGGGCTGTGAAGATCGGCCAATCGCGGTCGACGTAGAGCACCACGGCGTCCTCTGGCCGCCGCAGAGCTCGCAGGGCCTCTCCGATGGTGACGAAGTCATCGTGCCGCGCCCGGCCTGGATAGTAGGTAGCCAAGCCCGTCAGCGCTGCGACCAGCGCGACCCCCGTCGTTCCTAGAGCCACGCCCTTTTGGCCTATCCTCGCCGCCAGGCTTGCGCCGGTGTGCCCAGCCCGCGCCAGCGCCGAGATACCCCACGCCAACAGGGCTGTATAGCAGGCCGCCAGTGGCAGCAGATAGCGGGGTGCCAGTGGTCGTGCAAAGTGGAACTGCAGCGCCGGCAATGAGATCGCGGTGACCACAGCTGGCGGCAGCAGCAATCCCGCCAGCAACATCGTCAACCCGCCGCATCGCAGGCCCGTTCGCGCGCGGCGCCAGAGGCTCGCCACGCCCAGGCCCAATCCCACGAAGACTGTTGCCACCAAGGGGAGATACGTCTCGAGGTCGAGGGGCGAGCCCACGGCCAGCATGGTCGTGTAGAGCTGCAGAAAGAACCCCGGTGTGAACGGGGCGTCGCTTGACCACCCGTGCATCCGCGGCAGCGCGTAGGCCAACCAGGGCAGAAAAAGCCCGGCGACCGCACACTGCGCCGAGATCCATGGGCCGAGTCGGAGCCGTCTCGTCTCTGTGCGGGTCCGATCCCGCCACCACAGCGCCAGGAATCCCACGTTGGTCACGATCGGTACCGTGACCGTCAGATAGAGGGTGTAAAGGCTGCCGGCTGTCGCCAGAACGTAGGTCCCCCACGCTGCCCAGAGACCGTGTCTTGAACCGGCGCGTGCCAGCGGGCTGGCCTCAGGGGCATGGTTTGTTTCCCCATTGAGGGTTGAGGGCCCTTCGCTTTCCCGCCACAGCCACACCGCAGCCCAGAGTGAAGCCGTGGCAAGCATCGCCGCCAGCGCGTACATCCGGATCTCCTGCGCCCACCAGATCGCAAAGCGGGACAACGCCAGAAGGAGGACCGTTAGCAGCCCCGTTGTCAGGCCCCCCAAGCTCTGTCCCAGCCGGTAAGCTAGCGGCACCGCCAACAGGCTAAAGAGCGCGGAGAGAAAGCGCAGCACGTAGATCCCCTCGCCGGCCACGCCTCGCCAGCCGTGAAGTGCGATATAGTAGAGGGGCGGATGGACGTCTCCGGCGGTCCACCGGATGCTCTCCAGCACCGGCATCCGCGCCAACCAGACGCCTATCCCTTCGTCCCACCAGATGTTGTGATCGGCGATCCCCCAGATCCGCAGGCCGAAGGCCACCAGCAGGATGGGAATCAGAAGCCTCTGTCGCGCTCTCATAGGTACCCGGGTAGTATCGCAGGATTGACCGATTCATCAAGCACCCGGGTTGCCCTCCCTGGCGACCGATTTACAATGGCGATAGGTGACCTCGATGCGGCGTCAGGCGGACTGTCTTGGGCGTCATCGTCGGGTCTGGTGCTGGTGCCAATGCCAGTACGCACACCTGGGAGCCAGCCGTATATATAATGAAGGGCATCACGCACTTCCTCACCGGTATAGCTATCGCGACCTGTTTCCCCGACGTGGTCGATATGGCGCGTCACGGGTCGCTCATCCCCGTCCTGAGCGGCGCTGCCGCACTGCTGCCTGATCTTCTTGACTTCCGATTTGTCCGCTATCTGCAGCACTACGACAGCGAGATCGATCCTGCATCCTTCTCCCTCGCTCAAGATCCGAACGCCGCCGCCTCCGCGATCGCGGACAGCTTGGTGGCGGTGATGCGCGACGCCCATAAGGCGGGTCAGCCGCGTCGGGTGATCACGCATACCCTTCGTCTGGGCGCCGATCGATGGCGTCGCTATACGATTCGTTTGGATCCAGAGGCCGGCGCCGTGGCTGTTCGAATCGGCCCCGTAGTCAGTACCGGGGGCATAGTCTATCCGGCTACCGACCCACCGGATGCGGAATGGGTGGTGCGGCGAGTGGGGATGCCGTTGGTAGACACTTATCGCCATCAGTACGACGTCGATGTCTTCCTGGGCCCCAGCTTCCGATTCACACGGCAAGGGCACAAGCTCGCCGTTGAGTTTCTTGACTGGCACCATCGCTGGACGCACAGCCTTCTGCTTGCCCTCGGCGCCGGTGTTATCGTAGGGGCGCTCTTCTGGATGCTCGACGGAGCGGCTATCGCGCCTCTGGCTGGCGCCCTTGTGTGGCTCGCCATGAGCGCGCACGTTCTCGAGGATCAGCTGGGGTACATGGGCAACGAGTTGTTCTGGCCTCTTGTGCGGCATCGCATTCCCGGGTTGGGGCTTCTGCACGCCGACGAGGCGACGCCCAACTTCTTGGTCGTGTGGACGGCTTTGGCGGTGATTCTGCTCAACCTTGATCGGCTCGGCGGTCCGTCCTGGCTGCCCGTCGTACCCTATCTGCTCCTCGTCATCGTGCTCCCCTGGTTGCTGGGAATCATTCACCGGGTGCGTCGACGCGCATCGACATCTTCGGATGGGGTGGCTGCCGCGGCTATTGATGCTGAGCGCCTCGCGGAAGCGCAGCATCGCCCCGGGTATCTGCCGTAGACCGCACGACTCGGCGGGGGGCATCGGGAGCGGGCAACACCCCTAGACGCAAGACCGTATCCCGATCCTGAACGTGGTATAATCTGCCTGTGGAAACAAGGCGAGGTAAGTCAGTGTTGCGCCGGTGGTCGATCATCGGACGTGTGGGGTTTGGCCTGTCCTTGATCGGCATGGCCGGATGCAGTGCAGTTCTGACGCCATCACCGACGCTTACCCCGACTCCGCTCCCGACGAATCACGCAGGCCTGATGACCCCAACCATCGCGCCAGATATTTACCTCACCCCTATTCCACCGACTTCGACGTTTACGCCCTCCCCAACACCGACCCCAGTTATGCACACCGTGCAACAGGGCGATACGTTGTTCGGCATTGCTCTCGAATACGGTGTGACCGTCGACGGGCTCGTGCGGGTGAACGGGCTCGATGAGAGCGCCTACCTTAGTATTGGACAGGTCTTGATCATCCCGGTGGAGGAAGAGGAGGCACTCAGCGAGGATGGACTTCAGGCCCCTGCGGGCAATGTGATTCTACCAACCCCGACGCCCATGCCGCTCTCGGCCACGAGTGTCGCGCTCTATCAGACACCGGTGGGTGGCCTGTGGTGTCTGGGCGAGGTCCTCAACACGACCGAGAGCCCTGTCACCAACATTCAGGTCGAAATCGTGTTGCTGGCGCCCGACGGCAGCTCGCTGATGCGAACAGTGACGTTGGCTGCCGCTGACTACTTGCCTCCCCAAGCGCGCGCGCCCTTCTCTTTCCTTTTCCGGAGCCCGCCCGAGGGCGTTACGGACGTCGATGTTCGTCTTTTGCGCGGTGAGGCCATTAGCCCCATCACCGCAGGCTTCGTGCCCCTCACGGTTGCAGAGTCCGAGGGTAGCGTCTCCGGGCCCCAATACCGCATTCGTGGGTCGTTGCGCAATGAGAGTGGGTCTCCTGTGAGGCGCATCGCCGTCGTAGCCACGATCTACAATGCTGAGGGCGCCGTCGTTGGCTACCGGCAACTTCTGCTGGCTGAGGATTTGACCCTGGCCGACGGAAGCCAGCAACCCTTCGAGGTGCTCCTGACCCCCCAGAGTGTCGAGCCGCCGGCAGGCTTTAGCTTGATCGCCTGGGGGCTCGCCGGTTAGGGCCTCTGGGTGTACGCCCACCCCTCTCAGGTCCTCGCGATGCCGTATCCGTATCGGGCAGTGTATCCTTATCTCAGGAAATTCCGTCGGCTACCATTGAGTGCCTTCGTGGCATGGCTCTTCACGCCTGGAATCGGCCGGTTGGCGCGGTTCATGCTATCCCCAGGCGAGTTTCCTGAGATAAAGACACAGTATCCCGTATTAGGGCAATCGCAGTTAGGCTCCCAACACCTTGAGCAAGTAGTCGTTGTCCCAGG
>JBNGCP010000067.1:19219-20956 GCA_049974845.1 Anaerolineae bacterium | reverse complement strand
ATGCGCATAGCGATATTCACGGAGACGTTTCTGCCGAGGTGGGATGGCGTCACCCAGACGCTGTGCTATCTTCTAGAACACCTGGCAAAGCGCGGACACGCAAGCCTGATGTTTGCGCCGGAAAACGCACCCCACTCATACGCGGACACCTGTATCGTCGGTCTGCCCAGTATGGCCTTCCCACTCTACCGCGACATAAAGCTGGTGCCCCCAGTCTTCAACGTCTCCGATGAGCTTGCGGCGTTCAAACCAGACCTCGTCCATCTTGTGAACCCGGCTGTCTCGGGCCTTGCGGGTATTCGGCACGCCCGCAACCTCAACCTGCCCGTTATCGCTTCGTATCAGACCGATTTTGCGGCCTACGCACAGCACTATGGCCTTCACCTATTTGAACAGCAGATTTGGGCCTACTTCCGGTGGTTGCACAATAAGGCCGACTTGAACCTCTGCCCTTCGAACTACACAAAGAGGCGATTGGAGGCGCACGATTTCGAACGACTGGCTGTATGGGGCCACGGGGTGGATACCGAGCGGTTCCATCCCCGCCACCGAAGCTCGACATGGCGGATGCGTTTGACCGGAGGCCAACCGGAACGCACGTTGTTGCTCTATGCAGGCCGGTTGGCCCGCGAGAAGCGGATCGAGTGGCTGCGCCCGCTATGCGATGCTCTCCCGGACGTATCGCTGGCGATCGTGGGCGATGGCCCTGTGCGCGAGGAGTTGGAAGAGCGCTTCAGGGGGACCCCCACGGTCTTCACCGGCTATCTGCAGGGCGAGGATTTGTCTCAGGCCTATGCGTCTGCCGATCTCTTTGTCTTTCCCTCGGCTACGGAGACCTTCGGTATCGTGATCTTGGAGGCGATGGCTTCGGGGTTGCCTGTGGTCGCGGTGGGGGCCGGGGGCCCGATCGACCAGGTGCATCACGACCGCGATGGATACCTCAGCGATCCGCAGGATCCTGCTGACTTCTTGGCATGGGTTAAGCGCGCCACGGCCGATCGCGACAGACTGCACCAGATGGGGGAGGCCGCGCGGGCCTATGCTGAAACCCAGACCTGGGAAGCCATCCTGGATGATCTGATGGACCTTTACGCTGAGCTGGTAACCCACGCCGCTGCCAAGGCCCCTGCGGCGGTCTGACGAGCTCCGGCGACTAGGTGGCCTAGCCTGACGCCTCCGGTGAGGAAGAGGCTGCCGGCAGCGAGAACGTGAAAGTGCTGCCGATGCCCTCCACACTCTCGACCCAGATCCGACCGCCGTGTCCCTGCACGATATGCTTGGCAATGGCCAGTCCCAGACCCGTGCCCTCCTGCGACCGCGCGCGGTCGCTCTTGTAGAAGCGCTCGAAGATCCGCGACAGATCCTCGTCCGGAATCCCCACGCCTGTGTCGGAGATGGAGATCAACACCTCATCCGCGCTCGCGCCCGCTTGCACGGCGGTTCTGTGCTGGGCACCAACAGAGACCTCCCCGCCGGCTGGGGTGAACTTGATGGCATTGTGCACGAGGTTGGTCATCACCTGATGGATCCGTTTGGGATCGGCCATCACTTTTGGAAGATCCTTTGGGATGCTTACGTTGAGTGTTACTCTCTTGCGTTCGGCCTGGGGAACAAGCCGTTCTACCGGTTCGGTGATCAGGTTGCGCACCGGCGTTGGCTCGATGTCCAGCGGCACGCGCCCTGACTCGATCCGCGAGAGCTCCAGCAGCTCCTCGACCATCTGCGTGAGCGCAGCCA
>JBNGCP010000067.1:12988-19119 GCA_049974845.1 Anaerolineae bacterium | reverse complement strand
GACTCGATCCGCGAGAGCTCCAGCAGCTCCTCGACCATCTGCGTGAGCGCAGCCATCTCCGTCTCCATATGGCTGAGGAAGCGATGGGCCGCCGTGGGATCCTCAATGGCGCCATCGCGCAGCGTCTCAATAAGCAGCGACAGGGAGGCCAGGGGTGTGCGCAACTCGTGAGAGATGTTGCTGATGAAGTCTCGCCGAACGGTCTCCAGTCGCCGGATATGGGTGAGGTCCTGCAGCATGATCAGGTATCGTGGTGGATCCGATCCGCGAAGCGGCGTGACGACGGCGTGGAGGAAGTTGCCGTAGAGCGCGGTCTCAATGGTCTCATTCTGTTCCTCTTGGGTCTCGTAACAGCGATTCCAGAGATCGATCAGCCGGTGGCTGTAGGCCACCTGAGCAAAGCGCATGCCGATAGCTCGTTCCTCGTCATACCTCAAGATACGAGCCGCCGCCGTGTTGATGGACACCACCAACCCGCGCTCGTCGGTGATGATGACGCCGTCGGCCATGTGTTCGAGAACGGCCGCCAATCGCGACTGCTCCAGGGCCAGGGTAGCTACTTTCTCTTGTAGCTGTTCGGCCATGTGGTTGAAGGAGCGCGTGAGTTGCCCAATCTCATCGTCCGTGGTTGCGAGCAAGCGTCCGCTCAGGTCGCCAGCCGCCATGCGCTCTACGGTCTCTGTCAGGCGCCGGATTGGGCCAAGTGTCCTCGAGGCGACGAAGGTCGTGAGCAAGACGGCCACCAGTCCGGCCAAGCTACCCGTGATAAGCAAGGTCCGGTTCAATTGCCCCACCTCAGTCTCGATCTTCTCCAGGGGCAGGGCGACTCTGATGAACCCTAGTATCTGCTCTCCCTCGTGCACAGCGAGTGCGGCGTACATGACCTCCTTCCGCAGCGTCTGACTGTAACGGGTTGCCGTTCCCATGCCCTCTGCGAGTGCCTGCTGGATCTCCGGCCGGTAGAGGTGGTTTTCCATCTCTCGATAGTTGGCGTCCGAATCTCCCAGCACCGTGCCGTCCGGGTCGATTAGCGTCACCCGTTGGTCGATGAGGCCCGACCACGTGTCGATCTGGCGATCGAGCTGTGTCGCGTCTATGCCACCCGCGGCGATCAGGGTTGGCTGAAGGCTGTCTGCCATCAGACGAGCCTCGTCCAGGAGTTGCGCGCGCCGGTCTTCCAGTCGAGCGTCTCGCACCTCGGCGGAAAGATAGAGGGTCAGCCCCAGCGTTGCTGCCAGCAGGATGAGGATGTAGGGAGCCGTGAGCCGCCACCAGATGGAGGAGAACATGCTATGCTATCCTTCGAAGCGGTATCCAATGCCCCGCACGGTGACGATCCGCGTGGGATTCGCCGGATCTTCCTCGATCTTCTTGCGGAGCCACCGGACGTGGACGTCAACCGTGCGGCTGCCGCCGGTGTAGTCCCATCCCCAGACCTGTTCCAGGAGTTGGTCTCTCGAGAGAACCCGTCCCTTGTTTTGGGCCAGATAGGTAAGCAGCTCATATTCCATGGGCTTGAGAGACAGGGGCTTTCCACCGAGACTGACCTCTCGGCGATCGGGATCGATCACGAGGTCGCCAAAGCGAAGCTCTTGGCCCGCTGCTTGCTCAGCCTGGTCGGCGAATTCCTCTCGTAACAGGCGGACGCGTCGGAGTTGAGCTTTGATGCGGGCCAGCAACTCCCGCATGCTGAAGGGTTTGGTGAGGTAGTCATCGGCGCCAACCTCGAGCCCGACGATCTTGTCAATCTCATCGTCGCGGGCTGTAAGCATGATGATCGGCGCGTTATACGCTTGGCGAAGGACTCGGCAGACCTCAAAGCCATCCAAGCCCGGGAGCATCACGTCTAGCAGGACAAGGTCGGGCCTCTCCTTCTCAGCGAGCTCGACGGCGCGATAGCCATCGGCAGCCGTCGCGACCCTGTAGCCTTGTTTGGCAAGATTGTAAGCCAGGGTTTCACGGAGGACGAGCTCGTCCTCGACAACGAGGATCATCTCTCCCCTCTCAGCCACTGTCTTCTTCCATCACTTTCTTGTAGTGGACGTCCGGCTGGTCGCGCAGCCTTTGGGCCGCTTGCTCGGCGGTCAGGTCGCGCTGTGGCTCCGCCAGCATCTCGTAGCCGACCATGAACTTCTTGACCGTCGCGGATCGCAACAGGGGTGGGTAGTAGTGCGCGTGGAGCTGCCAGTGCGCCACGTCACTGACTCCGGTGGGCGCGCCATGCCACCCCATCGAGTAAGGGAACGAGGTTTCGAAGAGGTTGTCGTACTTGATCAGCAGGCTTTGCAGGACCGTCGCCAAGGCATCGCGCTCGGCGCCCACCAGCTCGGGTAGGCGCAACACATGGCGCCGCGGCACTACCAATGTCTCGAAGGGCCACAGAGCCCAATAGGGCACGACGACAAGCCAATGCTCGTTCTCGACCAGCACGCGAACGCCCTTCTCAAGCTCCAGCGTTGCGTAATCCAGCAGCATCGGACGCCCGTGCTCCTCGAAATAGCGGCGCTGCTGGATGTCTTCCTTCGTGGGTTCATTGGGAAGCTTGTCGCCGGCCCAGACCTGACCGTGAGGGTGGGGGTTTGAGCAGCCCATGATCTTGCCCTTGTTCTCAAAGACCTGCACCCAACGGTAGTGCTCGCCGAGATCCTCGATCTGCTCGGCCCACACGTCGATGACGTTGCGTATCTCAGGTGGGGACATCTCCGCCAACGTCAGATCGTGGCGTGGGGAGAAGCAGATCACCCGGCAGGTGCCCCGCTCCGTCTCGGCGCGCAGCAGGGGATGTGGATTGACCGTGACCGACGGCGTCTCCGGCAGCAAGGCGGCAAAGTCATTGGTGAAGACGAAGGTCGATGTGTACTCGGGGTTCCGTGCGCCGCCGGCGCGCTCATTCCCCGGGCAGAGATAGCATCCCGGATCGTATTTAGGGCGGACATCTTGCGGTGGCTTCTCTACCTGCCCTTTCCAAGGACGCTTTGTGCGGTGTGGCGATACCGTGATCCACTCACCGTTAAGAACATTATAGCGCCGGTGCGGATGGTCGTCGGGCTTGAACTCGGTCATCATGACCTCCTGGTCCGTGCGTTGATGCAGTCTCCCGCGTGTCTGTCAGGGTATACCTCCAATTATAGCCGACTCTTAGGCGTTGCCTAAGCTCGATGGTCGCGTATCATGAGGATTATTCATCTATGGATACGAGGTATGCGCATGCTTCCTTTGGATTCGCTGGCTCGCTGGCTGATCGTCATTGGGTTGACGATCGTGACCTTGGGTGTCTTGCTTTTCCTCCTGGGCAAACTCCCCTTTCTGAACCGGCTGGGACGGCTTCCTGGCGATCTCTACTACGAGGATCAGGACAGGGGAATTACCTGTGCCGTCCCGATTGTGAGCTCGCTGCTGATCAGCCTCATCCTGACCATTGTCCTCAACGTCATCGCTTGGCTGATGCGGAAGTAGAAGCCCCTGATCCTGCTGGAGATCCCGTGATCTGCAGGTTTGGGGCCGAAACGATTGCCACCTTGCGAAACCTGGATAGACTAGGCCGAGGCCCATGATGTCAACAACACTTCAACTGCCGTATGGACGAGGAACGCTGTCGCTGACCCTGGATACCGCTGCACACGTCGAGCAAGTGTTACCGGCGGGGACCGCGGCGGCTGCCGATCCCGTCGCCGCTGTGACCGCCGCTCTCGCGCAACCGGTGGGCGGCGTCGCCCTGAGCGACTACGCCGGTGCTCGCTCGGCTGCAGTGGCCATCAATGATAAGACGCGCCCGGTGCCGCATGACGTGATGTTGCCGCCCTTACTACGGGCGCTGGAGGGACTTGGCTTGCCGCCGGAGGCCATCACGCTGATCATTGCGACGGGGACGCATATCCCGATGACCTCCGAGTCATTTGGCATCGTCGTGCCACCGGCGATTCTGGCGCGTTATCCTGTGGTCTCCCACGATTGTGACGCCGATGACCTGGTCGCACTGGGCGAGACCGGGCGTGGGACGCCGATCTGGATGAACCGCAGATTCATGGAGGCCGACCTGCGGGTGGTCGTTGGCAACGTCGAGCCCCATCACTTCGCGGGCTTCTCCGGCGGCGTCAAGACCGCGGCTATCGGCGTCGCCGGGCGGTCGACCGCTGAGGTCAACCACAGTCTCTTGCGAGACCCGCATGCGGCCTTGGCGATCTATGAGCAGAACCCGCTCCGGCAGGATATCGAGGAGATTGGGCGTGCTGCAGACATCCACTTTGCCCTCAACGTCGTGATGAACGATGATAAGGAGATCGTCGGCGCCTTCGCTGGCGACCCTCGGGCTGTGATGGATGTGGCCATCCCGCTGGTCCGTCGCATCTACGAGGTGCCCGTCGCCGAGCCTTTCGACGTGATGATCACCTGCCCTGGCGGGTACCCCAAGGACATCAATCTCTACCAGTCCCATAAGGCCGTCTCCTGTGCCAATCGCGTGACCAAAGAGGGTGGCGCGATCATCCTCGTCGCGGCCTGTGAGGATGGAGCCGGCAGCGACGGCTGGGAGCGCTTTATGGCCCGGGGTTTCGAGTCGCACGAGGCGGCGATGTCGCAGTTTGTTCAGGAGCGTTTCCGGATAGGCCCGCACAAGGCTTACATCTTCGGTCGCGATGCCGTTCGGCTGAAGGGCATCTGGGTGGTCTCCGAGATGGCGCCGGAGCTCGTGCGCCGTCTGCTCCTCACGCCTGCGACCCTGGCGGAAGCCATCAACGCCGTTGTCGCCCCATTGCCGTCTGCAGCGCGTATAGGCATCATGCCCTACGCTAACGCCACCATTCCATTTCTGACCCAGGCAGGCCGTCGGAACGTCTGAACGTTCCAACGGTTCAGCCTTCTAACTCACATTCACATCGGAGGAAAACAGGCGATCATGTCTCAGATTAGCGAGCAGCACGTCAACCAACACTCTCGTCCCTCGGACCTCAAGATCACCGATCTGCGGGTGGTTCATCTCAAGGACATCCCAATGCGGGTTCCGCTGATTCGCATCGATACAAACCAGGGGCTCTCCGGCTATGGCGAGGTTCGCGACGGCGCCAGTGCGACCTACGCGCTGATGCTCAAGAGCCGTATCCTGGGCGAGAATCCCTGCAACGTCGATAAGGTATTCCGCAAGATCAAGCAGTTTGGCCATCACGCGCGGCAGGCCGGAGGGGTCTGTGCCATCGAGATGGCCTTGATGGATCTCGCCGGGCGCGCGTATGGTGTGCCGGCTTACATGCTGGCGGGAGGGAAGTTCCGCGACAAGATACTGACCTATAGCGATACCCACGCCGAGTCCGACGGAAAGACGATGGGCAAACGCCTCAAGGAGCGGATGGATCAGGGGTTCAAGTTCCTTAAGATGGACCTCGGCATCGGCACACTCCGCGGCATTCCCGACACCATCATCGGTTTCCCAGATACCCTGCGCAGTTACAACATCATGCATCCCTTCACCGGCATCCAGATCACCGAGAAGGGCATTGACCATCTCTGCAAGTACGTGGATGATGTCCGCAGCGTCATTGGTTACGAGGTTCCGCTTGCCATCGATCACTTTGGCCACATCGGGCTGGAGTCGTGCATCCGACTCGGGCAGGCGCTGGATCAGTTCACGTTGGCTTGGTATGAGGACATGCTCCCGTGGCAGTTCGTGGATCAGTATGTGACCCTTTCGAACGCGGTCAACACCCCCATCTGCACCGGCGAGGATATCTACCTCAAAGAGAACTTTATGCCGCTGCTCGAGGCTCGGGCCGTCTCGATCATCCATCCCGATCTCGCGAGCTCCGGCGGCATCCTGGAGACCAAGCGGATCGGCAATGCTGCCCAGGAGCACGGGGTGGCGATGGCGATGCACATGGCCGGCTCCCCCATCGCAGCCCTGGCTAGCGTTCATTGTGCCGCGGCAACGGAGAACTTCCTGGTCTTGGAGAACCACTCGGTGGACTACCCCAAGTGGAGCGAGCTTATCACTGGCTTGCCGAAGCCGCTGATCCAGGATGGCTACATCGAGGTGCCGGAGAAACCGGGCCTCGGGTTCGACGATCTCGATGAAGAGAGGGTGCGCGAACACATCGACCCGGATTTCCCCGGCTACTTCGAGCCGACCGATGAGTGGGACC
>JBNGCP010000067.1:4747-12888 GCA_049974845.1 Anaerolineae bacterium | reverse complement strand
GAGCTGCCGAATGCCCCTTACGGTGCGGCCTACGTGGTTGCCGGTGAGGACGAGGACGGCGCTTACATCGGCCTGGGCGGTCGCTACCGCCATACCGTCGCCTTCGCACACAACTACCTGGCCGAGCCGCTGGTCAAGCTCTACGCCGGGTCCACGATCTTCAAGGTTGCGATGACCATCACGAACCTCAAGCAGTCTGAGCAGGAGCTGCTCTATCTCGCTCACGTGAACTTCTGTCCGGTGGACAACGGTCGGCTCGTCTATTCCGCCGAACCAACCCCGGAGCACGTCCGCGTGCGATCGAGCATCCCCTCCCACATCACACCCGGCCCCGGCTACGTCGAGTTCATCGAGGCGCTGGGCGAGCATCCGGAAAAGCACCACGTCCTTGAGCCGGGGATGGCCTTTGACCCCGAGGCGGTCTTCTTTATCGACTATCTCGCGGATCAGAACGGGTGGGCGCACTCGATGCAGGTGCACCCGGAGGGCTACGCTGACTACATCGGCCACCGGCCGGACCAGCTTCCCTTCGGGACGCGCTGGATCTCCCGGACAGCGGATCAGGACGCGATCGCGTTGGTCGAGGCCGGGACCTGCGAGCCGGAGGGTTATCACGCCGAGAAGGCCAAGGGCAACGTCGTCTATTTGCCGCCCGGAAAGCGCTTCCGCGCCGACTTCCGCATCGGCGCGCTATCGGAGGAGGAGGCCGCGCGGTTGGAGCAGCAGATTGAGACTGTGGTCTCGGGATAGGCTCTTGGCACCCTCCTTGACCCGGTCATAGAGAGAGCCGACGATAATCACCCATGCCTTATGCCGGGGATGTGGTCCTGCCTCGTCCGCGTCATCTGGCCGAGGTCGTCAGTGCGCAGCAGGTCAGGGTTGAGGTCACACGCACCGATCATACCGCGCCGATTCGTGAGAAGATCGACGAAAAGATCTTGAGGGAGCGTTCGTATCTCGCTCTCAGAACGGAGCCTAAAATGGCGCTGACAGTGTCTATGCCGCTCTTGATCCTGTTTATCCTTGAAGTCCTTCTGATGATCGCGATTCCCATTGTCGCCGTGCTCTGGCTGGGAAAGCGCTGGTCTCTGCCGCTGCGGCTGGCCCTCATTGGGGCTGCGACCTTCGTGGGCTCGCAGGTCCTGCACTTGCCGGCAAACTCATTTTTGGCGTCGGCCCTTCAGTTGGAGGCGCAGCCCCTCGTCATTCAGGCGATCGTGCTTGGGCTATCTGCCGGGATCTTTGAGGAGGTCGCCCGCTATCTGGTCTATCGCTTCTGGTTGACCGAAGCCCGGACCTGGCGCGAAGGGGTGGTCTTCGGTTTGGGCCACGGCGGCATTGAAGCGATTCTCACGGGTGCTCTCGTGGTGGTCACGCTGATCAGCGTCCTCGTGATCACCGGCGCCGAGGATCCCGCGGCGCTGGGGTTACCGGAGGGCGCATTGCCCCAGGTCGAGGAGTTTTGGGCGACGCCGTGGTACCTGCCGCTCCTCGCTGTGATGGAGCGGGTGATGGCCTTGGTCTTGCACGTCAGTATGGCGACCCTCGTTCTCCTATGCTTCCACAAGCGCCATATCTGGCCCCTGCTCGCAGCAATCGTCTGGCACGCCATCATGGATTTCGCCGCCGTCTATGCGGGACAGCGGTGGGGAATCGCTGCCGCCGAGGGGTTCGTAGCCGTGATCACGGTAGGCAGTGCTGCTGTGCTCTGGTGGACCCGTAGAACGCTGGCTGGTGAGTCGGCATCGGCGGAATGAGGTAGCCCTATGACGCAACCGGCCCGTCCGACGCTCCTGAAGCGAAGGTGAATCTCCTGGAGCGCGAGCCAGAGGTGCTGACCGTCGAGGGGGGTCGCGTGCGCCTCCCTTTGCGACCCTGCGGGTCGAGCTCAAACGTGATGGACGGGCAGTGATATGATGGGGAAGAAAGGAGATGGCAATGACGGCTGAGATTCGCCACGTTCGTGTCGGGGAGTTTGAGGACTTCATGCGCTATGTGGAGCGGGCCTTTGGCCACTCCAAGACCTTTTTCGAGAGGGTCTATCCCCACCTCTATCAACCGACGCGCGAGGCGCTCGAGTGGGCCTACGTCATCGAGGAGGACGGCGAGATCGTCTCGCACGTTGGGCTTTATCCTATTGAGACGGTGACGGTTGGCGTGCGGCTCTCCGTAGGGGGCATCGGTGCGGTGTCGACGGCCCCCAGCGCCCGCGGTAGGGGCTACATGACCCAACTGCTTGAGCACATCGTCGAGGAGATGCGGCGCATCGGCTATCCCGTCTCGTGGCTCGGTGGAGACCGCCAGCGTTACAACACCTTCGGCTGGGAGATCGCCTCGCCCACCCATAGGCTGACTTTCACGCCCAGATCGTTAGGGTGGCACGACGTCGAGTCCGTCGCGGTCGAGGAAGTCCTGCCGGAGGAGGCGCTCGACACGATGCGCCGGTTGCAGTCGCTGCCTGCCTGTCACACGATCCGCCCCCATCTCGAAGATCAGATCCAGAAGATCGATTTGCGTTTTTGGGTTGCCGAGGATGGCTATGCGATCCTCGATGGACAGGGCCGCAGCCACATTCGCATCCTGGAGCTTGTGTCGGCCTCGGGTAACGAGGCCGGCATGATCCGGGCCATATTGAACTGGACCTTTGCCGACGAGGCCACATGGACGTTGTCGATGTGGGACCGGGCGCGGATTGGACGCCTGGCGCAGTATGCGTCCTACTGGGGGTCGGGCTACAGTGGCATGTACCGGATCAATGACCTGACGCAGCTCTTGATCAGCGCGCAGGGGTATCTGGACGAGAGGGCTGTCGCTCTGCGCGATTTCGCGGTTGCCATCGGCATTGTGGAGCACGATCAGACACCTGTCACCACCTTGGCCGTCACGGACGGGAAGGTCACAATTGAGCCGGGTCACCACGCGGAGGCGTATGTGGAGCTTTCCGCCGTCGAGGCTGCCCGTTTGGTCCTGGGCGGCTTGCCCATTCGGGATGAGTCCGTGCTGCCCGAGGGCCTGCAAATGCTCTTGCCGGTGCCGTGTCACGTTCTGCCCCTGGATCATGTATGAGCCCAGGGTCACGCGTTGTCTCACACAACCGCCCGTTCTGGTTAATGCCTCCGGGATAAAGGGGGGAGCGACTCGGCCTGTGAGGCTTTGGTGAATATAAACGAAAGGAGATCATCCGATGAAAGCGGTGCTTGTCGCAGACGTTGATTGCCACACGGGCGAAAACCCCCTATGGCATCCTGAGGAAAAGGTCGTCTACTGGGTGGATATTCCCAATGGGCGCCTCTATAGCTACGATCCGGCGCTGGATCAACACGAGCTCGTCTTTGATGGACCGCCTATCGGTGGCTTCACAATCCAGGAGGACGGCTCGCTCTTGCTCTTTATGGCCAAGGGTATGATCGCGATCTGGCGCAAGGGGATGAGAGTCTACCGCGACCTTGAGCTGGTTATCGAGGAGATTCCTGCCGAACGGAACACCCGCTTCAACGATGTGATCGCCGATCCTGCCGGTCGCGTCTTCTGCGGTACGATGCCAACCCAGGATCGTCCCGCCCACCTCTACCGGCTGGATCCTGATGGTACGTTGACGATGGTGCTGGATGACGTAGGACTTTCGAATGGTTTGGGCTTCACGCCGGACCGTCGTGGCCTCTACTACACGGATACCCGGAAGCAGAAGATCTATCTCTTCGACTACGACGAGGCGACCGGAGCGCTGATCAACAAGCGGGTCTTTGTCGACGTGCCGAACGCCGAGGGCGAGGGCCATCCGGACGGATTGACCGTCGACGCCGAGGGCAACGTTTGGTCGGCCCGCTGGGATGGGTATTGCGTCGTCCAGTACAATCCCCAGGGCGAGGAGCTGCAGCGCATCAAGTTCCCCGTGCCCAAAGTATCGTGCCCGACCTTCGGCGGTGAGGCGTATACCGATATGTACGTGACGACGGCCAGCACCGGGAATCGTGAGCAAGAGGCCCCCTTTGCAGGATCGCTCTTCCGGGTGGATGTGGGCGTCCGTGGCGTCCCCGAGTTCCGATCGCGGATCAAGGCGAGATAGGCCGCTGCTCAAACGCCTTTAGCCCTTCGAGCCTGAAGATGAGGCTCGGCGGGCACTGATGACACAGGAGTGATATCTATGCAGATTAAGACCATCGACAAGGGCCGCCGGCACCGGCGTGAGCTCTGGATCGATGAGGAGACTCAGGTCGCCCACCTCTGGGTGATCGATTATCCGATGCGCATGGGTCACGCCGAGGTGCGCATGGCGGGCATCGGCGATGTCTACACCGAGCGCGAGCATCGCATGAAAGGCTATATGCGCCACCTCTACGAGGACACCGTGGCCTATATGACCGATGAGGGCTACGATGTCTCAATGCTCTTTGGGATCCCTGACTTCTACACCAAGTTCGGCTATGCCACCTGTCTGCCGAAGTATCAGTTCACGATCAAGACACGCGATGCAGAGGCCGCTAGGGCCGATGCGCGTAGCTATACATCGCGGCCCATCGAAGCGGACGATATGCCTGCAGTCCTAGCGCTCTACAACCGGCAGAACGCAAGCCGGACCGGTACGATCATCCGCGATCCGGAGGAGTTCGAGGCTTTTGAGAAGGGAAGTGATTGGGGTAAGCGGGCCGAAACGGCGCTCTGGGAGAGCGCGAGGGGCGATTTGCTGGGCTATGCTGTCTGGGATCGGAACAAGACGGCCGTGAAGGTGGCGGAGTTCGGTGCCCAAAGCGCCGAGCTCTATGGTACCCTCCTCTATACCTTCGCGCAGCAGGCTGTCGAGAAGCGCTGTGAGACCATCACCTTCTACGTCCCGCTGGATCATGAGTTTGCCGAGTACGCGCAGCGGTTCGGGACGCGTTGGTCCATCGAGTATCCCCGCCACTCCGATGGCATGATGCGGATTCTGAACCAGCAACCGCTTTTCGAGAAGCTGGTCCCCCTCTTTGAGCGTCGTCTCACCAATCCGCAGGTGGCAGGGATGCAGGGGGTTCTCACGATCGAGACCGATCTGGCGAGCACAGCGCTGATGTTCTCCAGCGGAAAGGTGCGGGTCGTTCCGGGTGAGGCAGAGCCCGTGCACCTATCGCTCTCCCAGGACAAGCTGATGCAGATGCTCATGGGCTATCGCAGTGTCAGCGACGTCCTGACTGCGACCGATGTGAGTGCGAGCGAGCATGCGCTCCCGCTCCTCAACGTGCTCTTTCCCAAGGGGGCACCGTTTGTCTGGCCGCCCGATTACTTCTAGTGCTCAATCAAGCTGATGTTTGAGGTTCGCAATAACGATTTCCGTCGTTCTGGTGCCTCAGCGGTGGCAGAACCGATGACGCCCACCGTGTGGGGGCGGTTACTTGTATGTTATGTGGTGACGTGATAGGTTGCGTCATAGGTGTAGAGACGGCAGGCGAGCGGTGAAGTTCGAACGGTTACTGAGCCGCGAGCTCGTTTCGTAGATTAGCTCCCGCTCGCCCGCGGCCTACGAACCAAGTTAACGGGGCACTGGTCTTTTGGTTGCATGATCGTTGCAAACAGTGACTGCTAGATTGACGCAAGTGTACATCTAGCGAACGAAGGAGATATCTAATGCGGGTGTTGGTGACAGGTGGTACTGGGGCAGTGGGGCGGGAGGTCGTCAAGCGGCTTGTGGCGCACGGTCATGACGTCATCGTCATCGGGCGCACGCCCGGCGTGGAGATCGCGGGCGGCAGCTACCGGCAGTGCGATATTGTGGACTTTGACTGCGTGACGGAGGTCGTCAAAGGCGTCGAGGGCATCGTTCACTTGGCTGCTATCCCCAACCCGGCGCAGGGCACTGGCGAGGAGATCTTCCTTGCCAACGACGCGGGGACGTTCAACGTCTATCGAGCTGCGGCGAACGCCGGCATCCGGCGCATCGTCAGCGCCAGCTCGATCAATGCCCTGGGCTACAACTTTGGCATCAAGCGCTTCAAGCTCCAGTACTTCCCGATGGATGAGGCGCATCCGAGCTACACCACCGATCCTTATTCCTTCTCCAAGCAGATCATGGAGGAGATTGGGTATTACTTCTGGCGCCGCGAGGAGATCTCCAGTGTCTTTCTGCGCCTCCCCGGTGTCTACGAGGTCACCGAAGAGAACGCCGATCGCGTTAAGCGCTGGCGCACGCGGACGATGGAAAGCTACCAGGAGCTGCTCTCAAAGCCCGAGGAGGAGCAGCGCGCCATCGCACAAGGGATCGTCGAGCAGCACGATGTGTTGCGGGCGCGCCGGGCCTTCGAAAAGCGTGGCAACTGGCGCGAGCTGCGCAATCTTCCCTTCGCAGGTATCATGTTTGGGTACAGCAACTTTTGGGCCAGCATCGACGCACGCGACTCGGCACAGGCCGTCGAGCTGGGGCTTCTCGCGGAGTACGAGGGCAGCCACCCGCTCTGGGTGAACGATAGCCATAACTCCGCCGGGATCCCCACGCAGAAGCTCGTCGAGCTTTTTTATCCTGACGTTCCGCTCCGCCGTCCGCTGGAGGGTACCGAGACCCTGGTCAGCATCGACAAGGCCCGTGAGATGCTAGGCTTCGAACCGGAGTATTCGATCAGCCGTTGGTACGGTGAGTGATTTCGTAGTGGAAAGGAGTTGAAGATGTTCATCGTTCACGTATTTGTGCATGTCAAGCCCGAGGACGTAGAGGCCTTCAAGGCCGCGACGGTGGAAAACGCGAGAAACAGCGTGCAGGAGCCGGGCATCGCTCGCTTCGACGTCGTCCAGCAGCGCGACGACCCCACGCGCTTCGTGCTGGTCGAGGTCTATCGCACACCCGAGGACCCCGCCAAGCACAAGGAGACCGCTCACTACCAGGCCTGGCGCGATACCGTCGCCGATATGATGGCCGAGCCCCGGTCCAGCATCAAGTATGCGAATGTCTTCCCCGATGAGGCAGGGTGGTAGGGGTCTGAACTCCGGATGACTACGACCTCAACCACACCGATACCCAAGCTGCCCCGTTCCGGCGTCATCGTGGTCGATGGTGATCGCTGTCTGGCCTGCCGCGAGTGCGAGGTCGCCTGCTCGCTCTACCACGAGAATGAGTGCAACCCCGCTCTGTCGCGGATCCGCATCGACTTCGATGACTTCATCCCCGGCCCTCCCACCATCACGGTCTGCAAGCAGTGCGAGTGGCCCGCTTGCTACTATGCCTGCGCCTCGCTCTGGGATGATCCCGCTATCACCATCGATGAGACGACCGGGGCTCGTGTCATCGACCCCGACAAATGCCGCGGCTGCGGCGAGTGCGTTCGCGCTTGTCCGTTGATGCCTGAACGCGTAGTGATCGGCGTCCGGAGCGTGGGTCACCGGCGAGTCTACTTCAAGTGTGATCTCTGCTACGATCGTCCGGAGGGACCGATCTGCGTGGAGGTTTGCCCGGGTGGCGCGCTGACGCTCGTCCCCGCCGCAGAGAGGCGGACCTGAGATGCGTGCAAAGCCGTTTATCCCAAGCAGCACGCACGAAGGGCCCTACGGTTGGACTGGCCACATCCTCCGGATCGATCTTACCAGCGGCGAGGTCGGCACCGTTGACACGCTGCGTTACGTCCCTGACTTCGTCGGAGGGCTGGGCGTCGCCGCCCGCATTGCGTGGGAGGAGCTGCCGCTCGGCGTCGGCCCGTTTGATCCTGAGAACATGCTCTTCATCATGGTTGGGCCACTGACCGGCACCCTCGCCTCAGGAGCTGGGCGCGTCGAGGTCCTGGGCATTGCGCCACAGCAGCACCCACCGGTCTTCTCGCGATCGGGGATGGGCGGTCACTGGGGCGCGGAGCTCAAGTACGCGGGGTATGATGGCATCATCGTTCAGGGCCGGGCGGATGCGCCGGTCTACATCTGGATCGACAATGGACGCGTGGAGATCCGTGACGCGTCGCACCTCTGGGGGAAGGGTAATTACGCCACCACGCAGGCGTTGCGCATGCTCCACGGTTCCAGGACGCGGGTGATCTCGTGTGGTCAGGCCGGCGAGCGTCGCTCCCGGATTGCCGTGATGCAAACCGAGACGGGTAACGCCGCTGGACAGGGTGGCTTTGGTGGTGTGATGGGCGCTAAGAACCTGAAGGCCATCGCGGTCCGCGGCATGCAGGGCGTTAGGATCGCCA
>JBNGCP010000067.1:1256-4647 GCA_049974845.1 Anaerolineae bacterium | reverse complement strand
GCTAAGAACCTGAAGGCCATCGCGGTCCGCGGCATGCAGGGCGTTAGGATCGCCAAACCGGAGGCGTTCCTCGATCTGTGTACGCACGCAAGCCGTGAGGGAGCCAGGCCAAGCGCACCTGACGGCGCGCGTCGCTACTATGAACGGGTGACCGGAAAGGCGGCCCGGGCCGGGGTCACCTTCCGCTGGCGCAAGTGTGGCTTTTGCGCAACCCCATGCTCCTACCCGGTCTACGAGAATGTCCAATCGACCGACGGAGCGGCCGTGTCCAGCGTGGCGCGCCACTGCTGGGGTTATGTAGGCGCATCACCCAAGGTCGACGCGGTCGCTCGCGCGCTGACCAGCGACTACGGACTGAACGGCTGGGAGATCTCCTTTGGTGTGATCCCCTGGTTGCAGATGTGCAAGCAACGTGGCCTGATCGATGAGATCGACGGCATCGACATCCCTGTACCTGACAAGCCGATCGAGTATATGCGCGACGCTGCGCCCTACGACTCTGAGTTTATCCATACGTTGGTGCACAAGATTGCGTTCCGGGAGGGTGAGATCGGTGATGCCCTCGCTGAGGGGACCTGCTACGCCGCCGAAAGACTCTTCGACGGAGCAGGCATTCCGTTGCTGGATCGCATCTATCCCCGCCACGGCGGACAGACCGAGCATTGGGGGGGGCATTGGGGGCCTGGCGGCACGATCTACTGGCCCTGGTGGTTACCGCCCATCCTCCAGTGGTGCGTGGACACCCGCGACCCGGCCAGCGATACCACGCACCAGTGGACCGAGCACGTGCAGCAGTATCTGTCCGAGAGTGGGCCAAAGCGCGGCCCCTTCCCCTTGGAGAAGGTGCGTTCGGTCTGTGCCAAGGTCTATGGCAACCCGGATGTCTGCGATCCGGCCTTCAGCTATGATCCCCCCGAGGCTAAGGCAATCCCGGCGATCTGGCACAGTCACCGAGGCATGGTCGTGGACTCGTTGATCCTCTGTGACTACGAGCATACCCGTGTCTTCAGTATGTTGAGTGAGGATGGCGTCGCCGACACGGCGCTGATGTCCAAGCTTTTCTCTACGTGTACGGGCTATGAGATCAGCGAGGCGGAGCTCGACCGCGCCGGCGAGCGCATCTGGACGCAGCTTCGTGCTATCGATATACGCAACTTCGGGCGCAATCGCGCCGTCGACGAGTCCACGCTCGACGGCTTTATGTATCCTGGCATGGATGATGGCGTGATGCTCGATCGGCAGCGGTTCCTGAGATTGCTGGACACCTACTATGAGCTGAGCGGCTGGGATCTCGAAAACGGCTGGCCTACGCGGTCCAAACTGGAGGCGTTAGGGCTTGACGACGTCGCCGATGAGCTTGGGCGTATCGGTCCTAAGGATGTAGAAACGTTAGATGACAAGTGAAGGAGGCATCACCATGGTGTTCAATGTCAAGAAGCGCGGAAAGCTGACCTATTACTATCACGGTGAGAAGCCGGTGCTGTCAGCGCTGGTCACGGAGGAGCTGGCCGATGGGGATCTCAAAATCTCCTTCGCCGGGCTGACTGGTGGCTACTCGGCTAAGGGTGTGCTGGGGCTCGACGAGCTCGTGACCATGGAGCCTAAGGAGGAGATCCCGCTCGTCTTCAAGAGCTGGGAGCTTTGGCTGCAGGAGGCCGGGATCTGCGACTCCCTGAAGGATGTGGATTTTATCGAGATCCACGCCTTTGGCTGCCAACCCAAATCGCCGAACCCGTTGGTGGATCCCATAGGGTACGCCGCGGAGCAGGATCGGTTGCGGCAAGCCTATGCCGAAGCCTACCGCGACTTCTTCGCGGAGTATCTGCCCGACAACGGTGTGCCTGCCCGGTTCACCGTGCATCTGGTCGATGTGCCGGACAAAGCCGCCTCCTATGAGTTCTACGGGACGGCGCTCTATCAGAAGGCGCTCCAGGAGGAATGAACCTTCGAATGCATGGCTCTTTTCCCTTGGGGGGAGCGCTAGGGCGGAAGCCCACGGAGAGCGCTCTCCCGGATTCTCTAAGCACTGAACAAGAGAGGTGTTTTCGTGATTACTCACTCAGAAGACCAACCGGCGTCGTTTGACCTGCTGCTCAAGGGCGGGCATGTGATCGATCCGGCAAACGATATCGACGACGTTCTCGATATCGGGATCAGCGCCGGGACGATCACCCAGGTGGCCTCAGATATCCCTGCGACTGAAACGGCTACGATCGTGGATATCAGCGACCACATCGTCACGCCCGGGATCCTCGATATCCACACGCACGTTTACCCCTTTGTCCAGACTGAGGCGGCCTACGTCGGTGGCGTGAACGCCGACGCGCACCTGCTCGCCTCCGGCGTGACGACGACGGTCGACGCGGGGACCACTGGCTGGAAGGATTTCCTAGATTTCAAGGTCCACTACATCGATCGCGCCCAGGTACGGATTCTCGCCTTCCTGAATATCTCTGCCGGCGGTATGGTGGATGCCGCCTCTGAGCAGGATCCCGCGGTGCTGCAGCCTCGGGTCGCTGCCGCCCTTGCTGAGGCGTACCCGGACATCATCGTGGGGATCAAGACCGCTCACTATTGGACGCGGCATCCATGGGATGCCGAACACCTGCCCTGGACCTCGGTGGAACGGGCCGTCGAGGCGGCTGAGCTGTGTGGCAAGCCTGTGATGGTCGACTTCTGGCCACGCCCGCCGGAGCGGCCTTATCCCGAGCTGATCCTGCACAAGCTGCGGCCCGGCGATATCCATACCCACGTTTTCGCTCAGCAGTTCCCTGTGATCGACGAGAATGGGAAGGTCTACGATCATCTCTTCCAGGCACGCGACAGGGGCGTGATCTTCGATCTTGGCCACGGTGCCGGAAGTTTCTGGTTCCGTAACGCGGTTCCTGCTTTGGAGGATGGCTTCCCGCCGGACTCGATCAGCACCGATTTGCACATGGGCAACATCAACGGGCCGGTCGTGAGTATGGTCACCACGATGTCGAAGTATCTCAGTATGGGCATGCCGCTGCAAGAGGTCATCATGCGCTCAACCACGGCGCCGGCCCACGAGATCGGTCGCCCTGAGCTGGGGACGCTGAGCGTCGGCTCCGAGGCTGACATCGCTGTGTTCAAGCGCCTGCAGGGCACCTTCGGGTATACCGATTGTGGTCGCGCCAAGATGCTGGGTACGGAGAAGCTGGAATGTGTGATGACTGTGAGGGCTGGTGAGATTGTCTACGACCCAACGGGCCTGAGCATGCCCGAGTGGCAACAGGCGCCGCCTGCCTACTGGCGGACTCCCGATCTCCAGGCCTGACGATTGGACCTTTGAGCTTTTCAAAAGCTCAAAGGTCTACGGGCCAATGGGCCCCCAGGCCCCAAGAAAGCGGTGATTATGGATATCTACGAT
>JBNGCP010000067.1:0-1156 GCA_049974845.1 Anaerolineae bacterium | reverse complement strand
ACGGGCCAATGGGCCCCCAGGCCCCAAGAAAGCGGTGATTATGGATATCTACGATGAGCTTGGCGTGACGAAGGTGATCAACGGCGCGGCGACGCTGACCCGCTTGGGAGGCTCGCTGATGCTGCCGGAGGTCCTGGCGGCGATGGCCGAGGCTGCGCAGCACTTCGTCGACATCGACGAGCTGCAGCAGAAGGTTGGGGAGCGGTTGGCGGCGTGGACGCGGAACGAGGCCGCCTACGTGTCGTGTGGCGCCGCAGCCGGTCTGGCGCTCAGCACGGCAGCCTGCATCACCGGCCTCGACGAGGAGAAACGCGAGCGCCTGCCTTACACGGACGGGATGAAGAACGAGATCATCATTCACAAACGTGGGCGCGTAACGTACGCGTTCGCCATCCATCAGGTTGGTGGTCGCCTTATCGAGATTGGGACCGATGAGGGGGCCACGCCCGACGAGATGGAGCGGGCGATCAACGAGAGGACGGCAGCCATCTTCTACTTCCACAATCCTAACTTCATGCCCGGGCAGGTCCCCCTCGAGCAGGGGATTGAGATTGCCCATCGAGCGCATATCCCGGTGGTCGTCGATGCCGCGGCGCAGATCCCGCCGGTCGAGAGTCTGTGGCGCTTCACCGAGATGGGCGCCGACCTGGTCCTCTTCAGCGGCGGCAAGGGATTGCGTGGCCCGCAGAGCAGCGGCTTGATCCTGGGCCGTAAGGACCTCATCGAGGCATGCGCCTTTAATGCCTCTCCCCGACCCTTCATTGGCCGGCCGATGAAGGTGGGCAAGGAGGAACTGGTAGGGCTTATGACGGCGGTGCGGCGCTACCTCGATCTGGATCACGAAGCCCTGATGCAGACGTACGAGGACCAGGTGCAGGCGGTGATCGCTGCCTTTGCGGATCACCCGCACATCTCGGTCCGCCGCAGCTTCCCCAGCGAGGCGGGGCAGCCTATGCCGCGGGCTGAGATCATCTTCGACGAAGAAGGCCTGGATATCACGCGCGACGAGGTGCTGGCGCAGCTGCTCGCCGGCCAGCCCAGTATCGCCCTGGCCGAAGCGGGGGAGCGCGGTGTCTTTGTCAACCCGCAGACCCTCACCCCGGGTCAGGAGCAGATTATCATCGACCGGATCAAGGAGATCGTCCGGGCGTAGCCG
>JBNGCP010000066.1:16438-20983 GCA_049974845.1 Anaerolineae bacterium | reverse complement strand
GCCATCGCCCAGCGCCGCTATCGGCGGCTGGCCGCGCGACAGCCATCGCTCTCGGGCTTCGTTCTTCTGCTCGGGATCGAGGGTCATACCGAGGAGCTCATCCAGCACAACGTGCTCTTCCCTCACGACTACCGTCGCGTATTCGTGGACATCTTCCGGCGCGGCGTCCCGCCAGCAGCGCCCACGATCTATGCCACGATCACGTCTAAGCAGGATCCAGAACACGCCCCAACCGGGTGTGAGAACTGGTTCGTCCTGGTCAACGTCCCTCCCCTCACACCCGGCGTCGACTGGGCCGATGCAGAGGGGCCATTACGAGAGAGCATCTTAGAACGGCTTGCCGAGACGGGCTTCGACGTCCGCGACCGCATCGTCGAAGCACACACCATCACCCCACAGGACCTGGCGCAACGCACCGGCGCCTGGCGAGGGAGTCTCTACGGGATCTCGTCGAATCAGGCCCTCAACGCCCTGCGGCGACCCCATCCGAGGTCGCGGGTCATCGACGGGCTCTACTTCGTCGGGGGGACGACGCACCCAGGGGGCGGTGTGCCGATGGTCACCCTCTCCGGCGCGGTGGTGGCAGAGATGGTGCAAGAGGGCCTGGCGTGAGGAACGTCCTAGAACTTTAGTGTGTACGGACCTATACCGCCTGCGGGTCGCATGGTAGCATGTCGATAACAAACCGATTCCGGCGGACGGGGTTGATCCCAGCCTTGGTTCCCGAGAGCGCATGGTGCAGCACTTATGAACACACCTAGGACGAAAGGGCCTCGTGAAACACATCGACTTCAATGATCTGACACTTAGGGATGGACAGCAGAGCCTTGCCGCCACGCGGATGACAACAGAGCAAGCGCTGAGCGTACTGGAGATCACCAAAGATGCCGGGTATGCGGCGATGGAGCTATGGGGAGGCGCCACGCTCGATAGCTGTGTCCGGTACCTCAACGAGGATCCATGGGCGCGGCTGGATGCATTTCACCGGATGCTCGAAACGTCACCTAGGAGCGTCCCGGCGTTCCGCGTGTTGCTTCGGGGACAGAACCTGTTCGCCTACCAGCCGTATCCTGACGACCTCGTCATCGCCTTCGTCAAAGAAGCGATCAGGTCCGGGGTCGACCTGATGCGTATCTTTGACGCCCTCAACGACTGGCGCAATCTCCAGATTCCTCTGCTGGCGACAAAGGCCTACGGCGGTCGCCTGGAGGCAGCTTTGAGCTACACGGTCAGCCCGATCCACACGACAGACTACTACGTCGAGCTGGCGCTCAAGCTGCAGGACGAAGGCGCCGACCAGATCGCCATCAAGGACATGGCCGGTCTCCTCCGCCCTGCCGACGCCATCGAGCTATTCCACAAGCTCAAGCGCAGCCTGCGCGTGCCGATCGTCTTTCATAGTCACACGACCACCGGCGTTGCGACGCTCAACGCCGTGCTGGCGATGCACGCCGGGATCGATGGCGTGGACACCGCGATCACACCCTTCGCCGGTGGGTCGTCCCACCCCCCTGTTGAGGTGCTGATCGTCTTCGCGGAGGCATTGGGCGTCGAGCATTCGTTGGATAAGAGAGCGATTCTGCGCGCCCAAGCCAGACTCTTCGAGATCTACGATGCACTGCAGGAGCATATCTCGCCCGACAATCACACGCATCGGCCTGTGGACTACGGCGACATCGAGCGCCGTCGTGTGGACGCCATTCTGGAGCTGATCGACGTCGCTGCCCACAACACGGAGCCTGGCGCGCCCTCGGAAGAGCTAGACGGAGCCCGGGATCTCATGCGCGATCTCCTAACAGCGCTGGGGTATCCGCAACACAACGCCGAGATCTTCGAGGCACAGATACCGGGCGGCATGCTCTCGAACCTTCACAGCCAGCTAAAACAGATGGGGCAACTCGAGCGGCTTGATGACATTCTCGACGAGGTCCCTCGGGTGCGAGCCGACGTGGGATACGTCCCGCTGGTCACGCCAACGAGCCAGATCGTGGGCTCCCAGGCCGCCTTCAATGTGATTATGGGACGATACAAGATGGTCTCTAACGAGTTCAAGATGCTGCTGCGCGGGGAGTTCGGCAAGACGCCCGCGCCGCCCAACCCTGAGGTGCTGCGTATGGCCCTAGAGCCCGGTGAGAAGCCCCTCACCTATCGCCCAGCCTCATACCTGCACCCCATTCTCGAAGATAACCATGACTATCCCTTCGTGAAGACGCATCGTGACCTGCTGCTCCACCTGATGCTCAAGCAGCCCGCCGATGATTTCTTGAGGCGCAAATATGGCGAATCCAGTGACTAATACCTACGCTTGAGGCCCATCAAGAGCGGGCGTGGGGTCAGAGAGGCGCTCGGCTGTGAAATGAGGGACAGCGCTCGCCCAGATACTGCGACGGGAGCCCAGTCAGGCTCCCGTTCTTCTGCAGCCGATGTGGCGCCCGAGCGCCGTCCAGTCTATTGTCGCGGCGTCCCGAAGTCAGCGATGAAGTAGTATCCGCGGCCGTTGCCCGGCACCACGCTTACCCCAACCTCAGTCAGATAGTCGCTTAAGATGGTGCGACGGTGTGCGTCATTAGGCGGCACCTCATCCATCCACATCGCCACGGCACGCTCAGGTGAGTCATACCAGGCCCAGCACTCCGACCAGCGCAGGGGTTCATAGCCTTCCCGAATCATCCGCTCCCGGTAATGCGAGCCGTCCGATCCCGTGTGGCTACACCACCCGCGCGCATAGCAGTCGTCGGCGTGACGTTGGGCCGTCCGGGCCAAGATATCGTTCCAGATCAGCGGGGGCAACCCGTACGCTGCGCGCTGTTCGTTGAGCAGGCGGAAGATCTCCGTCGCGAGGGCGCCGACCTCTGCCGGCGGCGGCTCTGACGGCGGCACGGGCGTGGGGGCGACCTCGGGCTCAGGCGCAGGATCTGGGTTCGCAGCGGTGGGTTCCGGCGGAGGCGGCTCCGCCTCAGCAGCCGCGATGACCACGACATCGGTAGGCTCTGGCGGTGGCGACGAGGCCACCGTGGGCGCGGCAGGCTCTGGAGCGCTCCTTTGAACGAGAAGTTCCACTGGCGAGTTCACCGGTAGCACCAGCCCTTGCCCTACGGCGAGCATATCCGCGTCAATCGAACCATTAACAGTGAGCAAGGCATCCAAGGTCAAGCCGTATTCGGCCGCGATCTCGCTAAGCGTGTCACCAGGCATCACCTCATAGACAGCCCAGAAAGGGGAGGCCTCGACCCAGGAGCCCGGCGACGGTATCTGCAGCACGTCTCCCACCCGGACGATCGTCGAAGCGCCCAAGCTATTCTCGAGTTGAATGGCAGCGATGGGTAGATCAAACTGCATCGCAATCCCCAAGAGGGTGTCTCCGGCTTCCACAGTGTAGAGGCTCGGCAGCGCCTCCGCCGTCGGCAAAGCGGCGCTTGTCGCGTCAACCAACGGCGTAGCCTCGGCGCTCGGCTTGATCTCCGTAGCCGCGAGGGTCGATGCCGGGCGGGTGCTCGTGGCGACGACCACCGGGGTGGGATCTTTGCCCCGGACATACGGGTCAGTCGCGGCGAGCGGCTGACTCACAACCGCCGTAGCGGTCGGCGTGGGGACTGGCGGGGCAGGATCGGGACCACATGAGACACCGGCTAAGATCACCAGCACCAGAAACAGCACCGGCAGCCTCCGCCGCCGTCGGCGCTGCGCCTGTGACCGCCAGTGCCACTGGGTGATGCCCTCCTGGATGCTTCTATCAGCGCGCGTCATGGTATTAGCCACACTATACAAGATCCTGTCCCGTGGGCAAAGCCGTTATGGTTGTCTTTCCTAACGGCCCCCTTACAATAACCTTATGATCAAGAAACATGTGACGGCTTACACCGACGGTAGCTCGCTTGGAAACCCCGGACCGGGCGGCTACGGTGTCATCCTTCGTTACGGGGGCCACGAGAAGGAGCTCTCCGGCGGATTTCGCTGCACGACCAACAACCGCATGGAGCTCCTCGCGGCGATCAAGGCGCTCGAGGCGCTTACCGAACCCTGCGAGGTCACGCTGCATACCGACTCCCAATACCTAGCCCGTGCCATAGAGGAGGGCTGGGCACAACGATGGCAGCGCAATGGGTGGATGCGGAACAAGAAGGAGCGCGCGCTGAATCCCGATCTGTGGGCCAGACTCCTCGCACTGTGCGACAAGCATGACATCGAGTTTGTCTGGATCCGCGGTCACAACGGTGACCCCCTCAATGAGCGCTGCGATGCCTTGGCCAAAGAGGCCGCAGAGCAACCACGACTGCCACCCGACCCCGGCTATCCCGATAAGAAATGCTAGCACGACCGAAGGCCGTCCTGCGGCGAGTCGTCATTGACCGTCCAGATCGAGATAACCCTGACAGAAAGGAGTGCAGCAATGGCCCATCCAGAGCATGGCGACCGTCGGTTTATGAAGAGCGATCTGTGGCTCGAAATGCAGGACATGCGCACGGACCAGCAGAAGCGTGTGGCGCCGCCAGCCCTGCAGAAACCGTACCCGGAGGATGCCGAGCTGATCTCGCTACCGCCGCC
>JBNGCP010000066.1:0-16338 GCA_049974845.1 Anaerolineae bacterium | reverse complement strand
CAGCCCTGCAGAAACCGTACCCGGAGGATGCCGAGCTGATCTCGCTACCGCCGCCCACAATCAAGCTTTCGTCGCTACGAGTGCCGTGACGTTTATCTGGACCGCCATCCCCTACCGCACCGAGTGGCGTACGCATTGATGACGCCTAAGCTCGTGAATCTCGATGCAGGCCACGTGTGCGAGAACCTCTACCTGGCCGCCGAGTCAATCGGCGCCGGGACGTGCGCCATCGCGGCGTACAACCAGGCTGCGATGGACGAGCTGCTCGGCGTCGACGGCGAGGAGGAATTCACGATCTATATGGCACCTGTCGGGAGGGTTGTGTCCTCGGACTAGGTCCGAAGGCATCGCATGCTTGAGAACGACCGGCCGGCACCCCTCCTAACGGCGGTGCCGGCCGGTTCTCTCTCTGAGACAAACGTGATCAAGCTATCGTGACGTCCTCGCAGAGGTAGACGTCCTGGATAGCATTGAGCACCTCCACACCCGCATCCATAGATTTCTGGAAGGCTTTGCGACCGCTGATGAGGCCCGTACCTCCAGCCCGCTTGTTAATGACAGCCGTGCGCACGGCCTGTGCTAGGTCGTTCTTGCCCGACGCACCACCAGAGTTGATCAGCGCCGCCCGGCCCATATAGCAGTTGACCACCTGATACCGACACAGGTCAATCGGGTGCTCGGTGGTGAGCTCAGTGTAGACGCGCTCGTCAATGCGGCCGTAGCTGGACTCACCCATGTTCATCGCCTTGTAGCCATAGTTCAGCAACGGCTGCTTCTGCTTAATAACGTCGGCCTCGATGGTGACCCCCAGATGGTTGGCCTGGCCGGTAAGGTCGGCGCTGACTTGATAGTCCTTGCCATCCTTCTTGAACGCTGAGTTGCGCAGATAACACCACAGGACCGTGGCCATGCCCAACTCGTGCGCCTTGTGAAACGCCTTACTCACGTTGACAATCTGGCGCGAGGACTCCAGTGAGCCAAAGTAAATCGTGGCGCCCACCGCCACAGCGCCCAGGTCGAAGGCCTGCTCGATTTGGGCGAAGAAGATCTGATCGTACTGATTGGGATAGGTAAGCAGTTCGTTATGGTTGAACTTCAGGATGAACGGAATCTTGTGGGCATATCGGCGAGCGACCGAGCCCAGGACACCCAAGGTCGAGGCCACGCCGTTACAGCCGCCGGCTATCGCCAGTTCGACGATATAGGCGGGGTCGAAGTAGATAGGGTTCGGCGCAAATGAGGCCCCAGCCGAATGTTCGATCCCCTGGTCAACGGGCAGAATCGACAGATAGCCTGTGCCACCTAGCCGACCATGGTCGAAGAGCGATTGCAGACTGCGCAATACGCGCGTGGGGCGGTCGCTCAATGCGCAGACGCGATCGACAAAGTCCGGCCCGGGGAGATGCAGTTGCTCCTTAGGCACGGTCTCGCAGACATGGTTGAGCAACGAATCCGCCTCGTCGCCCAGGAGCTCCCTGATGTCACCGATCTCCATTGCCATTGCTCCCTCCTTACATGGTGCTTATCTCTAGATACCTTAGCTGCTCTTAGCGTAGCCCTATCTAGAGGAAACGCAAAACGCGAGATCGAACGTCCAAGGTAGCGCTTGGCCGTTTGGGTGGAATGGACTAGACTAGGCCCGCCGAAGCACAAGCCTGAGGGTCGATGAGGTAGGAGAGCGGAGACGATCGTGACGCGTGAAGCAGAGCACAATCCAAGCGAAGGTCCGCTCTCGCTGGTCGCGATCGCTCGTCTCTGGTGGCCCCTCGCCCTCAGCATGCTCCTGATGAGCGTGGAAGGCCCTGCCCACAGCGCTGTCGTCGCCCGCCTGACCCGTCCGGAGGTCAACCTGGCAGCGTGGGGTGGCATCGTCTATCCGGTCTCCCTGATCATCGAGTCGCCGGTGGTGATGTTGCTTTCCGCCTCGACAGCCCTGAGCAAGGACTGGGCTGCCTATACGAGGTTACGGCGTATCGCGCTCACTCTCGGTACGCTGTTCACAGCCCTACACATAGGTGTTGCCTTCACCCCACTCTACGACATCGTGGCGCTTCGGATCATCGGTGTGCCGAATGAGATCGTCGAGCCCGGACGCATTGGCCTCATGATCATGACCCCTTGGACGTTCGCCATTGCCTATCGCCGGTTCCAGGAAGGTGCGATGATTCGGTTCGGCCACACAAAAGCGGTCGGCACGGGGGCCGTCATCCGGCTGAGCGCCAACGGCCTGACCCTTGCTGCAGGATATGTGCTCAACCAGGTCGCCGGCATCGCGATTCCCGGAATCGTCGTGGCTGCCAGCGCGGTGATCGTCGGGGTCATAGCTGCGGCGTTGTATATGGGCCTGCGCGCCCGTCCCATCGTGCGCGCGCAGATTCGCCCCGCGCCCCGGCAGAGCGAACCGGTGACGCTGCGCCGCTTTGCGGCCTTCTATGTGCCGCTGGCACTCACCTCACTGATCTCTTTCTTCGTATCGCCCATCGGAAGCGCCGCAATGAGCCGCATGCCAGAAGCGCTCGGCTCGCTGGCTGCGTGGCCCGTGCTCGATGGTCTGATTTTCATGCTCCGTAGCCCATGGCTCGCTTACAACGAGGTCGTCGTCGCGCAGCTTGACCGGCCCGGTGCCTTTCGGGCGTTGCGCCGCTTTGCCATCGTGCTTGGGGTAAGCGCGCTCTTTCTGAGCCTGGTCGTCGTTGGCACACCGCTGGCGCGGCTCTGGCTCGGTGATGTGATGGCGCTCCCATCGAGACTCGCGTCGCTCGCGCACCAGGCGCTCTGGTTCACCCTCTTGCTGCCACCCCTAGCGCTGCTGCAGAGCTGGTATCAGGGCATCATTGTCCACAGCAGACGCACCAGAGGGATCACAGAGTCAGTCGTTCTTTTTCTGGTCGTGACGGCACTGGTCGATGGCATCGGGGTCGTCACGCAGTGGTCTTCGGGGCTCCAAGTGTCCGTCGTCGCTCTGGTATTGGCAGGGCTTGTGCAAGTCGGATGGCTCTGGTATCGTAGCCGGTCGGCCGCTCGCACCCTCTCCGAGGCGGCATCCGTTGCCGTCAGCGCTAGCTCCCTCTCGGCGCCGACCTCATGACCACAGCGCAGACGGCAGCGGCTCAGGAGCCGCTCACGTTACGGCGGGTCGTGCAGACATGGTGGCCCCTTGCAGGAAGCTGGGCGCTGATGACGCTGGAGGGTCCCGCCCAGAGCGCCGTCGGGGCCCGCCTGCCCGACGCCGAGACCAATCTTGCCGCATGGGGCGGAATCGTCTTCCCCATCACAATGGTCGTCGCCGCTCCTGTGATCATGCTGCTCTCAGCCGCCAACGCCCTGGTGACCGATCTGGCGACGTACGACAAGGTGCGTCGGTTCATGATGGTCCTGGGTCTCACATTGACGCTGCTCCACGTCGGCATTGCCGCAACACCGCTCTACGACGTCATCGCGGGCCGGCTCATTGGAGCGCCTGACGTGACCATCGCTCGCGGACGCCTGGGACTGATCATCATGACGCCGTGGGCCTTGGCGATTGCTTACCGGCGCTTTCATCAGGGTGTTATGATCCGCTTTGGGCATTCAAAGGCCGTCGCCATCGGCACGGTGATCCGCCTGGCAACCAACGTGGTCATGCTAGGGATCGGCTATGTCCGCGGCGCATCGGGCATTGTCGTGGGCACAAGCGCGGTCGCCGCCGGTGTGATCGCAGAAGCCGTCTACGCCGGGCTGCGTGCGCTCCCAATCGTGCGAAAGGAGGTGCCCCGGCGCGCCAACCCGCAGACGACGCTTACACTCCGAGGTCTGCTCGCCTTCTACATCCCACTGGTGTTGACGTCGCTGCTGTCCATTGTGGTGGAACCTATCGTGAGCGCCGCCATGAGCCGCATGCCCAACGCATTGGCTTCCCTGGCTGCGTGGCCTGTCCTCAACGGCCTTATCTTCCTCCTACGCAGTCCGGCCTTCGCCTTCAACGAAGTCGTAGTCGCCCTTGCCGGCAAGCCGGGCGCCTCGCACACGCTACGCCGGTTCACGATCGCGCTGACCGGGCTATCGCTCGTCCTGACGCTCCTCTTCACGGCGACGCCGCTCGCGACAGTCTGGTTTCAGGGCTTGATGGCGCTGCCCCAGGGGCTTCTAAACCTCAGCAGCGATGCGCTGTGGCTGGCGCTGCTTCTGCCGGCTCAGATCGTCCTCCTGAGTTGGCATCAGGGTCGGCTCGTACAGGCCAAGGAGACCCGCGCCATCACTGAAGCCTTCGCCGTCTACCTTATCGGTATGACGCTCATCCTTGGCCTGGGTGTTCGTCTGCAGGCACTTCCGGGGCTGGCGATGACCGTCATAGCCTTCGAGATCGCCGGTGCCGCCCAGGTCGGCTGGCTGTGGCGACGAGCCCACCAATTGGTAGACGCCCGTACGTCCGAGCAACGCTGATCTGCGTTAGGAGCGGGGGGAGTCGGTGCGGATGTGCTTGACTCATCAGCTATCCTTGGCAGGTCACGGCAGCACCCCCCTCCAGCGCCGGATTGTGCATCTGCGCACTCTCGCCCAGGGCTACGATCTCGCCGGAGAACTCATGCCCCATAACCAGCGGCGGCACCCGCAAGGCGTTTTGCCCCAAGTAGCCGCTGAGCTCAGAACCACAGATGCCGCAGTAGGCGACCTTGATCAGCACCTCATCGGCTGCGATCTCCGGCACCGGCACGTCCCGAAGCACCATTTGACTTGGCCCCACCCAAACCAGCACCTTCATCGTCTCCCCCCTTCTGTCCCTCCGCCATCACTGCCTCCCGATCTGGATCGATAGATGCGCGTCGTCGTCCGATTATTCGGATGGTTGGGGTGTTTGTTAAGAATCCCGCACGGCACGCAGCGCTATGGTGAGGTGCGCGACGGACAGAGACAAAGGCCGGAGTCGATGACTCCGGCCTCGTTATCCCTACGGTGTATGTGGGTGTCGAGATCTAGCCACCCTGGGCGATCCCGACAGAGGATCCGTCCTCATTTGTGTGCAGCTCGTACTGCTGCCCGCTGACCTCGAAGATGACGCGGTAGCCAGGCGTGATCACCTGCGCGCACATCTGGCCCCCTCGCTGGATACCCAGGCAGGCATCGGGCCATTCCACCGACGAGAAGCTGACCAGTTGGATATCGTCCTCGGAGACCTCCAGATGGGCAGCCAGAATCTCGCGAGCGCGAGAAACGGCGCCGGGGACCACCTCAACGCGGCCGATCTCCTCATCGGAGCGCACGATAAACAGCTCATTTCCAACAGTAGCGATCGCGCGATAACCTGGGGTGATGACCTGTGCGCACATCTCACCCTCCGCCGGCAGACCCAGACACGCATCGGGCCACTCCGCAGACTCCAGGCTCATCAACTGAACTTGCTCCGGTGTCACGTTGAGCTCCTCTGCGACGCTGGCGCGCAGGTCGGTTGCTACGTCTTCCGCGAACGTCTGGCGGGTCGCGCTCTCGGCCATATGGTAGAGGGCCGGCTCGATCTCAGCCAGCGCCTCCCGTGTCGGCGCAGAGGCATAGAAGTCGTAACCGATGCGCGTACCGGTCTGCTCAACCGTCACCAGAATATGCGTCTGGACGGCTGCCACAGGTGCCTGTTCGGCGCTCTCTTCTGCCGGCTCGCCATAGACCTCCATCACAAACTCACGCCCGCTGCCCAGAGTGAGCTCTACGGGCTCGCTCTCCAAGGTCTGAGCGTTCACAGGCAAGAGCGCGGCCTCAGGCTCTTGCGGCGGCTCGATGGTGCTCCAGCCGATCCCGATCCGGGTCTCACCCTCGGCATCACGAATCCAGGCCCATTCCAGCCCGGCGCGCTCCCACGTCTCAGGCACCTCAACCACAAGGCCGGCCTCGGCGACTTCGACCTGTTGGTAGCTCATATCCTCCTCCGGTGTCGCAAGCGGCTCCTCGGTAGGCGTCGGTTCCACGACTTCCTCAGTAGGGGACGCAGTCGGTTCGACCGGCACCGGTGTATCCGTCGGCGACACCACCGTGGTCGGTTCCGGCGTTTCGGCTGCCTGTGGCAGCAATCCACAGCCCGCGACGACGAGGGCCAGAACTACATTTAAGACCAAGAGCGAGGGTATCCGTGTTCGTGCCATAGAGTTCCTCCTTTTTCGCATATCTTCCAGAAAATGCCGCTACCGGCTTATAGACGCACATCACAACTGAAAGGTTCCATTCCATCCCACCTCGTTAGATTTATTGTAATGCTCATCATAAAAAACAGCAAGCTATACGCCGGTCTCTATGGCGTACGCATCCGGTGGTGCTCTACCGCCACCTGCGAACGCGGATAAGAAAGCGAGCGCCGACGCGCCGAGCTGATCGAGCCGGTAGCCGCCCTCCTGGACGATGATCGTGGGGAGGGCCAAGGCTGCAACCCGACGACCCACCTCGGCCCAGCCGTCAAGGGTGACGTTGAACTTCCCGATGGCGTCGCCTTTGATCGCATCCAGACCCATCGAGACCACCAGATGGGCCGGCGCGAAGCGCCGGATGGCGTCCAGGGCCTCCTTCAAAGCGGTCAGGTAGACATCATCGTCAGTGCCCTGGGGAAGGGGCAGGTTGAGGTTGGTCCCAGTGCCGGGCCCGGCTCCCCGTTCGTGGGCGAAACCCCAGTAGTAGGGGTAGTCGAAGGTGGGGTCCGCGTGGAGCGAGACCGTGAGCACCCGAGGGTCTTGATAGAAAATCGACTGCGTCCCATTGCCGTGGTGGTAGTCGATGTCGAGAACCGCCACCGGCCCCGCCCCGCACAGAAAGCGCGCAGCGATAGCCGCGTTGTTGAGGTAGCAGAACCCACCGTACCGATCGGCTATCGCGTGATGTCCGGGAGGTCGACAGAGCGCGTACGCTGCCCCTGCGCCGCGCCAGACGAGGCCCGCTGCTGTGAGCGCCACTTGGGCGCTCCAGTAGGCCGCGTTCCAGGTGTCGGCAAGGATGGGATCCTCGAAGTCATACGTGTAGTAGTCAATGAATTCCGCAAGGGCATCCGGCATACGCGCAGCTCGGGTGGGATCGACCTCGGTCCGGTTGGCAAGCACCGGCACGTCTTTGCCAGCGGGCGGCAACTCGTCGATATGCGGGGCAAATCGCTGGTAGATTGTCTCCAGGTACGCGATGTAGCCGGCATCGTGGACCGCAAGAATGGGCTCACGTCCATAATCGATCGGATTCGTGATCGGCCCGAGTTTCGCCGACGCCAGTGCCTCCCGGATCACCTCGATGCGTGCCGGCAGCTCTTTGCTCTCGAACTGCTTTCCGTGGACGAACGCCGCAGTGGGATCGTGACACGCGTGCAGGGGCGTATAGACGATGTGCACGGGCATCCCCAATCAGCGATCGCTGTGAGGACTTGCCCGGACAGCCCTACCAGGCGGGCCGCCCGGACAAGTCTCGACACGCAAATAAGGGAACTCGACCAGAGCCGCGTCCGCTAAAGCCCGTAGCGCTCACATGCCAGATCGAGTATTGAAAGGATGAGCGTCTCGTAGGTAATCCCCCCGGCACGGCTAGCGATCACGATGTCGCTCACCAGCGGGTTCAGCCCGGGCAACGTGTTGATCTCCAGCAGATAGGGCTTCCCACCGGCATCTAGGCGAAAGTCGACGCGCCCCACATCGAGCCCACCGATGGCCTCAAACGCGGCCACGGCCAGATCCTGAAGCTGTGCCTCGAGGTCCGCAGGGATATCCGCCGGACAGAGGTAACCCGGCGCGCTCTCCGACTCGATGGCATAGGACTTCGCCTCCGCGTTGTAGATCCCCTTCACAGCCCCCTTGCCTGTGTCGATTTCGAGTACGGGCAGCACTCGATAGCCGGTGGCCTCGTAGAAGCCGCTCCGAGGAGTCCGACCCGGCGGCAGAGTGTTGCCCACTAGGCCCACCGTGAATTCGCGACCAGGCAGGAACGCTTCAGCAAGGGCCGGCTGGCGATAGGTAGCGATCAGCCATGCAACCCGATCGTGGAGCTCGCGCTCGCTCCGCACAATCGACCCCGCATCGATACCCATACCCGATCCCTCGCGGACCGGTTTCACAAAAAGCGGATAGGTGAGCCCGCCGTCGAGACGGGCGCCAGCGTGATCAAAGACCTGAAACGGTGCGGTGGGCAGGCCGCAATCCCGCCAGACGCGCTTGGTCACAGCCTTGTCGAGGGAAATCGCGTGCGTCAAAACCTGGGATCCGGTGTAGGGAATGCCGAGCATCTCCAGAAGCGCAGGTACGTGCGACTCCCGAGCGTCGCCTCGCAATCCCTCCGCGATGTTGAAGCAGATGTCAGGCCGGGTCTCTCTGAGCGTGTCGAGCAGGGTCTGGTCCGCCTCGAGGAAGAAGGCGGTATGCCCAGCACCGCGCAGCGCCTGCAAAATGCTCTCGACGGTCTCCTCCGCATCATACTCCGCGAGGGCATCGGGGGGCGCCTCGGAGGGGACATCGATGCTGTGCTTGCGGTTGGCCAGCACGGCGATGCGCAGAGGGCGGCTTGGATTGGGGGCCCTCGCCTCAGCCACGCATGGCCTCCGAAGCGTATTCGGCCTGCACCTGAGAACCGATGGCATCCGGTTCCTCGCGGTGATGCACCGCGTCCCAACCTTCGGGCGCCAGACGATGCTCCTCACCAGCTAAGAGCCCGGCGATCCCTTCCTGACCGCCTTCGGCACGCTGAGCCTGGCAGTAGGAACAGGTGCTTGGATCGTGTGGCTGGTAGGCCGTAGGCTGCATGTACGCCGTGATGAAGCCCTCGTAGTTACGCACGACCACCTTACTGTCGGACATGCTCAACAGGTAGTTCGGCAACAAGGGCACCTTTCCCCCACCCTCCGGCGCATCGATGACGAAGGTCGGGATCGCAAAGCCGGATGTATGTCCCCGCAGTGCCTCCATGATCTCCAGCCCCTTAGCTACAGGCGTGCGGAAGTGACCGGCGCCGTGCACCAGGTCACACTGATAGAGATAGTAGGGCCGAACGCGGTTCCTCACCAGCCGGTGGACCAGCGCCTTGATGACATTCGGACAATCGTTGATGCCAGCCAGCAGCACGGTCTGGCTGCCCAATGGCACACCGGCGTCGGCGAGGCGTGCCAACGCCACCTCAACCTCCGACGTGATCTCCTTAGGATGGTTGATGTGGATGTTCATCCAGAGAGGGTGGTAACGTGCCAGCATCGCGACAAGATCTGGCCTCACGCGCTGAGGTAGGAAGATGGGAGTGCGTGTCCCGATACGCACGACCTCGACGTGAGGAATCTCGCGAAGCCGCCCCAAGATGCGCTCCAGCACGTGCGCCGGCAGCGTCAGGGGATCGCCCCCCGAGAGCAGCACGTCGCGCACCTGGGGCGTCGCCGCGATATAGTCCAGCTGGCGTTCGTATGCAGCGGTGCCAAATGCCACGTGACTGTCGCCCACCAGGCGGCTGCGGGTGCAGAACCGGCAGTAGCTGGCGCATTGCGTCGTGACCAGCATGAGGACGCGATCTGGATAACGGTGAACCAGCCCTGGCACTGGTGAGTGTGCGTCCTCGGCGAGCGAGTCCCTCATCTCTGCATCGAACGGCACGAGTTCCGCACTCGTGGGAACCACCTGCCGCCGTATCGGGCACATCGGATCCTCGGGATCCATCAGGCTTGCGAAGTACGGCGTCACATCGACACGGAAATGCTCAGGAGCCGAAAGCCTCGCCATCTCCTCCGGCGTGAGCCGAATCACCTGTGCGAAATCCTCAACGGAGCGAAGCCTGTGCGTCATCTGCCAACGCCAGTCCGCCCACTGCGCCATCGCAACATGCTCCCAGGGGTGCGGAGGGTGCTCGGCTACCCCAGGAGGATCTTCGGTCTTCTTTTGAGCCATATACTCAGGTGTCATTGTTATCTTGCCTCTATCGAGAATCTAGTGTGAAGCAAAGCGCGCGTCTCCGTGGGATAGGAAACAAGACCTGCCCGCCCGGAGACGCTAAAACGCCTACTGTACCATCTGCTCGAGCATCACCGCAAGCTTCGCCGCCGGATAGCCCTTCAGGAGCGCGCAGCTGGCACCGGCGGCCTCCGCCCTGCGCCGCGTTGGGACGGTGTCGGCGAGCACGACGCACGACGTCATCGGCCATCGTGTCCTTATCTGCCTCAACAGCCTCCAGGCGTCTCCACCTGGCAGGCTCGCGTCCAGGACGACGAGCGCCGGTCGCTGCACCTCGACCGAATAGAGCCCGGACACACCGTCGGAGGCCTGATAGACGTGTGAGATCGATGAGATACTGCTCAACAACGTCGTCAGACTGTCACGAAGTGGACGGGAGCTCGTCACAACCAATGCCGATATTCGCTGTACCATTTGCATGCACCCCACGCCCCGACACGGTGAAAGCTTCCGGATTTAACGGTCCGATTGTCCTGAAGCCGGACCCTGGACATCGGATAGAGGACGTGTTCACACTGTGACAAAAGCCGGATTCGCCATCGCAAGCCAATACGTCAAATGACGCAGCATAACGGGCGAGCGAACGGCATCCGTGAGGCCGTGTGCGCCCTGCCTGGCAAGGAGCCATAGCACGATTGGCACATTGCGTCCACGCTTGTCATCGTCTTTGTACGGGATTGTCACCAGATTTGCACGAGAGGCCACTATACTGGCAGCGCCTAGCAGGGTTAGGTTAGGGGCAATACCTAGCTAGGGACAAGAAAGGTCCCCACTATTTAGAGGAGGCATACACGCATGGCAATCACAGCAGTCTGTCCGGCCTGTGACGAAACCATCATCTTGAAGGCAGAACCGAAGCTCGATCAGAAAATCCGGTGCCCGCACTGTCGCACCGACCTGATCGTGATCGAGGTCGATCCCGTCGAACTCGATTGGGACGACTTCGAGGAAGATTGGGACGACGATGATGATTGGGAGGAGGAGGAAGACTGGGACGACGACGATGATGATGACGACGCGGAGTGGTAGGTAACACTCCGCAGAGCCATTGGGCACGCCCGCACAACGGTGCATCCTAGTGCACCAGGATACGCCCGGTGTTGGCGCCCCCACAGGCAATCGGATTCAGACGTGCGCGTCCCATCGCGAAGTCAGCGCAAGACGACCGGCCTGCTGATCAGCAGGCCGGCCTCGCTTTGGGGTCCTTGCGCTTTGTCGTGTCGAGCGCTACCCTTCCTCCAGGCGCGCCAATCCCTCGCGCAGCGCATAGAGAGCAGCCTGGGTCCGGTTGGCGAGGTGTAGTTTGCTCAGGATGTTGCTCACGTGGGTTCGGGCCGTCCGCTCGCTGATATACAGCTTCTGAGCGATTTCCTCGTTGCTGAGCCCGCGCGCCACCAGCTTCAGCACCTCCACCTCGCGGCCGGTCAACGGCTCTTCGGTGGGCGGCAAGTCAGATGGCTTCTGGAGCTCCTGGATAAGCCTACGGGCTATAATAGGATGCATCGAGGGCGTGCCGGCATAGACATCTCGGATCGCCCTTAGCAGCGCCCGTGGCGACGTATCCTTTAGGAGGTAGCCAAGCGCCCCGGCTTTGATGGCCGGGAAGACCTTTTCATCGTCGGCAAAGCTGGTCAGCACCAGAATCCGCGCCTCGGGCTGCGTCGCTTTGATCTCCGTGATGGCCTCGATGCCATCTAGGCGGGGCATCACCAGATCCATCAGAATCACGTCAGGCTCAAGCTCGCGCGCCTTTCTCACAGCCTCGACCCCATCTGCTGCCTCCCCCACCACATCGATACCCGGTTCGGTCGCGATAAGCCAGCGCAGGCCCTCGCGAACGATCGCATGGTCATCGACAATCAGAACCCGAACGATCTCAGGCACCAGCACCTCCCGACGCGCACCCTGCACGGGCCTCCGGTAGAGGCAACGTCACCTCGACGCGCGTGCCTTCTCCCGCCCCAGAATGAATGTGCAACTGCCCACCGAGTCTCTCAGCTCGCTCGCGCATGCTCGCCAGCCCAATCCCTCCCTCGCCGCTCGGAGATCCCGGATCGAAGCCGCTTCCGTTGTCGATGATCTGCACACGCAACGTGTCCTCAAGCGCTGAAATTCGAACGGACACGGCGGTGGCTGCAGCGTGCTTTGACGCGTTGTTCAGTGCCTCCTGGATGATGTGATAGAGCTGTTCCTCCAAGCTCGGTGAGAGGTCGAGCTGCCCCTCCACTTCGAGGTGTCCCTCCACACCCGAACGTCGCTCCACCGTCTCCAGACGCTGGGTCAGAGCGCGAATCAGGCCCTCACGTCGCAGAATCGACGGACGCAGCTCGTACACCAAGAGGCGCATCTCTTTCAGGGCCTGTTGACCGATCTCCCCGAGACGAGCGATGGCGCTCTCGACCTGTATGAGATCCCCAGTCTCCGCCAGACGACGGGCCGCTTCAGCCAGGAGCGTCAGGCTGTAGAGCGACTGCGTGACAGAGTCGTGCAGATCTCTAGCCAAACGACCGCGCTCCTGTAGGATCGCCGTCTGCTCTGCCTGGCGTCGAAGTCGGGCATTCTCAATCGCTAGTGCGGCCTGAGATCCGAGCGTCGCAGCCAATCCCATCTCATCGTTCGAGAAAGCGCGAGACGCCTCCCAATAGAAGCCCAGGCTTCCATAGTAGGTCTGCTTGATCGTAAGGGGCACACTGATCAGGCTTCGATACCGCTTTGTGAGGGCTTGAAGCCACATCTCAACCGGCGACACAGGCGTAGCACCGCCCAACGACCCATCCGGCTCCAGCGGCGCTAGGTCGGTCTCGACGAGGAGCGCCTCATTGAGCATGAGCCGGGCCATAAGCTCAGCCCCCTCATCCTCAGCGACGCCTAACGGTAGTTGCTGCTCATTAGGAAAGTCCTGGGGCAGACCGGATTGCGCCTCGGCAACGAGGTTCTCTTCTTCTAGATCCACCCGGTAGAGCACACAGGCATCCGAATCAAGCAACAACCGCGACTGGGTCACAAGATAGTCGAGAACGCTCTGCAATGCCCAGTCGGAATTCAAGACGACCAGGATATCGCGTAATCCCTCAGCCACGTCAACGCTCCCGGCATCATACGCGACCCGCGCCGCTGCGTCACGCAGCTCCTCGTTCACCCCTCGTTGTCCGACCGCAGGAACACCGGATCGTAGTCATAGACCGTCTCGAAACGGTCCAGGGAGAAAAGGTCGGCCGGGGGCTTTCGCGGCCGCACCCGGGGCTCGTCGGCAGATAGCCCAACGGGAGTCAGACACACGAGGCCGTGGTCCCTGGGAATGCCAAGGACCTGCTTGACCTTTCCGGCATCATAAGCGCCGATCCAACATGTACCATACCCCAGACTCGTAGCCGCCAAGATCGCGTGATCCAGAACGATCGCGCCGTTCACCTTGCCCTCGCCCGGAAGGACGACCATACACAGGATAATCGGCGCATCCGCCATCCACATCTGGCCGTTGCACGCCTCCGCGGTCTGCCTGCGAAGCTCTGGATCCCGCACAATCACCATGCGCCACCGCTGACGGTTGCCTCCCGTAGGAGCCTGACGGGCCGCCTCCAGGATCAGCTCGAGATCTTCCTCGGGGAGGGGATCCGGCGCATAAGCACGCACGCTTCGCCGCCGCCAAATGGTGGTCAAAGTCTCATTCATCGGCACACCTCCTCGTGACCCAATCTTATCACGACGCCGATCAAGACTCAACTCACTCCAGCCGATAACGCACGAAGCGCACCACGCCCGCGGTAGCGAAAACGAGCGCAAACACCCCTAGCACGGCAGTATGTGGCAATATCTCCGAGACTGACGCGTTGCGGGCCAGAAGCGCCGTATAGGCGCGCATCGCCCAAGTAGACGGCAGGAATTGAACGACCTGACGGTAAAGCGGCGGCGTGACCTCCAACGGGAACCAGGCCCCTCCGAGGGCCGCGAGCGCCATCGACATACCGACGACGATGCTGTTCGCTTGGCCCCGGGTCCGCACGAAGGTCGCGACCAAAATACCCAGGCTCACCGTGGCGCAGGCAAAAGCCAACGAGACGAGGGCAACACCGACTGGGTTCCGGCCCCAACCAACTCCGAAAACCAGCGCCCCGATAACGAGCAACAGCGCGATCTGGACCAACCCCAACAGCAGCCGCGCGAGCAGCTTGCCCCCCAATAGCGTCGCGCGCGTTACCGGCATCACCAGCATGCGGCGAAGCGTGCCGCCGAGCCGCTCGCTGACCAAAACCTCGGCGGCCCCGAGCAACGTGATCTGCACCCAGGTGACAATCTGACCGGCAGAAGCTTGCTCCGCGCTGGTCGTCATATCCCGCGTCTCGCCGACCACAACACCCTCAGGCCACCGTATTTCCGGTCTTGCCGGAGGCCGCGCAGTGGCAGCCAGCGTCTCGTCCAGAACCTCGTGGTAGAAGCGCCGCGCCTCGTCAGGGGTCTCAACAACGCCGGCCTCCCGGGCCTGATCGAGGCCCATCCTCGCCACCAATGCGGCGCCCCCCACCCGCCCTCGCGCCGCCATCACCGCTTGCTCGACCGCGGGACTCGCGCTGCTGTTCGATAGTGTATGCAGGACAAGCGAGGCGGTTCCATCATCGAGCAGTTGCGCGGAGAAATCTGCCGGCACCTCCAGACCGAAGCCCTCCTCTGGCAATGCGTCGACACGTTCGGGCTCCAGATTGACCTCCATCAGAACCGCCAGGAAAGCCTCGACCAGCGGTCCCTCGTCCTCCAGCGTGACGTAGATCGGAATGCGAGCCTCCCCCGGATCCTGCTCGCCAGAACCCCTCGTCCCACTCAGGCCGGCCCCAACAGCTGCGGTGAAAAGGACCGGCAATACCAGAAAGAAGACCAGCGAAGCGCGGCTGCTGAACTCGTTGAGAAACTCAGTGCGGATGAGCGCGGCTAGTCTGCGCACGGTCGTTGCCCAATATCGGCTCATAGCTGTCCTCGCAGAGATGTGAGCTGCATCAACGATCTCACTCGAATTGCCTGCGGAAGCCCACGAGCGCCACCGCATAGTATAGGACGGTGAGGAGCAGCACGCCGGCAAGATGCGGTAACACGTCGGCGAGACGCTGTCCTAACTGCAGCCGCGAGAAGATCTCGATCCCCCACGCGTTGGGCGTGACCAGGCTCAGCCTCTGCACCCACGTCGGGAGCCCCGATCGAGGGAAGAACGTGCCCGAGACCGCGGAACCGACCAAAGTAACGGCGCTGCCAATGGCGCCCGCTTGCCCTGGATGCTTGGACCAAGCCGAGATCAGCGCTCCCACCCCTGAGGCGCAGATCACGAGCACCATGATGCTCACCAGCGTGGCGGGCACCGCCCCCCAGTACGCCCCAATCAGGCTGCTGGCAGCCCACAGGATGATCATCTGAAGTAATCCTACCAGAACGATGCCCGCCATCTTGCCGGACAGCACCACCACGGCCGGAACCGGGCTGGTGAGCAGCCGAGGCAACGTGCCCATCGCGCGCTCGGCGAGCAACGTGCGCCCGCCGGAGGTGACAGCAAACATAAGAAAGAGAACCGACATACTCACGGCCATGTAGCTGATCCAATTGAAGGACCTCCCACTGCGCGAGACCACCGTCACGTCGATGGGCAACGCCCCGACGTCACCAGCGCCTATTGCGGGCTCGCCCTCCATCGCGAAGAGCTCAGACGCATCGACCCCGGCGCCCTCCTCTGTCACCTCGGACACCGCAATGTGGCGGACGATGATGGAGATCCCTTGCACCTGCAGGTTCAAAATCTCGATGGATTGCCGCACGATGCTCTTGACGACATTCGTGCTGATCCGCCAGTCGGGGCTGGCGTAGATCTCGACGATCGTTGGGTCGACCGGGGCTTCCTGAAGCTCAACATAGGCCTGGGCGATCGCTGCTTGCTGTGCCGGCGTCAGATCGTCGTCGGGACTTAGCGATAGAAGATCCAGGCCCACGCGCCGCTCGACCTCCGACGCCAAAGGAAAGACACGCTCGCTGAAGTCCTCGGGGATGACCACCAGCGCGGCAACCTCGTCAGCATTCACGCGGGCGCGCGCCGCCGCTTCATCGGAGACCAACTCCAATACGACAAGCTCACCTACGTCTTCGCCAGTAAAGAAAGAGATGAGGTCCTGCGAAAAGGGGCCCTGGTCTCGGTCGAGAAGCAGAACGGGAATGTCTGACAGAATCGCGGTGCCACCGCCTCCAAAAGCAGCCTCAATCACAAGTGTGAGCACCAACGGTGTCACCAACATCATGACGATGCCCCCGACATCGCGAAACGCCAGGCGGACTTCCTTCCAAGCTAGCACCCACAGCTGCTTCATAGATGTGGACTCCGTATCTCTAGCTTGCCTAGTGCTCAGTTAGGCTGATTGTTGAAGTATCCGGCGAGTGTGGCAGACTGCCG
>JBNGCP010000065.1:0-21035 GCA_049974845.1 Anaerolineae bacterium | reverse complement strand
TGTGCAAGACACGCGAGCGCGGTTCTGTTATCATATTAGCATAGCATTAAGCCCATTGGCATGCCGATGGGTCGGCCCACTGACGCAGATAGCTCCCCAGAGGTGGGTATTCAGGATGTTAACGCCCAAGTTGCTGCTGGTCGAACACGATCCGTATTTCATCTATCTTCTCAGGCTCTATGCAGAGCAGAGCGGTTTCACCGTCATCAGCACGAATTCAGGTCTAGGTGCATTCAGGCTGGCTCAACAAGAGCTGCCGTCTGTCATTATCCTTGAGTCGGAGATGCCGGAGGTCAACGGGTGGGAGATCCTGCGCAAGCTGCGTACGGAGCCCTGCACGCAGGAGATCCCAGTCGTGATCTGCTTGTGGCAGGACAGCAGAACCGAATGTCAGATGACACCGGCGGAGACGCTCCTGCACAAACCGATGCAATACGACGACTTCATAGCGGCCCTGAAAGGTGTCGGGGTGTGGCCGGTGGATAGCGCTGTGAAATGAGCCGTTGCCCCACGTTGATGGGGAGTCGGCTCATGCCGTGACGCACAATCTTGTGAGCTATGACTTCATAGACAAGTAAACAAGGAAGAGGCTATGTCCAACGTTCAAACCGCAGACAAGGCACCCGTCCTGCTAGAGGTGAATAACCTCAAGAAGTACTTTCCCATCAGCAAAGGGTTCTTCTCCCCAAAGATCGTCAGCAACGTCCGGGCCGTGGACGGGATCAGCTTCTTCATCCGCAAGGGCGAGACGCTGGGGCTGGTAGGGGAGAGCGGTTGTGGGAAGACGACGACGGGCCGGGTGATTCTGCGGGCGTATGATCCCACGGACGGTGAGATATGGTTTGATGACCGCAATATGGGCCGGGTGAATATCGCCGAGCTCGACCGGCATGAACTTAAGCAACTCCGGCAGAATATGCAGATGATCTTCCAGGATCCCTACTCCTCGCTGAATCCGCGGATGACGTTGCTGCAGATCGTCGGGGAGCCGCTTCTGGTCAACGATATCGCCAAGGGCCGCGAGCTTCAGGACCGGGTCGCGGAGCTCCTGAAGGTCGTCGGGCTCCGTCCAGAGTACATGACGCGCTATCCCCACGCCTTCAGCGGTGGGCAGCGCCAGCGTATCGGCGTGGCCCGGGCCCTGGCGCTCAATCCGCAGCTGGTGGTCTGTGACGAGCCCGTCTCGGCGCTGGACGTCTCCATTCAAGCGCAGACGCTCAACCTGCTGCAGGATCTACAGGAGGAGTTCGGCCTTACGTACCTCTTCATCTCTCACGATCTGAGCGTTGTCGAGCATATCAGTGACCGCATCGCCGTGATGTATGTGGGCAAGCTCGTCGAGCACGCAGCCACCCGGGAGCTCTTCACGAATCCGCTGCACCCTTATACCGAAGCGCTGCTGTCGGCTGTGCCAAAACCCGACCCACGCCTGCGAACCGAGCCAATCGTGCTGCCGGGCGATGTGGCCGACCCGGCCAATCCGCCGAGCGGATGCTATTTCCACCCACGGTGTCGCTACGCCACGGAGATCTGCGCGCAGGAGGAACCACAACTGCGCGAGCTGGAAAAGGAGCACTTTGTGAGTTGTCACCGGGCTGAGGAGCTGAGCCTGACGGGCGTGCTCGATATGGCTTGAGCGCGCCTGTCCTCGGAAGCGGTCAGGGACAAGGAGCTGTTGGGTCTGTAAAGCTGTGATAGGGATGAGGAGGTGCCTATTGCCCAAACATCGGGAAGGATCCGCAGTCACTGCGGAACAGACAGCGGCAGTGTGCCGCTCGCTTGCGTATCAGCATTTAAGCACCATCTCAAGGAGGTTGTAATCTATGAGTCGGCGACGTAAGTTAACACGACGTCAGTTTATACGACTGTCCGCCCTGGCCGGTGCTGGCGCGGTTATGGCTGCCTGTGGCCCCGCTACGGAAGTAGCCGCACCGACCGAGGAGCCGGAAGAGCCAGCTGAAGAACCGGAAGAGCCCACAGAGGAACCCGAGGAGCCTGAAGAGCCGGCAGAGCCGGCTAGCAAGTACAACGAGGCGCCGATGCTGGCTGCCCTCGTTGAGTCTGGCGAGCTCCCGCCGGTGGACGACCGCCTTCCCGTGAACCCCTACATCTGTGAGGTCCACGAGATGGTCGGGAACTACGGCGGCACCATCCGCCGAGGCTTCAAGGGCGTCTCGGACCGCTGGGGCCCCACGAAGCACATCGACCGCTGCCTCGTATGGTACGACATCGATCTGGTCCTGCAGCCGCGCCTGATTGAGAGCTGGGATATCAGCGACGATGCCAAGACCATCACGTTGTACCTGCGCAAGGGCACCAAGTGGAGCGACGGCACGGAGCTCACCAGCGCGGACTTCGAGTGGTTCTACGAGAACCAGGCGAAGAACGAGGAGCTCAGCCTCTCGCCGCCCGGATCGCACAGCACCCGGGATGAGGAGGGCAACAAGGTGCTCTGTGACATGGAGTTCCCCGACGACTACACCGTCGTCTTCAAGTTCGCCCATCCCAACCCCATGTTCTTCTACGGCTGCGCCCGCTCCATCAACGGTTACCTCACACCCGGCCATCACATGGAACAGTTCCATGCTGATTTCGCCGACGAGGCCGAACTGCAGGCGAAGATCGACGAGGCCGGCTTCGGCAGCTGGACGGAGCTCTTCGAGGACCGCAACTGGTGGTACCTCAATCGTGAGCGCCCGATGTTCAGCCCCTGGCTGGCGAAGAACTCCCTGGCCGAAGAGCTCTTCCTTATGGAGCGCAATCCCTACTACTTCGGCGTCGATCCCGAGGGCAATCAGCTCCCCTATCTGGACACCGTCTCCCACCGTCTCTTCGAGTCCCCGGAGGTCTTCAACCTGTGGATTGTCAACGGTGAGATCGACTTCCAGGCGCGCCACGTGCAGCTCGACAACTTCACCCTCTACAAGGAGAATGAGGAGTCGGCCGACTACAAGGTCTTCATCGGGAACAGCGCTGGACACCAGGCCTTGCAGCTCAACCTCGCCACCCAAAACGATCAACTGCGCGAGTTCTTCAACAACCGCGATGTCCGCATCGGCATCTCCTACGCGATGAACCGCGAAGAGGTGAACGAGCTGGTCTACAACGGCCTGTTGACGCCGCGGCAGTACAGCCCGCTCCCGATGTCGCCGAACTACTACCCGAAGCTCTCTGAAGCGCACATCGCCTACGACCCCGACCTGGCCAACGAGTACCTGGATAACTCGGGCTACCTGGATAACGATGGCGACGGCATCCGGGAGTTCCCCGACGGCACGCCCATCAGCTTTATCATCGAGGGCACAGCCGAGGCCGGGACCGCTGGTGAGGACGCAGTGCAGTTGGTGACACAGTACCTGGCCGATGTCGGCATCCAGGCAACCTACAAGTACTTCGAGCGCTCGCTCTACACCGAGCACTTTCAGGCCAATGAGATCGAGGCGGCCTGGTGGGGCGGCGACCGCACGGTCGTTCCGCTCGCGCCTGGCGCCCCCATCTTCCGCGGCACGATGATCGATCGCCCGTGGGCGGCCGGTTACGGCATCTGGTTCAACAGCAACGGCACGGACCCCAACGGTGTGGAACCACCAGAGGGTCACTTCATCTGGGATATCTGGGAGATCTGGTCCCAGATCGAGGTCGAACCTGACCCCGATCGGCAGAATGAGCTCTTCGAGCAGATTCTGGATATCTGGGCGAAAGAACTCCCGATGATCGGCCTGCTGGGAGAGTCTCCGGCCTTGATCATCGTCAAGAACGGTTTCCGCAACTACCTGGAGGGGATGCCGATAGACGATACCACCGGCGACGAGCACCTGCTCCAGACCGAGACCTACTTCTGGGAGGATCCCGAGGCGCACAGCTAGGCTGTTTGCCTACCGGTTGGCCGGAGGATGGGTCGTCTGACCCATCTTCCGGCCCACACCGGCATAAGGGACAAGGCATGAGGGATACGATTGCAGGACACCTACACCGTGGCTGTTCTTTATCCCTGATCCCTTATCCCTTATCCCGTTTATCGACGATAGAGGGCAACACAGGAGGCACCGTATGCTAGTGTATATGCTAAAGCGCGTGGGTATGATGATTCCCACCCTGATGGTCATCTCGATGATCTCATTCGCCGTGATCCAGCTGCCGCCAGGAGATTACCTCACGTCCTACGTCGCGAACCTGCGTCAGGAGGGTGACTCCATCGACGAGGCCGAGCTGGAGATGCTCAGGCGGCGTTACGGGCTCGGACAGCCAATCTACGTCCAATACGGGAAATGGATCTCGGGCATCCTGCTGCGCGGCGACTGGGGTCAGTCGATGGAGTGGCGCAAGCCGGTGAAGGACCTGATCTGGGAGCGGATGGCGCTCACCGTCGCCCTCTCATCGGTCTCGATCCTGGTCAGTTGGTTTGTGGCGATCCCGGTGGGCGTCTTCTCGGCGACGCACCAATACTCGATACCAGACTACCTCTTCTCGGCGCTCAGTTTTATCGGCGCCGGGACGCCAGGCTTTATGATCGCCCTGGTGGTGATGTGGGTGGCGATGCGGCAGTTTGGAATGAATGTCGGAGGGCTCTTCTCCCAGGAGTATATGGTAGCGCCGTGGAACTGGGCCAAGGTTGTCGACCTCCTCAAGCACCTTTGGATTCCGGTGATCGTCATCGCTGTGGGCAGCACCGCCGGCAGCATCCGAACGACGCGCGCCAACGTCCTCGACGAGCTCAACAAGCCCTACGTTGAGACGGCACGGGCGAAAGGCCTCAAGGAGCGCAAGCTTGTCTGGAAATACCCGGTGCGGCTGGCGATGAATCCCTTCTTTAGCACTGTCGGATGGACGTTGGCCAGCCTGATCTCGGGGCAGACGCTCGTCTCCGTGGTCCTGAGCCTGCAGACGACGGGACCGATGATGTTACGCGCACTGACCTCGCAGGATATGTATCTGGCCGGCAGCTTCCTTCTGCTGCTGAGCACGCTGACGGTGATCGGCACATTAATCTCCGACGTCTTGCTAGCGTGGGTCGATCCGCGGATTCGCTTGGGAGTTATGTAAATATGACACGAGAACAAGAGAACATCAAAGCCAAGGCCGAAGCGCGGGACGTAGAGTGTCCGACGCCGATCGATCCCGACGCGGAGGTCGACGCCATTGGTGAGGAGGAGGTCGCCGAGGAGGAAGAGCGACTGTACGTCGCCAGCCAGTGGCAGTTGATGTGGTGGAAATTCCGCCGACACAAGATGGCGATGGTCAGCGGCGTGATCCTGATTCTCTTCTACCTGATTGGCATCTTCGCTGAGTTCGTCGCCCCTTACGATCCAACGGCCTATTTCGTGCGCTACAAGTTGGCGCCGCCTACGCCTATCCGCATCATCGACTCGGAGGGACGGTTGCGCAGACCCTTCATCTACGGTCGCATCCGTGATCGCGATCCCGAGACGCTGGCCTATATCTATGAGGACGACACCAGCACGATCTATCCGATCACGTTCTTCGTGCGTGGAACGCCCTACAAGATGTGGGGACTTTGGGAAACCGACGTGCACCTCTTCGGCATCGGTGCGGATCGTGAGGAGCAGGGCGTCATCCTCTTCGGCGCCGACCGCATGGGGCGCGACCTATTCTCGCGCCTCTGCTACGGCGCACGCATCTCCCTTTCCATCGGTCTGGTGGGCGTCTTGCTTAGCCTTTTTCTCGGCATCTTCCTGGGCGGCGTCTCCGGGTACTACGGGGGCCGGATCGACACGATCATCCAGCGGGTGATTGAGTTCATCCGCACGATCCCCAACATCCCTCTGTGGATGGCGCTGAGCGCGGCATTGCCACCCGATTGGCCAGTGGTGCGGCTCTACTTCGGGATTACCGTGATTCTGTCCCTGATCGGTTGGACGGGGATGGCTCGGGTGGTACGAGGGCGCTTCCTTCAGCTGCGTGAGGAGGACTTCGTGCTGGCAGCGCGGCTCTCGGGATCCAGCGAAACGCGCATTATCCTCCGGCATATGGCGCCGTCGTTCCTGAGTCACATCATCGCCAGCCTGACCCTCTCTATTCCGGGGACGATCCTGGGCGAAACCGGCTTGAGCTTCATCGGCCTGGGCCTGCGTGCGCCGGCAATCAGCTGGGGCGTGCTGCTTCAGGAGGCGCAGAACGTGCGCTCGCTGTCGCAGGCGCCCTGGGTCTTCGCCCCCGCGATCACCGTCGTCTTGACCGTGTTCGCCTTCAACTTCGTGGGCGACGGCCTGCGGGACGCTGCTGATCCGTACGCGCGCTAATGGAGCATCTAGCGTTGAGGTGTCGCAAGTTGAGACGGATCGGATCGTCTCCCTTGGAACCCTCAACATGTAACCGGCAACAGGAGCAAATACGTGGATGACACCAATCTGCTAGTCGAAGTCAAAGATCTGAAGACCTACTTCTACCTTGACGAGGGCGTCGTTCGGGCCGTGGATGGCGCCGACTTTGTCATTCCGCGGGGCAAGACATTGGGCGTGGTGGGAGAGAGCGGTTGTGGCAAGAGCGTCACGGCGCGATCGATCATGCGCATTGTCGCCAAGCCCGGCCGCATCGTCGAGGGCCATATTTTCTATCACCAGCGCAGGAATGGCAACCGCGCGAGTGTCGTGGATGACGTCATCGATCTGACCACCCTGTCCCCTCAGGGACCCGAGATGCGGCGCATTCGTGGCGCTGAGATCGCGATGGTCTTCCAAGAACCGATGACGTCCCTCAGCCCCGTCCATACGATCGGCAATCAGATCGAGGAGGCCATTATCCTGCACCAGGGCGTCAGCGAGAGCGAAGCGCGGGAGAAAGCCATCGAGATGCTCGACCTGGTGGGAATGCCTCTTCCCAATCGCACCATCGACCAGTACTCCTATGAGCTGAGTGGTGGCATGCGTCAGCGCGCGATGATCGCAATGGCGCTCTCGTGCCATCCCAGCATGCTGATCGCCGACGAGCCGACAACAGCGCTGGACGTGACGACCGAGGCTCAGATCCTGAAGTTGATGCGCGAGCTACAGGACGAATTGGGGATGGCGATTATGTACATCACCCACAACCTCGGCGTGATCGCACAGATGACGGAGCATGTTGTGGTGATGTATATGGGCAAGGTCGTGGAGGAGGCAGATGTCGACACAATCTTCCACGACCCCGCGCACCCCTACACCCAGGCGCTCCTGAGGTCAATCCCGCGCCTGGGACAGAAGACACGGGAACGACGGCGTCTGGCGTCCATCAGGGGTATGGTCCCGGATCCCTACGCCCTTCCTAAGGGCTGCACTTTCCACCCGCGGTGTAACGCGAGATTGCCAGGGATCTGTGATGAAGTAGAACCCTCGATGGTGGAGATCGAGCCCGGACACAGAGTGCGTTGTCATCGATATGCTGATGCATGAGGCGTTCTGGTCTCATGATGTGCGTGACATCGACGTCACGACATCGACGTCACGCCTCACGCCCTCTCTCTTCTGACTGTCGAATGAAGATCCTTCTGATCCTGCCTCCTCACTGGATCCCGACGATGCCGCATCTGGCATTGCCGACCCTGACCGCGCATCTGCGCGCGCAAGGGATTGAGGTCGTGCAGCGGGACCTAAATGTCGAAATCTTTGACACCGTTCTCAGCAGACCTTATCTAGACGCGGCGGTGGATCGTTTGAGGGATGCGCCTCCTCCCTCGCTGCCCGCCTCAGCGCTCCACGCGGCGATCAGCGAGTCGGCCCGCGTGACCGAGAAGGTCGAATCGGCGAAGGGCGTGCTGCGCGATGGGCGCTTTTACGATGGGCGAACCAGCTTGCAGGCGTTCCTCACCATCGTCCGCAGCCTCGAGCTGGCCTCCCTACCCTTCCATCCGACATCGTTTGAGCTTACCCGCTTCATCCCCCCCGTGCCCGTCGATCAAAGCCATCAACTGTCGCGTATCGTGCGCGATCCTGAGAGAAACCTCTTCTACGATCTTATGCGCGAGCGTGTGATCCCGGAAATCGTCGCGGAGGCGCCGGACATCCTCGGCATCTCGATCCCCACCCTTGACCAGATGCTGGCAGGGATGACCCTGGCCTATCTGATCAAGGAGACGGGACTGCCCTGTCATATCACCATTGGCGGGCCCCACGTGTCGATGCTGCGCGAGCAGCTTCCTGAGACGCCGGAGATGTTCGCGCTCTTCGACAGCGCCATCGTCTTCAGCGGCGAGTCCGCTCTCCTCCGCTTGGCCGAGACGCTCGATCGTGGCGGGGACCTCGGCGACGTGCCCAACCTGATCTACAAGGACGGGGACAGAGTACGCAGCAATCCTGTGAGCGAGTTCGCATCCCCCTCCGACACACGGGATCTGACCCCCGACTTCGACGGACTGCCGCTTGACCGCTATCTGACGCCGACGCCGGTGCTTCCCATGCTCACCTCCCACGGCTGCTACTACGGCCGCTGTGCCTTCTGCAACGTAGGCTATGGGGGGCCACAGCGCTTCCGGCAGCTCGACCCCGACTTGGTGGTATCCCAGATGCGCACGCTGCGAGAACGCTACGGCGCGCGCCACATCTTCTTCACCGACGAGGCCCTGACCCCGCGAATGCTCAGGGTTATATCGACGCAGCTCATCGAGGGCGGTGACGAGATCCACTGGTGCGGCTGCGCACGCTTCGACCCCGGTTTGAGCCAGAAGCTATTGGAACTGATGGCCGAGGGCGGCTGTCGTATGCTGCTCTTCGGGCTGGAGACGGCGGCGGAGACGACGATTGCCCGGATGGGCAAGGGCACCGAGTTAGCGACGATGAGCCGCATCCTGCGGGAGAGCGCCCGCGCCGGGATATGGAATCACACCTTTTTCTTCTTCGGGTTTCCGGGTGAGACGATGGACTTGGCCCAGGAGACGGTGAATTTCGTCTATGCTCATCAAGACGCGATCCACTCGGGGTCTCCCGGCGCCTTCCTCCTCGAACGCTATGCGCCCGCCCACCTGCAACCGGAGTCGTACGGGATCACGCATATCGTCGAGCCGCCAGAGCAGGATCTCGCCATCTATTTTGACTACGAGGTTGCGTCCGGGCTGGACGAGGCTATGGCAGATCGCCTGGCCTCCCGCCTCGTCGATGTCCTGCCGAGGAAAGAATTCGGACAGTACTACGTGACCGATGTCTATCGCTTCCTGTATGCCAGCCACCTCTGGGAGCACGGCAAGCCGATGCCCTTGTGGCTGGCCAAGGCCTGATTGTGGAGAGGCAGATGAAAGTGCAGAAATGGCTTAAACAGATCCTGGTCTTTCTGGCCTGGGCGATCAACAGTGCTCTGGGCTTCTGGATGATGGTGGTGGTGCGCAACGCGATGCTGTCGGCGCTGGCGGTCTATTACGTCGGAGAGTCTATGCCCCGGGCCTGGCGCGCGCGGTTCCTCGATCGCGCCTACTTCGTCATCGTAGGCCTCGTCTATCTTATCTTCATTTTCGCGGTCGACGGTTATCTTCGGGACGGCCTTCCACAACGCGATGTCTTCCGAAGATTCGCCCGCGTCGCCGGCATCCAGCTGCTGGTGCTCTTCCCGGCGGAGCTCTTCACGTCGCTACTACAGCGGTCTATCCTCGGTCGCTTCAGCCTCTTCGTACTGCCAGTGGAGCTGATTCTAGGCGCAGCGCTGCTCATCTATCCCATCTACACGAAACCCAAACGTCACCGTAAGCGTGCCAGTAGTAGCAAAGGAGACAGATAAATGTCCATTGACGCGCACACCGCCTTTCAGCGCCGGGTATCACCCGGCGATATTGTTAAGCCGTGGTTGGTGCTGGGGCCCTTCTACCAGGATCTCTCTGACCAGGTACAGGGGCTGACGCTCTTTGAGCGCGCCGGCGCCACGGTAGGGGTCACAGCGATGGAGGAGATTGTCGCGGAAGCCCAACCGATCCTCGACGCCGCGCCGCGTGAGGCAGAGGCCACAACATTCCGCGGTATGACGACTCGCTGGCGCCTGGTACGCCGCCCCGAAGAGTACCTCTCGTGGGGACAGTACAACATCTCGAATCACCTGGGCGCCGCCTTTCTGACGACGAGGATGGCGCTGGATCCTGAGTCCGACGGTGCCGGTGCCCATCAGTGGCGGCTGTATACAGCGATTTCGCTCCGAGCCCTGGTCGCCGTCAATGGCGAAATCGTCTACGATACGGCAGCGCATCCCGTCCAGCGGGAGTACGGGCTCTTTGAGTACGTCTTCGAGGCCGAGCTGCAACCAGGGGAGAACATCGTGACCGTTGCTCTCTTCCGGTTGGGGCGCATGGCCCAGATCGGGTGCCGCTTGGAAGTCGCGGACGCCGACGTCCTGGTCCATGTACCGGGGCCGGAGGGCGTCACAGCGGAGCGACGCGTGCAAATTGAGGAGGAGGTGACGGGGCTGCGGCTTGAGCGCGACGTACTCTATCCCCATCATACCGCCGGCGTCACGTTCCAGCGAGCCCCTCAGGGGCCGGTGGACGTGCACTTGCTTGATGAGAGCGGCCAAGTCGTCGCCGACGCCGCGGGTGAGGGAAAGGGAACCGTCGACCTCTGCCCGGCTGCAGGTCTGACGGATGGCGCCTACACGCTTCGGGTCACCTGGAAGGACGGGAGCGGCGATCCTGTCACAGCCGTGACCTTCGATCTCAAGAAAGTCTCGCCTCTCATTGCGCCATCCGGGCCGCAGGCTTACGAGACCCGCAGGGAGCGCGTGCTGTCCCACTACGCCGACAATCTGGAGCGCCGCCCCATATGGCCCCAGGTGGCGCGCTACGCGTTGCACCGGGCTGGCGTCAGCGATGTCGCGCCGGTCGATGAGGCCGCGATCCGCGAGACGTGCGAGTTCATCGCGGCCCGCAAGGACTGCGCCGACTTCGTCATCCAGGGTGTGTTGCGCCTGATGAGCTGGGAGCGGGAAGAGCAACGGCTCTCCACAGAGATCAACGCGCTGATGAAGGACACTGTTCTGGGCTTCAAGTACTGGGTCGACGAGCCCGGCGACACGGTGATGTATATGGGATCGGAGAACCACCGCCTCCTCTTCCACGTGGCGGAGTGGATGGCGGGGCAGCTCTTCCCCACCGAGGAGTTCACCAACAGCCGCCAGCGCGGTCTTTACCACGCCACAAAGGGACGGACCTACATCACCGAGTGGCTGCGCCAACGCGGGCGCTTCGGGTTCGATGAGTGGCACTCCAACTCCTATTTCCCCATCGACATCGCTCCGCTCCTCAACGTCTACGACTTCGCGATCTATGAGGACGATAAGCTGCGACAGATGGCCAAAGCGGTCCTGGACTATATCTTCTTCGACCTCGCCGCCGACGCCTATCAGGGTGTCTTCGGCACGACCCACGGGCGCAGTTACGGGATCTATCTGAAATACCCCGACTTCGAGGGCACGGCTTCCACCTGTTGGCTGCTCTACGGCACAGGCGCGCTCACCAAGGGCACCAGCGGTATGGCGCCAGTCTGCCTGGCGACGAGCGACTACAAGCCGCCGTCGCTCCTGAGCAAGATCGCCAACGACAACCAGGCCGTCATCGAGGCTCGCGAGCGCCAGGGGCTGCTGCGGGGCACCGCGCAGAGCGCCAACTTCATCGTGTACCGCACGCCCGATTACATGCTCTCAGGCCTGCAGGACCATCGCAAGGGCGAGGTTGAGTCGTCCTCGCACGTGGCCCAGGTCACCCTGGGCCAGAAGATGCGCGACGATGGACAACCGGACGAGCAACAGGCTGTGATCTTCTGGTCGTGCCCGCTGACCTCTGGTGAGGGCTCCGGTCTGCGCCCTGACTACTGGTCCGGGCACATCGCGCTTCCGCGCGTCGTCCAGGTCCGCAACGTCCTGGCGCTGACGTGGCGATTGCCGAAGTATGCATGGATGACCCATTGCTTTCTCGAGCCCGCACGGTTCGACGAGGTACGCCTGGAGGACAACTGGGCATTCGCCCGCGTCGGCGAGGGCTTCGTCGGCATCCATTCGCAGCACGGTCTGACCTGGGGCAAACACGGACAGTACGCAGGCCGCGAGCTGGTCTGCACCGCCGGGGAGAACACCTGGCTCGTCGAGTGCGGGCGCAAAGCGGATTGGGGCGGCTTCGACACCTTTGTCGAGGCCTTACTCGCCGCCGACGTGACCGAAGGCGAGGACGGCCTCACCTATGATTCGCCATCCATCGGACGCTTCACCGTGGGTTGGGAGGGCACGCCGACGGTCGAGGGCAAGCCCGTCCAGCTGCGGGGGTATCCCCTTGTGGATAGCCCCTGGGCGCACGCCGACTTCGGTTCGGGCGAGCTCACGTTGCGCTACGAAGACGAGATATACGAAATCTGGTTCAACCAATAGCCATTGCCCCCTACATCTGGAGGAGAACGCCCAATGACCGAGTCCACACTCGAGTACGATCTACACAACGGCTACGTCCACAACTGGCTCGTCGTCGGCCCTCAACGTCTTCCCATCGCAGACGATCCCCATCCGGAAGTCCCCCAAGCCTACGCGGATCTCGTCGAAGCGTATGCAAGCTCGGCGCCCGGCATCCCCATCGAGCCGGTCGAGCCGGCGACGCTGACCGATGGCGTGGTCGAATTTACGGAGGGGGAGGAAATTCGCGAGGGCCGCTGGCGCTACGTGCGTTGTCGGGAGGATCACTTCGTCGACCTCTCAGAGGAGACCGGTGTAGAGGCCTACCTTCGCACCTGGGCGTACGCGGAGCTCAGCAGCCCTACAGCCCAGAGCGTCAGGTGCACGCTGACGACGACCGGGTCCGCCGACGTATGGCTCAACGGGGATCACGTCCATCGTCAGGTCCCTGAACCACACGAGCAGCTCACCCAATCATTCAGCGTAGCGCTGGAGGAAGGCCCTAACACTGTGCTTGTGCGCTACGATCTGCTGGCGACGAAGACACGGCCCTATGTGATGGCCCTGCACGTGGCATCAGGAGAAGCACAGAGTCACGACGCAGAGCTTATGGTGACACTACCCACCCGCATCGCGCCGCTCTCTCGCCGAACCCGGTTCGAGACCGTCTTCGAAGCCGCTCACCTCAAGCAGTACGTCTTCACCCGACTGGAGGAGGTGACGCTCTCTTGGCCAGCGGAGAAGGAGGTAGCGGAGGCTCTAGAGAAGCTTTTGCGGCTCACCATCCGGATCCAGACGCCGAGCGGTCGTGTCTACGCAGAGACAGCCCGCGACGTTGAGGCTGGAAGCCAAGAGGAAGTGAAGCCAGCTTACAAGTACCCCAACGGCGCGCTGGAGGCACTCCTGATGCCGACCCCCAAGGAGTACTACGAAGGCAATATGCGCATCACGCGGCGCCTTCGCTTCTGGGGACTCGACAACAACCGCCATACTGAGACGCCCTTTGGCACCTTCCCAGAGCGCCGCGAGACGGTCCTCCTAGCCGCCGCCCGGCGCGTGGGAAGCCTCTTCGCTGAGATTGCCAAGATGGCGGTCGGCTGGTGGTCGCGCCTTGAGCCTGATGTAATCGTAGAGGCCGCTGCACGGATCGCGCCGCGGCGCGATCCGCCCCTCGTCGAGCTGCTTGCCCTTCTGGGGGTCACCCATCGCTTCGGCGACGATGAGGCGTTTCCCGACACACTGCGAGAGCCTCTGGCTGCCGCAGCGCGCCGCGCGCGATTCCGCAGCGATGAAGCCGCATCGCCCGAGAGCCAAGCCCTTCTCACAGCGACGTGTCAGATCCTGGCTGGGCAGCTCTATCCTCAGGTCGTCTTCAGCGCCAGCGGCGAGACTGGGCAACGGCTCCGAGAAGCAGGGGAGGAAGCAGCCCTTGCGTGGCTACGCGCGAAGGCAAGGACCGGCTTCGACCAGTGGGACTCCGACCTGGGCTTTGCGGAGACGATGATGGCGCTCTCCTATCTCATCGACCTCGCCGAGGCCGACGCAGTCTGGGAGATGGCCACGGTGATGATGGACAAGATGCTCTTTCAGCTCGCCGTCAACTCCTACAAAGGCGTCTTTGGTTCAACCCGCGGACGTACGTCCGCAGCGTCGTTGTTGGGTGGCTATCTGGAGGCCACGTCAGGCATCAGCAAGCTGATGTGGGGGATGGGCGTCCTCAACTTCCGCCTCCCCGCCACGGTGAGCCTCGCCCTGATGGAGTCCTATGAGCTTCCGGTGATGCTTCAGACCATCGCCGCCGATCTACCGGATGCCCTCTGGAGCCGTGAACACCACGGGAATGAGAATGGCGTCGACAAGGTGACCTACAAGACGCCAGACTATATGCTCGCCGCCGCCCAGGACTACCATCCCGGCGAGCCCGGCGGGGAAGAGCACATCTGGCAGGCCACCCTGGGCCCCGGCGCGACCGTCTTTGTAAACCATCCGGGATGCGCGAGCCTGGACGATGCGCACCGCCCGAACTTCTGGCGCGGCAACGTCATCCTCCCGCGGGTCGCGCAATGGCAAGACGCATTGACGGCCCTCTATCGGGTGCCCGAAGACGATTGGATGGGCTTCACCCACGCCTATTTTCCTGTGCATGCCTTCGATGCATATACGATCCGTGACGGCTGGGCTTTCGCCCGGAAGGGCGAGGGCTACCTGGCCCTCACGGCCTCCCAGGGCTTCAACTTCGTGGAGCGCGGGCCCTCCGCGTACCGTGAGCTGCGGTCCTACGGGCGCGACAACGTCTGGCTGTGCCAGATGGGACGGGCGGCATTGGACGGCAGCTTTGAGACCTTCCAGGAAAAGGTGCTGGCGCTGCCCGTCTCCTTCGAGGAACTGGGCGTGCGCTGGACCACGTTGCGGGGCGATGAATTGGCTCTGGATTGGACGGGTCCGTTCGTACGCAATGGAGAGGCGGTCACGCTGGAGGTCAACCAACACATCGAGAATCCCTATTGCGTGGCGCCGTTTCCGGCCTCCCAGATGGATGTGATCTATGGCGACACTGCAATGCGACTTACCTTCGAGGAAACCTGACCGAGACAAGGACACATCTCCCATATGAACACGCTTACCTTTGAGAAAATCTCGCGATTCGATCGTGAAGCGGAACCCATCACCGTCAGCATCCCTTTCGCAAAGGAAGCACTAACCGATCCAAGTCACCTCACGGTCCGCGATGACCATGCCGAGCAAGGCCCCTTACCTTGTCAGCGACGGGTCCTGGCGAGGTGGCCCGATGGGAGCGTCAAGTGGCTGCTCGTGCACCTGCAGCCCGACCTGCCGGGCAACCGAAGCAAGACGCTGACCTTCGACATCACAGAGCACCCCACCGCACCCGAACCAAGACAACGCGTCGAGCTCACCGAGACCCCGCTGGGCATCACCGTCGACACCGGTCCCCTCTCCTTTTTGATCCCCAACGAGGGGTTTCTGCCGGTGCGCGACGTACAACTCGATGGGGTCGCGCTCTGGAACGCCACGCCCTTCAGCGGGTTCGAGCTGCAGTACGACGATGCGACGGTCTCGACGGCCCGCGGGCCTGTTGAGCTCGAGATCGAGGAAGCCGGCCCACTGCGCGCCGTGGTGCTGGTCAAGGGCAAGCACCGCGCCTCGGACCTATCAAGCTATCTGGATTTCCGGGGACGAATCACAGCCTATGCGGGCAAGCCCTACATCAGCATCGAGCACCAGTTCATCCACGCCGAGGTTGAGGAGGAAGTCTCCCTCAAGGCCCTGAGCCTCACCTTCAGGCCGGCATCGGAGAACGAATCAGCGTCTCCCCACGTGGCCCTGGGCCAGGGCTACTATCGCACCGCTATCCACGAATCCGACGATGAACCGGTCGAGATGCTGATCGACACGGAGACGATCCTCTACCAATCCAACGAGCACTTCATCGACAGCTTCTATGGCGACTTCTGGGTCGACTGGCGCGATGAGCAGGCCGGCCTGACCCTCTCGATTCATCAGGCGCATCAGAACTTCCCCAAAGCGCTCCGCGCCGCTCCCGAGGGGATCACGTGCTGGCTCTACCCCCCAGAGGCGCCACCAGCGCCGTTGCTCCAGGGGATGGCCAAGACGCACCGCATCCAACTTCACTTCCACGGTCCGGACACGCCGCTTGAGGCAAGCAGCGTGCGCAGCCTGCAGTTTCAGCTGCCCGACCGTCCGGCGCTGTCGCGGGCGTGGTTTCAGCCCCAGGGCGGCGACAACAACCCCTGGCTGGAGCGCTTCTTCCCCGAGAAGATCCCGGATCGCCTGATCAGCCACTTCAACCGCCTGCACGACGGGCGTCCGAAGGCCCTGGGCATGTTCCACTTCGGAGACGCTCCTGATGCGGGCTACACCAATCAAGGACGGGGGCAGGGGCAGACCGTCTTCGTCAACAACGAGTACGACCGTCCCCACGCGTGCGCGCTTTACTATGCCCTGACCGGGCAGCGCCGGGTGCTGGACTCCGCCCTGGTCAGCGCGCGCCATTGGCTTGACGTCGACTTCTGCCACTATAGTCCCGACCCTTTGGTCAACGGCGGCCTTAAGATCCATACACGCTATCACGTCACCGGTGGCGTCATCCCCTCTCACGAATGGACAGAGGGCTTTCTTGACTATTACTTCCTGACAGGGCGGACAGAGGCATTGGAGGCCGCGCGGTCGGTGGCAGAGAACATCCTTCGCCATCTGGAGCGCCCCCATATGCGGACGCCGGGCGCGACCTCGGTGCGCGAGGGGGGCTGGGCCCTGCGTGCGCTGGTGGGCATGTGGATCGGGACGGCGGAAGAGAGATGGAGAACAGCAGCCCGCCGCCTCATCACGATGTATCTCGACTGGTTCGACGAGTACGGGGCCCTGCTGGCGCCCTACACGAGCCACAGCATGCCCCGGGTCACCTTTATGATCTCGCTCACGGTCAACTCCTTCGCCCGCTACCTGCTCATCGAGCCGGAGAGCGAGCTGGCGGAGCGCGTCAAGGGACTCATCGTCGCCACGGTGGACGACATGCTGGCACATTGCCTGGGGCCTGACGGCATCGCTTATTACAAGGAGCTGCCATCGCTGCGGTGGACCTCACCGACCCAGCACTTCTTGGAGGCCCTGGCGCACGCCTATCGCATCACGGGTGATGAGACCTATCTGAAAGTCGGCACGCGGCAATTCGCCGCGATGGATCAGGGCACCGGCGTGCGCCGCCGCGCGAAGTACGCCGACGACAGCGGCGCCGTCATTGACGGCGAGGGCGGCGGTCGCATCTTTGCGGACAAGTACACGTCGCTCTTGCTCTATGCAGGAGAAGCAACGCCGCTGGGACTGCTAGATTGGTACGAGTATCCTTACTGAAGGGTCACATAGAAACGGCAACAAGGAGACACCAATGGTCAAGACAGGTATAGGAGCGCGGTGGACGTCGGAGCTGAACGTTTACGAGGATCCGGTCAGCGGCGCTACGGTGCACCAGCTGACGAACTATATGGGTCACAGCAACCACTTTTACTTCACCTACCCATGCTGGTATGATGACGGGAGGAAGATCGTTTTCTACTCCGACCGGGAGAACCGGACCAACCTCTTCGGCGTAAACCTGGTCGAGGGTGACATTGTCCAGCTCACCGACCTCGATCCGGCCCAGGGCCAGGTCGGAGGGCTGAGCAAGAACCCCGTGCGCGAAGAAGTCTACTTCAGTCAGGGCGGCACGCTCAAGGCGCTGGATCTTAAGACCTTGGCGATAAGGGAGCTGTGGACCAAACCAGAGGGCTACGTCGGCGGCGGGGCAAACGCCACCGCGGATGGCCAATACCTCTGCACCGGCTACCGCGAGGACCTCTCCGATCGCATACTGACAGATCTCGGCCACGGCTACGTCGGCTTCCGCGAGACCTGGGAAGCACATCCCCACTGCGCGATCGTGAAGATCCCAGTCGAGGGCGGTGACGCCGAGGTGGTCTACGAGGAGGACTATTGGCTGGGCCACTTCAACGCCTCGCCCAAGCTGCCCAACATCATGACCTTCTGTCATGAGGGGCCCTGGACCCTGGTGGAGAACCGCATCTGGGGTCTCGACATCAACACAGGGGAGACGTGGCAGATCCGGCCCAACGCGCCCGGAGAGGCAATCGGCCACGAGTATTGGATGCAGGACGGCGAACATATCGGCTATCACGGCCAGACCGCGAATGGCCCCGTCTATGGCGCGATACGCTATGACAACACGGACCACGTCGAGGCACCATTTGAAGGCCACTGCTGGCACTTCCACAGCTACATGCTGGAACTGGTGGTCGGCGACGGTGACGCCAAAGACCCCTATCTGTTGCTGTGGCGCTTCAACGAAGGCGCGTTCGAGGGACCCAAGGTCCTGGTGTGGCACCGCGGATCCTTTCACATCCAGCGCGTGCACCTGCACCCCTGCTTCAACCAAGACGGCAGCCAGATCATCTATACCGCCGACCCACAGGGCTACGGACAGGTCTTTGCCGTGGACGTCCCGCCATTCGAGTCGCTGCCCGACCTGGCGGACGTCAAGGGGGAGTAACGCTATGGGGTACGTCACCACCAGCTCCAACGCGCATGGTCGCGACGAGGAGCTTCACTGGGCCCGGGTCGTCAGCGCTGACGACCCGGCGAAGGGCGTGGGGTTGATCTTCGTGCAGAAGCTCTGCACGGCGTTCCACGAGTTCGAACCGGCGTGGGAGGCGGGAATGCTCAATCCGGAGTCGCTGGACTACTTTCGCGATCGCCTCTTGGCGCGTGCGCAGCGGGTCCTACAGGTGTTCGAGGCCAACGGGTTGGGGCGTCTCAAGGGCATCGAAGAGCTGCGTGGTCTCACAGACGTGATCACGAATGCGAAGAGCTTGGAGGCATTGGCGATGCTCGCAGAGCCTGTCCATGCCGTCGCCCACAGGTTGACGGACGCGCTGGAGCAGGGCCTTCAGGATTGAAGTCAGGGGAGACAAACGCACACTATGGACGACACGTACTGGCCTGAGCCTCAAAGCACCTACGAGGAGCGGCGGCAGCAATACTTAGCGTTCTGCGCGGCCCAGGATCCCGGAGGACGTATCGGTTTCTTCAGCCAAATCGCGCGTCTGGAGCTGGGACAGGAGGTGGACGAGGCACCCATCCGGGAAGGCATCGCGTTCGTCGACTCGCGGCACGACTGTTGTGATTTCGCCGTCGGCGGCCTGCTGCGCATCCTCTATAAGTACCATGACAGCCCGGGCATTTCGCCTGAACTCATCGCCGACATCGAAGTGTGTCTCCTGCGCTTCAAATACTGGTGGGATGAGCCGCAAGGGGACAACCGGCGCTGCTATCACACAGAGAACCACCAGATCATTTTCCACTCCGACGAGCTACTGGCAGGTCAGCTCTTCAAGGAGTGCATCTTTGAGAACGACGGTAAGGACGGGCAGTATCATATCGATCACGCGCTACACCTCATCCGCCGGTGGCTGAATTTCCGGGCCCGTTTCGGCTTCAGCGAGTGGCTTTCCAACTGCTACTTTGAGGAGGATCTGCTGGCGCTGGTCAACCTCCACGACTTCGCCGAGGACGCCGAGGTCCGCCGGCAGGCCGGACTGTTCATCGACCTGCTCCTCTTCGAGATGGCGCTGCACACCTACCGCGGCGTCTTCGGGTGCACCCACGGGCGGACCTACGCCCGCTTGATCAAAGGGGGGCGCCGAGAGGGCTCGTCTTCGACAGCGAAGCTGATGTTTGGTATGGGCCTCTACAACAGCCCACACGCCCTCGGCACCGTCCCCCTCGCGACGAGCTCGTACCGCTGTCCGGAGATAGTCGCCGATATCGCAGCCGACCTGGACGCTCCCCAGCTTTTCCAGGAGCGACACAGCCTCGATATGGACGATGCGCCCAAGTTCGGGCTCTCCTACGACAGCCTCGAGGATGGACACCTCTTCTGGAGCATTCAGGACTACACACACCCGAGCATCTTCGACCTCGCGCAGAAGACCCGACAGCTGCGCGAGATCATGCTGTACGAGGACTACCAAGCCCTCTACGACAAGCTCCTCCAGTGGCAGGTCGAGGCGTTCGGTGAAGTCGTGGACCGCGACCTCGATTGCCATGCGATGACCGAGGTTCACATTCAGACCTACCGAACGCCAGACTATCTCCTGAGCTGCGCGCAGGACTATCGTCCCGGCAAGCCCGGCTACCAGCAGCATATCTGGCAGGCGACGCTGGGCATCGACGCCGTCGTCTTCACCAACCATCCCGGCGCCGACGACGAGATCTCGCGGCCCAACTACTGGGCCGGCAACGGCATCTTGCCCCGGGCAGCTCAGCACCGGAACGTGCTCGTCTGCGTCTATCGCATCCCGGATGTGGTCGATTTCGCCTTCACTCACGCCTACTTCCCGCAGGCAGCCTTCGATGAGGTTGTGGGGCGCGGTCATTGGGTCTGCGCCCGTAAAGGCGAGGGTTACATCGCCCTACACTCCCAACAACCGACGCAGTGGTTACCTGACGGAGACACCCCAAACGTCGAGCTGCGAGCTGACGGACGCGAGAACGTATGGCTCTGCGAGATGGACCGAGAAGAGGATTGGGGTGACTTCGAGACCTTCGTCGAAGCGGTGACGGAAAGCCCGCTGGAGCACGAGGGGACGGAAGTGCAGTATACCTCGCCATCACTGGGCAGGATCCGCTTTGGTTGGAGAGAACCGCTAGTCGTCGAAGAGGAAGAGATCGCGCTCCACACCTATCCGCGCTTTGACAACCCCTACTGCCAGGTTCCCTTCGCCCAGACCAGCTTTGTCGTGCAGCGCGAAGATCAGAGGCTGGAGTTTGAGTTCTAGAGACTCACTGTCGCAGCACTTGCGCATCACCGACATTGAACCCGTTTCAGGAGGTAGCAACCTATGTCAGCAGTCAAAGTCACCATCATCGGCGCCGGCAGTGTCGTCTTCTCCCTCGGCCTGGTCAAAGACCTCTGCCTGACCGAGGGACTCAAGGGCAGTCAGGTTCACTTCATGGACATCAACGAGGAACGCCTGGACGTCATCTATCGGTTGGCACAGCGCTATGCCGAGGACTTGGACGCCGACCTCAGTTTTGCACGCACGCTGGATCCTGCTCTACGAGGAGGCACTGCGTGCCCGTCAGCAGGCCGAGGAAGCTGA
>JBNGCP010000064.1:0-21332 GCA_049974845.1 Anaerolineae bacterium | reverse complement strand
CTAGTGACACGCTCTCCACTGACGTCGATGAAGCTGCGCTCCGAGGCGGGAGATCCTTCGTTATGGCGCCCGCTCGACAAGACTCCTCGCTGAACCCACTACTAACGACACAGGGTTCCGCCAGATACGTTGAGACTGCGCTACAAGGCGCGAGATCCTTCACTTCGTTCAGGATGACAGGGGAAGAGCCGTGGCGGCCCGAACCGCGAGCCAGCGCGGTGGCGGTGATCAGAACGACAAAAGTGTATGTCGTAGCGGCCTGAATCGCGCGCGATGGCCATGATCAGGAGAAACAGGGCGGGATCCGATGTTGGCAGGCGTGAGCGAGGATTACGGACTGATGGGGTCGAGGCGGGCATTGCGCTCCCAGATACTGACCATTTCGATGCCGAAGGCGCGGCGGACGGCCATGACTTTGGTGAAGTGGGTATGCAGCCACGCCGCATCGTAGGGTTCCCAGAAGACGCTCTGGGCGGGGGCGTTGACCTCCGTGCCGGTGTACCACGCTGCCCAGCGTTGCCGGATGGTGTGGTTGATGTGAACGACGACGTAGTCCGGGATGGTGCGCACGGAGAGCCACTCTCCGCGGACGAGCCGGAAGTCGGGGTTGGGGCTCGTGGCCTCTACGATGTGCCAGGGATAGGCGTAGACGACGACGCGGTCGCCGGGCCGGGCGTGCGCGTTCAGCCATTCAGCCGCCTGCTGGACGCCATCGGACGTGGTCTGAACGACGCTGCGGTAGCCAATGGTGGACCGGCCCGCGATGTAGCGGGCGCCCAGCCATTGGTAGCCGTTCAGGTTGAAGTCGGGATAGCAGCGGGCCAGGTCGACGCCCAGGACGAGGGCGGCGGCGATGCCCACGACGCCGGCCACGGCTCTGCGATGCGATGCGAGCGCGAGCAGCCGGTCGGAGGCCAGAATCGCCAGGAGCGGCAGCAGCGGGATCATATAGAAGGTCTGGGCCAGCGGCAGCAGGATCAGGCCCAAAAAGTAGCAGCCGACGAGGAGAAGCGGGAATCTGACGGCCTCCTTTGCCCTCCATTCAAGCGCCGCCAGAATCGGGCCCAGCAAGAGCCCCACCCCGATCAGGGGGCTGGACTTGAAGACGACAGAGGCTAGATGAAGGGCCGCCGCCTCCCCGGCGAAGGCCGGATTCCATCCCATCTCGTGCCGGAATCTGCCGGCCAGGTTGGTGAGGATCACGGGGTTGGTCAGGTGGACCGGCGGCAGGATCATAAAGGTGCCCAGGGCCAGCGCCAGCACGAAACCGAGGAGGAGCGCAGGCGGGGCGGCCCGGCGGCGGTGACGTGCCGCCCAGATCAGGACCGCGGCCCAGGCCAGCAGGGCGAGGTAGAAAAGCAGGCGCAGCAGCGGTTCCGGGCGATCGGCGAGCGGTAGGTCGTTGAGGGTCACCCAGCCCAAGCCCATGGCCGCGGCCATCGCCACCAGGAGCGCGGCGCCGTTGTGCAGGTCGTGCAGCGACAGGGCTTCAGCCTGCCGGTCACCAGGCATGGTGAGGACGGCGTAAGCAACGGCGGGGAAGATGGCGACGACGGTGAACTTAGCCGAGAGCGCCAGACCCAGGATGAGGGCCGTGACGGTCGCCCAGCCCAGGTTAGGCGTCTCGCGCAGGTGAGAGACCGTCACCAGGAGCCAGACGAAGGCACAGGCCACGTAGATGTCGGTCTCCGTGAAGGCGGTCCTCGCGAAAGAGAGAAAGAAGGGGCTGGTGGCCAAGATCGCGCCGGCGAGCAGGCCGCTGCCGTCGCCAAAGTCGCGACGGTGGGCGCCGAAGTCACGCCGGCAGGCGACGTAGACGCCCACGATGGTAAGGGCGCCCACGAGACAGCTCAGCAGGCGCGCGGCCAAGAGATCGTCGGTGCCCAGCAGCGCGTAAGCGGCGGCGACGGCGGCCATCGGCAGGCGAGTCTGGCTGGGGTCGGCCCCGGATCCGCGGAGCCAGCCGACCGGTCGCGCGCGATAGGAGCGGGCGATCTCGAGGTCGGTCTGCTCGTCCCAGGACAGGCCCTGGCGGGCTACGGTGGGCAGGAGCAACAGGCCGTAGCCGATTAGGACGAGAGCCAAGCAGAAAACGGGGCGGCTGAGCGCTGAGCTGATCCATCGCTTCACCGCGTTCACCGCCTGACGTGCTCCGGAAGAGGCGATCACTTCCTACCAAGGTGGCCGAAGCTACACGTCGAGGTTTTGGACCTCGCGGGCGTGGGATTGGATGAACTTCCGGCGCGGCGGAACGGAGCTGCCCATGAGCATGTCGAAGACGCGGTCGGCTTCGGCGGCGTCCTCGATGCGGACGCGCAGGAGCGTGCGCTGTGCAGGGTCCATGGTGGTGTCCCAGAGCTGCTGGGGGTTCATCTCGCCCAGGCCCTTGTAGCGCTGGAGCGAGTACTTACGCCCGTCCAGCTCCCGAATGGTGCGGGCCAGCTCGCCCTCGGTGTAGACATACTCCTCCTGGCGCCCTGCCTTGACGAGATAGAGCGGCGGCTGGGCGATGTAGAGGTGGCCCTCCTCAATCAAGGGCGTCATGTAGCGGAAGAAGAAGGTGAGCAGCAGGGTGGTGATGTGGGCGCCGTCGACGTCCGCGTCAGTCATGATGATGACGCGGTTGTAGCGCAGGTTCTCCAGGCCGAACTGGTCGCCGATGCCGCAGCCGAGCGCCGAGATGATGGCCTGGATCTCTTTGTTGCTGAGGATGCGGTTCAGCCCCGCCCGCTCGGTGTTGAGGATCTTGCCGCGGAGGGGGAGGATGGCCTGAAACTGGCGATCGCGGCCCTGCTTGGCAGAGCCGCCCGCCGAGTCGCCCTCGACGATGAAGAGCTCGCTGCTGGACGCATCGCGACTGGAGCAGTCGGCGAGCTTACCCGGCAACGTCATGCTCTCCAGCGCGCTCTTGCGGATGACGAGGTCGCGTGCTTTGCGGGCCGCCGCGCGCGCCTTCAGCGCCGTCAGTCCCTTCTCCACAATGCGCCGCGCCGCCCGCGAGTCGGTCTCGAAGAACTCACGGATGGCATCACTGGTGACGGTCTCGACGGCAAAGCGCACCTCGGGATTCATCAGCTTCACCTTGGTCTGGCTCTCGAACTGGGGCTCGGCTACCTTGACGCTGATAACGGCGGTGAGGCCCTCGCGGACATCGTCGCCGCTGAGGTTCGGGTCGCTGTCCCGGAGCACCGAGAGGTCGCGCCCGACCTCATTGATGGCGCGCGTCAGCGCGGAGCGAAAGCCGGTCAGGTGCGAGCCACCATCGACGGTGTTGATGGTGTTCGCGAAGCAGAGGACCGTCTCGTTGAAGCCATCACTGTACTGAAACGCAACCTCGACGATCACATTGTCAACTTCTTTCTCGACGTAGAGCGGATCGTGCAACACGCTGCGGTTACGGTTGAGATATTCGACGAATGCGCGGATCCCGCCCTCGAAGTAGAAGGACATCCGGCGGGCCGGATCCTCGCGACGATCAATCAGGTCAATGGTCACAGCGCGGGTGACGAAGGCCATCTCACGGAATCGCTGCGCCAACGTGTCGAAATCGTAGGTGACATCCTCAAAGATGGTCGGATCGAAGCGGAACGTCACCGTCGTCCCTGTGTCGTCGGGATCACAGGTGCCGACGACCTCGACGACGGTCACCGGCAGGCCACGCTCGAAGCGCTGACGATAGACCTTGCCATCGTCGGCTTTGACGGTGACCTCCATCCATTCGGAGAGGGCATTGACCGCACTGACACCGACGCCGTGGAGACCGCCGGAGACCTTGTAGCCGCCGCCGTCAAACTTACCGCCGGCGTGCAAGGTCGTGAGGACCAGGGTCAAGGCCGAGATCCCCTTCTCCGGGTGAATGCCCACGGGGATCCCGCGCCCGTTGTCGATGACGGAGACAGTGAGATCGGGCTCGATCGTCACCCGGATATGATCGCAGGCCTCGGCCAAGGCCTCATCGATAGAGTTATCGACGACCTCGTAGATCAGGTGGTGCAGCGCCCGGACATCGGTGCCGCCGACGTACATGCCGGGGCGACGGCGCACCGCCTCGAGCCCCTCCAGCACCTGGATGGTCGAGGCGTCGTATTTTAGGTTTCTGTTGTTCACCGATTTTGGAGCCATAAATGATTTACCAAGCCTAGATCGGATGATCGTTCTTCAAGCCGTCGAGGACGCTAGCAAGCCTGATCCGCTCACGTCCAGAGACGGGAATCATTCACCAAGTATGGGATGCACCTTCGCTTCGTTGGTCTGAGCGGCGTAGAGCTGCTTCAAGACCTCGAGGAAACGCAAGCGCTCCTGATAGAAAACCAGCAATGCAGCCGTGAGCGCCGTGCTGACAAAGGCATGTCCTGCCAGCCCCACCAGCGTGGCCCACGAATCGGGCTCCGGAAGCGTCCAAACGACATTCAAACCTTGAGAGATCACGAAGATCAGCCCAAGCAGGAAGATGACGTTCAGGAAATCCCCTCGGGCCAGCAAGAGGCTCTCCCGCATGGCGCGCAAAATCTCCCGGCGCAGCTGCAACATACCGGGAATGGTAAAGACCAAATGCACCAGAATGAACAAAGCGATCGAAAAGGCCAAGGTCATTAAGAGGCCAGCCAGCGCGAAGCTGATGAGCCCCAACATCGTCACCAGGAACGACAGCAGCATCGAGAAGCCCAAGATCACCCCACCAAGCAACAACCCCAGCTTCAGGAACTGGACCCAGGTCTGCCAAAAGGGCTGGGGACCCGGCAGCGGGGTATCCGTCTCCTCGAGCACCCGGAGCGCAATGGGCCGCAGGTAAAAGGCGCTGAGCCCGAGGCCCACTAACGCCAGCACAGCCATTCCTAGGATCGCCACGAAGGGCGAACCGATCTCAATCGCCGGCTGGATGCCTATCGGAGACGTCGCCGACATCCGGGCGGGCGTCAGCACCGGCACACCCAACAACGGCCCGGTGTTGAGCAGCGAGAAGAGATTGTAGCCCTCGCTCAACTCCTCGAGGATCTGTCCAGCCGCCGCATAGCTCTGCGTCACCTCAGGCAGCCCAACATCGACCGCCATCCATTGGGTGAGGAAGGCCTTGATGCCCTTGAGAATCGGAGCCACTGAGAGCCGCGGACCCAGCCAAAGAAAGAGATCCAGGAGCAATGGGAGAACGATGAGCTCAGGATGACGGGCCGTGACCTCAAACCCGGTGGTGATGCAGGCCAAGGTGCCCATCGGACGCCGCGGTTCTTGCTGGGAATTGCTTGCCTGGTTCACATAGATATTTTACCACAATCAGACGGAAAGACGAGATTTTAAGGGGTTTTCACGAGTCCCCACGCCTAGTTCTTGGGGCAACGGGCAGGGGAGCGGACGCGGCGAGATCGCCTTCTTGCGATGGCAATGACCGGTTTGTTTCGCCGCGACACCCCACGCGACCTATTGAGACTGCGTTGCGACGCGCGAGATCCTTCGCTATGGCACCTTTTCGACAGGGTAGCGTGCTGAACTCGCTACTAGTGACACGCTCTCCGCTAACGCCGATGAATCTACATTCCGAGGCGGGAGATCCTTCGCTGTGGCGTTCTCTTGACACGTTGAATTGCTGAACCCGATCAGGATGACACAATAAAGTGTCGTAGCGGCCTCGAACCGTGCGCTGGCGCGCGATGGATGTGATCAGGCCGGTCAAGGCCGCCGGATGACGTTTGGAACCGCGGGTGATGTCGCGGTTGGGACTGAGCGCCGCTGAGGCGGGCTAGGGGCGAATGACCAGGGAGATCCCAGAGGTCCCAGGCCAGGATGTCAGCTCAGAGGTCGGGTCGTCGAACCAGAGCTCGTAGAGCTCCTGATAGATGCCCCGATCCTCCAGCAACATCAGCGTGAGGTTGACGAGATCGCGGAAGTCGGAGTCCCCCTCGGGCAGCACGTAAGCGACGGGACGGTAGGTATAGCGCTGGTCGGTGAAGGCATACCCCGATTGCCTGAAGTGCACGTCGAGCGCCGGGCGGCGGGCGCTAAGGATCGCGACGACCTCACCAGCCTGCAGGCCCGCCAGTGCCTCCTCGAGGCTGGCGTACCCCACAGCCGAGAGACCCACGCCCTGGGAGAGTGAGGGCACCGCAGCCTCGGCGCTGCTCCCCGCCACCACACCCACGGGCTGCCCGCTGAGCGCCTGCAGGTCCGCCACGGGGGAAGCGGCCAACGAGAGAATGCTCACGCCATCGTCGAGAATCGGGATGGAGAAGTCGACGCGCAGCTCGGCCTCACGGGTGTGTACCCAGTTACCGGCCAGAATATCGACCTCCCCACGCTCCAGCCGCTGCAGCGCATCGGCCTCGTCAAGCACGGGCACGAAGTTGATCGCATCACTGGTACCCAGCCACAGCTCAGCGACACGCTCCAGCAGCCGTATCTCGAAGCCGGTGGGAACGCCATCGGCACGATCCCCACTGTAGGGCCAGAGGTTTTGGTAGTAGCCCACGGCCAAAGCCCCACGATCGCGGATACGAGCCAGGACATCGAGATCACTGAGCTGTTGGGGTGACTGAGAGAGCTCCGGCGTCGGCACCGTACCCGAGAGGAAGCCAATCGACGGGGGTGACGTGCCAGGAAGCCAACGCTCGTAGAGGCTGTCGCGGGTCCCATCGGTGGCCATGTCCTGAAAGGTCAGGCGCACCACGTTTGCGAAGAAGGGATCGTCCTGGCGGTAGATCATCGCGACCGGGGCCCAGGTCCACTGCCCAACGATCGTCGTGCCATTGACGGCCCGGCGCGCGCGCTCCAATCGGTGGCGCTGATCGGCGTAGGCCTCGATCTCGCGCGCACGGAGCGCCTCCAGAACGTCGAAGTAGTGGTCGTACATTTTGTGAGTTGGGGTCACGGGCGTGGCAGCGGTCAATGCCTCCTGGCTATCTGTCCAGTTCACAGTACCCACCGGCTTGCCACCAATATCGCCAAGGCCCTGAATCCCGGCATCGGGGAAGGTCAGCAGCGCCATCCCATCGGCGAAGTAGGACGGGCCGAAATCCGCCCGTGCTTCATCCTCGCGAGTGTGGATGAGCCCCGCCAAGACGACGTCGACCGCGCCATCGGAGAGGTACTGATAGGCCGTGTCGGAGCGGACCTGCCGGAATTCCACCGCGTCGGCCGAGCCCAACCAACGACGGGCCAGCTCACGAGCCAGATCAATCTCCAGACCGGCCAGTTGGCTGTCCGAGGTGACGTAGGAGAGGGGTTCGAGATCGTAACGCACCCCCACGACCATCTTACCACGGCTCAGGATCCTCGCCGCCGTGGACGTGGTGGGGGAGAAGGTCTGCTCGGGTGTCGGGGGCACGAAGACCGAACCCAGCTCCTCTTCCTCCGGCTCAGGAAACAACTGAGCCAGATCGGCACATCCAGTGAGCGAGAGCACCAGCAAGAGCAGGGCTACCAGCACCAGGGCGTAGAGATAACGGCGCATCAGTTTCTGTCCTCCAGGCAAGTCCCGCGCGCGGCCTCTATCGCCGCGCGCGCCTCAATATACCATAAAGGAGGGAAAAGGCGCCGGTGCTCCAGACACGAAACGCGCCCTACCGCGTTAGGAGATCTTACCTTCAAGACCGCGCAGAATCAGTTCCGAGTTGAAGGGGAAGCGATTGTACCAAATGCCCGTCGCCTGCCGCAGTGCATGATGCAGGGCCGAGGCCACCCCGATAAAGGGCATCTCCCCCATCCCGCGCGCGCCCCAGGGCCCGTGTGACTCGGGATTCTCGATGAGAATCGACTGAACGCGCCCAGGAATATCCTCGATCGTGGGCATCAAGTAGGTGCTGAGCGAGTGCGAGAGCAACCACCCCTTGGACTCGACAAGATGCTCGGTCGTGGCCCAGCCGAGAGCCTGCACCACGCCACCCTCAATCTGTCCCTCGACGAGGCGCGGGTTGATGGCCTGGCCGATGTCGTTCGCACAGACGATCCGGGGATAGGTGCAGAGCCCTGTCTCCACATCGACGGCAACCTCAGCAGCGATGGCTGCATAGCCGTAGGCGAAGTTGGGGTGACCATAACCGGTCTCAGGATCAATCTGCGTGGTCTGCGGCGCCAGGTACGTGTGCTCGGCCTTGGCAGGGCGCTCCTCATTACGCCATCTCGCCAGCGCCCTCTCCGCAGCGCCGCGGATCGCGTTCCCGATCATATAGGTCATCCTGGACGCTGAGGAGGAGCCGGAGCTTCCAGTGTTCGCCGTATCGACAGGGCGCAGCTCGATCCTCTCCACCGGAACGTCCAGCGCCTCGGCAAACATCTGCCGTATGACCGTGCGGGCCCCCTGACCCACATCGGCGCTGGCAGCGTAAGCAATTGCGCGCTCGATCTCGGCGGCGCCATGAAGCTCCACCCCCGCCCAGGCGTTCTCCTGATATCCGAAGGAGAAACCGATGTTCTTGAATGCCAGCGCAATCCCAACGCCGCGCCTGAGATACGGAGGATCCTTAGGGCGCGCTGCAGCCTGGCCCGCGGGCGGGCCAACCCAGCGCCCCACGTCCTCCTGGTCGCCCGTCTCATCATCCTGTCGCTGCCAACCCACCGCCTCTGCCGCTGCGATCAGGGTGTCCCGTAGACCCCGGGCATCGTCGGGCAGGGGCTTACCCCAGGGCATCGGGTCGTCGCCGCCGACCAGATTTCTCAGACGGAGCTCCACCGGGTCCATGTCCAGCGCTTCGGCCAGCTTGTTCATCTGCGACTCAGCGATGAAGTTGCCCTGAGGCGCCCCAAATCCGCGAAACGCGCCGCCGGGGATGTTGTTGGTGTAAGCGGCGAGGACCTCGGTCTTCACGTTGGGGATGCGGTAAGGGCCATTGACCGTGAGGACCGTGTTGCCCATCACCTTGTTCGTCGTGTAGACGTAAGCGCCGGCATCGGCGATCACCTCACACTCCGCGGCCAACAGCCGCCCGTCCTTAGCAGCACCCCAGCGGGCGTGGGCGAAGAGGCGGTGGCGCTTGTGATGCCCGAGGATCGACTCCGCGCGGCTCCACGTGATCTTCACTGGGCGCTGCAGGCGCAGCGCCGCCAGTGCCAGCACGATCTGGACGGACATATCCTCACGCCCGCCGAACGCGCCGCCAATCGCCGGGTAGATGACCCGCACCCTATCCACCGGCAGGTCCAGAGCGTGAGCAATCTCCTCGGCGTCCTCGTGGGCCCACTGTCCAGCTACCACGACGGTAATGCGACCCTCCTCATCCAGATAGGCCAAGCCGGCCTCGGGCTGCAGGTAGACATGCTCCTGACCGGGGATCTCGTAGCGCGACTCGACGATGACGTCGGATTCGGCAAAGGCTGCTTCAACGTCGCCACGGCGGATCTGGTGGCGGGAGACGAGGTTTTTCTCAAAGACCAACTCGGGATGCGCATCGGTGCCCGGATACGGGGGGTGAAGCACCGGCGCATCCTCCTTCAGCGCTTCACGGGGATCCGTGACGACCGGGAGATCCTCGTACGTCACGCGGAGACATCCGAGCGCCTGCACGGCGGTCTCCTCATCCTCGGCTACGACGGCAGCGACCTGGTCGCCGATAAAGCGCACCACATCGGTGCCGGGCTTGTCGCCGCCGGGGCCACAGAGGACCGGCTGGTCGGGGTACTGCAGCCCGTACTCATTGATCGGCACGTCTCGCGAGGTTAAGACGGCGACAACGCCCGGCAGGCGCTCGGCCTCGGAGGTATCCACCTCGATCACGCGTGCGTGCGGTCGACCGGCGAAGAGCAACTTCATCGTCAACGCGCCGTCCATCGTCAGATCGCCGGGGTAGGCAGCCTCCCCAGTGACCTTGTCCCGCGCCTCAAAGCGCGGCAATGAACGGCCGATATACTTGCCTTTCATACCCATCTCCTTGGCCGGCTCACCCGACCTAGGGGGCAAGGCCGGACTGAACTTGGGTTTCCAGTGCTAGAATGCGACGCAGGACAGCCACCGTCGTGGCGTAGGTGGGATCCATACCGTAGTACGAAAGGTTGTGCGTACCCAGGTTGCGGCCCTTGCTCATGGGCGTGTCCGAAGCATAGTGCAGAATGCCAATCTCGAAGGGAACTGGATACAGGTTCACCAGTTCATCCTCAGGATAGCGGCGCGGGCGAATGAACTCATAGAGGGCCGAGAGATAGGGGCCCGACTCCATCTCCACGTCGGTGTATCCCAGGCGCAGGAAGGACTCCATATAGGAGCGGTTCTGCAAGAAGGTGCCGTGCACGGCGATGGTACGCTGGTTATCCAGCACATCGCCGTAGACCAAGAACGGCGCGACATGCGATGCGGTGAAGACGTTGTTGAAGAGATACGTGTTGCTCGAGTGCTCGTCATAGACGTGGTTAGGGATCAAGACATCCCCGATCCGACCGTTGAGCGTTGCGGCCTTGCCGATCACGTAAGCGCCGCGAAGCTCACCCACATTGACGGCAATCCGCGACAGAAGGTGATAGGCTGCAAAGCCGAGCGGGTAGTCGATATTGAGGATGATCGCATTTGAGCTCTTGAGTCGCGCGAGCGGCAGGTCGTCGACGAGCCGCCCGTCGAGGGAGTCTGCGTCCAATTTCGACAGCTCGATGAGCTGGACCTCCAGATCGAAGGTGTGCTGGCTCGGTATCCGCGTCACGCCCCGGTCCGCCTCATAGGCGTCCCTCAGCTCAAGCAGATCGCGGCCCTCAGGGGTCTGCAGGTACTTCTTGAGCACATAGTAGAGGAAATTCGACCAGTTGCTGGGCACCTTGCGCTGCTGGATACGCTCGGCCTCCTCGCAGAGCTCAGGATCGGCGTTGGAGGCCAGATAGGCCATCAAGCGATCTTCGTGGCGCTGGGCAAAGCTGGTGACCATGTTGACGAGACTGTGGGTGTTGCTGGAGACGAAGTAGGTCGGGCGCTCCGAGAGATCGAAGGGCGCGCGCTCGCTGACGCGATTCCACCACTTCTGGGTGGCCCGAAGATACTCGACGTAGGACCCCGCGAGGAGGGTGACGGACATGCGCTTCCGCTGCTCGCCGACGTGAGCCAGAAGCTCGGGCAGCTCGTCCTCCCAGATCGTCTCCAAGCGCGTCCAGTCGTCCTCCGACAGGCGGAGGATGCGTCGCGTTTCCTCACGAATCTCTGAATCCCACGTCCCACGCTCCATGCATGTGCGCAGCCTCGCCGCCAGCCCGGCTTGCATCCCGATGAGGGTGTGCATCTTGTTCCACTCGATCTGGAACGCCGTGAGCATGGGCACGATGTCATCAATATCCGAGATGCTAGCAATGTACATCGCCAACGTCTCATCACCATCATAGAACATACGTCGACGGCGCGCGGGCGCCGTCACGACCCGCCAGGACTCGACGTCGGGATACCCGCAGCGGCGGAAGACCTCCTCACTCTGCCCCAAGACCACCTGTCGGACCTCGAAGAGGCACCGCGGCAGGCGCAGGCTTGTATAGACGAACGCCGACATATCGGGCTCCATCGTCGACGCATGCGGATGAAGCGAGGGGCGCATGGCGGAGTGTGTCTCTTCCAGCGTGCGGATCTGCACCGCATCGGTCGTTCGCAGGAGAGAGTAGTAGGTCCGCATGTAGAGGGTGATCTGATCAGCTTGCCTGTCAGGCACTGTTCGTTTCATCGCTTGGCCGCCTTCTCTACAGCGCTGATGATCTTATAATAGCCGGTACAACGGCAGAGGTTGCCGCTAAGCGCGATTTTGATCTGTTCACGATCGGGGTCGGGGAACTCCTCCAGCAGCTTTGCCGCGCTCATCACAAATCCGGGCGTGCAGTAGCCACACTGGACCGCATCCTCATCGATAAACGCTTGCTGGACAGGGTGCAGCGCGCCCTCCTCGCTAAGGCCCTCGATCGTCCGGATGCGGGCGCCGTGGGCCCGCGGGGCGGGCGTAAGGCAGGCCAGCGTCGCGATGCCATCGAGCCAGACCGTGCAGGCGCCACACTCGCCCTCCTCACAGCCGGGCTTGGGGCCGGTCAGGCCGAGATCCTCCCTCAGCATTCGCAGGAGGCTCTTGCCATTGGCGCCACGGACGGTGATGTTCGCGCCGTTAACGACCGTCTGAATGGGCTCATCTCCATCGGCGTGGTGGGCAATCGTGGGACCACTGAGGCGCGGCCATCGCCGGGTCTTTCCCCAGAGTTTGACCATAGCCTCCGGCTTGGGCAGGCCGAGACGCAGGTCGCCATCGCGCAGGGTCTCGAGGCCCCGCCGCACCAGAGCGGAGACCTCGGCGCCACGATACCACGCCGATCCCCTGACATCGTCGATGGGGCGGGCAGCGTCCTGTGCGCGGGCCGCCGCTTCAGCGATGCGGGCGTCGGTCAGCGCCCCCCCGACCAGGGCAGACTCGGCGGCAGGCGCACGGATGATCGTGGGCGCGACGCTGCCCAGCGCGATCCGGGCGTCGGTGACGACGCCGGCCTCCCCCTTTGTGATGACGATCGCCACGTTGGTGACGGCAATCGCAAGGACGCGGCGCAGCCCGACCTTGAGATAAACGCCTTGCTGCTCCTCCTCCAACCCCGGGAAGGCGATGTCGACGAGCATCTCATCAGGGCGCATCACCGTACGGCGAACGCCCTCATAGAACTCGCCGATGGGTACGACGCGGCTGCCACGCACACTCTGCAAGGTGAGCCGGGCGTCGAGCGCCTGAAGTGCCGTGATCGTATCGTTCGCCGGGGAGGCGGTGACCAGATTGCCGGCGATGGTGCCACGATTCCTGAGCGCCGGGGCGCCGACCCACCAGCAGGCTTGCGCTAACGGCAGGGCCCGCTCCTGAAGGAGGGGGGACACGGCGGCCTGAGCGTGGGTGACCATGGGGCCGAGATGGATGAGCCCGTCCTCCCCGGGTCCGTCTGCGACGCGAATCGCGTCCAACCCGCCCACCCGGGTGACGTCGATAATGGCCTCTGGCGCACGGGTGCCATTCTGGATCTCGACGATAAGATCGGTTCCTCCAGCCACAATCCGCGCCCGCTCACCGTACTCTTCCAGCAAATCCAGCACATCGTCCAACGACGCCGCCGTATAGTAGATATCCCAGAGCTTCATCCCTGGCTCCTTACCCTCAGAACGCGCCGCTGCCAACCACAGGGGTTGGGGGGCAACCACAAGAGTTACCCCTACCCCTGGCGCTTGACCTCGCGCACCGTATAGAGCGGGCGCTGTCGAACCTCGTTATAGATTCGACCGACATACTCGCCGAGAATGCCAACCATGATCAGTTGAACGCCTCCGACGAAGAGCACCAGGCTAGCGGTCAAGCCCTGACCGGCGAGGGGCGCCGTCCCTCCCAAGCGGATGACGAGGAGCACCAACGCCAGCACCAAGCCGACGGCGACCGCAGCGAAGCCCGCCCACAACGATAGCTTCAGCGGGATCAGCGAAAAGCCAGTAATGGCGTCAATGGCCAGGCGCACCATCCGGCGGACCGTGTACTTCGTCGTGCCAGCCTTACGCGCGTGACGCCGGTACGGCACGCCGGTCTGGCAGAATCCCACCCAGGACGTCATCGCGCGCACAAAGCGGTGATGCTCGCGCATCGCGCGGAGGTAGGCCAGCGCCTTGCGATCGAGCAGACGGAAGTCACCGGCCTCCATCGGGATCGTCACATTGGTCAGGCGCTGTATCAACTGGTAGAAGAGCCTAGCCGTGAAGAGCTTGAACCAGGACTCCCCTTCCCGAGCCGACCTAACGGCGTAGACCACCTCATATCCTTCTCGCCACCGTTTCACCAGATCGACGATCACCTCAGGGGGATCCTGGAGATCGGAGTCGATCGTCACAACCGCATCACCCCGGGCGTAGTCCATGCCCGCCGTGATCGCAAGTTGGTGCCCAAAGTTGCGCGCGAAATGCACGACGACCACATGGTCGGGATCCTCAGCGTAGATCTCATCAAGGATCTCCGGCGTCCGATCGCGGCTGCCATCGTTCACCAGGATGAGCTCCCAAGACTCGCCCAGGCGCCCCATCGTGATGCTGACGCGCTCGTAGAACTCCCGAATCAGGGCCTCCTCATTGTAGACGGGAGCAACGACAGAGATACGTGGGTCCATACCATTCACCTCGGTCTACCGGGAAATAACGCTAAAGCCTTGACTGTCGTTAGTATACCTGCAACAAGGCTCCTGTAAACGAATGCTGCTGACCGACTCATCACCAAAGGCGCCAACCCGGTCACACCGGCAGAAGTTCGCGAGTGAGCGAGCGAAGATCTCACAACAACCCCACACGCTCATTGAACTCGACGATGAGGGGGTCGATCTCGTCGATCTGCTGCTGAATGCGCGTCCAGTAATCGTCCTGATACCACTGCGCCTGAATCTCCTCGTAGGTCTTGCCTTGCTGCTCGACCCAGGTGTAGTACTTGAGGTTGTGGACGCGCTGCCGCTCCGGATAGGTCAACTCCAGCATATGGCTCGTGTCCTCGCCCAGGAGGTAACGCTCGTAATCGGCAGCAGCATCGAGCTCGGTATACTCTCCCTGCGTCTGGCGGAGGTCGCGAAGGCGGCTCTGGTAAAGCTCCATCGAGTCCGTCCAAAGGGTGAGGATGACGTCACGGCTCGTCAGCTCAAACCACTTGGCGAACTTGATGGATGACAGCACGTTGGCCACGCTGGAGATCCCCATCAGATCGAGCTGGTCAACAAAGTCGGCGGGCACACCCCGTCCCTTGAGGTAGCTGCGACCGGCAGGCTCGTTGAACAACCTGATCAGGTCGATCGTGGCCTGGTCGTCGATCGCCATAATGACGTCGGTGTTGCGGATGTTGTGGATCCAGGGCACGTGCTTGTCCCCGATGCCCTCGATGCGATGGGCGCCGAAGCCATTGCGCAGGAGGGTGGGACACTGCAGGGCCTCACTGGCCACGACCTTGCTGGTCGGGAAGCGCTGCTTGAGGTAGTCACCGCAGCCAATGGTGCCACCGGATCCCGTGTTGGAGACGATGCCGGCGTACCGGTCGCCAGACCTAAGCTCGCGCGCCAACACCTCCTCCATCGCGTGTCCGGTGATGTCATAGTGCCATAAGTGGTTACCGAACTCATCAAACTGGTTGAAGATGACGATCTCGTCACCGCGCTCAGCTTTGAGCTCGTGGCACTTGTCGAAAATCTCCTTGACATTGGACTCGCTGCCCGGGGTCGCGATCACCTCACCGGAGACGCGCGACAGCCACTCGAAGCGCTCCCGGCTCATCTCCTCGGGGAGAATCGCAACAGACTCACAGGCGAGGAGGCTGGCGTCATAGGCCCCGCCGCGGCAGTAGTTGCCGGTGGAGGGCCATACGGCCTTCTGCCAGGTAGGATCGAACTGCCCGGTGACCAGGCGGGGCACGAGGCAGCCAAAGGCCGCGCCGACCTTGTGCGAGCCGGTCGGGAACCACTTACCGACGAGCGCGAGGATACGCGCATCGACGCCGGTGAGCTCGGGCGGGATCTCGACATAGTTGACGCCGTCAAAACCCCCTCCCTCGCTGACGGGCTCGTTCTTCCACGTGATGCGAAAGAGGTTCCGAGGATGGATATCCCACAGCCCAATGGTCGCCAGCTCCGCCTTGATCTTCGCAGGGATCAAAGAAGGGTCGTTCTGCTGGGCGAACGTGGGGATGATGATATCGCGCGCTCGGGCGCGCTCCACCGCGTGTGCCAGTCCTTTTGGATCTATCGTCAAGTCAATCATCGTTATTGCCTTTCCATCTTGCACGGCCAAAGCAGGATACTATGGGCCTCACGTAACGACGTCGCCCTCTCAGCTTCGGCGATGTATCTTTATCCGAGCAAGGACGCTGGACTGTGGTCCAGCGCGAGCAAGTGCTGAGTGAAGGATTTCACACCTCAGCTTCGCGCCCCTTGACATCATATCCCCAGAGCCCGCCGTACGGCGCTGAGACGCGGAGGGATGATGGGGGGCTCCGGAACGACCTTTCTGGCGCTGGCAATGTCCTTGAGCCCGGAGCCAGTAAGAAGGAGAACGATCCGCTCGTGGGCCTCCACCACGGAGGTCTCGACGGCCTTGACCAGACCGGCGTAGGCCGCTGCAGCAGCTGGCTCACAGAAGACGCCCGTTGCGCGGGCGATCGTCGGAATTGCTGCCAAGATGTCATGATCACTTACCGAGAGAAAGAGCCCACCGGTCTCGCGGACCGCCGCCAGGGCTTTGGCGCGGTCCCGCGGCAGGCACGCGGAGATGCTGTCGGCCACGGTGTGCGCCTCCACAGGCTTCATCTCCTGAGGGCCAAGCCCGCGATGAAAGGCCTCCACGAGCGCTGCCGCCCCCTCAGCCTGGATGCCCATCAGGCGCGGCACGCGATCAATCCAGCCGAGGGCCAACAGGTCCTTGAAGCCCTTGTGGATTCCGCCAAGGATGCAACCGTCACCGACGGGGACGAAGACGCGATCCGGCACTTCCCACGCGAGCTGCTCGCAGATCTCATAGGCCGCCGTCTTCTTGCCCTCGGTCATGTAGGGATTATAGGCGGTGTTCCGGTTGTACCAGCCAAACTCGCGCGCGACGCGCAGGGTCAGGTCGAAGGCGTCGTCGTAGCTGCCCTCGATGAGCAAGACCTGCGCGCCATAGATGAGGTGCTGCGCGATCTTGGCCGAGGGAGCGTCTCGCGGCACGAAGATCACCGCCCGCATCCCGACGCTTGCAGCCAACCCCGCCAGCGCCGCAGCGGCATTCCCTGTGCTCGCGGTTGTGATGACCTCAGCGCCGACCTCCTGGGCCTTGACGACGGCGAGCGCCGAAGCGCGGTCCTTGAACGAGGCTGTAGGACTCAGGCCGTCGTCCTTGACCCACAGGTGTTCGAGACCCAGGGGTTTGCCAAGCCGGGAGGCCGGATAGAGCGGGGTCCACCCGACACGCAGCGGAGGGACCGGGGCATCGGCTGCGACAGGGAGGAGGGGCTTATAACGCCAGATGCTGTGCTCGGGACTCGCCGCGAGGGCCGTACGATTGAGGCGTGCACGGAGAAGGTCGTAGTCGTAGCGGACGTCGAGGATCCCGTCATCTCCGTGGCGGGGGCAGACGTACGCAACCTCATCGAGGTCGTAGTCGGCCCCGCAGAGGGTGCATCTGAACCCTAAGACGTGATCCATTGTTCGGCACACGAGCTAGGCCGCATCGGGCACGACGCGCGTGCCCGTCTCACCGCGCAGGGCAGCGGTGATATGAGGGGGGTCCGTGACAATGGCTTGCTTGCCACCGGCCTCAAGGTACCAGATGATCGCGCGAATCTTGGGTTCCATGCTGCCCTTGGCAAAGTGGCCCTCCGCTAAGTACTGCTTGGCCTCCGAGACAGTCATCACGTCGATGGCCCGTTGATCCGGTTTTCCAAAGTTGAGATAGACCTGCTCAACGGCGGTGGAGATGAGAAAGAGCTCGGCCTCAATGGAACTCGCGAGCAGCGAGGAGGCAAAATCCTTGTCGATGACGGCGGCTACGCCGCGTATGTCACCGTTCTCCTGCTCCGCGACGGGAATCCCGCCGCCACCCACCGTGATGGTGATGATGCCGTTGCGAAGCAGCGTCTGCACCGCCGCCAGCTCCAGGATCTCCTTCGGTTCGGGGGAGGCGACAACACGCCGCCAGCCCCGGCCGGCATCCTCGACGACGGCCCACCCGTCGCGTTTGGCACGCTCCTGCGCTTCCATCTCCTCCATGAAGCCGCCGATAGGTTTTGAGGGATTGGCAAAGGCGGGATCGTGGGGATCCACACGCACCTGAGTGACGACGGTCGCCACACTCTTCTCGATGCCGCGGCGCCGGAACTCATTGTAGAGGTTCTGCTGCAGAGCATAACCTAAGGCGCCCTGGGTATCGGCACCGCAGGCGTCGAGGGGCACCTCGTGCATACCGGCCACCCTGGCCGCGATTTCCGAGCGCCTGAGGATGAAGCCAACTTGAGGACCGTTGCCGTGGCCGATAGCGACATCCCAGCCATCCTCAATCATATCGGCGATATGGTAGCAGGTCTCCTTGGCGGCCTGGTATTGATCCTCGACCGTCTGATGTTGCTTGTCCTTGATCAACGAATTCCCCCCGATCGCAATCACCGCCCATCTCGCTCGCGCCATGTTCAACTCTCCTTAATGTGCTGTGACGTCACTGACTATACCACCCCAGAGGGTGGGAACTCACCACGCCTACCACATGGTCAAGGCCATCGTGGCCTTCTGCACGTGGAGGCGATTCTCAGCCTGGTCGTAGACCACAGATTGCGGCCCATCCATCACCTCGCTGGTGACCTCAATGTCACGATCGGCGGGGAGTGGATGCATGTAGACTGCGTCAGGCGCGGCGTGCCGCATCTTCCGCGCATCGGTGATCCAGTCCTGGTATTGGTCCTGAATCCGCTTGCCCTCATCAGGATCCGCCGTGGTCAGCAGCGGGCCCCACGACTTGGCGTACACAACATCCGCATCCTTGAACCCCGCTTCCATGTCATGCACAATCTCGAAACCGGTGCCGTGGCGACGAGCCTGGGCCCGAGCCTCATCAACGATCTCAGGCATGAGCGCAAACTCCTTCGGATAGGCGAGGGTGACATCCATACCAAACCGGGGCATCTGCAGAATCAGGGACTGCGGCACGGAGATCGGTTTGAGGTAGGAGGATGCGTAGGCCCAGGAGACGACGATCTTCTTGCGCCGGAGATCCCGACCCTTCTTCTCCATAATCGTCATCAGGTCGGCGAGGCACTGGAAGGGATGGTAGACGTCGCACTGCATATTGAGGACCGGCGCCCGAGAGGCGCTGGCAACCTCATTGAGGTAGTCATTGCCGATCCCCCAGTCACAGTGACGAATGGCGATTCCATCAAAGTATCGGCCCAGAATCTGACCGATTTCCTTGGCCGTGTCACCGTGAGAGATCTGGGTGGTGCGCGACTCAATAAAGGCGGCATGTCCCCCCAACTGAGCCATGCCGGCCTCGAAGGAGCTGCGCGTGCGGGTGCTGCTGAAGAAAAAGAGCATCGCCAGGGTCTTGTCGCGCAGGTAGGGGTGGGGCTCGCCAATCGCCCGCTTGCGCTTGAGATCCCATGCCAGATCGAGGACCGTCTCAACCTCCTCCTTGGAGAAGTCGAGGTCCGATATCAGGTTACGACCGCGTAGAAACGATTGCACTGGATACCTCCTATGGTTGGTGTCTGTTCGGTAGGCACATGCCTGAGAGCCCCTGAAATGCTCACATCTCCTCGAGCAGAAGCGAAGGCAGGAGCGCGTAGAACTCGGTGGCTTTCACAACGTCGTCCAAGGGAACGCTATCGCGCACCGTATGCGCCGTCTTCTCGTCGCCCGGCGCGAAGCCGATGGTGGGGATTCCGGCCCGGCCCGCCCAATAGGTGCCATTGGTGCTGAAATCCCACTTGCCCGGCGAGTGCGGCGGCAGACCCATCTGACGACACGCGTGCAAGCCCGCGGCGACCAGTGGGTGATCGGCATCGAGCGCCCATGCGGGGAAGATCTTCTCGACCTCCATGACGTATCCGGTATAGCTGGGCTCCGCATAGCGGAGCAGCTCGACGTAGATGTCGCCGGTCTCGCGTTGGGCCGGCGGGATCAGGCCGCGCACGCGCTCGATCTCGGCCCGAGGGTCTTCGCCGAACGTCAGGCGACGATCGATGTAGATCGTAGCGCGGTCGGGGACGGCATTGATGCTGGGCGTCTCCACCGCCATGTCGGTCACGGTGATCTTGCCGTGTCCGAGGAAGGGATCATCGCCCAGAGCCGGCTCCAACTCGCTGATAGCGCGGATCACGGGGACGAGCTTGTAGATGGCGTTGTCCCCCAGTTCGTTGCTGGCTGCGTGGGCGCTGCGCCCGCGAGCGACCACCTTCATCTCCACGCGGCCTTTGTGGCCCCGATAGACCTGCATCTTCGTGGGCTCGCCGACAACCACGTAGTCGGGCACGATCCCCTCCGCTTCGACCAACTGCCGCGGCGCCAAGCCATCACACCACTCCTCCATGTTGCCGAAGTAATAGGCGGTCCATCCGTCGAGGAGGCCCAATCGGTTGGCGATGGCGAGACCGTAGACCATGCCGGGCGTGCTCCCCTTCTCGTCGCAGGCACCGCGGGCGTAGAGGATGCCGTCCTCGATCTTGCCGGTAAAGGGGTCCCATTCCCACCCATCAGGATCTCCAATTCCCACAGTATCGAGATGGCTGTCGAAGAGAATCACCCGAGGGCCATCGCCAACGCGCCCGACGATGTTACCCATCGCATCGAACCAGGTCTCATCGAAGCCCAGCCGGTTCATCTCCAACTGCGCGCGTACCCCGACCTCGTGTATCTGCGAATCCATCGAGGGGATCGCGACGAGCTCGCGCATAAATTGGACGATGGCTTCGCGATGCCGTGCAACCGCCTCGTGCACGGCCAGAGCATTAGTTTCCGCTTGCGCATCTCCCATCTACAGCCTCCCTATCACGTATTTCAAGAGTCGAGCACGATAGCACAACACTCGCGGCGTCGCCACGTGGCCTAACCGCGCACCTGCCGTATCACATGGAATTCGAAATGCCCCGGGACGAAGGCGCTGATCGAGTAATCGACAACACGTTCGTCGTAGCTGAATAGCTGGGCTACCAGCTTCAGTAAGGGAGACCCAGGATCAATGGACAGACGGTCGGCGCGCTCGGGATTCGCCGACTCAGCCAGGATGCGGGTCTTCGAAACAGTCAGCACAGGGGAGCCGCGCGCGAGCAAGACGTCCAAGACGGAACCCCGGAAAGGCGCCGCGGCCTCGGGGGCACAGATGTCGGCCCGGGTAAGATAAGTAAGCGGCACGACATCGCGGAGATCCGCTACGGGCTGCCCCTCAACGGCGATGACTCGATCCACGACAAGCACAGGCGTCGACTCGTCGCGTTGCAGGCCTCGCAGCTCCGCAGCGGTCGCCGCACGCTCCGAAACGGAAAGATAAAGCATCTCGGTCGCCAAGCCCAGGCGCTCGGCCATTCGCTCGAGGCTCTCAAGGATTTCGAGGCCTGCCTCAAGCACCGGAATGCGGGAGGCAACGAACGTGCCCACACCCTGCCGCCGGACGAGGAGCCCTCGCTCGGCAAAGGTGCGCAGAACCTCACGAAGGGTGGGACGCGACACACCGAGCTGACGCGCCAACTCCGGCTCGGGCGGAAGCTGATCACCGGGTCGAAGCTGCTTGATCAGCCGCGAGACCGAACTCTCAACCTGGTCCCGGAGGGAACGAGCCTTGGGTAAGTCATCAAGATCCATAAGAGGTCTCCATAATCATTATATGTCAGACAACTGACATGTCAATGGATGGGGGCGTTTGGGCGTGTTTCGCGTTGGGCACAGGCTTGGCTTTGCCC
>JBNGCP010000063.1:0-21447 GCA_049974845.1 Anaerolineae bacterium | reverse complement strand
CTGCTTGCCCTCATTACCCCCCTATTCTTGTCCCCTCCGTGTTACGCTCGCCTTTCACAGGACAGACCTCCGCGCAGATCTTGCAGGTCTCGCAGAAGGACTGCACGCCGATGTCCAGCGGCCGATCGTGCGCCAGCGGGAGTTCCGTGGTGACGACGGCGAGGCGCACGCCCAGCCCCAGCTCTTTGGTGAGCAGATAACCGGCGCGGGAGAGCTCGCCCAGACCGCAGTCCACCGCCACCGGTACGGTGAGCACCTGGTAGTTGCGGAAGTGATGGGCACGGGCAGCGTATCCCAGGCGGCGGATGTAGGCTGCCAGCTGCACGGAAACCCAGGCACCGCGAGCGTACCCTTCTCCGGAAGCCAGAAGCACCGGAAAATCAGGCGCGCACGTTACCAGCCGCCGATCCATGGCAAAGCCCAGAGCGATGGCGTGCTTATGACGGCTGAGATCGATGGGCGTGCCCCTCGGCAGGTAGCCGGGCACACCCTCCCGCGAGCGTCCTACATGGGTGTAGACCCACTGCTGACGCAGCGGACCGACGCCCACCAGATCAGCGCCCAGCAGACGGGCGAAGGCTTTCACCTTCTCCGCAGCGCGGCCCGGTGAGAGCGGCGTCTTGACGGACGCAGGCTCACCGTCGACGAAGGCTTCGGTCCCGATCCTGGTCAGCGTGCCGAACTGCGCTTCGAACATGGCGCAGTCCACGCCGCCGTGCCGCCCCAGCGCCGGCATAGCGTTGATCTTGGTATCGATCTCCAGGTACGCCGGATGAGCGGCGTAGTAGGCGCGGAACTCCGCGCTGTCGGCGTCGAAATGCTCGAAAAGATCGGAGCGGGCGAAGAGAATGTCGCGCTCGTCCCAGCGCCCGATCTTGCCCACGACGTCCTCCGCGTAGGTCGGCACTTCAACGCGATGATTCAAAAATCTCATGTGGTAACCGCCCTTCTATCGACATAGCCATTCATCAAAGACCTCGGAGGTTTTAAAAGCCCCCGAGGTCTTCCGCCTCAATAAAGCGGGACCCGACCCAGATCGCCCTCCACCGCCGGCCGGAAACGCACCGCTAGCCCGCCGCCAGGCGCCAGGTCGATCTGAAGGACGGTCTCACGGTCCACCAACATCTCGGTGATCTCAATAGCCAACGGATTGGTCTCCCAATGGGCGTTGGGCGCGTCGGCGTAGATCTCGGCGACGTAGAGCGTATCGGGTTCCAGGAAATCCAACGACGCCTCCAGCGTGCGCCCCTTCTCGTCGGTGATGCTGCCCAGGTACCACTCGTCGCCATCGCGCTCCCGCCGCACGATGGTGACGAAGTCGCCGATCTGCGCGTGCAGCACCCGCGTCTCCTGCCAGTCCGTGGGTACATCCTGGATGAACTGGAGCGCCGGCTGATCCACGTAGTTCTCCGGCATGTCCGCCGCCATCTGCAGCGGACTGTAAATGGTTACGTAAAGGGCCAGCTGCTTGGCCAGGGTGGTGTTCACCCGATCATCGGGCGGCGGGTCGTCGAAGCGGATGTCGAAGATGCCCGGCGTGAAGTCCATGGGACCGGCCAGCAGGCGCGTGAAGGGCAGAATTACGGTGTGCTCCGGCGGATTGCCGGTACCCGACCAGGCGTTGTACTCCTGACCCCGCGCGCCCTCACTGGCCATAAGGTTGGGATAGGTTCGCCGGAGGCCTGTGGGCTTGATGGGTTCGTGGACAATCAACATGATGCCGTACTCGGCAGCGGTCTCGACGACGTGCTGGTAGTGCTGCACCATCCACTGCCCATGGTGCCACTCCAGCCCCACCAGGCGGCCCGTCTCATCGCGCCGCTTGATGCTCTCACCATGTCCCACGTAGCCCGTCTTCACCGTGTCGATGCCCAGATCGCGGTAAAAGGCGAAGGCGTCCTCCATCTGCCGCTCGTAGTTGTGGATACCAGCCGCCGTCTCGTGATGTCCCACGATCTGAACGCCGCGCTCGGCTGCGTAAGCCACTACCTCTTCAATGTCAAAATCCCCGTGGGGCGTGGTGAACTGGAACTCGTCGGCGTTGTCGTACCAGTTGCCGTCCCATCCCACGTTCCATCCCTCGATGAGCAGACGGTCGAAGCCGAAACCGGCCGCGGCGTCGATGTAGTACTTGGCGTTCTCGGTGGTCGCACCGTGCTTCGGCCCGGAGCCCCAGGTGAAGCGGTCGACGTGCATGCCCCACCAGATCCCCATGTACTTGCCGGGCCTGATCCAGGAGACGTCCTCCAGTTTGTTCGGCTCGTTGAGGTTGAGGATGAGATAGGAGGTGATCAGATCGCCCGCCGACTCCGCGATCTGCAACGTGCGCCAGGGCGTGCGCAGCGGCGTCGTGCCCCGCACCCTGACACCGTCGGACCAGGGGACCAGATCGCTTTTCAGCATAGTGTTCCCGACGCTGCGCAGCGTCATGGAGGCGTAGTCGACCAGCGCCGCTTCGTGGATGCTGAGAAAAAGGCCGTCCTCCGTCTCCATGGTCAACGGTGTATGGACTACGTTGAACTCCTCGGAGCGACTGAGAAAGCTGATAGGTGAGGTCTTGTACAGATACTCGTAACGGTTGCCCTCGTAGGCGGGAATCCACCAGGCCTGGTAATCGCCCGCCAGCGCGAACTCCGTCTCCTCATCCATGATCTGCACATCGGTCAGCCCAGGCTGCGCCGGCAGCTCATAACGGAACCCCACCCCGTCATCGTAGGCGCGGAAGATGAGGTTCAGACGGCGCTGCTCGCCAGTGGCCTCCTGCAGCTCGACCCGCAGCTCGTTGTAGTGATTGCGGATCTCCTTGACCTCGCCCCAGGGCTGCGTCCAGGTCTCGTCGAAGGACGAGGTCTCGTGCGCGGCGATGACGAAATCGCCGTTAAGCGGCGCCGCTTCCTTGAAAACGAAACCCAGTCTAGAGGGCAAGAGCACATCCTGCCCGCTGTGGCGCACCGCGTAGCAGGGGCGACCGTCCGCCAGCAGGAAGCTGATCTCCACAACGCCGCCCGGCGAAGCCAGGGTCAACTCCTCGGTGACGTTGAAGGTGGGCGAAGCCACAGGTTCCGACGTCACCGTGGGCGTCTCCACCGTCTCTAAAGATGTCGGCGGTGATTCCGTAGCAGGTTCAACATTCTGCGCGCAACCGCTCAGCAACAGGCTCAATAACAGTGCACCCCATAGAACAAGGAAACCCAAGTCTTTATTGCGCACAGACCCTCCCAAATTTTGACGCTCGCCGGGGAGCGTGTTATACTGATCTTAACTTGATGCGCTTAACCTTGCACATCATCTCATTATAACAGATCGCAGCATCTTCACCTACAACCCATTTAACCCGTCAACCCTGAGACAGTGACCACGGAGATAAAGATGAATGTTACCAAGTTCAAAGAGCAAGCCGCAGAGTACGCCGTGCAGTTCGTCGCGTCGGACATGATCGTCGGATTGGGGCACGGCAGCACGACGATCTTCGCGCTGCGCGGCATCGCTCGACGGCTGAAAGAAGGCAAGCTGCGCAACGTCGTCGGCGTCCCCTGTTCCACCCATGTCGAAGCGGACGCACGGGCGCTGGGCATTCCCCTGACGACACTGAACGAGGCGCCGCTCATCGACCTGACCATCGACGGCGCCGACGAGGTGGATCCGCAGCTCAATTTGATCAAAGGCGGCGGGGGCGCGCTGCTGCGCGAGAAGATGGTGGCTCAAGCCAGCCGCCGCGAGATCATCGTCGTGGATGTGACCAAGCGCTCCGACGTGCTGGGCACGCAGTGGGCCCTGCCTATCGAGGTGGTGCCCTTCGGCTGGCGCGCGCTGGCGCGCTTTCTGACATCCCTGGGCGCCGAGGTCAGCCTGCGGCGCACCGAGGACGAAACGCCCTTCCACACCGACCAGGGCAACTACATCCTGGATGCCGACTTCGGTCCCATTGAGGACCCGCATGCGCTGGCGGATCAATTGAACAGGCGCGCCGGCATCGTCGAGCATGGGCTTTTCCTGGGATTGGCGACAGACGTCGTCATCGCCGGCCCGGAGGGCGTCCAGCACCACAAGTCATCCGTCTGAAGAGAATATTTACTGTGAAACGCAGAATCCGCGTCGTCCTCTCGCTGGTGCTTCTGGGCGCGGCAGCAGCGGCGTTGATCTTCGGCGTCGGCGAGCTCCGGGCGCGGCTGCGCGCCCGGACATGGCGGATCACCCGTATGCCGCCAGAGGACGTGATCTGCTTCACGCTCTATACCGTCCACGACAACATCCTCAAACTATCAGCACAGCTCTACGCGCTCCCGCCCGAGGCGGATCGCACGGTGCGTCTGGAGATCGAGCAGACAGGGCGCTGGGTACAAATCGCCGAAAGCGAGGTCGGCCCACCCGACTGGACGGCGGTCTTCCGTGTGGAGGACTGGGACGCCACCCAGGATCACGCCTACCGCGTGGCTCACGGAGAGCGCGCCTTCTACACCGGGCTGATCCGCGAGGATCCGGTAGACAAAGACGAGATCGTCGTCGCGGCCTTCACCGGCAACTCGAACAAGGACCGAGGGCCGCGGACGGATCTCATCGAGAACATCGAGCGTCAGGACCCCGACCTGCTCTTCTTCTCCGGCGACCAGGTCTACGATCACCGCCGACACTTCGCTGCCTGGCTCCTCTTCGGGCGACAGTTCGGCGAGATCACGCGCAACCGTCCCACCGTTGTCATCCCCGACGACCACGATGTCGGCCTGTCCAATCTCTGGGGCGGCGGCGGTAAGGTCGGCCCGGGCGGTTACCGCAATCCCCGCTACGTGCGCATGGTGGAACGGGCCCAGACCAGCCACCTCCCCGCCCCCTACGATCCCACGCCCATCGAACGCGACATCGGCGTCTACTACACCTCTCTGACGTGGGGACGCATCGGCTTTGCTATCCTGGAAGACCGCAAGTTCAAGTCACAGCCCGACATCCTCGACCGCGCGGCGCTGGAACAGGCAGGCGTCGTCTTCTCCAGACAAGATCACATCAAGACGCTGCCCGATCCGCAGTTGCTCGATGCGCCCGGCGCGACGCTGCTGGGCGAGCGCCAGCTCCGTTTCCTGAGAGCGTGGACGGTGGACTGGGCAGGGCAGGATATGAAGGCCGTGCTCTCGCAGGCGCCCTTCGTCGGCACGGCACACCTGCACGGCCCGCTGCGCCAGCGCCTGGCGGCGGACCTGGACACCAACGGTTGGCCCCAGAGCGGTCGAAACCGCGCGTTGGCGGAGATGCGCAAAGGCTTTGCGCTGCACATCAACGGCGACCAGCATCTGGGGACCGTGCTGCAGTACGGTATCGACACCTGGGGCGACGCGGGCTTCTCCTTCTCCGTGCCATCCATCGTCAACTATTACCGTCGCTGGTGGGATCCGCCGGAGCCCGGCGAGGAACAACAGGAGGGGGAGCTTGAGCACACGGGGAACTACCAAGACGGCTTCGACAACCGGCTCACCATGCACGCCTACGCCAACCCTGCTCCCAGCCGTCGCCGCTACGACACATGGCTTGCCCAGGGCGCCGGTTACGGTCTCATCCGTTTCAATAAACGGACGCGCGAGATCACGCTGGAGTGCTGGCCTCGGGGCTGCGACGTCACCGATCCCGAATGCGAGCAGTATCCAGGCTGGCCCGTCACCCTGCACCAGGAGGATAACTACGGACGGAAAGGGACCGCCTATTTGCCCATTTTGGAAATCAGCGGCGCGGAAGACCCGGTGGTGCAGGTAATCGAGGAAGCCAGCGGCGAGATTGTCTACACTCTACGGATCAACGGCACGTCCTATCGCCCCAAGGTCTTTCGGGAAGGACTGTACACCCTCCACATCAGCACAGAGGAAAAAAAACGAACACTCCAACACGTCGAGGCCCTGGGACCCCGGGAACTGGCAACGCTTGAGGTGTCCTTTGACTAGGAGAGGCCGCGCAAGCGGGAGGAAAACGTCATGAGCGAAGGACTGATGACAAAAACTGTCACCTGGTTAACGGTACTGGTCGTCCTGGCGGGCCTGATGGTGTTAGCCAATGGGTTCACCGAGGGCGAGACGTTCCACGGTGTGGCGCCCGCCGTCACCATCGCCCTGGCCCTTGGCGGGCTTTTTGCCCTGCAGCAGGTTACTCGGGAAAGCGCCATCTGGGAGATCGACACCCAACAGGTAGGCTACATGGGTCTGGGCGCGGGGCTTTACGCCGTTGTGAGCTACCTCTTCAACACACATTTCGAGTATGCGCTGGGACCGGTGGTGTTAAATCCGCAGATCTGCCTGCCCATCCTCTTCGGCTACGCCTTTGGCCCCATTGTAGGCTTCTTCACCGGCGCCGTCGGCGTGCTGCTGGGCGATTTCTTCACCGGCTGGGGCGTCTTCCCCACATGGATCATCGCCGGCGGGTTGACAGGTCTGGTGCCCGGTCTCGTCTCTCTGCTGGCGGATCATGATCTTGACCTGGCTCTCCTCTCGCGCCTGGTCATCGTCATTACAGCGTTGACGGCGGGTTTGATCCTCATACATCCCCGGGTCCCGGAGCCATGGACGGGCGAGATCCACGATTTCTCTTTCTGGGCTTGGGCCTTGATGCTCAGCGGCGTTGTGATGACCGTCAACAGCCATCTCCTGGAACGGATCAGCGTGACGCTGGCAGCCGTCAACCTCTGGGGCGCTCTAGGCATCCTGGTGGGCGCGAGTTTCGCCGCCTTGACACACCTCTGGATTTACGAGTACACCCTAGGCACCGCGCTCGTCGGTGAGTTCGCCCCGGCAGCCGGCAACGACATCCTCAACCTAGTAATCCTCACCCCGTTGCTCCGCATCGTCTACATCACACTGCGCCGCTGGATCGATCGGCGTCGGCAAAAACGCCTGTAAACCGACAGGGAGTGAGACACAGGTTAGATCCCTGCGCAGAGTTGACAGCGCCCCCCTTTCCGTTAGAATGCTTTCCTAGGGCCCGTAAATATATAAGTTCCCGTCGCCGCCAACCCGATGGGAACAGAAAATCACGGAGACTGGCGTTTGAGGCTTGTTTCCGGGCTTCAAACGCGAAATCTCCTGATGCTACATAAGGAGCTGATTCCGAAGTCGGGAAGTCGTTATTTTACAAGCCCTTAGTCAGGAGTCAACTTCGTATTCCTCTGTCGACTATCCGACGAGCGGACTAAAGACAATCGGATCATTTTTGGAGGAGCCGTTCCATGACAAAACCACCGACCAGCGCGGAGATCCGCCAGACGTTTCTGGATTACTTCGCCGAACGCGGACACACCATCGTGCCCAGTGCCAGCCTCGTGCCGCAGGACGACCCGACGCTGCTCTTCACCAACGCCGGGATGAACCAGTTCAAGGACGTCTTCCTGGGCATCGGCAACCGTCCCTACACCCGCGCCGCCGACACGCAGAAGTGCATGCGTGTCTCCGGCAAGCACAACGACCTGGACGACGTAGGCCGCGACGGCACGCACCACACGTTCTTCGAGATGCTGGGCAACTGGTCCTTCGGCGATTACTACAAACAGGAGGCCATCCGCTGGGCCTGGGACCTGCTGACGCGCGTCTACGGTCTGGAACCTGAGCGGCTCTGGGCCACCGTCTTCAAAGACGATAAAGGTGATCTGGGCCGCGACGACGAGGCCGCGGGCTACTGGCGCAGCGAGACCGGGATCAACCCCGATCAGATCCTCGACTTTGGGCGCAAGGACAACTTCTGGGAGATGGGCGACACCGGCCCCTGCGGCCCCTGCTCCGAGATCCACTACGACCGCGGCCCCGAGGCCTGCGACAAGCGAGACGACCCCGACCACGTCTGCCGCGTCAACGGCGACTGCCAGCGCTTCGTCGAGATCTGGAACCTGGTCTTTATCCAGTACAACAACCACGGTGAAGGGAATCTGGAGCCGCTGCCCAACAAGCACATCGACACGGGCATGGGCTTCGAGCGCCTGGTCGCGTTGCTGCAGGGCGTCCACTCCAACTACCACACCGACCTCTTCTGGCCCATCATCGAGACAACGCAGGCGATGGCCGGCCAGACCGACGCGGAGCGCGAGGCCGATCTCACGGCTTACCGCGTCATCGCCGACCACATCCGCGCCTGCACCTTTCTCATCGGCGACGGCGTGCTGCCCGCCAACGAAGGACGCGGCTACGTCCTGCGCATGGTGCTGCGGCGCGCTGTCCGCTTTGGTCGCCGCCTGGGCTTCGAGCAGCCCTTTATGGCGGAGCTGGCCGATCTGGTCATCAAGATGATGGGCGACGTCTTCCCGGAACTGCCTCAGCGCGCCGCTTTCATCAAGGCAACTATCACCAGCGAAGAGGAACGCTTCCTGCGCACGCTGGATCAGGGCCTCGCGCATCTGGACGAGATCATAGTGCGGTTGGAGACCGAGGACAAAACCGTCATTCCGGGCGAGGATGCCTTCTTCCTGCACGATACGCTGGGCCTTCCCCTGGAGGTGACCAGGGACATCGCCGAGGAGCGCGGCTTCACCGTCGATGAGGCCGGTTATCACGCCGCGCGCGCGGCGCAGCGGGCGCGGGCGCGGGCCGCCGGAGATTTCGCACACGGCGAGGACACCCACGCCCGCCTCTACCCCAAGTTGGCCGCCGCCGTGGAAGCACGCCTCCCCGATGGCGTACAACACGACCCCTATGGGCCGCTGGAGATCGAGGCCCAGGTCGTGGGACTGCTGAGCGACGAGCAGGTGACGGATCACGCCGAGGAGGGCAGCGAAGTCGAGGTCGTGTTGGATCGCGCCAACTTCTACGTCGAGTCGGGTGGTCAGGTCTCCGACACAGGCCGCATCGTCGGCCCCGGTTGGGAGATCCACGTCGAGGAGATGCGCGAGCCTATCGAGGGGGTGGTGGTGCACGTGGGGCGCGTGGTCGAGGGCACGCCGCGGGTCGGCGACACAGCCCGCGCGCGGGTGGACGCCGAGCGGCGCCGAGACATCATGCGCAACCACACGGCGACGCACCTGCTGCATCGGGCATTGCGCGAGACGCTGGGCACGCACGTGGCCCAGGCCGGCTCGCTGGTGGCGCCGGAGCGCCTGCGCTTCGACTTCAACTACGAGCGCCCGCTGACGCCAGAGCAGCGTGAGGAGATCGAACGCCGCGTCAACGAGGCCGTGTTGGCCGATTATCCCGTCAAGCCGCGTGTGGAAAACTACCGCGACGCGCTGGAGCAGGGCGTCATCGCGCTCTTCGGTGAGAAGTACGGTGACCGCGTACGCGTGCTGCGCGTCGGTCCGTCCGAGGCGCCTTTCAGCCAGGAGCTCTGCGGCGGCACCCACGTGAACCGCACCGGCGAGATCGGCCCGTTCCTGATCGTCTCGGAGAACGGTATCGGCGCGGGCGTCCGTCGCATCGAGGCGGTGACGGGGCGCGGCGCGCTGGCTGCCATGCAGCGCATACGCCGGCAACAGGAGCGTGCCGCCGCGCTGTTGGGCTGCCCCCCGGAAGATGTCCCGGAGCGCGTGGAGGGCTTGCAAGCTGATCTGAAGGACGCGCAGCGCGAGATCGAGCGGCTCAACCGCAAGCTGGCCCGCGAGAACTTCGAGGCGCTGCTGGATGACGTGGTGGAGATCAACGGTGTGCCGGTGCTCGCCGCGCGCGTCGCCGCGCCCGACGTGGAGACCATGCGCGAGATGGCGGACTGGTTCCGCGACAAGATGGGCGACAGCATCATCGTGTTGGGCGCGGTCATCGAGGAGAAACCGCGCCTCATCGCCGCGACGACCCAGGCCCTGACGCAGCACGGCGTTCACGCCGGCAAACTGGTGGGCGAGATCGCCAAGATGGTAGGCGGCGGCGGAGGCGGACGCCCGGACATGGCGCAGGCCGGCGGTCGGGACGCGGAGAAGCTCGACGCAGCGCTGGCACAGGTCACGGAGATCATCAGAGCCCTCGCTTTGTAACTGTTCATCAAGGGGGCATGAAAAGTCGGGCAGCGCAAACGTCCTCAAAGACCGCGAAGGCGCTTAGACGTAAACAAAGCAAACGAACCAGGTTGACGTGCGTGGCAGGCCTCACTGGAGGCTATCTTCTGCACTTAGAGTCTGTTGAGAATTAACTTCCCGATTGCACAACCGAAACACTAGGGGAGGAGCCCCACAAACACGTTTGAGGCTCGCAAATTTCGATCACGAAAGTACCAACAGAGTATATCGCGTTGCAGTTGCGCGGGAAGTTATTCTTTTACAAGCCCTTAAGCCGCCGCGGAATCGCTTCGTTTGTCGGTGCTCTCTCTTGATTGTGCAGCGAGCTCAACTGATATAACCAAAGCTCTCATCGTCTGACTTACGAGAGCGGGGAGAAGGGAATGATAGAAAGGATAGAACTCCAAAACTTCACCGCTTTCAAGCAATTAGCGCTTGATTTCTCTCCGGGCATCAACCTGTTCATTGGGAAAAATGGCACGGGGAAAACCCACCTGCTCAAATTGCTCTACACGGCTCTTAGCGCTCAAAAAGGTTCACGCAAAAAGGAATCTTTTGAGCAAGAGTTAATAGAGGTGTTTCTCCCATACAAACGCCGTATCGGTCGACTCGCACACCGTGTGGCCGGAAGTGTGACTTGTCAGGTTCACATCACACGTAACGGTGAACCCCTGAGTTTTGAGTTTACCAACCACTCTGTCGACCACGTCAAAAAATATCACCTGCAGTGGACGGGCGAGGTCGGGTCAGCGGTTTATATTCCCGTCAAAGAGATGCTGGCCGACGCGCCCGGTTTCCGTTCCCTTTACGAAGAGCGGGTGCTCCACATAGAGAAAGTGTATTACGACATCGTGAGCAAGTCTTTCCTCCCCATTCTGCGGGGACCTATGTCACAGGATCGCAGAGAACTGCTAAAATTGATCGAAGATGTCATGCAAGGAAAGGTCAGGCAGGAAAACGAACACTTTTTCCTGGAAAATTCCTCCGGTGACTTGGAGTTCACCCTCTTGGCAGAAGGAATACGAAAATTCGGTTTATTGTGGCTGTTAATTCAAAATGGGACGTTACTGGAAGGCGCAACGCTCTTCTGGGATGAGCCGGAAGCCAATCTCAATCCCTCTATGGTCGCCACGTTGATAGAGCTCTTGTTGAAGCTGCAACGTCACGGCGTACAAATCTTCATCGCTACGCACAGCTACGTCGTGCTCCGGGAGTTCGATCTGCAAAGCACTGAAAAGGACGCCCTACAGTACTCCAATTTCATCCGAAACGAAAGGGACGAAATTGAGTGCGTATCCGGCACCAGCTACGAGGCCATCGTACCCAACGCCATCGCCGAGGCCTATGCGTTTATCTATGACAAAGAGATCGTGCGCAGCTTGAGGTTGTAAAGATGCCGGTAACCTTCACCGAAGACGATCTAAAGTTCCACTTCACGACAGCTCTGCATCACGAGAAGTTTGACACCCGCACAACCCACTTTCTGTCACATTGCATGAAAGCGGTGGATTTCATCGTAGAACTACCTAAACGCATCCTTTTTCTTGAAATCAAAGACCCTCAACATCCCAGCGCCCGATCTGTCGAAAGAGACAAATTTGTAGAGGACTTGCTTCATGGTACCCTCATCAAAGAGACGTTGCGCCCCAAATGCTGCGACACACTGTTGTACAAATTGGCAACCGAAGATATCGACGTTCACAAACCCCTTTACTATTATGTCCTTATCGCGCTCGACACCCTCAAGGAACCTGAATTGATGGCTTTGAGGGACAAGCTTAAAAGCCGCCTTCCCATTGTACAACGCGGAAGTCGCGTAGAGCGGAAGTTCACGACAGCAGGAAAACCTGCGCATTTTATCCAGGCGTGCGGCATCTTTAATATCGCCACCTGGAACAGGGTGATAGGGAGAGAGCTGCAAGCTTCCGTCAGCCGCATATCCGATGAGGTCCCTCTATGACCAAACGGGAGAACCAGGCCTGGGCCCGCGAGACCATCAGGACGCTGGAGGCGAAGCAGCGGGCCTTCGAGGAGAGACAGGTCGAGGCATTCCAGCTGCCACTCCTGCAACGCTGTGCTCGGCGCATCGCGGCCTTCTCCCATCGCTGCGAAACCTGCCTGGGATTTCAGCGCGATATCACGCGCCTGGTCGAGGAGATGCATCATCTACCCGACTCCAGTGCACAGCGACGCCATCAGGACGCGCAGCTCCGCACCTTCACGGCGCATCTGCGCAAGGAACATGGACTCACCACCAAACGCTTTTGGGTCAGCCGGGCCCTCAATTACGGGGGCGTGCTCGGCATGGGTGTGGGCCTGGGGCTGGATCTCTTCGTATTTCAGAACGGGCTTGCACTGGTCGCAGGGATGGCTATCGGTGTTGTAGGGGGAAGCATAGTCGGCTTGCTACTCGCCAACCGCGCAGAAAAGCAGGAGCAGATCATTTAGCGACCGTAGGATTCTGGCCCTTTTGGATTTCGCAGGGTGGTGGGGGGCGTCATCCCCACTGCGTTTGGGACAAGTTTCCAAGTGAAGGGCTGTTTTTGCCCGGAGGCCTGCCCTGAGCATAGCCGAAGGGTCGAGGCATCTCAACGGTGGGGACAGAGCCCCCTTTCCCTCAATACTTCGGGACAGGCGACTACGCTCAGGGTGACGGCCGGTGGGGCTTTTGAAGCCTGGCCCGGCGAAATCCCGTAGAGCCGGTTAAGTATACTCTTTGCTCAGTCGTTTTTGACCTAACCTGTGATTATGTATGTCGTTCAGTGCTTAAGGAGAAACTGCCATGCAGAAACGTCCGCTTGTGAACATGGGAATAGGTCTGATGTTTACCGTAACCCTCATCATGTTTTGTTTTATGGGAGACATTTACCCCGGTGGAAGACAGCGTGTATGGGCCGCCACCATGACGTTGGACGTCGACACCACTCTCGATAGTACAGCTTCCCAGTATCAGGCTTGCACGGCAGCTCCAAACGATTGCACGCTAGCCGGCGCCATCGCTCAAACCTACGGTACTGCCAGTGACTGGATTATCAACGTACCGACCGGCACCTATGTGTTATCCCAGACCGGGGCTCTCGAGATTATGAACGGCGGCAGCATTACCATTAACGGTGCCGGCGAGGAGCAGACGATTCTAGACGGTAATGACACCGATCGGGTCTTCTACGTCAGTGTGGGAGAAGATCTGGTCATCAACAATCTTACCATCGCCAACGGTCACGCGCCCGACGGTCCGCTCAACAACAGCAATGGAGGAGCGATTCGGAACCTTGCCGGAAATCTAACGCTGAATAACTGCACCCTCCGAGACAACCGGGCAGGCAACGATAGTCCCAGCCGTATTGGTGGTCATGGGGGCGCTCTGATGATTGAGGCTAACTACACCGTGCTCAATAACTGTACTTTTCAGAACAACCGCGCCGGTGACAGTACGGAGGGTACTCGGGGTGGCGATGGCGGGGCACTCTACATTCAGAACGGCTTCGTCACCATGGAGGGATGTACGTTTAATGGAAACAAGGCGGGCGACGGCAGTGACGATCCGGAAGGGGATGGCGGACGCGGCGGTTGGGGGGGAGCGGTCTTTCTCTACCAGGGCACCCTGGATATCACCCACACCACCTTTATCGAAAATCAGGCCGGTAGGGGGGCGGCGGGCAGTGAGAACGGGGGCCTCGGAGGGTGGGGTGGGGCCATCTTGAACCAGCAGGGTGGGCTTTCCATCGTCGAAAGCTCCTTTGTCGGAAATCGCGCCGGTGACGGTGGCGACGGCGCAATCAGTGGCGGGGAGGGAGGCAACGGCGGCGCGATTGTCAACTATAAGAGCTCAACTTTCTTGAAATACAGTACGGTCAGCGGTAACGCAGCCGGGAATGGTGGCGACGGCGGGACCGGTCAAGACGGCTATGGTGGCTATGGCGGGGGGCTGGAAAACTATAGTGGGACCTTCGGCGTCATCAACAGTACGATCAGTGGCAACGTGACAGGTGAAGCCGGTGGTGGAGGCATAGGCAACCACAGCGGTTACGGTGGAGGCGTGGACAATTATCAGGGCACAGTGGAGTTGGCGAACGTAACCCTCGTTGAGAACCGAACCGGCAGCTATCGGGGGTATGGGGGAGGGATTAATAACGAAGGAGAGTTTATCTTCAAAAACACCATCATTGCCAATAACACCGCCAGCGCAAACGGCCCCGATTGTGCCACGATGGCTGCGTTGCATTCGTATGGCTACAATTTGGTTGAAGATACAACCTTCTGTACCATCAACGATGACGGTGGCGCGGGCACCATGATAGGGAATATCTACGGGCAAAATCCCCAGCTTGCGGCGCTGGGAGCATACGGTGGACCGACCGCGTCCCATGAGCCGCAGCCAGGCAGCCCGGTAGTGGATGCCGGTAATCCCAGTGGGTGTACGAATACGAGTGATGCTCTCCTCACGGACGATCAACGGAGATTTGTGCGTCCGGCGGATGGGGGCACCGGACAGGCTTATTGCGACATGGGCGCAGTGGAGTTACAGCCCAAGGCTGTACTGACGGTCGATTTGCGTGGTGTGGGTCGGATTACGGATGATACCGGGACCCTCGATTGCGCTGCCGATTGCAGCGTGGGCTATGCTGTGGGTAGCAACGTGACGCTCACTGTCACGACGGTGGGGGGATGGACGTTTGATGGGTGGGGCGGCGCATGCAGCGGTACGGGTGCGTGTGCGCTGACGATGGATCAGGATCGCTCGGTTACGGCGTCCTTTTCCGCAGATTACCACGTGCATCTACCACTGGTGTTGCGGACACCTTAATCCTTACGTGGTAGGCACTGCTCAGTTGAGCGCGGCTCAGACCGCCGAGGTCTTACCGCGTGCTACCACTACAAAATGTACCTGTGCAGGTTGGTTTGCAGTTGGCGCAGGCCGACTTGGTAGCTGTTGCCCACGAATTATTCGCCAGGTGTAACGCTCGCGCTCGGCGAGCGCGAAGTAACCTGGGCCAGCCTGATCAAGAATCCGGCAAACATTACGCCTGCACTGCTGAGGTAAGGGTAGGTGACATTAACATGGAACGCGAAGCCGACCCACAGCAGGCCGGCGATGCGTCCCAGGCTCAGAAAAATGGGCTCTACGCGGATTTTTGGGGTAAAGTCAGTCACCGCCGCATTCCACGAGCACCTGTAGACGGAAGTTGTCGAAAGTGTAATACCCAAAAGCCCGAATGATAATACCCCAAATCGCGCGATTCATGCCTTCAACAAACCCTTAAGTCACGTGATCATCAAAATAGTGGGAAAACTCTTGCGTATCTGTTTAGTCTTCTGAGGTGCGACGCACTTTCGCCGAAGTTCACGAGCCGGGGACTCTTAAACCACGCTCGGAGAACTTTGTAGCGCGGTTTGTTTCGATCCGTAAGTGCGTTGCACCTGGACGCTCACAAACCTAAACGGTTGACTCTACTGAAAAAAGGTCTTAAAAATCGGATTTTTAGCAAAACGCCCCCTATATCTAGTGGTTTTAACCGCGAATTTTCCCGCATGTAGTGGCGAGTTTCGGAAAAATCCGATTTTTCAGTGGTGTCAAACGGTTGCGGAATCCGATTTCCCCCCTTTTTTCAAGTGAGTCATGCTTTCTGCTATCGATACACAGCTATGACTGCGTCTCGTCTTTACGTTCCTTCCGGATCAGGGCCAACGCTGCCAGCAGCAGGAGTAGAAGGAAAAAACCTCGATAGCCTTCGTCGAGCCAGGTCAGAGCGCGGCTCCATAAGCTCTCCTGGGCCGCAGGTGAGCGCTGATCGGTGCCGACGCCGGGGATGAAAATCTGAGTCTGCGGCGTGGATTCGGAAGCAGGTGTAGCGATGGGCGTCGACCGCGCTTCGGCCGGCAGCGTCGATCTGGTTTCCACGGTCATCTCTGGCGCCGCGCCGCAGAGATCCTCGAAGCGGAGGGGCGGCGGCTGAGGGCTGCCGTCGCCCCACACCCAGGCATCGACGTCGCCGGGACGCAGGATCCAGCTACTGGCCCCGACGCCCGAATAGGCCCAGGTGCCGTCGGCGTCAAGGTGAAAATAGCTCCAGTAACGACAGGGCGCCCCCTGACACTCGCAGAAGCAATCGTCCGTCGAACACCCCACGCCGCCCAGGGCACAGACGGCGCCACCATCTGTGCTGAGCACGTGATCGACGTCCACCGCCTGCAGGAGTTCCAGCCCGGTGAGCGCTTCTCCCTCCAGGTCAACGCAAGCGGTGAAGACGTCGTCCTCGGCTCCCACGATGACCAGTCCGGCCTGCAAAGGCGGCGGCGTTTGCGCCTGCGCCGGTCCGATCATCAACAGCAGCCCCAGGAGCCCCACACCGCCCACCCCGGCGAGTCTACGCAGGGTCGTCGCGATCGTCATGATCCTTTTCCCATCCGCTCAGGCTTTGCGGCTTTGCGCAATGTCACACCTGTCAACAGCACACCCACGCCAAGCAAGATGACCCAATCGCCCAAAGTGAGAGCAAAACCACCGCTTTCGGGCAATTGAATGCTCTCCACAACCGGAGCAGTGGCATCAGGGGCAGCAGCGGACAGATCGACCAGGCTCATGCCCGCCAGGGCCTGGACGGCCTGAGCCGTCGCCAGCACGTTGGGTCCGGGGACGGCGGCCTGCCACTGAAAGCCGCCGCTTTCCGCATCCTGGAGCGCGCTCAGCGCGTCGAGGGGCGTGCCATCTTCCGCCGTCCACGTCTCCGGCGACTCACCCAGCGCGATGAGGGCCTGCACGACGACAGCCGTGGAGTTGGCGTCGGTCGCGGTGCCGTAATCCGAGGGCTTCTGCCAGGGAAACCCTCCATCGTCGTTTTGCATGGCACGGAAGTAGGGGAGCGCGCGTCGAGCTACATCCTCCTCACCAACCGCCGTCAGCGCCTGGACGGCCAGCGCGGTGGTGTTGGTGTCAACGGCGTCCGCGGCGTTCATAGCCCAGGCGCCGTCGTCGGTCTGCGTTTCCAGCAGCAGATCGATGGCGTCCTGTGGTGGCTCGACACCGGCGTTGTGCAATGCCAGCACGGCATAAGCGTGAGCGAAGAGAGAGGCGCCGAACTGCCCGCTTCCGGTCTCCTGAGTGGCAAGCAGCTGCGCCACGGCATCCACGCCGCCGCAGTCACGAGGATTCGCCCCCAGCGCTAGAGTCCCCAGGATGACGCGGCTCCACCCGGCGGCGTCGGTGACCGCGCCCGCTTCGACCTGCTCACACAAGTAGTCAAGGGGGGAAGGCTCCCACAGGCGCGGATCGTCGCCCGCCGCACGGGCCGCCAGCACCACCTCGACGGTGGCACCCAGATCGGATCCTTCGGTGAAACCGGTGGTGAACCCGCCGTCGCGTTGTTGGTGGGTCAACAGCCAATCAATAGCCTCCTGAAAGTCAGCGGACGAAGCAGCAGCGTACACGGGCAACGTCAACGCCGCAGACAGGACGAGAAGAATGAAACATCGGACCAGCTTTTTCATCGTACCTCCTGAATGGTCATCACAAGCATCAAAAAACCCTCTTCACCGAGAGGTAAAGAGGGCACGTCATCCCAAATTGCAAACCTTGCGTATGTTATGTCGTGCCACCCCCTTTCCGCGAAGGCGATGCACACCGGTTCAGGCGGAGTGTCGGACTCAACGCGCCCGGCGGCGCGAAGTTACCGTTGCGGGACAGTGCCGGACTTGCACCGGACTTCCTCACCTTATGCTCTTCACCGAAAATTCTCGGGCAGAGGAGCACCTAAACCGCGATCTATGTGCTTATGAAGGTACGACAATAGGGAGGATCACTTTTCCCTATTGCCACCTGTAGTATAACACAGTTGCCCCAGGTGACGAGGCCACCAGGCAGCTTAATCGGGCTTCTGATAGAGCTCCATCAGCACACCGCGCGCGCTCTTGGGATGCACAAAAGCGTAACGGGTGCCGTCCTCGAGATGTCGGATCTCCGTCGCCATCCGGCCACCGGCGGCTTCGATTTGCGCCACTTTCGCCTCGATGTTGTCCACCTGTACACAGATGTGGTGGATGCCCTCCCCACGCTTTTCGAGGAAGCGCCCTATACTGTTTTCGGGATCCAGGGGGCGGAGTAGCTCCAGCTCCGTTTCGCCTGTGGGCAGGAAGGCGATTTCCACGCCTTCGGCGGGCACCTTCTGCCGTTTTGCCACCTCCAGACCCAGCGCATCCCGATAAAAGCCCAACGCCGCGTCTAAATCTCTCACCGCAATCGCCACGTGATGGATGTACATATGACCTCCTCGGTTCTCCAGATTGATAGCCTGCCCTCCTAGGGTACGCAACCGACGCAGTTGTCAAGTACAACGTCCCGCGCGTGCCCCCAGACAGATGGAAACGCCACACTTGACATCTTTTCAGCTCCTGATTATACTCTCTTCATCGAAAATCAATCCGGCACGCCTGGAGCCACGGAGCAAGCAAACGTCTTTAGCAGGAGGTGGATCATGTTCCACGCTGCGGATCGCGTCTTGGTCGGCGTGATGACGAAGCCGGCCGATTTCCGCATCGCTCGGGACGAGGGATGGTATCGCATCCCCCAGAAACACGCGCCCCAAAGCACCACCGACGCGGCGGTGCTGGCGTTCTACTTCACGGCGGCCTTCAAAAAAGAAAAGTGGGCCATCCACTGGTACGCGGAAGTGCGCGGTTACGAGCTGCTCTACCGCCGCGACCTGCTGCCGGATCAACCCAATCACCCGCGCGCACGCGAGCCGTACTTCAAGATGCAGCTCGGCCCTCTGATCCGGCGGGAGCCCCCTATCCCCAGCCTGCGCTGGCGCCGGATCACCTTCATCGAAACCACCTGGGATCGCTTCAACGATGCAGAGGAGATCAACGATCTCTACGCCTCCGGCGCCGACGGCCTCTACGTGACGCTCAAGGAGAGCGGGTTCTTCCCGGAGCGCGATTATCTTATCCGCGAAGACGACGAGGCCTACACGGCGGATCTCGCCATCCCCTGCCGTGAGGGCGTCGTCCCCATCGTGCTGGGGGACAAGCCCGCGCCACCGGACGCGCTCCGCAGTCAAGATCCGACGGTCATTCGGGAAGCCGTCACCCGCCTCGGCGGGCCGCGTCCACCGAGGGACCGCTCTCACCTTTGAGGCAAACACGTCAGCGCGAAAGATTGTGGAGAGATCCGATTTCTATGAGTTATTCAGTAGAGTCAAGCTTCTAAAATCCGCGCGCTCTCAATAGGCCCAATAATACGCCTCAACCGAGAGCCCTGTCCGCTCGCGGACCTGCGCCGCGATGCGCTCCAGACGATAGGGAAGCACCTGCTCGACACCAGCCTCGGACACAGGGTAATCGGTACTGTAGATCTGCACCCGCGTCGGACGAATCTCGTCCAGAGCCGCGACCCAGGCCTCAAAAGCCGCCCCCCGCACATTGCTCACCGTCCCATCGACGAGCACGCTCTGGATCACCAGGTGCGGCACGCGCCGTAACCCCGCCACGATGTCTGCCAATTGCACCTCCCGCACCGGGCGGTTGAGGCGAAGCAGCGTCTCGGGATCCCCCGCGTCCAGTTTGAGGATGGGGGCATCGACGTGGCTCAACGCCGCGCGGACCTCCGCGCGCTGGACCGTGGTGGCGTTGGAGAAGAGCGCCAGCTTGACCTCAGGAGCGAGCGCGTCCCGCAGACGGGCGACGTGTTGCACGATCTCAGGGAAATAGGGGTGCAACGTCGGCTCTCCGTTACCGGAAAAGGTGAGATACATCACGTCAGGATGTTGACGCAACGCCCGCTCCACTGCGCGATGCACCTGCGGCACAGAAGGAAACCCCACGCCGACGGGCTGGAGCGTTTTCACCGTCGTACGCCCGTAATGGCAATAGACACAGTCAAAAGAACAGACCTTCTCGTCGCACGGTAACAGATTGATGCCCAACGAGAGGTCCAACCGCCGCGAGCGCAGCGGCCCGTATATGATGCCCGACTCCAGCGGCAACACCGACATAGAAAGCTCTTTTGACTCACACAACAACGCCCCGCTAACGACGTTTCTGATCCGATTATACCATAGCCCTCGGTCCCCTGATCCCTTCTTGAAATCCGGAGGCCGCAACGTGCGCCCTCAGACCCGAGAACCGAACACACCCTCCCTTTTGCGCCATTGCAAGCGTCGACTACGCTGCGGATTTAGAGCAAGATGGGGAGGGGCGTATATTTGCTTCTAGGCTGCCTTATGCTAAGATTTCCAATAACCGTGATTGGCTACCGAAGGAGATCTCGCGCGTGATCACGGTTGGACGCAACACTTGCGCGGACGCATTGATCGTCGCGTCGACCGCTGAATCACGCAGCTACAGCTGCATCCCGTCCCTGAGTACGAAGCGGTATACTTGAACTTGATGTTCAACAATTACTATCAACGCTTCGTGTTAATCCAATGTTGTGCCTAACAAGGGTCAACCCAGGCCGTTACTTCAGATCAAGATAACCAGGGGGTTTCTGGATGGTTATGCGTCAACTTATTTTACCAATTGATACAGTTCGTCAGCCTGATCCAGATGCTCCTTATCGTGAGCAGCTCACTACGCTCTTGGGGCATGATCTGGATTTTCATACACAGGACAGTGGATATGCTTCTCATAATCTCCATTCCTTTCCTGCCAAGTTTCCACCTCAGATACCCAGGAAGTTTATCCAATCTTTAACGTCACCCGGCGATTTGGTACTGGATCCAATGATGGGGTCCGGCACTGCCGTGTTGGAAGCGCTTTTGGCGGGGAGACAAGGCTGCGGCTTCGATATCGATCCTTTGGCGGTTCCTATCTCCGCTGTAAAGTCTACACCTCTTGATAGAGAACAGGTTTTTCGACTGGGTAAGGCCATTCTGCGAGAGGCAACTGTAGCGGTCCGAGAAGACAAAGAAACTTTGCGACGACAATTGCAATCTCGCTGGGATGCACGGACCCGTAATTTTGTAGATTACTGGTTTTTTCCTTGACACGCAGATAGAGTTACAGGCACTTATAAATGAGATAGAACGTATACCTGATATAACCGTGAGAGCTTTCTTTGAATTGGTCTTTTCTGCTATCATCATTACCAAGTCTAGCAGTGTTTCTCTAGCGATTGATATTGCCCACACCCGTCCGCATCGGGAAAAAAATCCTTGTAGATGAAGATGGTCAGGTTATCTGGAAGAATGGCTCGAAAGATATACCTTCTAGCAGAATTAGATATGTGACAAAGCAGTTACGTTCCCCTCTACATGAATTTCATAAGCAGCTCAAGAAGGGAGTGCGGAATCTACTTGCACCCTCAACTATAGATAAACGCCCCTTTGTTGCCTATGGAAACGCACAATCGCTACCCCTTGAAGATGAAGTTGTAGATTTGATCGTTACTTCACCACCTTATCCCGCTTACGCTATCGATTATATGCGTGCACACAAGTTCTCACTTGTCTGGTTGGGGGAGCGTATCATGTTAGGGACAACTCCTGGAAAGCTGAGGCGGGCCACTGCAG
>JBNGCP010000062.1:0-21474 GCA_049974845.1 Anaerolineae bacterium | reverse complement strand
ACCCTGGCTTGTACTAGGCCTGATCGACAAGCCGCCCCCAACGCGAAACACGCCCGTCTTCCGCCGTGGTTTGTTCTGGATGCGGATGCTGGGTATAGTATAGACAAGGTCACAGACGTCGACAGCGAGTGAGCAGCATTGGAGGAGCATAGATGGGTTTGGGTTATCAAGGCAAGATACTGCACGTTGATCTGACTACCCGGGAGATAGAGATAGAGGAGCCCCAGGCGAGCTTCTACCGTACCTATATGGGCGGTAGCACTATGGGCGCGTACTACCTGATGCGACATACGCCAGCGGGGGCCGATCCCCTAGGCCCCGAGAACACGCTGAGCTTGATGGTTGGGGTGATGACCGGTGCGCCCATCTCAGGACAGTCGAGGGTCGCGGCCGTGGCTAAGTCGCCGATAAGCGGGCTGGCCGATGAGTCTGCTGCAGGCGGATTCTGGCCGGCGGAGCTCAAGTTCGCCGGGTTTGATGGCATCGTCATTCATGGACGGGCCGATGCTCCGCTCTACCTATGGATTCACGATGGCGAGGCCCAGCTCCGCGATGCATCACATCTGATAGGTCGCTTCACGGCCGATGTTGAGGATACCCTCCGCGAAGAGCTGGAGGACGAGCGGATTCAGGTTCTGCAGTGTGGTCCTGCCGCTGAAAGAGGCGTACGCTATAGTGCGCTGGTGAACAACGCTAATCGCGTCAACGGCCGGGGCGGGATGGGAACCGTGATGGCATCCAAGAATCTGAAGGCCGTCGCGGTGCGCGGTCGCCATCGGCTCGAGATTGCGGATCGCGACGCCCTGATGAGGCTCGCCAGGTGGGGTGCAGACAACGTTGATGACTCTGGTGTGGCCGGCTTCAAGCGCTTGGGAACCGCGGCATTGGTGCTTTCACAGTCCTTGGCTGGTGGGCTCCCAACCCACAACTGGCGAAGCGGCACCTTCGAGGAGGCCGAGGCGATCAGCGGCGAGCGTATAAAGGAGACCATTCTGGAGGAGGGGGACACCTGCTATGGGTGCGTGGTGCGCTGTAAGCGGGTGGTGCGGGTTGAGAAAGGGCCGTACAAAGTGGATCCACGGTATGGTGGGCCGGAGTACGAGTCGATTGCCACCTTGGGATCGTATTGCGCCGTCTCTGACCTAGAGGCGATCGCCTACGCTAACCAACTCTGCAATATGTACGGCATGGATACGATCTCGTGCGGCGCGACCATCGCCTGGGCGATGGACTGCTATGAACAGGGGCTGCTCACCAAGGATGACACCGGTGGCATAGCGCTGCACTTTGGCAATGCCGAAGCGATGGTCGAACTCGTCAGGATGATCGGCGAGCGTGAAGGCTTGGGTCGGCTGCTTGGCGAGGGCTCGGCCTTTGCCGCTGAGGCGCTTGGCGTGGGTCAGGATCTGGTTGTTGCGGTCAAGGGACGCGAGCTCCCCGCCCATATGCCTCAGGTGAAGCGGACGATGTCACTCCTCTACGCCGTCAACCCTGGTGGCGCGGATCATACGGTCTGTGAGCATGACACGTCTTATATGCGCTTCGCCGAGGGCATCGCCCAGTTGGGCCTCCACGATCCGCAACCCTCGACGGTGTTGAATCCGGAGATGGTGCGCTATGCAGTCTATTCTCAACACCTCATCAGCGCCGTTGACGCTGTCTGTGTTTGCAAGTTCGTCTTCGGCCCGGCGTGGCAGCTCTACGACCTCGATCAGTGGTTGACAGCACTACGAGCGATCACGGGCTGGAACGTAAGTCTTTGGGAGTTGATGAAGGTGGGGGAGCGCCGACTTAATCTCTTGAGGGCCTTCAACGCTCGCGAGGGAGTTGGCGCCGAAGCCGATACGCTTCCGCATAAGCTCACTGTCCCGCTGGAGGGGGGCGCCAGCGATGGTCTCGCGGTGACCGAGGCGGAGTTCGATCGCGCTAAGGCCCTCTACTATCAGATGGTCGGATGGGACGAGCGCGGGATGCCGACGTCGGGTAAGCTTCAGGAGCTGGGTCTAGGCTGGGTTGTCGAGACCTTGGAGCGCTCCTCCGACTAGAACCCGGCGATTCGCCGGGAAAGCAGCGATTCCTGTGGGAGCCAAGCTCTTTAGGACCTATCGCGCAATCGCTCAAGAACCATCTTCAGCCTCTCCCGCTGTTCGGTTGCCATCGGGCTTACCGGATCGCGTGCGGGGCCAGCGTCAATCCCGATCAACGAGAGGGCTTCCTTAACGACCACAGGAAAGGTTCCCAAGCCAAACGCGTGGCGCAATGGGGCCAGCGCTTCCTGGGCGGCAAGGGCGCGGGAGAGGTCGCCTTTCACGTAGGCTTCATAGAGGGTGACGACCACTTGGGGAGCGACATTGGCCGTGGCGGTGATGGCACCCTTGGCGCCGTGCATCAGCCCGGCATAGATCAGGGTGTCCCTTCCAAGCAGGACGGCAAAGTCGTTGGCCGTCCGATTGATGTAACTCATCGTCAGGGTCAGATCGCCGCTGGAGTCTTTGATGCCCACGATGTTGGGGTGGACGGCTAGCCTAGCGACGAGATCGGTGGACAGGTTGACGCCTCCGGTGCGCCCTGGATTGTTGTAGAGAATCACGGGTAACGTCGTTGCATCGGCGATTGCTGTGTAGTGTCTGTGCAGCTCGTCCTGGGTAGGATGGATGAAGAAGGGTGTGATGACCGAGACGGCATCGACGCCTGCCCGCTCGGCCAACCGGTTCAGTTCGATCACCTCCCGGGTGGCGATGCCGCCGGTCCCCGCGTAGACGGGGACGCGTCCATCGGCGCTCTCGACCACGACGTCCCAGATACGCTGGCGCTCACCGGGCGTCAGGGCGTAGAACTCGCCCTGGCTGCCCGTAGGAAAGAGGCCGTGCACCCCGGCTTCGATCAGGAAATCCACGAGCTGCCTGAGTGCATTTAGATTCAAGCTCTCGTCTGCATGAAATGGCGTCACCATCGCCGGGATGATGCCTTTGGCCGTGAATGGCGCGTGCCCTGTTGTCATGATGTTTCCCTCCTTGACCTGAGCTTTCTCGTGTTCGTGGCGCACTCGCTCCTCGATCGTTGCCGTTGATGACTGTGCTATTCTACAGCGTTGGTCGAGGGACAGCCAGTTGAGTTGCTGTGTGTCACAGGTATGGGAGGATTGGGCATCTTATCCGTACGGTGTATGATTCGGCTGAGGAGGTGAGTGACCTATGCAGAATTCCGTAAAGGCCAAGCTAGCCCGAGGTGAAGCCACAGTTGGCACGTGGACGATGATAGGCCATCCGTCTGTTGCCGAGATTCTTGCCCGCGCGGGCTTCGACTGGGTGGTATTGGACATCGAGCACGGCATGCCTGATTGGCCGCGGGCGCTGGGACAGATACAAGCTGTCCAGGGGCAGGCCTGTGCGGCACTCTGTCGGCTGCCGGTCAATGCGCCCGAGCATTTCAAGTGGGCGCTTGATCTCGGGGCCGAGGGCGTGATGGTGCCGTTCGTGCAGACCGCCGAGGACGCGGCGGGTGCTGTCGCAGCTGCGAAATACCCGCCGGAGGGCATGCGTGGAGTGGGCGTCTGTCGGGCTCACCAGTATGGCGCCGCCTTTCAGGAGTACGTCGACACGGCAAACGAGCAGACGCTCGTGATCCTGCAGATCGAGCACATCGAGGCCGTGCATAATATCGAGGCCATCTGTGCCGTTCCGGGTGTCGATGTGGTCTTCGTCGGTCCGTATGACCTATCGGGGTCGATGGACTTAATGGGTCAGGTGCATCATCCTGACGTCGAAGAGGCTGTCGATCACGTCCTTCACGTGGCGCAAGCAGCGGGCGTTGCCCCCGGATTGCTGATCGCCGAACCGAGGCCGGGGGAGTTGAAGGCAAAGATCGACGAAGGATTCCGTTTTATTGCGGCGGGGCTCGATACGTTGATGCTCGTGCGTGCTGCTGAGAGTCTGGTGCGTCAATGGCGCCAGGCCTAGGTCTCGGCCTTTGCCGACTGCGAGGGTAAAGAAAAGATAAAAGATAGGGGAGCAAAGATATGTGGCCTATACTACTGGCGTTTTTGGGCTTTGTGGTCATTTTCACGCTCGTGACCTATTTCATGACGCGTTGGGTCTCCAAGTATGTACAAGAAAGTATCAGCGGACGTTTGGATGCGATCGACGCGATTGTGAACGAGGAGCGGGTGCCATCGGCCTGGTTGCGACGTCTGCGCGCGCGTGCGCGGCGACTGAAGAGATCGGGAGCTACTGAGGAGCGAATCGCGCGTCTGACGGCGCGTGCGCAGCAGCGAGCGCTCGCGAGGATTGCGGAGCTGATCCGTTACGTGGAGAACGTAGGCCTTACGGACTCCGAGCACACCAAACGGCTCTTGCTGAAGGAGTTGCGCGAGCAGGAGCGCCGATGGCAGGATGAGGAGACGTGGAACGAGATGGTCGACCTGACGGCGCCTGAGGACGAGGAAACAGGTGAGGGCTCGGAGGAACGCTAGAAGGGATTAGGGACCATGCGCGAGATCACGCTGGAGGCGTCGCAGGTTACGTCGGCGTCGGAGATTCAGGCCGCGATAGATGCCCTGGGAGCAGAGGGTGGGCGTGTGGTGCTTCCTGCTCTTGAGGTGGAACTCGACCGCGGGATTGAGCTGCGGTCGAGTGTCACGCTCGTGGGGCAGGGGCGAAAGACGCTGTTGCGCAAGGCGCCGGGACGTGTTTATCCCCTGTCGGGATATCACAACTACGGGATGCTCGATGTGCCCTTGCTGCATACCGAGGGCCTTGCGCCGGGCATGACGGTGGCGATCCGCGATGATCGCCATGGCAGCTTCTTTGAGACCTTTGCGCGGATTACGTGGATTGACGGAACGTGGGTCGGTCTGGACCGCGGTCTGCACTCAGATTATCACGCTGACGCCCATCCCGTTCTGGTGACTGCGTTCCCTTTGGTGTTTGGGCTGGGCGTGGAGAACGTGGCGATACGCGGCCTGACGTTGGAGGGCAACCGCGAGGCCCAACCCGCCGGCATCGGCGCTTGCCGAGGCGCGGCGGTCTACTTTTTACGCAGTCGAGGGATAACTGTCGCGGACGTGGTGGAGCGCGGATTCGCAGGCGAGGGGCTGGGATTCCAGATGTGCGCTCAGGTCTACATCCGGGACTGTCATTTCACGGCCAACGCGGGCAACGGCTTCCACCCCGGCGCCGGGAGTACGGCGGCAACTTTCGATAGATGTAGCGCTGAGGGGAATGGGGCGGCTGGCTTTTTCTTCTGTGTGCGTGCGAACCACATCACGGTGCGCGAATGTGCTTTCGCGGATAACGTCGGGCCGGGTGTCTCTGTGGGGAAGCGCGATAGCTATAACCTGCTCGAGCAGTGCCGGATAGAGGGGAACGGCGGCCCCGGCATCCTTTTCCGTGAAACCCGGCGCCCGGTGGCGATGGAGTCGTGTGCGATCCGGCGGTGTCACATCGCAGGCAACGCCCGCCACCACGGCGAGGGGCAGGTGGTGGTCTTGGGCGACGGTCATGACCTGGCCTTTGAGGAGAACACCATCGTCGGAGATGCTCAGCGCGAACGATCGGGTTTGTTCATCGCACCAACCGTTAGGCGTGTGTGGTTGGCGCAGAATCAGATTCGCGCCTGCTTCCCTGAGATCGTCGCCGATCCGACGTGTCTCATGGATCACAATCCGGTGCGCGCTTGTGGTATCGAAAGCGTGAGTGCAGACGACTACAGGCATCTGGGCAGCCGCTGAGGGCTGCGGTGTGAAGGCAATGTCGCGCCAAGACGGCTGGGCAGCTATGAACCTGGACATGCCGCCACGGGTGCCGCGAACGGAGTATTCTGTGACCGAGCACTGGGAGGTGGTGGAAGCAGTGACGGGGCTACGCATTCGACCGGATAGCCCACCTGCGCTCAAGCGACGTGGGGCACTGGCCTTGATGGCGGCGTGGAATTTCGATCTGCGGTGGTCGACCCTGATTGGCCATGACGAGCTGGATGCATGTTCGACGGATATGGGGCATGCGGAGTATGCGGCGGGGGGCATCGACCGGCGGGATACGATTCACTGCCCCTTCGAGACGCCCGAGGAGGTGCTGAGCTTCGATCCATGGCGGGTGTATGGACCTCGCGATCGGGATGAGCTGGTCCGACGCTTTGAGACCAGTTACCGGAGACAACGAAATGAGACGCCGGACATGGTGACGATGACGGGGATCTACATCACCCTCGTCTCGGGCTTGATCGCAATCTTCGGATGGGAGATGCTGCTGCTGGCGGCGGGCGTGGACCCACGGGGATTCGGGGAGATGACGAACCGTTATGCATCGTGGATTCAGCAATACTATGACGCACTGGGGGCGGCCGACGTGCCCGTGGTGATGGTCCACGACGATATCGTGTGGAGCTCAGGGCCGTTCATTGCGCCGCGCTGGTACCGCGACTATGTCTTCCCGAACTACCGACAATTGTTCGCGCCACTGCAGGAGAGCGGGAAGAAGATCCTATATACGTCGGATGGGGACTATACGATGTTTCTTGATGACATCGCGGCCTGTGGCGTGCATGGCTTTGTGCTCGAGCCGTGGACCAACATGCAGGCTATCGCCGATCGGTATGGGAATACCCACGTGTTTGTGGGGAACGCGGATACCCGGGTGTTGCTGCGGGGCAAGCAAGACGAGATCCGGGCGGAGGTCGCGCGGTGCATGGCAATCGGGAAAGCGTGTCCCGGGTTCTTTATGGCGGTCGGGAATCACATCCCGCCGAACACGCCCGTGGAGAGCGTGCTGTACTATAACCAAGTCTATGAGGAGATGAGCCGCCGCTAGTGGACGCGGGTCAGGTGGCAGGTCGTTGAGTGAGCCCAAGAATCAATCTCGTGAATAGGAAGCTGATAGCGCTCATAGCTGGAGCCGCGATTGCGGCGACAGCCGGATAGGTGCTCGTGAGCTACACGGCCCACAGTTAGATAGATTGGCTAGGGAGTCTCATCTTCATAATCGCTTCTACTACGCGGCGATGGTCGCCACCCCTGTGTATCTTATGTGAGGGCTTTTAGGCCAGCACAAAGCAGCAGTATGCGCTCTACCCCCACCGATCTGTTACCAAACGGACGCGCCCAGCGTAGTTGAGAAGACAGAGCGTAGGCTTGGGGCGCTGGCCCAACAGACGCTCGGCGGCGTCGATGTAGCGTGTGACTTGTGCGACGTAATCTTTTTCGCGCAGTTGTCGCTCTAGCTCTTCCTGGTCTTGGATACGGTCTGTCTTGAACTCTACGAGGTGCCATTGGGCATCCGTCCGCCAGAGCGCATCGATGACGCCGGTGTCGAGTCGGCTGTCCCCATCCAGCACACTGTAGGGCACTTCGGTCAGGCGCTCCTCTGCCGCTGACATCTGCACATACAGATCTGTGGCCTGGAACCGCATCAGCATTCGCCCCGCGCGCTGCACGGCGTTCCGGATGCGGTCTTCATCGGTCAGCCCGGCGTTCCGAGCCGCCGCAGCGGCCCTAAGGTAGAATCCACGCCCCACCTCGTCTGGGAAGGCCCAGTCTCTGAGGGCAAGATGCACAAGGTTTCCTACGACCCACGATGGCGCCGAGGCGTGCGCGGTCACAGGAACCACACGCCAGACGCGACGGGGCGGGTCGCGCTCCGCGTCGCGGACGGCCTCATCGACTTGCGGCCTATGTCCTACCACGCTCTCGAGCATCCGTAGATCCTCGGGAAGTGCCTGCGCCGATGGTGTCTCAGCCCGCGCTGCAATCACCGGAAGCGATGCTTCAGGTTCGTAGATCGTACACTGTGCTGTGCAATTCGCCGGCCCATTCAGGTCTAAATCGAACCGATGTACGCTATCTCCGTCGCCGCTGCAATCCGGCGCGGCGTCGGTGAGGTGGAGCGCGGCATCCAGCCGCTCAAGCCATCCGCTGACGCTGATCCTTCCGCTTCTGCGAGTCGAAACCGCGCCGTTGACGATCAGCAGCTCTCGCGCTCGCGTAGCGGCGACATAGAGAAGACGATCGGACTCTGCGTCGTCTTGATCCTTTTCGCGTCGTTGCGCGAGCTGGTAGGCTACCGATGAGCAGGACTCAACTGAGCGCGAGCTGTCCGCCGCAATCCTGATCCGCTCCTCGGAGAAGGGCATCACCACGCCGAGGTCATCGTCGATCAGGAGTCCGCGGGCACCGTAACTTCCACGCGAAGCGTCCCCCAGAACCACAACCGGAAACTCCAGGCCCTTGGCCTGGTGAACCGTCATGATCTGCACGGCGCCGGTCGTTAGCGCTCGGGCCTCGCCTTCCCGCGGTGCTACGTCACGCAGTTCGGCGATGTAGGCGACAAAAGCCTCCACGCTAACGATCCCGCTGGCGTGGGCATCAGCCAATAGCTTGCTGACATTATTAGCAGCCCGCGTCTCGCCGGCGTGCACCAGCATGGCGCGGTACGCTGTGCGGTCCAGGAAGGCTTTCAGCACCTCGGCGACCTCGGCGCGTCCCACCATCCGGTTGAGCTCCTGGATCAGCGCCCCTGCCTCATGCGCATGCATGGCCTCGTCCTCAAGTGCATCCAGATCCTGAGCGCGCAGTGCTCCCCACAGAGATGCCTTCTCCTCGGCTCGCTGCAGGTTGCGCAGCCGATAGAGCGCCATGTCCGAGAGCCCTATCGCGGGGGATCGGAGCAAGCCTGCCAGAGCCAGGTCGTCAGTCGGATCGGACAACGCTGTGAGAGCGTTCAGGAGATCCCGCACTTCAGGACGATCGTAAAAGCCCCGGCCCGCGATGGTCAGGTACGGAATCCCGGCTTGCTCCAGCGCGTTCTCGTAATGAGGGAACGACGTCGAGGCACGACAGAGGATGGCGATGTCGCCGTAGTTGAGCGTCCGCCGCCTTCTCTCGTTGCTTTCCTCATCTTGCGCGTCGAGTGCGATGTCGCCACTCTCCACGAGCTCCGCCAAGCGCGCGCCGAGGATCCGCGCTGCACGGTCCAACGCGCCATCGCTCTTGGTGCCGATCGCTAGGTAGAGCTCGACGTAAGGCGGCTCCAGCCCCTCCGCCGGGGCTTCACGATAGGGAGTGAGCTCCGCAAATGGCTCGACGTATCGGCGCTCAGGAGCTTCCACTTCCCCCAAGACGGGACGCAACAAGGCGTTGAGGCTCTGCACCAGGTCGCGGTGGGCGCGATAGGATGTCGACAGCTGCAGGCTGAGGCCTTCGGCCTCGATAGCCCGACGCTCGGCACGGAAGACGGTGACGTCGGCGCCGCGGAATCGGTAGATCGACTGCTTCGCGTCTCCCACGATGAAAAGCTTGCTATCGTGCCCGTTCAAGGCTCGGAGCAGATTGCGCTGGCGCGCGTTCGTATCCTGAAACTCGTCGACCAGCAGGGCCTGAATTTGCTGCTGCCAGTAGGTCTGCACCGCGGGGTTGGTTTCCAGAAGCTGCAGCGCGGTCGCTTCCAGATCGTCGAAGTCGAGGGCCCGCCGTTGTTGCTTCGCGCGATCGTAGATCTCGACAGCCCTTCTATGCACTTGGAGAAGCGCTGGTAGCACGTCCCGTGCGAGCCGGCGATCGAGGTCGAGGTCGACGCCGCTCTTTACCAGATCTGCGAGGGCGGCGTCGTAGCGCCGCTGCAGGCTCGCGATCGTGTCCTTGGGTGTAGCGGGCGCCCAATTGTCCTTGCGTCCCTTCTGCTTGAGATGGCTGCGCAGCGGCGCTAGATGGCGCGATACCTCTGCCCAGTCGCCGCTTGCGTGTGCCGTGACGATTGCATCGATATGGGATAGGGCTGCGACCAGATCAGGGGCCAATAGATCATCGGCTGCCTCGGCTCGTGCGAGGCTGCCATCGGCCCGCAGCGCTGACAGCGCCGCGAAGTCGGCCTGGACGCCCGCGTTCTCGAGAAAAGCGCGAATCGGCGCGGTTAAAACCGGTTCCCAGCAGGACCATAGGTCGTCGGGCCGCCCCGCTAGCGCTGCAGCGATGTCGAGGTGCTTCTGAAGCATCGATCTGATGAGCTCACGCAGGCTCCGCTCGCCAAAAAGGCTGTAAAGTGGCACCAGGTCGGTGATATCCGTAGCCCAAGCCAAAGCTGTGTCAACGGCCTGAGCCTGGAGTAGTGCCATTTCTCCTTCTTCGAGCATGTCAAAGCGTGGATCGATCCCTGCAACGGCCGGGTGATGCCGGAGGATCTCGGCGCACAGGCTGTGGATGGTGCCGATCCGCGCAGCATCCAGCCTCTCATAGCGCTCGCTCCAATCTCGGCGCTCGTCAGTGGTCACATCGCTGCGCTCCAGATACTTGCGAATCTCCTGGCGCACCCGATTGCGCATCTCGCGAGCTGCTTTTCTGGTGAAGGTGATGGCTACGATGGCGGGCAGATCAAGGCCTTCGGCCAGCAGTGATAGATATCGGGCTACCAGCGTCCGCGTTTTGCCCGCGCCCGCCCCCGCTGTCACGACCACATTCTGGCACCGCGCGGTAACGGCAGGCCGCTGCTCGCCGCTGGGCTCTATCTGCTCGACGATTGGATGCATCTTGGTCTCAATCACCAGAGCCGCGCCTCATAGTGCCAGCAGAAGGACGCCGCGGGACAATAACTGGGGCATCCGGTGTCCGGCACAGCCGGTACGAAGTGGCCCCGACGGGCGCCACGAATGGCCTCCCAGGCCAACGCGACGACAACCTCCATCGCCGCTCGCGGTCCGCGACCGGCATCGGAGTAGAATCTCGACAAACTGAAACTGCTGGCCTGTGCGTGCTGAACGTGCCAGTAGAAGCCATCGGCGACCTCACCCAGGCCTAGAGCATCCTGGGCTGCCAGGGCGTAGAGGGGCAACTGCAGCTTATCACCACGCACGACCGAGGTGTTCGTGTAACTTGAGGGGCCGGCTGTCTTGTAGTCGATGATGCGAATGCGGCCTGCGGCATCGCGGTCCACGCGATCGATCAGTCCTCGGAGGCGGAAATGGTCACCCGCCTCATCCCTCATGACCAACCCGTCGTCTTGGTCGCTGGAGAATCCAAACTTGCGCTCCGCCTGATAAAAGGCGAACTCGTCATCAAGCGCTTCGAGAGCTTCCACCGATTGGCGCACGTGCGCCATGATCTCTTGTCGCGTCATCGTCCACCATGCCGTCGCGCGGAACTGCTCCGTGCGTGGTGCGGCATCGAGGACACGAGTCGCGACCTCGGAAAGTGCCTCCAAGAGTGCCGAACGATCGGGTTCCGGTCCGACAGTATTGTAGAGTTCTTCGAAGATATGATGGTAGATGTTGCCGAGTTGGCGCGCATCCAGTCCCTCGGTAGGGGGCTGGCGCGGTTCCAGCCCCAAGATGCTGCCGACGAAGAAGGAGAACGGGCAGCGGCGGTAGCTCTCCAGTCGGCTGGCGCTCCACGGGCGATCTGGGCTGAGGTGTCTCGAAAACGTCGTCGCCCACGACGTCAGATCGCCGTCGAACGGGCCTTGAGCCTGCTGGACTCGCTGGGCCAGCACCTCTTGACCACAGGCAATCCGCTCGCAGATCGCCGGTTGTTGGCTCTGGAGCCATGTCCAGGCCTCGCCGCTATGGCGTGCGGCTGCTACGGACATCAGCAACTCGGTCCAGGAGGCGGCCTCGCGCGGCGTGAGGCTGGTGAAGCTCGTCCTCTCCTCTGGCTCGATCACCAGGCGACGGCGTACTTCTTCCCAGAATGGCGACGGCTGCCAAGGCGCGCCATTATCGGCAATGCGCGGACGGGTCAGCAACAGCGCCTCCCGTGGACGGGTGATGGCCTCATAGAAGTACTGCGTCTCCCAACTCTCAGGCGACGGCGCGATATCCAGCTTGAATTCATCCCGCAGGCGCGTGCGGTCGGTGTTACGGAGGAAAGGATCTTCGCTCAAGGTAGCGGGAAACTCGCCCTCGGCCAGCCCCAACAACGCGACGGCGCGGTACGAGACGCCCCGCGCCTGCGTCACGTCCGCGGCGAGCACAGCCTCGGCGTCGCCAAGCAGAGGCACACGATAAGTCGTGGCGTCGATAGCCCCGATGAGTTCCTCGAGGAAGGCCGCGTAGGTGAGGGGTTGGCAGCTGATCGCCTCCTCCGCCCAGACCAGGCCACGCAGCACATCCTTGAGGGTGTTGAGCGCAGCGAGATCCCGTTCGACGAGGGACGGATCTCCATCGGCAGCGAGCCGCGCGATCCCGAGACTCGTAAGCTCTTCACGCTCCTCCGGTGCACGGGTTTCGCCGATGAGGGACTCGAGCCAGGTGACGAAGTCCCGATACGAGTGCTCGCCCTCAGGTGGCGCGATGCGGTCGCGGAAGCCCCGGAACTTGCGCCACAGTGCCTCGGCCGCTTCACCGGTCGGGACCGACTCGGGCGCATGAGGCACGTCCTCGTCGCGGCTCTCGTCGGCGCGGGCGTCATTATGGCTGGCCTGGCACAGGAGATTGAAGGTCTCCTCCCACTGCGCGAATCCTCCGAGCACGCTGCCCCACCGGGCAACCCACGCCAACGCCTCGGCATCCTCGGGGGTGATGTTGAGCGGGGCATCCGCCAGCGCCGAATAGGTATGTAGCCAATCGAAATAAGGGGAGCGCCAGGCTGCCACGGTCTCTCGCCACGCCAGGTAGGTCTCGCCGGGCGCGGCCAATTGCAGCAGATCCAGGAGCGCGGCGATCGCCGGGTTGTTGCGCAGCGCGTGGCCCGAGGCGACTCGGATCGGCAGGCCGTACTCCGTGGCCGTCTCAACAATGAAGGCACGATAGGGTTCGATGTCACGCGCCAGGAGCGCCACCTGACCCGGCCGCATTCCCTGGTTGACGATGTGGGCCTTGATCCAGCGGAGGGCAGTTCGCACCTCGGCCTCACGATCAGGGACAGCGATCATCGTGACCGCTCCGGCCGCGCCGATGGCCCCTTGTTGACCGGTGTAGAGGGTTCGCTCCAGGTGGCGGAGTGGGGGAGCTGAGCCACAGACAGCGTCCGTGTCCGGCAAGGCCCGTGCCGCCACGCCCAGCGCGTCCTCAAGGCGCGTCCGCGTGCGGTGGAAGCGTCTGTGGACCAAATTGCGCACCTCGCCTTCAGGTGTGCCGGTGAGTGTAATGATCGTGCGCCGCACACGGCCCGCGAGCTCCGTCAACACCCGCAGCTGCACGGTCGTTAGGTCGTCGAACCCGTCGACTATCACGCAGGCCCAGTCGGCAGCCAAGGCGGGATCCCGGGTCAGGGCCTCGGCAGCCAGCCAGCCGACGCCCGCGTAGTCGGCCCAGTTCTCCTCCTGCAGGCGAAGCTGATAGGCAGCGTAGAGGTGGGCGAGTTCCATCAGCCGGGGTGGAGCGCCCATAGCCGCGACCGCCGCATCCAACGCCTCGGGGAAGACGCCGCCGGCCTTCAACTCGCCGATGAGGTCGCGCAGCACCTGAATGAAGCCGGGCGTCCCACGGATGGCATCGTAGTGGGTCAGGGATGCCGCGTCCACCACCGTCCGTAGCAGTCGCACCTGCACAGGATCCACCAGCTGGGTCACGACGGCCTCCGCGCTATGCAGCACCTCGCGGTAGAGATCGTCAAAAGTGCCGACCTGCACGCCCAATGCGCCGCCCGCCAGCGCCAGCCGCTCACGCCAGGCGCGCACCTGCAATCGCGTTGGCACGATGACACGGGGCGGCGTCGCCGGGTCCCGCGCCACCTTCCGGGCAAGATCCACCAAGTGCGCGGTCTTGCCGCTCGCGGCTGGTGCGAGGTAGAGAGTGTGTGTCATATGTTCGCCATCATCTCACAACTGCGTCTCCTTCGATCTCCTTCAACCGGAGACGCTTCGGCTCTGCTCGCGGCTTGCACGCTGGTGACATGGCTCTCGACGGGTTCAGGACCGATGATCATGTCTGCAGCAGTTTCGCGATAATGTCCATCGTCTGCTCCGCCGCCGCCCGCCACGAGAAACGGCGCAGGTTCTCATATCCAAGCTTAATGAGCTCTTTTCGCAGAGCTTCATCGTCCAACAGCTGGCCCAGCCCTGCCGTCAGCGCCGCGACGTCCTCGGGATCGACGAGGAGTGCGCCCTCACCGGCGACCTCTGGCAGGCTCGAGGTAGTGCTGGTGAGAAGGGGCGTGCCGCAGGCTTGGGCTTCCAGTGCGGGAAAGCCGAACCCCTCATACAGGGAGGGATAGGCAAAGAGCCGAGCACCCGAGATGAGCGCAGCTTTGTCTTCGGGAGCGATGTAGCCGGTGAACAAGACGCTGCCTCGCACATCCTCGGCTTGGGCGCGTGCTTCGATCTCTTCAGATAGCCAGCCCGTGGGGCCCGCCAGCACCAAAGAGATTTCCGGGTGGTGAGGCAGAAGCCCTGCGAAGGCCTCGATGAGCCGCGTCAGGTTCTTACGGGGCTGGATACGACCGACGAAGAGGATATACGGCCCGTGGATTCCGTAGCGATGCTTTGTGGCCTCGATCGCCTCCGGATCCCGCACAGGCGCGAGATCGGGCTCATAGCCGGGGTAGACAACGGTAACACGATCGGCTTTGACGTGATAGGTGCTGAGGATGGCGGCCCGGGTAGCTTCGGAGTCGGCGAGGATGTGGGAGGCGACACGGACGTTCCACCGGGTGCTCAGCTCAAGGTAACGACGCTGGACGAAAGGATGGGCCTCTGGGTAGTGGCGGTATCCGAGATCGTGAACGGTGACGAGGGTCCGTGCTGGTCGGGCCAGGGGGAGGACGTGGGCGGGAACGAAGAGCAGATCGGGCGGGTGACGGAGCATCTCCCACGAGAGCCGCAGGTGCGTCCAAGCGCGAGGAAAGGGCATCGTGCGCGCTTCGGCGTGGGCTGCTAGACCCTGAGCCCACGCCCCCTTCATAGCTCGTGAGCTGTCGGGGCTTTCGCGGAAGTAAAGCCGGACGCGGTGACGTGGGGCCAGGAGCGGGGCAAGAGCACGGATCAGATGGTACGAGTATGCTTCGGTGCCCGTGGGCGCTCTGGTCGCGGCCCGGCTGGCATCAATACCGATAAGGGGCGGACGACGATTCACGTCTCGGCCTTCCTCTTGTCGACGTCAGGCGTTATCTCTTCTGCAGACAGTTATGTCCCTGTAGCGGCTGGGTATGCGCGCGTATCCCTGTGAACTGCTCGGGCATCAACGTACCACAGTCTGGATGAGCGGCATCGGCGTGATGATGAGTATGAAGATCGCGACCATCACCCAGCCGAGGATCTTGCGCTTGCGGTCAAGGGGGCTAACGTCATTAAGGGGCGGGGGATGGCGCGGACCCATCAGGAGGCCGAGACCGCCCCAGACGAGCCACGTGATGGCGGCCTGGTTACCGATCAAGGCAAGGATGATCCCCCAGGCGAAGATGGCGCCGACCACGACCTTCGCAATCGTCCAGGCTTTCCGCCCCCACATAGCGAAGGCGATATGGCCACCGTCGAATTGCCCAATCGGGAAGAGGTTGAGGGCAGTGACGAGAAGGCCGGCCCAGGCCGCGAAGGCGATGGAGCCACCGGGGCTCGGTGGGGAGAGCCATACATCTTCGCCGGTCTGCGGATCGGGTAACATGCGCCCGTGAATGGCGTACTTGGCAGCGAGATAGAGCAGTGAGTTGCCCTCCTGTACCACGGGGACGGGCTCTCCTGATGGTAGATCCATGAACTGCTGTGGGGTACCAACGTATGAGAAGGCGAGGCCGATGAGGAGGAGGGGGATGGCCACGATCAGCCCTCCAATGGGCCCAGCAACGCCGATGTCAAAGAGCGCCTTGCGGCTCCGCATGGGTCCACGCTGGACGATGACCGCACCCATAGTACCGAGGATGGAAAAGGGGAGAGGGACGAAGTAGGGCAGGCTCGTCGGAGAGCCATAGCGGCGACCGACGAAATAGTGGCTGAGCTCGTGGGCGGTGAGAATGCCGAGAATCGTCACGGCGAAGGGCCAGCCACGCCAAATCTCCAGGGGATTGGCGATGACATCCACGTTCTCCCAAGTCGCGCCGAGAAAGAGGACCGAGACGACGGTGAGAAGGAAGAGCACGAGGTTGACCCAGGGTTTGCCGGTCTTCTCGTCCGGGACGGTTGGAAGGGCGCGCAGGACATGCAGACCATCCTCTTCGGTAAGGATGGGGGTATAGCCGAGGCCCTTGAAGCGCTCCAGGATGACGTCGAAGGCGTGGTCGTGGTCATCCGATGTGAGACGACCGCCAAAGCGCACCGCAGGGCGCGCTTTGTTCTCTAGGATGGTGACATCCTCGACGTGCATAAGGCCGATCAGGGCCTTTCGTAGTCGGTCTATGGTATCTGACGACGATATAGGTTCGTCTGTGGATCTTTGCATATTAACGATTACCTCTGTCTAGGTGCGTCCATATCACGCCGGGTGTGTTGAGCGTACGCGCTTTGCTTTCTCGAGATGGAAGGCGGTGTAGCCGATCCCAATGAGGCCTAGAGCGGCGTGCGACCACGTGTCGGTGCGAATGCCAAGCAGCGTCGGGACTGCTTGTGCTTTGAGTAATGTCAGGCCGGTAGCGCCTGCGAGGTAGAGGGGCAGTGCCGCGGCGCCCTTGCGATGCAGAAACCAGGCGAGGCCGGCGGTCAGCAGGCCCCAGACGAGGCCCAGGGATTGCACAGGGTAGCGGGGTGTGACTGCGTGATACAGGTTGGGCGCCTCGACGGCGAGCCAGGTGGGTATGTTCGCGGGATTGGAGAGGGGTCTGCCTGCGGCGCAGCCGACATGCTGGCATGCCCACCACGCGCCGGCTGCGATGAAGAGCGCCGGCGGCGCAAGGCAGGTGAGACGGTCCCACAGCGAATGTCCCGATGCTCTCGCCCAGAGTACGGTGCCGAGCAGGCCGCCGAGCAACGCGGTCATGCCGTGGAGCCCGGCCGTCTGTCGCAGCCGTAAGAGGCGGTCTGGGTGCTGTCGGAAGTAGCCCGCATTTTCTGCGATATAGCCTGCGCGCCCGAACACGAGTGCACATAGCGTTATGAGCAGCAGCCACCAACCCAGATGCCGTTCGTGAATGTCGCGGCGGCCTGGGCTCATCCATATCAGCCAGGCCATCGCGATCAAAACGGCGCCCGCGATGCGCAAGGTATAGATATCGACCCACCATAGACCGACCCGCATAGTAACGGGAGTATAGCACATGGAGAAATGGAGAACAGCGGAAAGAAAAAGCCCCCTGACATTTCAGGGGGCTTATGGATCAGCAAGGCACCGATATCTTGTCGATATCCAACCCTTAGGACGTGCTACTGGACGTCCACCTTGGCGCCGGCCTCTTCGAGCTTGGCCTTGGCGTCCTCGGCCACTTCCTTGCCAACCGCTTCGAGAACGTTGGCGGGTGCGCTTTCGACCAGGTCCTTGGCCTCCTTCAGGCCCAGGTTGGTCAGCTGGCGAACGACCTTGATGACGTTGATCTTCTTGGGGCCGAAGTCCTGCAGCACCACGTTGAACTCCGTCTGCTCTTCCTCTTCCTCGGCCTCGGCGGCGGGCATGGCGCCCATCATCGCGACAGGGGCCGCAGCGCTCACACCGAGTTTATCCTCGAGCATCTTAACCAGTTCAGAGGCCTCCATCAATGTAAGGCCGCTGATTTCCTCAACAAGCTTATCCAGTTCTGCCATTTCTAAGAATCCTCCGTTTTGTTCCGTGAGGCGGGTTCCGCGGCAAGCGGTGCGCCCACGATGAGTTGAAAAGCCACTACTTAGTTGACCCAGGCGTGAGAACTATGCCGCTGCCTCGGCCGTCTCGGCGGAACCCCCGCCGGCTTCCTCCAATTTGTCAGCGTATGCCTTGATGACATTGATCACCTGGCGAATGCCACCGGCGACCACACCGGCCATCTGCGTCGCAGGCGCGTTGATCGTGCGCAGCACCTGGGATAGCAGCTCCTCGCGTGTCGGCAGATCGGCAACCGCGGCTGCCTCTTGCGCGCCGAAGATGCGTCCTTCCATCAGGCCGCCCTTGATCACGAAGCGGTCCTCCTCCACACTGCGGGCAAACTCTCGGAAGAGCTTGGCCAGCGCTGGAATGTCCTTGTGGCTGAATGCCACTACATTGGGCCCAGTGAGCATCTCCTCAGGCGCGTCGAGCTCGGCTTCCTCCAGCGCGAGGGCGAAGAGCGTGTTCTTCACGACGAAGACCTCGCTATCCTCCTCTCGCGCACGATGGCGCAGATCCTGCATCTGAGGCACGCTCAGGGCATTGTATTCTGCCATCACAAAACCGGTGCTCTCGGCCAGTTGCTGACGGTATTCGTCCAGCAATTCCTCTTTACGAGCGCGTGTAATAGCCAACCTTTCTCACCTCCTTATCAGATGCGACTGCCGCCAAGACCTCACTGGTCTCGGGAGACAACAAAAAAGTCCTTGCGCCAACCGACGCAAGGACTCAGGATACGAAGCTCTTGGGCGAGCCCTGTCGGGCGGTGCCCAAAGTTCCCTATTTCCCTGGATCCTGCCTCGGCGGGTGATATTAAGCACCAGCGCGGTCTTGAGGACCGCACGTGCACCTGCTGTCTCTGGCGGACAGGTTTAGATGTTGTTAATGTTGCTCGTGACTACGCCGACTCCATAGCCAGGGCTTCGACCGGATCGACTTTCACGCCCGGCCCCATCGTAGGGGCCAGCGTCACCCGACGGACGAATAGGCCCTTGGCCGCAGCGGGACGTGCCCGACGAATCGTGCTCATGACCGCCGCCATATTTTCGACCAACTGCTCATCGGGAAAGCTGACCTTTCCGATGGGGCAGTGGATGTTGCCAGAGCGATCTAGACGGTACTCGACACGTCCGGCTTTTGCCTCATCAACGACCTGCGCGAGGTCGTCCTCTGGCACAACCGTGCCGGTCTTGGGGGTGGGCATCAAGCCGCGGGGGCCTAGAACCCGACCAAGACGGCCCACGAGCCGCATCATGTCAGGCACTGCGATGGCGACGTCGAAATCGGTCCAGCCGTTCATGATCCGCTGGATACCCTCTTCGTCGCTAATAACGTAGTCGGCGCCGGCCTCCTCGGCAATGCGAGCCGCCTCGCCGGCCGCGAAAACGACCACCCGGACGGTTTTGCCCAGCCCATTGGGCAACCGAACGACGCCCCGGATCGCTTGATCGGAGCGGCGAGGGTCCAGGCTTGTGCGAAGGTGCAGCTCTACGGTTCCATCAAAGCTCGTGTAGCTGACCTCTTTCACCAGCGACATACCCTCAGCTACGCTGTAGACTCTGTCGCGGTCGACCTTCGCAAATGCTTCTAAGTACTTCTTTCCACCTTTTACCATATCTAACTCCTCGTGGTCCTAACGGGTTTCCCCTCCCACCCGCTGAACGAAGTGGCGAATTGAGTGGCGACCTAGTCGCGCACTCGAATGCCCATACTGCGAGCCGTACCGGCAATCTGCAGCTCGGCGGCCTCGATGTCATTGGCATTCAGATCCCGCATCTTGGTCTCGGCGATCTCGCGCAGCTGTTGCTTCGTAATCGTGCCGACCTTGTCGCGATTCGGTTCTGAGGAGCCCTTGTCCACACCGGCTGCCTTCCGTAACAGATCCGCCGTGGGCGGCGTCTTGAGCTCAAAAGTGAACGATGAATCCTGATAGATCGTGATCTCTGCCGGGATGATGTTCCCGCTGAGATGCGCGGTCTTGGCATTGTACTCCTTGCAGAATCCCATCAGGTTGATCCCGTGCTGCGCCAGCGCAGGGCCAATCGGGGGGGCCGGATTCGCCTTGCCGGCCGGAATCTGCAACTTAACGACTGCTTTTACCTTTTTCTTTGCCATATTCTCACTGCTCCCTCAACTTGGGCCTGTTCCGGCCCACCGTTCTCTGCTTCTTTGCACTCGCTGTCTCTTGTCCGAGCCTAAGACTTTTCTACTTGGAGGAAGTCCAACTCCACGGGCGTCTCGCGCCCGAAGAACGAGACCAAGACCCGCACTTTGGTCCGCTCTTCGTCAATGTCGTCCACCACGCCGATGAAATCGGCGAATGGGCCCTCGATGATACGCACCTTCTGTCCGCGCTTAAAGGTGGCGCGAACCTCAGGTGCTGCCGATTCCATGCGGCGCAGAATGCGTTGGACAGATTCGGCACGCAGCGGCGTGGGGTTGTTACCCATCCCCACAAAGCCGGTTACACCTGGTGTGTTGCGCACAACGTACCAGGAGTCGTCGGTGAGCCGCATCTGCACCATGAGGTAGCCGGGATAGAGGCAGCGCTCCACGGTGCGCCGTTTGCCGTCCTTGAGCTCGATCTCCTCGACGGTGGGCACTACGACCTGATAGATGTAGTCCTGCATACCCATCGACTCGATGCGTTGCTCCAAGTTGTGGCGCACCTTGTGCTCGTAGCCCGAATAGCAATGGATGATGAACCAGGCACGCTCATCCGTCGACTCCTTCACCTCTTCATCGGCAAAGGGGTCGGGGAGGACGCCGACCTCCTCGAACTCGAGTTCTGGCAGGCCCTCGTCGTCGGACTCCTCGTCCTCGTCCGTCTCAGTGTCACCCTGCAGCCCGAAGCGGTCAAAGAGCGCGTCGGGGGATAGGTTGAGATCGGGGAGCGAGTCGAGCTCGTCCTCGGCTTCCTCGAGGTCCTGCTCTTCTATTTCCTGCTCCTCAGATTCTGCTTCCATCGTCTGTTCTACAACCGGTTCTTCGACCGGCTCGTTGACAGGCTCCTCAGCAGACTCCGTGGCAGATTCTATAGCGTGCTCTTCAGGTACCAAAAGCCCTAAACCTCTTCAGTCTGACCAACCAGGTAAACTGCACCGATCAAGGCAACGGCAACAACCGCGCCGAGAATCATAAAGAGCACATTGCCGGCGATCACCTGGCCCAGCAACCAACCAAAGACGAAGTCAAGGACGCCCAAGAAGATGGCCATCGCAAACGTCACGGCCATCACAATCTTGGTCATTGTCCATCCCTGCTCCAGAGTGGGCCATCGGACCCTACGGATCTCCGCTCGGACGGAGCGGAAATACGCGACAATCGGATTTTCCTTCTTGGACTTCGATTTCGCCACCGATGCCTCCGCGTAATACACTGTGCTCTTCAGACTTGCTTACACTTTAAGACACCGCCCGATAGGGCGGTGTCTTGACTTCAAGGCAGGCGAGGCAGGAATTGAACCCGCAACCTACGGTTTTGGAGACCGTTGCTCTGCCAAATTGAGCTACTCGCCTACGCTAATCTCCCATAAGGCGCCCTTTCGGCTACCTTGAGCCCATGATCAGATTTGAACTGATGACCCCTATCTTACCAAGATAGTGCTCTACCGACTGAGCTACATGGGCTTGATCAGTGGGCAGTGAGGGACTCGAACCCCCGAAGGCGTATGCCAGCTGATTTACAGTCAGCCTCCTTTGCCGCTCGGATCAACTGCCCGTGTGAGCCGACGGTGGGAATCGAACCCACAACCCTCCGCTTACAAGGCGGATGCTCTACCGTTGAGCTACATCGGCGCAAGCCGATTATAGCATGGCCGACCTTTGGGTCAAGGTTCTCCCAACCGCTGCAGCC
>JBNGCP010000061.1:0-22544 GCA_049974845.1 Anaerolineae bacterium | reverse complement strand
CGCCATCCTTTGATGGAGAAGAAGCTCTTCGCATGGGACTACGGCCTGGAGTGCTATCTGCCGGCGGAGAAGAGAACCTATGGCTACGTCGCGCTGCCCATTCTCTGGAGTGATCGCTTTATCGGTCGGGTGGATGCGAAGGCGGACCGGAAGTCCCACACCCTGATCGTGCGCCAGCTGACGGTTGAGGCGGACTTCGCGGCCTATGGCGAGGTGCTGCCGCTGTTGACGGACCGCCTCGGGGAGTTTGCGCGCTTCAACGCGTGTGGCGCCTTCGTGGTCGAGCACGTCGATCCATCGTGGCTGGCTCAGCCCATGGAGAGGGTCCTTCGGTGAGTCCGGCATGCAGCAGCTTGTCTACTTTCGCCATCGATGTATGTCAAATTGTGATACCATTCAGCGGTAGAGTGTGCTTGAGTGCCGGATGATCAGGCCTATAGGTTGTCAGGAGAGTTCGTATCTCCTCGATAGTAGATAGCGTGCATATCGGGCCTGTCGTATTAAGGGAAGGACGCAACGATGTCTTCGAGCGTGGACTACAAGCAACTGCTGAAGGACGCGATGCTGGGCGAGGCCTTCGTCAAGGCCACCTTCAGCGGGCGTCGTCGTGGCTATGAGCTGCCGTGGCGCCGGGCCACGGTCCGCCCTGTCCTGATCCAGGAGGAGCGCCATCTGCAGGTCTCCCATCTCGATGAGACCCAGGACATTACGAAGAACTACGCGGGCGTGCAGGCAGCCGGCAAGATTGACGAGCTCCTCTCCCTCCCCTTCGCACAGATTCACGTGTTGACCACGGGACGGGAGATCCAGGTGCAGATCTCGCGAAAGGGCAAGGCGCGTGTCCACGAGCGGGTGCTGACCAAACCCCTGCCGCAGCCATCGCTGGCACACGACCGTCAGAAGTCGCGGCTTCTGCCGGCGGATGAGCCCGATCCGCTGCTTCAGGCGCTCGGCATCCAGACGCAGGACGGCAGGATTCGCGCCAACAAGCGTCGCAAGTTCAGGCAGATCAACGAGTTCCTGCGCCTTATCGTTGAGAGCGGGGATCTGGAGCGTCTTCATTCGCCGATTCGCATCGTGGACTGCGGATGCGGCAGCGCCGATCTGACCTTCGCGACCTATCACTATCTGAGCCACGTCCTGAACCTTGACGTGGAGGCCGTCGGGATTGACCTCAAGGCCGACCTATTGGCCGAGCAGAACGCGCTGGCGCAGCAGCTCGGATGGGAGGATCTGCATTTCGAGGTCAGCCGGATCATCGACTATAGGCCAAAGGCGCGCCCCGATGTCGTCCTGGCACTTCACGCGTGTGACACGGCCACCGACGAAGCGCTGGCGCAGGCGGTGCGCTGGGGCGCGGAGCTGATCTTCAGCGCGCCCTGCTGCCATCACCACCTTCAGGCCCAGATGGAGGAACGCCCGATGCCCCCTGTCTTCGAGCCAGTGCTGCGCCACGGCATTCTGAAGGAGCGGGTGGGCGACGTCTTGACGGATAGCTTCCGTGCGCAGATCCTGCGCATTATGGGCTATCGAACCGATGTCGTGGAGTTCGTCTCGCCGGAGCATACCGACAAGAACCTGATGATCCGCGCCGTCCATACCGTCCCGCCTGGCGACCCCGAGATGGTTGAGGAGTACCGGACGATGATCGAGTACTGGCAGGTTCGACCCTACCTCGCACACCTGCTCGCCGATGAGATGGCAGACTTCGGCCTCTAGCCGAGTCGCCTGATGCGGATGCTGTGCTTGCCAACTGAGCGATGCGTGTCGGGCTCTGCGGAGAGATGCTTATGACGGCTCTTCTTCACAATGCTCTGGGGCTCGCCCTGGTCGTGGGCTTGCTCGCGTGGTTGCGGCGCTCCACGTCCGTGGCGTCTGTAGGAGCGTCTAGAGGTTCCATAACGCCGGTGCGTGCGATGGGCCTTGTTGCCGTCTTGATGGTCCTGCTGGGCGTCGGGGGCTTGGTCAGCGCTGTGATGCTGGCAGGGAGTGTCTTTGCCGTTGCTGGGCGGATCGCGTGGACGGTCTTTCTGCACGGCCCACTCTTTCTGATCGGGGTCGCTGTGCTGTGGCGACACAGTGTGCCCGTCGTGGCGTTGGGGGCCTTCGCCGTGGCGGCCTTTGTAGCGCTCTTTGCGCTCGATGCGTTTCTCATCGAGCCGCACTGGCTCCAGGTGACCCGGCTGACGTTGCCTGCCCCCCGGCTGTCGCAGCCGGTGCGGATCGCGGTCGTCGCCGATATCCAGACCGATCGCCCGGGGCGCTATGAGGCGCGGGGCCTCGAGCGTGTCATGGCCGAGTCGCCCGACCTGATCCTCTTCGCTGGCGACTATGTTCAGGTCGGGCCGCGCAGCCAGGGCTACGCGGCGGAGATCGAGGCGCTGCGCGATCTTCTGATCGACGCGAATCTGGCGGCGCCGCTGGGTATCTACGCCGTCGCCGGCAACGTCGACCGGGCCGGCGAGTGGGCCGCGCTCTTTGCGGGTTTGCCCGTCACCGTCGCGGCGGAGACGACGCGCTATGATCTGGGCCCCCTGGTATTGACCGCCCTCAGCCGCCAGGACTCCTTCCAGACGTACACGACGGTCGAAGGGGAGGATGTCTACCACATTGTGCTGGGCCACAGCCCGAATTTCAGCCTGGGGGCGGTGGAGGCCGATCTCTTGATCGCTGGACACACCCATGGTGGGCAGGTCCGCTTGCCTCTCATCGGGCCGCTCCTCACCCTCTCCTCCGTTCCACGCGCGTGGGCCGCCGGTGTGACGGGGATTGCGCTCGGAAAGACATTGATTGTCTCTCGCGGCATTGGTGTGGAGCGGGCTGGCGCTCCGCAGCTCCGTTTCTGCTGCCGGCCGGAGTTAATCGTGATTGATCTGGTGTCTGAAGATACGGAACTATGAGCGATGAAGATCCAGATCGAGGGTGCTAACGAGCATAATCTCAAGAACGTCGACGTCGAGATCGGCGAGGGACTGACCGTCGTGACTGGCGTCTCCGGCTCCGGAAAGAGTACGCTGCTCATCGACACGCTGGGCCGCGCCCTGGCGCCCCGGAAGCACACGACGTCGGTCGCCTCGGAGCCCATCGATCCCGGTGAGCACGACGCCATTAAGGGCGCGCCCGGCCGCGCCATCCTCGTGGATCAAACGAAGGCCGGCGTGCGTAGCCCCGCGCATTTCTTGGGCTTGACGCGTTTGCTGCATCAGCTCTATGCGGAGAGCGAGGACGCGCGAGCCTTGGGGCTCGACGCGAAGGCGCTGGGTCAGCGCTGCTCTGCCTGCGGCGGGAGCGGTCAGACGACGCTCGACATGGGCTTCTTGCCCGACGTTCACGTGGTCTGTGAGACCTGTCAGGGCACCGGATATCGCCCGGAGGCCTGGGAAGTGCGGCTGCGCGGCGTGCCGCTGCCGCTTTGCTTTACGAAAACTCTCGACGAGGTTCGGGCGCTGTTCGGGGACATGCCGGGGGTCACGTCCGGTGACGCGTCGGCGACGCTGAACGCCAAGCTGGAGATGGCGCAGGCGGTCGGCCTGGGCTATCTGGTGCTCCATCAGCCCGGCTATGCGCTCTCCGGGGGTGAGGCGCAGCGACTCAAGATCGCGGATGAGCTCTATCGCACGGGGCGAACCAAGACGCTCTACATCCTCGATGAGCCCACGGTGGGTCAGCATCTGGAGGACGTGCATCGCCTCGTCGGTGCCCTCGACCGCCTCGTCGATCAGGGCCATACCGTTTACGTCATTGAACATCACACCCATCTGCTTGCGGCGTGTGATTGGCTTGTGGAGTTAGGGCCGGGTGGAGGCCCTGACGGAGGACGCATTATCGCTGAAGGGAGTCCGGAGACGGTGGCGGCGGGCGACACCCCCACAGCTCGTTATCTCCGTCCTCTGATGGACGCCGAGGTGGCGAGATGACCTGGATACCGCTGTTGCTCGCCGATCCCTCCCCTTGTCTGCGCCGGCTGGTCCTGAGCGAGTTGCTGGACAAGCCCAAAGAGGATGCCGAAGTCCGGGAATTGTGTTGCCTCCGTGAGCGTGACCCCCTCGTGGCGCCGCTTCTGGCGTCGCAGGAGGAGGACGGAAGCTGGCGCCAGGGAGATCTCGGATGGCAGGGGGACGCGCGCCGGATGACGATGCTGGCGCTGATGCGGCTGGGATATCTCGGTTTTGACCAGGGCCACCCGGCGGTGGCGCGAGGCGCGGCTTTCCTCTTCTCATTGCAGCGCGGCGATGGCGCGTGGGAGTCGCCACGGGCGGGGGAGGATGCCGGAGAGGATCACGAGGGATATTCGATGATCCCCCTCCAGACCGCGCTGCCCTTGCGAGCGCTGGCGATGTGCGGCTACGCTGAGGACCCGAGGGCGGAGCGGGCCTACGAATGGCTCCTCTCTCAGCGCCTCGAGGACGGTGCCTGGCCCACCGGCATCGCGGGCGGCGGCACTTATGGCTACGTCGCCGGCTATCGGAAGATGCCCCATTCTCGCTGGGGGTGCCGCTCCAACACGACCGGCGCCCTCCTCTGCCTGGCCCACCATCCCGAGCGGCGGTCGGGACCAGAGGCGCGGCGTGCACTGGATCTGCTCCTGGGCCGCGAGACGCGGGAGACGCGCACGCTGGGGTTCGAGGTCACTCGCCTGATCGGCGCGGTGCCCACCCGCGGCTTCCTGACCTTCTACGGTCGCTTCGATCTGGCCCAGGTGCTCGATCTCTGCTGGCGCATCGGGGCGACGCTCGACGACCCGCGTGTGGCTGAGCTCGTCGCCTTCGTGAAGGAGCTTCAAGGCCCCTATGGTCTCTGGGACGTCGAAGCGCCGCAGGCCTCCCGCTGGGTCACTTTCGACCTGCTCCGGTCGCTCTCACGCTTGGATGAAACCGGCGAGTGGATCAGCCGTGAGCCACGGGCGCCGTTCCAGCCCTATCCGTCGAAGCCGCAACGCTACTAGTGCTCAGTTAAGTTGGTAGTAACCGCTTCAGCGGTTAGGCGGCTGAAGCCGCTATCATCAACGTCGAGAATCAGGTCAGCAGAGCACTAGTTGGAGCTTGGGGCTCTCATCACCTGGATGACGCCCGGCGTGCCGTCCTCGCCCGGGACCACCACCAGGTCCCGACAGAGCCCTTCGTCGGAGCGCCACATCCTGCTGAACCCCCAACCGTGCCACCGCCAAACGGCGACGGTGACGGCCTCGGCGGCTGCAGGATCGGCGTCAGTCTGAGCTTCCAGCACGACGAGATCCTCCGCGCCGTCGCCGTCCACATCCCCCAGAGCCACCTCCACGATGGGCTCGGCGATCGGCGAGCCACCCCAGAGAGTACGATATCCGCCTTGGCGATAGCCGATGATGAAGGGTTGGCTTCTCTGCGTTCCGCGATCATCCGCGCGCCAGAAGGCGGCCAGGATCTCGTAGCGTCCATCGTCGTTGGGATCGCCCAGGGCGAGATCGACTACCGTCCAGGTAGCCGGGCTGCGCCAAACCTCTCTACCCTTTTCGGAGATGGTGATCTTGCCTTCCGAAAGTCGAATGGTCTCCGACGTGCCATCTCCCGTCAGATCGATCTCACTGTTGACGAAGATGCCGCTTTGGGCCTCGGCTTGGGGCCCGACCTCTCGGCAGGTCTCAGGGTTACAACTGAAAGCTACAGGGCTGAAGGCTGGTCCCTCGATCGCTGGCGTGAAAGCGTCGATGTCGTCCAATCGGAGGCCGAGCGCCGGATGTAGCCACGCGATCAGGAAAACAGCAGCGACGCCGAGGGTGATCGCGCCAAGGCGCAGACGCCAAGCAGCAGCGCCGTTCGACGCTGCTGCTTGGCGCGGTGTCTCTCGTCTACCAATCAGGTGCTGCATCCGCATAGACGGCCTGCGTCACGTGCCAGAAGGTCCCATAGGAGTAGGTCTCGGCTTCCAGCGTGTACGTCACGTCCAGGGTGTAGGGGCCTCGCTCGGCGACGACGGTATCCTCATAGGTCGGCACGTCGCCGCTGTAACTATAGAGTGTATCCTGCCACGTCTCCCGCACCGTCACCACCGCCAGATCGTCGGCCTGGAGATCGTGCGAGCGGAAGCTGGTGCTTACCAACTGATGCCCCATGTACTGATTGGCGTCACGGAGCTCGCCAATCTCAGGCCCGAACTGGGCCAACGCGTCGTCCCCCTCGAAGCTCTCGCGCAGGTCCCAATAGGCCAGCGTGATCGACTTCTGGAAGCTCAGGACGGCTTCCTGCAACGCATCGTATTCTCCCGACGACGCCATAAATGACGCCGTCCATTTTGGTACCGGCGGTGCCGTTCCCTCATCCAGGCGCTCCCGCCACGCCTCGTCCGTCAGGCGGTCGCTGGCGGGCCAGGGGAACTCGTAGTAAGAGAAGGCACCGCCCACGGCGACCTGGAGGCTGACGCTGCCGTCCTCGGCGATCACGGGCACGATGGCGTGCAGCTCGTTGATACGCCCGATACCGACCTCCAACACGGTGGGGCCGTCTGCAGCGCCGGGGTCCGTCGCGACGTCGGCGATAACCGCGGCCTGGGGCGTTTCGTCCATAAAGCCGCCGTCCCCCTGGCCCGGCTCGACAGCCGACGCCATCGTCAGATGCTCTAGCTCTCCGCCGTAATAGCGGATGCGCTCGTACTCTTCCTCGGTCAGCGGCTCGCCGCGCAGCTCCTTCTCCGCCATGCGCTGCAGGGCATTGGCGAGGTCCTCCAATTGGGCGAGGCTCTCCGCGTCCTGCTCGCTGAGCAGCTCGCGGCTCTCCAGCCCCTCGCGCGTCATCGTCGTCAGCGCGGCCAGGCGCGCGTAGAAGGCCGGCACTGGCTCGACGTACCCTTTCGGCGGCAGCGGCGGCGGGGGCGGTGGCCCGCCGCCAAGCTCGGCGTACACCTGTTTGGCGTAGAGGATGGTGTCGTGTTTCAGCTCGGCCCAGCTCCCCAGCACTGTGTTGAGCTGTTTGTCCAGCCACGCCGTCGATGTCATAAAGGTCGGGTACCCTGGCCCGGGGACCTCCATCAAGGGATAGAAGGTGTAGAGCCACGTGTTGTAAAGCGTCTCGGTCCACTCCTCCACGGTCAGGGTGGTCAACCACTCGCGGACCTTCGCCATCTGTTCAGGGTAGTTCTCATATGAGGTCTCGCCCATCTCGTCGAGCAGCTCGTACGCGCGCTCCGAGCCCATCGCCGCAAAGACATCCAGCCCCTTCGGCAGACCCCGGCGATTGTCGCGTGTGCCCACGTTGCGATAGATCAACTGGCGGAAGACGTAGGCATCGGGGACGAAGCGCTGGCCCATAAACCGCAGGCCCTTCGTCGTCGCCGCCTCGTCGTCCGTGTCCATGATGACGATGCCCAGGATCTCCGGCGGCGGTAGCTGGTCGGCCATCGCGATAAAGGCGTCGAGCTGTGCCTCGTCGACCAGATCTGTGACGCCCACGTCCTCGCCGTAGACGGCATCCATCACGGCGAGGTACTGGTAGACCGTCAGGTCGTCACTGCGACCGACGAAGAAGACGGTGGGGTTGTAGAGGTCGTCCCAGGCCTCCAGCGCCGGACGTCCGCCGGCCTCCGCCGTGCGCAGCGCGTGGACGAGGAACAGCGCGGACCGCGTCTCCGTGCGCCCGACCTCCGTATTCGGCGGGTTGACCCGAAACGTCATGCGCCCGTACCACATCATGCTCTTGAAGTACGCCTTGAGCTCGTCGCTCAAGGTGTAGTGCCCCCGCGGGATGTATTGCGTGTAGTCCTCGCCGTACTGGAGGCCGGGGAAGATCGGGGACGGAAGGATTCCCGAAGCGACCTCAATGTTCGTCAGCTCGGCTTCGACCAGATCCTCGGCGTACGCGGGGACCTCGAAGCCGGCGTCGAGCAGCCGCCCGGCCACGGCGACAAAGGCGACGGTGCGCCGTGCTTCATCCTCCCAGGGTGTGGTACGCAGCGCCTGATAGTTCGCGTCCGTCTCGGCCAAAAGCCCCTCGTTCAGGTCGCGGAGCAACGGGATGAAGAACTCGACCTCAGCCGTGCGGAGTACCTTGTCGAAGAGCAGGTGGTAGATGTGCAGCAGCGAGTCGCTGGTCACGAAGATCGGCACGTTGCGATAGCGCGCCTTCTCGTAGAGCGTGAAGAACTCCCGTTCCGTTCCAGGACTGACGACAAAGCCGTCGGTCGCCAAGCGCTCGAGTTGGGCTTCCGAGAGGACGAAGGGGATGGTGACGTTTTTCAGGCCCGGCGAGACCTTCTCCATCTCGAGGCTGGGCAGCGTCTCGACTTTCTCTTCGCGGAAGATCGCGAACATCGGCTTGGGAATTTGTGGCAGGTCAGCGTCAACGGGCGATGCTGTCGGCGTCGCCATCGGCGCAGGCTCCTCCTGTGCCGCCGTCGTCGGCGTCGGCTCCTCATTAGGTGCTGCGGTCGGCGAGGGAGCGTCGGTCGGTGGGGTCTCTGCTGGCCCGAACGGTAGCGAGATCAGGCTGCAGTTCACGCTCACCAACGCGATCAGTGCGACAATCCATAGAACTCTAGGACTTCGAACCTTGTTCATCAGTCACCTCCAGGTTGCGCTGCATCTTTGTTATAAGGCCGGGAGGCACCGCCAACAATAGGGAGATGTCGAGATCATCTGCCTCCGCAGAAACAGCCACCCGCATTGGGATCCTCCACATATCATGTCGTGCGCGAAGGCAAAACGTAACAGGCAACGCCTGAACGCATACCGCTTCACAGTAACGCTCAATGCCGCAGCGAGCGGACGAGAAGCTGAGCCACGTGCTCAGCCTCCCGCCCGCTCGCCGAAGTATAAGAGGCGATCTGTCTACGGCCCTGTCGGTGTCTCAGCGCGGCACATTCTGCACATTCTCCTTCCCTCCCAATGCCTCAAGCGCACCGGCCAACACATCAGCGGCCCTGCGGATGACCAGTCGTACCTGTGATAACCATGCAGCCCGGGGCGCCTGCGGCGTGCCCAAGGGCGCTGAGCGATTGTCGAGCAGCTGTGAGGGCCGGTCGCTCCCCGCTGGCATCGCCAGCTCGAAGACCGACGCGGGCCCCTCCGGGTCCACCACCTGGATGATCTCGCCACGATGCTGAAACAGCACGTTGTTTCCCGCCTGCAGGAAGCCGCGTGCCGTTGGATCGCCCGCCAGCTCGAAATAAGCGTCCGACCCGAACTCGACGGTGCGGTCGGCCTTGAGGTTCTCCGTAATCCACGCCTCGTCGATCGCCGTGTCACTGGGCCGAGCGTTCCGTAGCAGCCGCAGATCCACGTGCTGCGTGCTGACCTGCGCCAGGTTTTGGTACCCGCTCTGGGTCACGTTGGCACCCCCGGCCAAGTTGGCCTGCGCGGCCTGTTGGTAGCTCTGGTTCTGGACCCGTGCCTGGATCGTGGTCTTGCCGTGGGCCTGGTTGAGCGCGCCCTGATCGCTGTAGAGCGCCATGTTCTCCATCGAGGCCGCCCCGCTCGTCTGTGCCGCGATCGCAAAGGTCGTGTAGGGCGTGACCAGCCCGTAGCTCAGTCCGAGCCGCCGGATCTCCTCGACCAGCCGGTCGGTCTCGCCCTCGACCCGTACCGCGTCCAGCAGTCGTCCGATCTGACGGGTGGCCCAGAGCCGAGGCACGAACGCGTGATCGCCCGCCTCCTTCAGGTCGTAGGTGTAGGTGTAGCTGCGCGCTTCCCCGCCCGCCCGGCCCCGGACCCTCACCGTGACCTCGTCCGCCCCAGCCTCCAGGACGTAGCGTCCCGTTAGGAGCAGGCTCGAGCCGTCAAAGAGGTCCGGCAGTGTCGCGGGATGGAGATCCTGCACGTCGAATCCCTCGAAGTCGATCTCCAGATCGGTGAGCACCGGGGAGGCGATGCGCCGGTAGAAGCCCGTCAACACAGCCTCCAGATCCTCGCCGGGTTGGACGTACGTGACTGACCCGCCGTTCTCCGCCGCCAGCCGGTCGAGAAGGTGGGTGTTGACATCATAGCCCACGCCGAAGACGTGGAGGCGCGCCTCGACGGTGTCGTTGGCCCGCCCAGCTCGTCTGGCGATCAGGGCCGGGTCGGTGATGCCCGCCGTGGGCAGGCCGTCGGTCAGGAAGACGAGCAGCCGCGTTGCGTCCGCCCGCGCCTGACTGCTGCGCAGGACCGCCAGACCCTGGGCCAGCGCGGCGTCGAGATCGGTCGCCTCCCGGGCGTAGAGTCCGTCCACGAAGCGGCGCGCTGTGCGCACCGTCTCACCGTTGACGGACAGCAGTTCCGGTGACAGGAGGTCGATGCGGTCGTCAAACCCGACGACGGAGAAGCGGTCGCGCTCGTTCAGTTGGCCGAGGATGAACTGCAGCGCGTTTTGTGCCTGCACCAGCTTCTCGCCCGCCATGCTCCCGGAGCGATCGACGACGAAGACGATGTCCTTGGGCAGCGGCGCCCTCTCGGCACGCCCCGCCTCCGGGGCGAACAAGAACAGGAAGTGGTCGCGGTGATCGCTCTCCAGATCCGGCTGCCGACCGGTGAGCAAGCCACTGCCAAATCCGCCTTCCGTGGGTGCATAGAAGAGGTGGAAGTCCTCGGTCGGGCGGACGTAGCTGGCTTCCCAGCTGACCCGCGCCTGTCCATTGGTGGTGCGCGTCGTGGCCACGTCGTGAGAGGGCGAGTAGAGGGTGCCGAGCCCCTTCGACGACGCGACGTCGATCGTCACGCTGACCTCCTCCAGCAGGTCGGAGACGTACCGCTCGGTCCCGAGGACGTAGTGGTAATGGAGCATGCCCCCTTCAGGTGTCAACACCTCCTCGTACGCCAGCGTGATCTCTCGAGTCCCGCCCGCCGGGACCGTCACCTCAAAGACCAGCGTTTCCCAGTCCGCATACTGCAGCAGCGACGGGTCGTGGCGTTCGGCCACGAGGTCCCAGAGTAGCGCGTTGGTCGCGTCCACGTCCTGCCTCTGTGCGGCCTGCGCGCGTCCGTCCACGGTGGCCTCGAACGTGGTGAGCATCGCGTCCGGCGGCACCGGAAAGAGATAGCGCGCGGTGACGTCGTGATCGTGGGGGTTCTCGAAGGCCTGGGAGACGTGCGTTGTCGCGTGGGTATCCTCGATCTTCACCCTCACGTGGTGATAGGGCACGATCAGATAGCCGATCTCGGCGTCGAGCGGTAACATCATCCCATCGGCCAGCACGGCCTGCGGCCAAAGGGCCAGCAGGAGCGCTAACATCGCCAGCAGTGGTCTCGTGATCGCTTTCATCATCAGCTCCTCTCTATCATAGCTTCCGTCATGCGAGGTGGGTTCCAATGCTACACCCTCGTTATACAAGCTGATGATGACAGGCTGATGACAAAGTCCGGATAGCTCGAGAACTTACACTTGGCGGGTGCACCGCACCTCCCCGCCGCGGCCCAATAGGGTGGGGATGATATCACTGAGGAACAGCCCCTCAGTGATATCGGTGTGTTCAGTGAATCAGTGGTTCAGAGCCCACGCCCGGCTCAAGCACCCGGCAGGCTGAACCTGACCGTCGTACCGGTCCCCTCCTCGCTCTCGACCCACAGGCGCCCCCCGTGCGCCTCCACGAGCGCCTCGGCGATGGACAGCCCCAATCCGCTCCCACTCTGAGCGGCCCCTTCCTGGACGCGCGCCCGTGTACGCGCCCGTGCACGGGCCTTATCCGCGCGGTAGAAGCGTTCGCCGATGTGGGGAAGGTCCTCGGCTGGAATGCCGATGCCTTGATCCTGGACCGCTACCATCACCCCATCCGTCTCACCGTCCGGCGCCAGCCGGACGACGACGCGCCCCCCGGGATGGGAGTATTTGATGGCGTTGTCCAGTAAGTTGATCAGTACCTGGGCCACGCGGTCGCGATCGGCCCAGGCCATGGGGAGGGGTGGGTCTGCCTCAATGGCGAGTGTGATATCACGCGCTTCCGCTTGAGGCGCCATCCGCCGGCAGATCGCCCGTGCGACCTCGACCAGGTCCAGCGTCTCACGGCGCAGGTTCAGGGCCTCCGTGTCGGCCCGGGTCAGCACCATCAAATCGTTGACGAGGCGGATCAGGCGGTCCGTCTCGCTCTCCACCGTTGCTAGGAACCGGTCGCGGACGGTGACGTCGTCGACGGCACCAGCTCGCAGCGTCTCGACCATACCTTTAATGGCCGTGAGGGGTGTGCGCAGCTCGTGGGAGACGTTGGCCACAAACGTGGTCTGCATCTGCCGGGCGGCCCGCAGCCGCTGCGTCATGTCGGCGAAAGCGCGGCCCAGGCGCCCGAGCTCGTCCTTAGTGTGCAGCGGTAATGCCGCCGGGCCGACCTCTGGTGCATCGAATTGTCCCTGCGCCACGGCCCCTGCTGCTGCCGTCAACTGGTGCAACGGCCGGGTGATCGCCCGCGACAGCACCAGCCCGACGGCGCCCGAGAGCAGAAGAGCGATGGCCGTCGACCACAGCCATCGCGCCCGCAGATCGCCCAAGACCGTCGTGACATCGTCGAGCGGCTGGGTCAGGTAGACGACGCCCACCAGCCCATTCTCCACCAAGACAGGCATGGCGACGGCCATCATCCGCTGTAGGTCCGCGCGTCTGGGGTCGCCGGATCCCATCGTCTGTCGCGCGACGTACTGCCCGGTCAGGGCCTCTGCCACGAGCGGATCGTCGCTGAGCATCCGACCGGCCTCCGCGTTGTCCGAGTCGACCAGGACCGTGCCCGTGGCGTCCAGGATGCGGATGCGGGTCTCCAATTGCGCGCCTAGCTGGAGTGAGGAGTCGGCAAGATAGCCGAGATCGAGGTCGCCCTGGGGCGCCTCGCCGCTGGGCAGGGCCAGGTTCTCGGCTTGAAGCGCCAGATTGCTGAGCTGACGCTGCTGCAGGGCGTTGGCCGCAGGCGCCTGGCTCTCGACCGCTGGCCCGGCGATCACGGCGCCCGGGATCAACACCTGGGCTGTCAGTTGGGCCTGGGCTGCCAGGCTCTCCTCCGTCGCCTCCAGGAAGTAGCGCTCGAGAAACGTGAGCAGTAGCACGCCGGCGAGCCCCATCGCCAGCACGATGAGGATGAGGTGGCTGAGCAGCAACTTGAGCCGCAGCGATAGCCGCAGCGGTAGTCGCAGGCTGCGGCACACGGCCTAGACCTCCAGCCTGTAGCCGACGCCCCGAACGGTGTCGATGAGCTCGCGCCCCGCTGCGACGTCCCTGATCTTGGCCCGCAGCCGTTTGATCAGCGCGTCCACGACCCGCTGATCGCCCACGTAGTCATAGCCCCAGACCATCTCCAGGAGCTGTTCGCGGCTCAGAACGTGCTCGGCGTGCCGCGCGAGCGTGTGGAGCATCTCGAACTCCAGCGTCGTGAGGTCGAGCGCCGCATCGCCCAGGTGTGCGAGGTAGCGCCCCCTATCCACGGTTAGATCGCCCACCCGCACCAGCTCCCCCACCTCGGATGCCGTTCCGCTGGCCCGCGCTTCGGTGGGCGAGGGTGGCTCCGGGGGCACCCTGCGCAGCACCGCCTTGACCCGTGCCAGGAGCTCTCGTATGCTGAAAGGCTTCACCACGTAGTCGTCGGCCCCCAACTCCAGGCCCACCACGCGGTCGATCTCCTCGTCGCGGGCCGTCAGCATGATGATGGGGATCTCCCGGGTGCCGGCCCTGACCTCATCGCGGCGCAGGGCGCGGCAGACCTCGATGCCGTCCAGCTTGGGCAGCATCAGGTCGAGGATGATCAGGTCGGGCCGCTCGCGCCGTGCCAGCGCCAAGGCCTGCTCGCCGTCCCAGGCGACCAGAACGTCGTACAGCGCTTGCTTGAGGTTATAGGTCAGGACGTCGACAATCGGCGCCTCGTCGTCCACAACCAGAATTCTGGCTTTCGTCATAGGCCCTCGACACCGGCAATCGTTGATGGGCTTCGCTTCATCCGGTGCGCTCGCCTCGATTGTAGCAAAAAGCTCCTCCGCGGTAAAGGAATTGTGTGACAGCCGTATGACATCTCGTCGATAGCTCCGTGCTTGCCAACCGCTAACGCCGTGGTATAGTTCCCCCCACTTTCTTATCGAGAGAGGTGGAGGGACCGGCCCTGTGAAACCTCGGCAACCCAGGCCGCCGCCTACGGGCGGTGCTTACGGTGCCAATTCCGGCAGAACCTTCGCGGAAGCAGGTTCTGGAAGATGAGAGCAAAGCTAAGTCGGCTTGGCGCCTCTTCTGACCGCGAAGGGGCGCTTTTCTGTGCCCCTCCACCCCCTCTCGATCTGTGCATCTGTGATTTGCCGGTTTGTGATTTGCTGATTTGCCCATTTGCTGATTTGCCCATTTGTCCATTTGAAGGGGGAGACTGCGATGCCGTTCGACCACGAGAGCACACGAGCCGTCCATGCGGGCGAGGAGAAGCGCAAGCCCTATGGCGCCTTGACGACGCCCATTGCGCAAACGTCCACCTACACCTTTGAGGACACCGCCGCGGTCCTGGCCTTTATGGAGCGTAAGGCCGCCCGCACTGCGGCGCGGGAGGCCGGCGGTGACATCTCGCTGCGCGATGAGTATGGCCGCTACAGCAACCCCACACAGCGGGTGGTGGAGCGAAAGCTCGCGGCGCTGGAAGGCGCGCACGCTGCGCATGCCGCGTATTTGGCGGCCCTCTTCTCCTCCGGCATGGCAGCGATCACTGCAACCCTGCTGACCCTCCTCTCGGCCGGCGATCACGCCGTCGTCGTCCGCGATGCCTACCGCAGGACGAAGGAGTTCGCCGCCGAATTCCTGCCCCGCTTCGGCATCGAGACCACCCTCGTGCCCATCGACGACTTGGACGACATCGCCGATGCCGTGAGACCCAACACCCGGCTCATCCTCGGTGAGACGCCCACGAATCCCTACCTCCGCATTATGGACCTGGAGCGCCTGGCCGAGCTCGCCCGCGCGCGCGGCATTCTGACCGTCGTCGATGCGACCTTCGCCACGCCCATCAACCTCCGTCCGCTCGAGCTGGGGATCGACCTGGTGATCCACAGCGCGACGAAGTACCTCGGCGGTCATAACGACCTGCTCGCCGGCGCCGTCATCGGCCCTCACAATCTGGTGACCCAGATCGAGGGTACCCGCGGGCTGCTGGGAAGCGTGGTCGGTCCGCAGGAGGGCTACCTCCTCCTGCGGGGGCTCAAGACCCTCGCCCTGCGCATCGAGCAACAGAACGCCAATGGCATGCGCGTCGCCCAATTCCTCGAGGCGCATCCCAAAGTGGCCCGCGTCTTCTATCCTGGCCTGCCCAGCCATCCCGACCACGAGATCGCCCGCCGCCAGATGACGGGCTTCGGCGGCGTGGTCAGCTTCGAGATCGCCGGCACCAAGGAGCAGACGGCGCGCTTCGTCGACCGCCTGCAGATCCCCTACATCGGCCCGACGCTCGGGGGCGTGGAGAGCATCGTCCAGCAGCAGGCCCTCTTCGTCTCCCTTGACCCCGACGAGCGCCGCGGCTCAGGCATCAGCGACAGCCTCGTTCGCTACGCCCTCGGCATCGAGGACGCCGACGACCTAATCGCTGACCTGGATCAGGCCCTCGACGCGGTGTGAACTCGATGTTGGATGTTCGATGTTGGATACCATGTCGCGTCCCGGCCATCGCATCCTCCCAATCCCAAACTCAAGCCTCATGATTCGAGATTCGAGATTCGAGATTCGAGATTTGGGATTTGAGATTCGAGATTTGAGATTTGTGATTTGCCCATCTGCCCATTTGGAGTTTCCCATGATCATCGTTCACAAATTCGGCGGCACCTCTGTCGGCACCGCGGAGCGCTTCGCCGCCGTCGCCGATATCGTGGCGCAGCGCGCTGCATCGGAGCCGGATCTGCGCCCAGTCCTCGTCGTCTCCGCGATGAGTGGCGTCACCAGGCAGCTCCTGGAGGGTGCCTGGGCTGCTGCTGAGGGCCGCGACGCCGACTATCAGGAGATCAAGGCGGGGATCCTGATGCGCCACCTGGGCGTGATCGAGGCCCTCTTCTCGGAACGCGCCGAGCGCCATCGGCTCAGCCAGTGGGTGGAGGAGCGCCTGCACGAGCTCGAGCGCCTCTATCGCAGCCTCGCTGTCCTGGGGGAGCTCACGGCGCGGGGGCGCGACCACGTCGCCGCCTTTGGCGAGCAGCTCTCGGTCCACATCCTCGCGGCGGCGCTACGGCAGCGGGGCGTGGCAGCCGAGGCAGTGTTGGCCACCGACGTCATCGTCACCGATGATCACTTCGAGGCCGCGACCCCGCGAATGGACCTCACCCGGGCGCGCCTGCAGGCGACCGTCAAGCCGATGCTCGAGGCGGGCGTGATCCCCGTCGTCACCGGCTTCATCGCCGCCACCGAGGACGGCGTGACCACCACCCTCGGGCGCGGAGGCAGCGATTACACCGCCGCCCTCGTCGGCGCTGGGCTCGACGCCGATGAGGTGTGGATCTGGAGCGACGTCGACGGCATCCTCACCGCCGATCCCAACCTGGTGCCTGAGGCCCGAGCTTTACGAGAGCTCTCCTACGCCGAAGCATCCCGGCTCGCCTACTACGGAGCCGACGTTCTACACCCCAAGACGATCCGCCCCGTCATCGAGCACAACATCCCGCTTCGTATTATGAACAGCTTCAACCCGACCGACCCTGGGACGCTCATCGTCGACACGCCCAATCCCGAACGTCTGCGCTTGCCCGCTATTATCTCAACCCGCGGACTTTGCCTGATCGCCATTGGCAGCCGGGACGACGCCTGGCAGCTGCCTATGGTCGCGAAGGCGCTGCAGGCATTGAGCGAGGCTGGTGTCGACGTGCTGATGTTTTCCCAATCCTTCTCTGAGCACAGTCTCAACCTGATCGTCCGCCGGCAGGAGCAGGAGCGGTGTTTGCGGACGCTGGACGCGGCCTTCGCGGCCTCCCTTTCGGAGGGGCGTTATACGCTGGGCACCAAGCAACAAGTGGCGACCGTCTCGGTGGTGGGCGTGCCGGGATGGAACGAGCGCGGCGCCGTCTCGCACGCCTTTGCCGCCCTCGGCGAGCAGGGCACGCGCATCATCGCCGTGGCCCAGGCCGCCACGGAGCTGAGCGTCTCCTTCTGCATCCCCGAGGACGAGGTCGGGGAGATCGTCCGCTTTCTCCACCGTGAGCTCGGCCTCGAAAGCCCTTGCTAAGCTAGCACTTTGAGCTTTCGGGCGTGGCCTACGCACAGAAGCTCGAAGGTCTCTCTCACCGTCGCCACCGACCGCGCTAGAATCGCCCCGCGTCCACGTCGTAGATGAACTGGATGATTCCCTCGAAATAGGGTTCGGGGTCGTCGTATATCGTCAGGTGGCTGCCCTTGGGGCAATGCAGGTAACGTCCCCTCTGCACCTGACTCGCCATCCATGCCACGTGCTCGGGATCCATGGTGTCGTGCGCCGCACCGATGGTCAGGGTAGGGGGCGTCAACTTGCCGAGATCCCCAGTGCGATCCCAGTCGAGGAGCTTGCCGCTCGCCCCCAGCTCGCTCGGCCCCTGCATCGGGACGTAGATGTCCATATTGGCGTGCTTGAAGGCGCGGTTCACCGGATCCGGCCACGTCTCATACGGCATGCGCAGCACGTGCTCCTCGTAATGGTGTGGGATCAGGAGCTCCATGTAGTCGGGGTTCTCGTAATCCTCTGCAGCTTCGTAGGCCTTGATCTTTTCGAGGACCTCCTGATCCATCGCTGGCATCAGCGTGGATTCGGCATAGGCGTTGTAAGCGCGGATGCTGGCCATCATATTGGAGATAATCAACCCCTTCAGATGCTCCTGATACTTGAATGCATATTCCATCGCCAGAATCCCACCCCACGACTGCCCGAGGAGGAAGAAGTTGTCGCGGTTCAGGCCCCGTGCCTGTCGCATCTGCTCGACCTCCTCCACGAAGCGGTCGATCTCCCAGAGCTCGGGCTCGTCGGGCTGATCGCTGTAGTAGGAGCCTAGCTGGTCGTAGTAGTAGTACTCGATCCCCGCCGCCGGGAAGTAGCTGTCACAGGCCTCGAAGTACTCGTGCGTGAACCCTGGGCCGCCGTGGAGCAGGAGCACCTTGAGCTTCGGGTTATTGCCGATCCGCTTGGTCCAGACGTCAAACGTCCCCTTCTCCGTCTGCACGGGGATCATCTTCACGCCCCCGCTCAGGACGTCGTCGCGTCCGCTGTAGTCCAGATAGTCTGCCGGGAAGCGCTCTTTTTTGCTCTCGTAAGGCTCTGTCATCGTTCTGCCTCCTGTGGGGATGAGTGGCACTCTTCACTGGCTGACCGATTTTTGCTTGCTCTTAGTATATATCTGCGTGGGGTTCTCGAACAGCCCCAAGCTGTGCCCGTCGCCACCATGCAGAAGCGCCGCCAAAGGCCATGATGGCCCTCGGCGGCGCTCGCGATGCCCAAGCCGCCCGCTTGTGTCAGGCGGCGAGTCGGCACACTACTCGTGGATGTTCACCAGCGTCCCTACCTCGGCGAAACCGAACAACCACTCCGCCATCTCGTTCGGCTGGTTGATGCAACCGTGACTCATTGGGTTGCCCCAGTTCGCGTGCCACCACACCCCGTGGAAGCCGTACCCCTGGTAGAAGTACATCACCCACGGAACGTCCTCCAGGTAGTAGTCCGCCCCCGCCATATCGTCATAGCGATACTTCACGTAGATCCGGAACTGGCCCACGGGCGTCGGCGTAGCCGGCAGGCCCGTCGAGACCAGATAGCTGTTCACCGGCGTCTGTCCCTCATAGGCCGTGACCCGCTGCTCTGAGAGGTCAACGTCGATCCAGCGGCCCTCATCGATGGCCCAGGTGGGGGCGGGCTCGAAGACTGGCTCGTCCACCGTCGGCCCTGGGAGCTCGTCCACGGTGATTTGCGGCACGTCGTCCACATCGTACGCAGTGACGATGTCGCCGAAGACGTAGGCCGTCTCGCCCTCGTAGGCGATCTGCCACCACGCGCCGAACCAGCCCGTAACCTCTGCCTCTGCGCCCGGCTCAAGCTGCCCGACCCTCTCGTATCTCGTGCCCGGCCCGCGGCGCACGTTGATGCGGCTCTCGTTGACCACGACGCGTGGCGCGCCCGGCGTTGGCGTCGGCTCTGGTGTCGCCGTCGGCGGGATCGCCGTTGGCGTGGGCTCCGGCGTTGCCGTAGCCGGAACCGCCGTCGGCGTGGACAGTACGTCCGTCGCAGCAGGCGCCACCACAGTAACGGTAGTTGTAGGGGCTACAGCCGTCGCGGTGGGCGTCTCCTCCGCAGCCGCCAACGGCTGTTCTGCAGCCGCATCCGCCACTTCCGGCTCGAACATCGCCATGAGATTGGAGCCTACCCGAACCGCCAGGCCGAGCACGAAGAACGTGACGGCGACCATCAGGACCAGCGTCAGGGCTCCGCTGACTCTGGCCAACGTCGATGGAGTGGGTGATGTGTGCTTTCGATCACGCATGGTCTTTTTTCCTCTTTCTCTCACGCTATATGAACATGATTCCGGTCTGTTGACGTCATGGACCGATGGAAGGTTCCATCGTTTCCCTGAGTCTCTCACGCATATGTCGCGCTTCCCCGATGGTGGTAACAGCCAAATCGACCCGCCTCCATTATTCTATATCTATGATACTTATATTATTAAGTGTATCAAGCAGCACGGGGGCATTTCATCTGGGGGCAAGAAGCCAACGGACGCCTTGTCATTCCGAGCGTAGCGAGGACTCTCATGCGTGGGATGCCCGTTCATCCGGCGTGCGAGATCCTTCACGCCCCCACGCTGTGGGGCACGTTCAGGATGACAACGCGCCCCAATCGTGAAGTGTAGGCAGCAGCCCGCCCGGGGAGTGTAAGAACCTCGGGATCGGTGTACAATGAAGACCAAAGCGTAGACTGTCATCCCGAGCGGAGCGAGGGATCTCGCACCTGAAGCGTATAGGAGCGTCTGAATGAGCTACGTCGTAGGATTGATCGTCAATCCCATCGCCGGCATGGGCGGCAGCGTCGGGCTTAAGGGCACCGACGGCGAGATGGCCGAGCGTGCCCGCGAGTTGGGCGCCGAGCCCGTCACGCCCGACCGTACTGCCGCCTTCCTCTCACACCTCGACCACCGCGACGACCTCCGCTGGTTGGCCGCCCCGGGGCCGATGGGCGCGGCGTATCTCGAAGCCGTCGTCGAGTCCGTGCGTGTGGTGGGGGATCTCCATGCCGAGCGCACCACGCCGGAGGACACCCGCCGCATCGCCCGGGCGATGGTCGAGGCCGGCGCGGAGCTCCTCGTCTTCGTCGGAGGCGACGGGACGGCCCGGGATATCCTCGACGCCGTCGGGACCGAGGTCCCCGTCGTCGGCGTGCCCGCCGGCGTCAAGGTCTACAGCGGCGCCTTCGCCCTCAGTCCCCGCGCCGCCGCCGAGATGGTTGACGCTTTTACAGAAGGCGCCTTCTCCGAAGGTGTTGATCTCACCGAGGCCGAGGTCCTTGACATCGACGAGGATGCCTTCCGCGACGACCGCCTCGACGCGCAGCACTACGGCTTCCTGCTCGTCCCCAGCGTCCCGGGCCACCTGCAGCCGAGCAAGGAGGGCTCCGGCCGCTCGTTGGACACGCTGGAGAACAAGCGTGAGATCGCCGCAGCGGTGATCGAAGACATGGACCCTGCCGTCCTCTACCTCCTCGGCCCCGGCACCACCGTGAAGGCCATCGCCGACGAGCTCGGCATTGACCGGACGCTCCTGGGCATCGACGCCGTCCGCGACCGCGCCCTCGTCGCCGCCGACCTCAACGAGCGCCAGATCCTGGACCTGCTCGACGACCACCCCGAGCGCGAGATCATCGTCACCCCCCTCGGCGGCAATGGTTTCATCTTCGGGCGGGGCAACAAGCCCTTCACGCCCGCCGTCATCCGCGCCGTTGGGCCCGATCACATCACCGTCGTCGCCACGGAGCAGAAGATCCGCGACGTCGGCGTGCTCCGCGTCGACACCGGCGACCCCGAGGTCGACGCGCGCCTGAGCGGCTACCGCCAGGTGATCATCGGCTACCATATGGCGCGTGCCGTCAGGGTCCGCGCCGAGTCTTGAAACCTAAAAAGCTGACAGCGGATAGCTGACAGCCGACAGCTAGAACACGGAGGACCCATGCCAGACTCAACCAAGCAACGCCCCAACATTCTCTACATTCACACGCACGACATCGGCCGTTACGTTCAGCCCCACGGCTACGCCATCCCCACACCCCATATCCAGGCCCTGGCCGAGGAGGGCGTCCTCTTCCGCCAGGCCTTTTGTGCCAACCCAACCTGCTCGGCCAGCCGCTCCACGCTGCTCACCGGCATGTATCCGCATAACAACGGCATGACTGGGCTGGCGCACCGCGGCTGGTCGCTCAACGACTATGGCCAGCACATCATCCACACGCTGAAGCCCGCGGGCTACACGGCGATCCTCACCGGGGTGCAGCACATCGCCTCCCACGACCAGGGCGAGCCCTGGGACGTCATCGGCTACGATCGCTGGCTCGGGGGCGACGCGCCCCATGAGCACGCCGCCGAGTTCCTGGCCTCATCGCCCGACGAGCCCTTCTTCCTCTCCGTCGGCTTCTCCGATACCCACCGCGAGTTCGGCCCGGTGACCGACGCCGGCGATCCCCGCTACGTCCGTCCGCCCGAGCCGATCCCCGACACGTCCGAGACCCGCGAGGATATGGCGCGCTTCATGACCAGCGCGCGTGAGGTCGACCGCAAGATGGGCGTCGTCTTCGATGCCCTCGACGAAAGCCCCCTCGCCGAGGACACCCTCGTCATCTGCACCGCCGACCACGGCATCGCCTTCCCGCGGATGAAGTGCAACCTTACCGACGGCGGCACCGGCGTGATGCTCATCATGCGCGGACCCGGCGGCTTCACCGGCGGGCGCGTCGTCGACAGCCTGGTGGGCCACATCGACATCTTCCCCACCCTCTGCGACCTCCTGGGGATCGCGCCGCCTGCGTGGTTGCAGGGCGTCTCGCTCATGCCCCTCATCCGCGGCGAGGCCGAGCACGTGCGCGACGAGATCTTCACCGAGGTCAACTACCACGCCGCCTACGAGCCCATGCGCGCCATTCGCACCCGGCGCTGGAAGTACATCCGCCGCTTCGAGGACCGCGACGGCCCGGTGCTGCCCAACGTCGACGACGGCCCCAGCAAGAGCCTCTGGCTCGAGCACGGCTGGGCCGAGATGAAGCCCGACGAGGAGATGCTCTACGACCTCATCTTCGACCCCAACGAGGCCCACAACCTTGCCGACGATCCGCGGGCGGAGGAGGTCTTGGACGACCTGCGAGCCCGCCTCAACGCCTGGATGCTGGCGACCGACGACCCACTCCTCAAGGGCCGCGTTCCCGCCCCTGAGGGCGCCGTCGTCAACGACCCCGACGGCCTCTCTCCCCAGGAAAGGCCCAAACCTGCCCGCAAGCCCGCTACTACGCCGAAACCCTAACCGCCCTCCCCGACATCCTCAACGCGTAAAGCCGCCTCACGCCAAGCCGCAAAGACGCCAAGGGAAAGGCAAGGGTAAGGGACAAGGCAAGAGGAAGGCCAACTCACACTCAGCATCCAACATCCAACATCCAACATCTAACTTCGCGTCTTTGCGCCTTTGCGTGAG
>JBNGCP010000060.1:3429-24145 GCA_049974845.1 Anaerolineae bacterium | reverse complement strand
AATCCAGCCTCCTCCCCCCTCGGGGGAGGATTGAGGAGGGGGCGGCGCTGGAGCAACCCGCCTCGCCTGCGCGCCCACCCCCCTTGTATTCCCCCCTCAAGGGGGAAATCCAGCCTCCTCCCCCCTCGGGGGAGGATTGAGGAGGGGGTCACGCTAGAGCAGCGCGGCTCGCTTGCGCAGACCCCCTTTGTGTTTCCCCCCGGAGGGGGAAAAGCACAGCCTGCAGAGGCAAGGCTCTGGCCCCGCGCAGGTCAGATTGGCCCCTGCCACCGACGCTGGTAGACTATGTGCTCTAGGGACCGAGGGTGTACCCGCACCAAGTGGGCCACTCGCGCCCCGAACGCCAAGCGGCAAGGAGATAGGATACCTATGCGCATCTATGACAGCGGACGCTCAAAAGGAAAGCAAGTCAGCGACTTTGGCTCTCGCGATGTCACCATTTCCACGGTGATGAGCAGCCGAGCGTGGCACGTCGCCACACTGCGACTGGCGCCCAACGGCGTGCTCGGCGCCCACAAGCTCGCAACCGATCAACTTCTCATCATCATGGCCGGCAGCGCGAAGGTGACCGGCGACAAGAACATGCGCGTCGACGTGACGCCCGGCATCGCCGTCTTCTGGAACAAGGACGAGGTCCACGAGGTCCAGGCAGGCAGCGAAGGGCTGAGCGCCGTCCTGATCGAGGGCGACAAACTGCACCGGGAGATCCTGATGCCGGTCCGGAAAGTGACGTGACGTCTTCCCCCACCATCGAGGGCCCCGCCCAGGGCCAGGGCCAGAGTGTCCTGTGCGCGCCCATCCTACGGGTACTGCCGGCGTGGTTCGGCATCGAGGAGGCCACCCAGCACTACATCGAGGAGATCGACCGGCCGCCCACCTTCGTTGCCACCGTGGATGGCGACGCCGTCGGCTTCCTCTCGCTCAAGCAGCACGGCAACGACGTCGCCGAGACCTACCTTCGCGCGCAAGGCACCCGCTTTCTCCAGGTCGAAACCCTGAGCGCAGCCAACCCTGACGAGTACTACGCGAAAACACGCGCCTTCTATCGCGCCCTCGGGTTCTCCGTTCTTGAGGAGTTTCCCGATCTCTGGGACCCCGGCAACCCCGCCCTGCAGCTCATCAAGTGCCTCGCGGCGCACCGCTGATCGCCATCGCCACCCGCATCCGGGACCTGGCCGTGCCGCGAACCCGAAAACCCACTCACAAAGCACAACGCGCGGGATCGAGCCGACGGCTCGATCCCGCGCGTGAGCCTTCCTTCTGTCCTACCCTATAGCTAGCGTCCGCGGCCGCCACCCGCCTCGTAGGCCGGGCAGCTTTCGTCCATCAGCCGCTGCCGGACGGCCTGCGCCTCATCGGTCATACCCCGGCCGAATCCGCGCGCCACACCGCCAACGCCACCTTGCATCGCTTGCGCCTGGCGCGCCTCACCGGTCACACCCGCGCCCGCCGTGTAGGTGCCCTCGGCGAACGCCTGGAAGGCTGGGAGATGGTTGTTGAGCGACGCGTCGCGTAGATTTGTCGCCACACGCACCACGTCGTCGTTGTCGATCTCGCCGAGCCGCCGGTCATAAAGCGCAGCGTTGTCGATCTCAGCCTGCGCCGCGGCCTCAGCCGCCGCCTCCGGTGAATCAAAGCTGGGTACGTCGAAGTCCGGAATTTCAGGCAAGGCCACGTCGTAACGCTCGAAGACGCGCTCCAGCGCCGCGATATGCTGCCGCTCCGCACGGGCGATCTGCGCGAAGGGCGCGATCTCCCCAAACTCGGCCATCACGGCCTCATACGTCGCCAGCGCCTTGTGCTCGTCCACCAGGAACTCAGTCAAGACCGCCTGCTCCCCGGCGTCGAGCTCGCCCCCGGCGACAGGAGCCTGAAGCCCCATGCCTCGACCGCGACTCTCGGGAGGTCCCCCGGCAGCCGCCACCACCGTCGGCAGCGTCAACGCTGCCACCATCGCCAACACCCATCCTGCCACCATGAACCTTCGTGTCTTCTGTCTCATCGCTTAGCCTCCTACGCTATGGGTCTATCACTTAACTGCACTTAGTGTAACCCGCGATGATGAAGAAACGATGAAGGAGCGATGCAGATCCCGTGAAGACCTCACACGCGTGGCAGTTGGGGCGCACCTGGCGAGTGGTGTAGCGCTATGGTAGGTGCGCCCGGCGTGAAGTGGCCGTCAGCCCACGGCTGTTGGCTGTTGACTGATGGCTGACGGCTGATAGCTGTCAGCTCGGACGAGAGACGGACGCGCCTTTCTGACCCCCAGAAACGCGGTACACTGACGTTGGTTCAGGAACAGATGGATCCGACCCAACAGGAGATCCAGGGCAATGCCAGAGGTACCCGACCCCAAGGCGATCTGGAACGCGCGCTTCTCGAGCGCCCTCGAAGCACGCCGCCAGGCTGAGCGCGGTAGCGACGCCGGTGAGCCTATCATCCACGAGACCGACGGGCGGTGGCTCGACCGCTGGCTGAACCTGTTACGCACCACCGGTACGACCCCCGTCCTCGATCTCGGATGCGGCAACGGCGGCGACGCGCGCTACCTCGTCGCCCACGGGCTACCCGTGCTCCTCACCGACTTCTCCCGCCCCGCGCTCGAGCTCGCCCGCAGCGCGCTCCACCCCGCGAGCGCTTCCGCCGTCGAGCTCGACCTCCGCGACGGCCTGCCCTTCCGCCGCGCAGCCTTCCGCGTCATCATCGCCAACCTTTCGCTCCACTACCACCGCTGGTCGGACACCCAACGGATCCTCGAGGAGGTGCGGCAACGGCTGCAGCAGCCCGGCGGCATGCTCATCGCCCGCGTCAACTCGATCGACGACGTCCTGCACGGCGCAGGGAGCCCTCACGAGATCGAGCGCCACTGCTACCTCGTCGCGGGCGAGGTCAAGCGCTTCTTCGACCGCGAGGACCTTGAGGCCCTCTTCGCTGAGGGATGGCACATCCAGAGCCTCGAGACCTACATCACGCATTGCTACGCGAAACCAAAGGCCGTCTGGGAGATCGTCGCGCGCCACGTTCCACGCGTCCCTGAACCTGCCTGACAGCTCGTCCGTGCTGCTGATGCGGACGTAGCTGACGGCTGAGAGCTGACAGCCGAGCTCATCTTCACCAGTGGGGGCACCGAGAGCAACAACTACGCCATCAAGGGCGTGGCCCTCGCCGATCCCGACCGGCGGGGCCGCATCATCACCTCGGCGGTGGAGCATCCTGCCGTCACGGAGGTCTGCGCCTGGTTGACGACACAGGGCTGCGAGATCACAACCCTGCCCGTCGACGGGCACGGCCACGTGGACCCCGTCGATCTCGCCCGCGCCATCACACCCGACACGCTGCTGGTCACGGTGATGCACGCCAACAACGAGGTAGGCACGCTCCAGCCCATCGCCGAGCTGGCGGCCATCGCCCACGAGCACGGCGCGCTCTTTCACACCGACGCCGCACAGGCGGTGGGCAAGATCCCCGTGCGGGTCGATGATCTGGGCGTCGACCTGCTCTCCGTCGCCGGTCACAAGCTCTACGCGCCGAAGGGCGTCGGCGCGCTCTACGTCAAGGACGGCGTCACGCTGGCGAAGCTGCTTCACGGCGCCGGACAGGAGAATGGGCGCCGCCCCGGCACCGAGAACGTCCTCGAGATCGTGGGGCTGGGCCAGGCCTGCGAGATCGCCAGGCGCGACCCCGCGCGCGAGCGCGCGCACCTGCGAGCGCTGCGCGATCGCCTGCACGCCGGGCTGACAGACGCGCTCGGCGTCGATAGCGTCCGGCTCAACGGCCACCCCGACCGCCGCCTGCCCAACACCGCCAGCCTCAGCTTCCACGACATCGAGGCCAACGCCCTGCTGGCCGCCGTCAACGATCAGGTTGCCGCTTCCGCCGGCGCTGCCTGTCACGCCGATCAGGTCGACGTCTCGGCGGTTCTCGCGGCCATGGACGTGCCTGTGCCGTGGGCCAAGGGCACCGTACGCTTCTCCGTCGGCCGGTTCACCACCACCGAAGAGATCGACCGCGCCATCCAGGTGGTCGCCGACGCCGTTCGTCGCCTGCGACGCTGAGCTAGAACGTCAACACGCGCTCCGAGTCCACCGCCCACTGCGCCAACTGGCTCATCGTGCTCACCTCGACCCCCCACCTATGCCGACTGCTTGAGCCCTCGCAGGCGGAAGCTCAAAATCACAATCAGCACGCCCAGGACCACTGCGAAGGCGTCGATGAGCTGCACCACTGCCAATGCACCCGCCCCCGGGAAGATCGCAAAGAGCACGCCCACGGCGACCGACAGGATGCCGCTCACGATGAGCAGCCACTCGTTGGAGATCGCCTTCCGCAGGCGAATCGCGGCGATCACCCTCAGGATCCCGGTCAGGATCGCCCAGGCCGCGACCAGGAACAGCAACGCCAACGCCGTGATATTGGGCCAAACGAAAGTCACCACGCCGATGGCAATGTCGATCAACCCCTCCACAAGGAAGGGCCACCACCGCGCGCGCTGCTGCGCCGTGCGGACGGCGAGGACGATATCGAAGATGCCGTCCACCAGCGTGTAGGCCCCGAACAGCAGCACCAGGGTCGCCAGAACGGCCGGGGGAAAGAGAAGCGCAACGATGCCAAAGATGATGGCCAAGAGGCCCCGCAGGGCCTCGCCCACCAGTTGCGTACCAGAATGTCCAGCATCACCCGCCTCCTTTGCTAGAGAATCTCGGCACCAGGATACGCCCGGATTCGGCCGCCCGCAAGCTCCACGGAGCCCGCTCGCACGGCCCTGCTCGCTTCAGGCTACTTCGCCGTCTTCGGCCTTCCGCAGCAATGCTTATACTTCCGCCCGCTCCCACAAGGACACGGATCGTTGCGCCCGACCTTCGGCTTCGGCGCCACAGGCTCCACCGGCGGCGGTGGCACGACGGGCGGCGGCTCGGCCTGGAAGCACGCCCACCACTCCATCTCCGAGATGGTGTCCCTGACATACGCGTAGTGGGTCCCCTGACGCAGGCGCGCCAAAGTGGCATCTCTGCCCTCGCCCATGACGTGCTCCACCCAGCGGAGATCGATAAAGTCCTCCTCCACCAGATCTTCAGCAAAGGCCTCCCGGATTTCTGGCATCAGCTCCTCGGGATATATACTGGTGGCGACACTGACGACAGATGCACAGCGGAAGGGATCGTCTCGCACAAACTCGCGATGAAACAGGTCTCGCAGGTACGCGACCAGCGCTTCGCGCGGCAGCACGCCCTCCACCATCAGCGTGACGAGCCCATCCAGCGCCGAACTGAACACGTAATCGCCGACCTCGGGATCCTCAATCAGGCGCTTCATCGGCGCCACGTCGCCGCCGGAGACCGAGGCGAGCACCCGCCCCAGGTCTTCCGTGACAAAATCGCCCGTGTAGTCGGTGGGCGCCTCACCGGGTATCGAGAAGAACGCCACGAAGGGCGCGTAGGCACGCTGCTCCCGGAACTGCGCCAATAGGAAGAAGGCGTACAAGGGCAGCATCCAGCTCTCGTTGATGGCCAGCTTGCCCAACACCCAGTAAGGATCCTCAAACACCGCCAGCAGATGCGGCGTGATGGCATCACGCTGCGCAATCGCCGCCTCCAGCGCTTCCCGCGGGAAGCCGCCATCCAGCTCCTCAAGTTCCTCTAGAATCTCCGCAATCTCCATCCGTCCGTCCTTTACCCTCTGACTATGCCCCGACGAAGACGCCCCACCGGGGCGTCTCTACCCGAGCCCCTTGGTGACCGCGCGCCGCCCAATGGACCGCGGGCGTCCCGCCCATACGCATCAAGCGAAGGCCATCGCGCACACTATGGACCGCGGGCGTCCCGCCCGCATGCGCCGCAGGCGCCCCCGCACCGCCGCTCAGATAACGTGAAAACACGACCACCAGCTCACCGCCCTGGCGACATCGTCGACATAGCGTAGGTGCCGATCTTCACGCAACTGCGTCAGCAACACCGCCTTGTCCTGCCGTGCTGCCTGTCTGACTTCATGGTAGTTGATGAAAGCTTCATCCACCAACCTGTCAGCGAACGCCTGCCGGATCTCCCCCATCAGCTCCCCGGGATGAAGGTCCACGCACGCCGCGACAAGCGCGGCCCAGGAGAAATGGTATCTGCGCCGCAGGCCACCCTGAAAGAGGGTGCGGAAGTAGTCGATCACCACATCCCGGGCGACTGCCCCCTCATTCACCAACGTCACCAGCCCGTCGATCGCCGCGCTGGGCACGAACTTGCCGACATCTGTGGCCTCCACCAACCGCTGCATCGGCCCCAGCTCACCGCCGGAGACCGAGGCCAGGATCCGGGCCAAATCCTCCGTCACGATGTCGCCCGTGAACTCGCTGGCCCTCTCACCGGGTGTCATGAAGAGCGCCACGATCAGCGGATACGCCCGCCGCTCCCGAAACTTCGCCAGCAGGTAGAGGGCGTAGTAGGGCAGCGCATACGCCGGGTCCGCCACGATCCGCCCAAGCACGTGGTAAGGATCCTCCAGCGCGGCCAGCAGATGCGGCGTGATCGCCGTCTGCTGTGCGACCGCCGCCTCCAGCGCCTCTCGCGGAACTCGGTCGCTCATACGCTCCAACGCCTCCAAGATCGACGCGGTCTCCATAGCTCGCTCCTTGGTAGTGTGAGTCAGCCATCAGCTGTCAGCTGCCAGCCATCAAGTCACGCTCCTATCTGCCCGCGACGGACAGCCCTTAGCCAAACTTCATAATCCGTATATAATGTATATACTATGGAAAAGGAACTAGGCGTAACCGAAGCGCGAAAGCGACTCAGTGATATCGTCAACGACGTGCAACACCAGGGCGCAACCTACCTGCTCAATCGATACGGAAAGCCCGCCGCCGCCGTCGTGCCGGTGGAGGTCTACGAAGCCTGGCTCCGCCAGCGAGAGCACTTCTTCGACCTGGTCAGAGAGATGCAGAGGGAGGCTGGCCTCTCTCCTGATGCGGCGCAACAGCTGGCCGCCGAAGCTGTCAAGGCGACCCGTGAGGAGAGCTGAAGCCGGGTGATCGTCGTCTTGGACACCAACGTCATCGTGAGCGCGCTCCTCTCTCCCACCGGCCCTCCGGCCGAGATCATCAATCGCTGGGAGGCCGACGCGTATCAGGTCGCTACCTCCCCGCCGCTCCTGACCGAGCTCGAACGTGTGCTCCGATATCCGCGGGTGCGTAAGGTCCTCGGTGCGCCCCAGCGGGCTGTCTCGCTGGTCCAGCGCCTCAAACACGTCGCCATCGTCGTCGAGCCCCAGACCACCCCGAATGTGATTGAGAATGACCCGGCAGACGACCGCGTCCTGGCCTGCGCCGTCGCGGCCGGCGCGGCCTACATCGTCAGCGGCGATGAGCATCTCCTCCGCCTGAAGCAGTACCGTGGCATCACCATCCTGCAGCCCGCTGCCTTCCTCGCTGCCCTCACCTGGGAACACCGCCCATAAAGAGGACCAGTCCGGCTACTACGCCGTGCCGTCCGCCAGCTCCGCCAACACCCGCGCGTGCACCTCGCGATCTCTCTCGGCGTAGAGCACGAAGCGGATATGCGCCACCGCCGACAGCGTCGGCGCCACCTCCAGCACCGTCCCCAGCGCCACCCGCGCCGCCGGCTCCAGCGGATAGCCAAACGCGCCCGTCGAGATCGCCGGGAACGCAATGGAGCGGATCGCGTGCTCCTCGGCGAGCTGCAACGCGTTGCGGTAGCACGCCGCCAGCAGCTCGTCGGCGGGCTCATTGACGCCGTAGACCGGGCCCAAGCAGTGGATCACGTAGCGATTCGGCAGATTGTGCCCGCCCGTGATCACCGCCTCCCCCGGCTCGATCGGCGCCAGCGGGCGGGTCTCCACGGCCAACCCCGGCCCCGCCGCCCGGTGGATCACCCCCGCTACCCCGCCGCCCATCCGCAGCTGCGCGTTCGCCGCGTTGACAATCGCCTCCATATCCGGCTGGTCGACGATATTCCCCTGCACGCACTCGATGGTGACCCCATGATACGTGATCTTCGTCATGGGTGCCGTCCTCCCTTCACTCGTTCGTCCTACCCTAAAGTATGGCCCACCTACGCCCGTTGGCAACCCAGCCCTCCGAATGAGGTGCAACGCACCTGAGCTCCCTCCACCGTGGGCCGACGCCAGGAGCGGCGTTGATGGTCAAGGCTAGGTGCGTTGCACCTCAGCCGAGACGGCTGCGATCACTGCTATAGTAATGTTGTTTGCGGTCTCGTCCGTCGTCCCAAAGAAAGCCACGATCGGAGGGGAGATGACCAAGCTACTACGACACGACGCGCTCTGGATGTGCTTCTTCTCGCTGCTCGGCCTAACGGCGGTGCTCTTTCTAATTCTGTGGACCTTCAGCTACTACGTGCTTGCAGCCGCCACACCCCTCAGCAACCTCGCCGAGACCTCACGCCGCCAAGCCCACAAAGGCGAGCCGAACCGAACCCGCCCTGACCTGGCGCAGACAGGTAACGCCGCCGCCTCAAGTCTCGCCGCCCCCAAGATCCCTTTGCGTCTCTGCGCCTTGGCGTGAGATCCAGAACCTCAGCAAGCCATAGCCTCGACCAGCCACGAAGCCCGTGGAAAAGCCCGGCCCACCCATGGAATGATGCTGCAATCGTCCTACAATACACATCAGGAGAGAAAGATGAAAACCAGTGCCGATGTCATACAGGACTGGCAGATCGAGCAACTGCTCAAATTGCGCGAACGACAGCCTGAGTTGATGGCGCAAGCAGTTCGCCGACTAGTCGAGGACAATGAGGATGTCCGCTGGTCAGTGGTCGTCGGCGCGTACCAGGATGAGCAGATTAACCTGGGCAAGGCTGCCGAGCTGTTAGGCCTGTCCGAGATTGAGCTCCGCCAGCGCTTCATCGAGCTGGGAATCCCATTGCGAGTTGGACCTGCAGACTATGCTGAGGCGCAAGCAGAGGTCGAAGCCGTGCGGGCGTGGTTCGCTGACGACGATGAGGATGACGTGTGATCGGGATGCACGGGAGTCGGCCCGACGTCTGACAAAGGTGGCCCAGCAATCCCCTCACCCCACTGGCCACTCCCCGATCGCCGCGTCCACCGCCCCCATCAGCCGCATCGTCTCCTGCAGCGCCACCACCACCTGCTGGTAGTGCGCCAGCTCGTCGAAGGTCAGCAGCCGCCCGCGGCGGTCGCGCAGCCACTTCTCCAGCACCTGGTACCCGCCCACCTGGAAGGCCCACACCGCCTCCGGCACGCCCTCGAAATACTGCTCTTTGTTGATCCACACCCGCCCGCCGATCCCCTGCTCGGGGTTGGGCGGCGTGTACTTGGGGTAGCCGCCCCGCCGCAGCACCTCGTTGTTGCCGGGGATCGGATAGTGGGTGATATACTCACGGACCTTGGGGTGCTCCAACAGGTGGAACCGCACCAGCTCGTCGCCCAGCGCCACCAGCTCCCAGAAGAGCGCGGCGTCCGACGTGAGCGGCACCCGCGGAAAGTCGATCTTCAGGAACTCGGCGTACCGCTCGCGGTAGGTGGGGCTGTGGAAAAGAGCGTAGATGTAGCGCAGCACGTCCTCGGGCCCGAAGGTCTCGCCGGGCTCCGTCGACGTCTTGTGCGGATCGAAGGCCAGCCCCAGCTTCTCCGTCATCTCCGCCACGAAGTCCGGCGCCAGGTTCGGCACCCGCCCGCCGTGCGCCTCGTCGGGCGGCCAGCCCACAGTGTCAAGATCAAAGAGCGCCGCCGCATCTTCCTCTGGATACAGGTATAGTGGAAAGAGTGTGTTGATGTCGTACGCAGCGTATGACTTATGCCCGCAAATGGAGCACGTAGCCAAAGCGCCCCACAGATCTCGTGTTTGTCGAGTCGTGATCATGCCTATGTTATCGCCCGCTAACATGTGTCGCATCACCGCCTGTCGAGGCCTCGTGATTACCGCGCTGTCGTAGACGATGTACCGCCTGTCGAAGGGACGATACACGAAAGGCACAACCTTTGTCACGTCAACATCAAGTTGAACCGCCAGCTGATCCGCATGCTGTCGATCGAAACCGATAGTTCGCGCGTCTTGTCCTGTAACAATTCCCACTGAACTCACAGTCATGCCTTCCGTCAATCCCGCATACCTTCGGTATTCGGCCCTGACGTCAATGTCCTGAGGCAAGAACAGATAGTAGGGTAACTGCGGTTGCATCTTCTCCCAGTCGGTGTCTAGCACACTGGTCCCGGATAACACCCGGTACTTATGCTCTCGAGAGCCCCATATGTCAGCCTGATGCACTTCTGCGGGCCCTAATTTGCCCGGCTCCTTCACAAACAACCCAATCGCCACGCCCTGCATAATGTCGAACACGTTCTCGTCCGGCGTTCCGTCCGGCGCGACCTCCTTCTTCCGCGCGTTCCCATGGAGATCGAGGATGTAGATCTCCGTGAACGTCTCCATCAGCGACTGCCGCATGCCCCGGAACGTCGGGTTGTCGAGATAGCCGTTGTTGGAGATGAAGGCCAGGATCCCGCCGCCGCTCTGCTCGATGCGCCACTGCCCGAAACGGATGAACTTGACGTAGTCGTCCTGCAGCCACTTGGGGTTGCGCTCGCCCAGCGGTTCGCCGTCCACCTCGTAGTAACTCGTCGTCGCCGATCCGTCGGGCAGTGTGCCGTGCAGCAGATCGTCGATCCACGGGCTCTGGTTCGCGGAATGACCCGAGTACGGCGGGTTGCCCAGCACAACCATAATGGGCAGCTCCCGCTTGATCTCGTCCGCCGCCGCGCTCTCCTCCGCCAGAAACTGCGTGAACAACGGTAGCCCCGTGTGCTCGTGCGGGCCCTCCAACGTGTTCGTCAGGTAGATCCCGATCCGCTCGTCCGTCGCGAAGTCGTAGGCCCACGTCGCCCGCGCCTCCTCCGGCAGATCGTGGCCCGCCAGCTGCAGCGCCAACTTGAAGTGCGCCACCGCATAGGGCGCCATCAGCAGCTCGAAGCCGAAGATCCGCGGCAACAGATGGTCCCTGACGTAGCCCGACCACATCCCGGCGTTGCCGCTCGCCATAAAGCGCTCGCGGATCAGGTCGATGACGGTGTACAAGAAGGTCGCCGTCCCTACCGCCGGGTCCAGCACCAGCACCTTGTGCACGTCCCGCGTCTTACGGACCGCGCCCGGCTTGCCCTTCACCCGCTGCCCCGGGTCGGCGTTGCGCACCGTCACCTTCGTCGTGTCCGCCAGCCCCTCCGTCAGCCCGAAGTGCGACTTGAGCAGCGCGTCGACGGAGCGCACGATAAACGAGACCACCGGCGCCGGCGTGTAATAGACGCCGCGCGCCTCCCGCAGCGCCGGGTCGTAGGCCGCCAGGAAGGTCTCGTAGAAGTGGACCGTCGGATCCTCCCGCCGCGTCCGCTTGCCGAAGTCCGCCAGGATCGCTTCCATGTCCGCCTGCGCCAGCAGCTGCACCAGGTCGTTGACGAAGCCGGCGTAGGGCTCGTCTTCGAGCCCCGGCCCCGTGATCTGGTAGAAGAAGTCGCGCAGGAAGGGATTCGTCGGCGGGATGTTGGTCTGCGCAATCTGCCGCGTGAAGGGCCCCGGCGCATCGTGCATCACCCGCGCCGAGAAGAGGCCGTAGGCCAGCGTCTGCGCGAACATGTCGGCGAACTGCCCCACCCGCTCGGGCCGGTCGAGCTCCGCCACCAGCACCTCCGCGAAGGCCTGGCGCCAGCCCCGCAGCAGATCGGACGCGCGGTTGGTCTCGAAGGCGGTGATGATGATCTCGCGGATCAGGTGTGTCAGCCGCGCCATCCGCTCCGCCAACTCCCGTGGCGTGGCGATAGGCTGTGGCTTGTGGGCTAGGAAGTCGCTCAGCAGCTCAGCCACGGCCTCGGCGCCGCCCCGCTCACTGCGGACCGTCTCCCCGTCCCACCGCGCCAGCCGCGCCGTGCGCCGCAGCTCGCCCTCAACGTACCAGCGGAACGCGAGGTAGTCGGTGAGCACCAGGTTGCCCAGCGCCTCGCGATAGCGCCGCAACTGCTCCGAGCGCTCCGCGGCGTCCAGCGACGTGCCGACGTCCTTCGCCTCCACGTGGCCCACCATCAACCCATCGCGCAGCACCGCCAGGTCGGGCGCGCCGCAGGCGATGCGCTGCGGCTCGTTGATCGCCCGCACCTCCGGCGCCAGCGCCTCCAACAGCGCCGCCAGCGCCGGCCGGTGCGTGTGCTCCGTCGCCGCACCGGTGGCGAGGCCGGACCGGATCTGCGCGAGGTACTGCCTGATCGCTTGGGTCATCTCAAAGGCTCCCAGAGTGTGAGGATCTCAAGGCCATCGCGCGCGCCCACGTCCTCAACATCCCCGCGGGCCGCCCGCGTCTGCTGCAAGTATAGGCGCACACCGCCCTCGACGCAACCGCCCACGTGGGGCGCGCCCGGCGATAGACTGCATCGCTTGGCAGGTGCACCCCACGCCATCCCTGGCTGACGGCTGATGGCTGACAGCTGACAGCTCTCAGCTAACAGCCTCTGCCCCTTGCGCCCTACCCTCAACCATAGTACATTACCCCTACGCCACCGACGGCGCCGAAGGGAGGGCCTATGGCCAACGAGGAGACAGCACCCATCTGGGACTTCGTCCCGCTCGCAGACTACACGCCGCCGCCGCCCGACGTCGTCGAGACGGCGCGCCGGGGCATCGTCCTTCTCTGGCGTCGACTCCGGCCGAACGCCGAACCGCCGCTCGCGTCGCCTGTGATGGCCGAGGACGCCCTGGCCAAGCTGCCCGATTGGCAGCTCCGCCGTGCTGCGCCGCCCCTCGACTGGACCGCCGCGGCCGACGCGCTCGACGCCGCGCTGGCGGACTGGCCCCGGGGCGACGACGATGGGCAGGCCGTCCGCCTCCTCGTCATCCCGCCCCACATCGGCCGCCGCGACCAGTTCCTCTTCACCACCGACCTGACCGTCCGAGGCAAAGCCGCCCTCACCGCCCTCGGCGTCGACTTCGCCCAAGCCCTCCCCACGCCAGAGGCCTGACTCACGTCAGGCCGCAGAGCCACCCACCGCTCCCACATCGTCCATCGTCTATCGTCTATCGTCCGTCGTCCATCATCCGTCGTCGCCTGCCCCACCACCGCCCGCACCGCCGGATGATCCGACGCCGGATCGTCGATGTAGCGCACGTCCTCAACCGCCAGCCCCGGCGACACAAAGACGTGGTCGATGCGCTTCTCGGGACGCACACCCGCATCGTCCACGCCGTCAGGCCACCGGCGCAGCCACGCGTCGTCGAGCGCCGACGTGGTCAGTGCGTACTGGTCGGTGTCGGGTCGGAAGTTGAAATCGCCCATCAGCACCACCGGCGCGTCTTCCTTCTCGGCCACTATCTGCAGCACCGCCTGTTGCTGCACCAGCGGCCCGCCGTTGCCCAGATGCGTGACAAAGACGTGGTACGCCGTTTCCCCCACCGCGATCCGCGCCGACAGCGTCGCTGTCTGCTCCCCCTCGCTGTACATGTAGAAGGTCCGCGCATCCTCAATCGGGTACCGTGACAGCAGCGCGATGCCGAAGGTGCCCACGGTCGTCGGCGGCCCGTAATAGCTGTACATATCGAGCCCGTCGGCAAAGTAGCGCACTAGATCGACGTTCCCCCCGGTGATCCGCGCCGTGTCCGACTCCTGCAGGCCGATGACGTCAGCGTCGGCCTCGCGCATCAGCGCCAGCTGCCGCTCCGCGGCCCGCTCGCCCTCCGCCCCGTAGCCCTGCTGGATATTGTAGGTGAGGACCGTGAGCGTCGGCTTTGGCGCGGCCTGCGGAGGCCGCGCCAGCGTGACCCCCACCGCGATCACCGCCAGCACCCCCAACAGCCCCAACGCCCCGGCCCAGCGAGGCGCGATGCGCCACGTGAACGGGCGGCGTCGCAGCGCCGCCAGCGGCAGGGCCAAGCCCAGCCCAGCCCCGAAGTAGACCAGCCAGAACCGGTCGCGGAACGCCGGGCCGACCACGGGGATGTAATCGTAGACCGTCGTGAAGACGTGGGCGAAGACCATCACGACCAGATAGAGCGCGCTCACGCCGAAGGCCCCGCCCAGCGCCCGCAGCGACGGCCGCGCCGCCACCGTTTCTCTGGCGTAGAGGCTGAAATCCAGCACGATCGCGGGGAAGAACAACAGCGCCGCGTACAGCGGGACCAGCTGCACCCACGACACCTCCGTGGCGTAGAGGGGGTAAGCGCCAAGCTCGGCGGGAAACGCGATCTGCTGCGCCCGCAGCGCCGCCGCCAATGCCAGCACGAAGAGCCCGTTCAGGAGCGCCATCAACCCGCGACTCGCCTCAAACGGGCGAAGCACCCCCACCGCCACAAAGAGGCCCATCCCCACCACCAGCGTGACGACCACGCCGGGGTAGCCCACCTCCGCCCACCGGGCCACCACTGCCGGCGCCATGAAAGCGAAGTACAACAGCAGCAGGGCGCTGGTCGTTCCCATCGCCAGCGCCACCAGACGACCGAACCCGCCGCCGCTCGCAGCGGCGCTCTCGCCAGCGGCGCCATCGCCATCGCTGTCGCGTCGCGTCTCGCTCTCCTGCGACGCACGCAGCAGAAGGACCGCCGCCAGCACCGCCAGCCCCCAGCCCGCCACCTGCGTCGGCCCGCGCGCCGACAGATCCAACCCCGACCCCGCCGCGCGGAAGACGACCGAGAGCAGCACCGCCACCAACAGGCCGAGGCCCAACCGCCGCCCCGCCGCGTCGGCATCCGTTCGGCGGCCCGACCACGAGAGCAGCGCCGGCAACCACATCAGGCCCGCCGCCGTCCCCACGCCAGAGACCCACATCCGCCCCCGTGTCCCCAGCAGCGGTGCGGCAACCCGCGCAACGAGGATCAGCGCCGCGAGCAGGACCAGCGGCCCCCGCTTCACCTCCCCCCGCCACAGCAAGAGCGCCACCGGCGCGAGGAGCAACACCACGCTCGCGATCTCCGGCGGGATCCCCGTTCCCAGCAACCCAAAGGCGTAGACCGCCTCGATAAAGTCCGTCAGAAGCTGAAGCAGAAAGAGGAAAAGCACCGCATAGACGACGACATCCCTGTCCTGACGCTCCCCTGTCACATCCATAGCACCTCCTGTGGCGAACAAGCGCACCAGCAACCGCACCCAGTCTACGCCCGCCCACCCCGCCGGTCAACCACCCCGGCCCCAAAGACCCACGTGGGGCGCACCAACTGCAGGTGCACCCCACGTTCGGTGCGCCCCGCCCTCTTCCTCCTCCTCATCTACCCCACCCTCCTCGGCACCGCCGCCTACGCCATCCTCCGCCTCGGCGGCTGACTTCCGGGGGCGCAGCCCACAAAGGTCCACCCTCCATCGGTTATCGTCCGTCGTCGCCCCTTTGCCCCCATCCCCATCAATAGTACAATCTCCCCACGTAGATCCCAGACCGCCGGAGCGCCCTATGAGAGACCTAATCAAGCAACAGATCGCCAACTGCATCAGCGACTTCCGCCTCTTGGGCGGCGCGCGCACCGTCTGGCGGACGCCCCTGATCGGCTATGCCGCCGCCAGCGACCCGCTCTTCGACCGGCTCAAGACGCTCGTCAGCCCCTCGCACCTCGCGCCGCGCGAGCTCCTGCCTGGCGCCGAGACCGTCATCGTCACCTTCCTGCCCTTCGACGAGCGCGTCGTCGAGTCCAACCAGGAGCCGGGGCCCGCCTCGCGAGAGTGGGCCATCGCCTACATCGAGACCAACCGGCTGCTGGAGACCATCAACGCGCAGCTCGTCCAGTCGCTGGAGCAGAACGGCTACGCCGCTGTGGCCCTCCCGCCGACCCACAACTTCGACGAGGAACAGCTCATCAGCGACTGGTCGCACAAGCACGTCGCTTACATCGCCGGGCTCGGCACCTTCGGGCTGCACCATATGCTGATCACCGCCGCGGGGTGCGCCGGACGCCTCGGCAGCCTCGTGACCAACGCCTACCTCGAGCCCACACCGCGGCCCGATTGGGAGGCTTGCCTCTACAAGGCGCACGGCAACGATCCCCGTGCCTGCAGCGCTTGCGTGCAGAGGTGCCCCGTCGACGCGCTCAGCGTCGATCTCGCGCGCCCCTTCGACCGTCACGCCTGCTACCAGGTCTGCTTGGAGAACGCCCGCCGCTACGCCGACGAGGGCCGCGCCGACGTCTGCGGGAAGTGCGTGAGCGTCGTGCCCTGTTCGTTCGTCGACCCGGTTGCCCAAACACAGCACAGCAAACGAGATTCTAGCCTATGATCCCCACGCCCGTCGACCGCTTCCTCACCGCACTCCCCCGCGGAGAGGCCCCCGAGAGAAAGCACCAAGTCACCCTCTCCTGGCGCCTCTTCCCGACCGACCGGCCCAACGAGCCCTTTCACGTCGAGCGCCGCCGCCCCGGCGACGCCTGGGAACGCCGCTCCCTCGCGCCGGTGACCACCTCGACCGACTACGTCGACCTCGTCGCCGACCCCGACGTCTACGAGTACCGCGTCACCACGCCGTCCACCGTCTCGGAGCCGGTCGCGGTCGATGCCGGAGCCCCCGCTACCAACCTCGCCTTCGAGTTCGAGCTCCAGGCCATCCCCCAGCACTTCCCGCTCAAGCTGGCCATCGGCGACCTGGAGAATGATGGACGTTACGGCGTCGTGATTCTCGAGTCCCTCGGCGGCCGCGTCGTCGTCTGCGCCTACACGCTGGCAGGCAAGCTCCTCTGGACCCACGATACCGGCCTGCCCGACCACGGCGGTTGGGACGGGCGGATGCACCACGTGCCCGTCGCGGCGTGGGACGTGAACCACGACGGGCGCACCGAGGTGGTCTTCCACCGTGGGCCCGGCCTGGGCTTTCCCGACAACTTCTACCGCGAAGCGGGCCCCGACGAGACTCTCGCCGCCGTCGACGCCCAGACCGGCGACCTCGTCTGGGAGACGCCCTGGCCCGCCACGCGGCCCCGCGTGATGATGACGGTCGGTACGCTGCGCGGGCCCGACGCCCCGCCTTCCGTCGTCGTCCTCGACGGCACCTACCGCGACGAGGTGATCACGGCAATCGACGGCGCCGACGGCGCGGTCCAGTGGCAGGTGACGCAGGCCCGTCCCGCCGGTCACAATCTCGACATCGACGACCTCACCGGCGACGGCCGGATGGAGGTCATCGCCGGCGGCCTCTGCTATCGTGGCGATGGTACCGTCCTCTGGGAGGCGGAGCCCTTCGGCCACACCGACGTCTCCAAGCCCGCCCCCTACGTGCCGGCGCTCCCCGGCAAGCAGGTCTGCTACCTGGTGGAGAGCCACAACCCCGGCGTCTACCTCGTCGACGCCGAGGGCCAGACGCTCTGGCGCGTGCCCTTTGGCCACGCGCACTGGAGCTGGATCGGACGCTATCCCGTCGGCGGCGATCAGCTGATGCTCCACGCCGCGGAGAAGGGCGAGCGCGAGTACTTCCCCATCTTCTTCCCCGACGGGCGCGAGTGGATGGAGCTGACGCGTGAGCAAGCTCACCGCTTCGCTGCGGTCGGTTGGGAGGCCGACGGCTTTATGTGCTTCGCGCACCGCAAGGAGTTCTGCATCTACCGCATCGACGTCGACGGCAACCAGGTCCGCGTGCCCGGGAGTGAGCTGCCCAGCGGCAGCCGGTTCGGGCGCCACCAGATCGCCGCCGACCTCATCGGCGACTTCCGCGAGAACCTCGCCGCCATCGACTACGAGAGGGGCACCTTCTGGGTCGCTCAGAACCCGCGCCCCACCGGACGCCGCGCCTTCTCGCCCACCGAGGACCCACACTACCGTCACGAGCGCAACCAGCTAGGCTCGGGCTACTACACCTACATCGCCCCGCCCAAGCTCGACCCCGCCCGCCGCTAGGGCACGCCGCGCGCTTTGACTAAGGCGCGTGATGCCTTGTGACGATGGACAGCCGGCTGTCAGCCAGCCAGGAGGCTAATCGTTGATAGGACCGAGTAAGAAGGCCCACGACCTGACACCCATGCTCCCGGACCTGCGCAAAATGTGGAGCGGATTCCCCAGGTTGCCGTTCAATCGATGGACGATCCGGCCCATCCGGTGGTTGACGAGTCTGATGCCCACGTCAGGCAGTCTTGAGGACATCCGGATCCACGACACGCTTGCTCAAAGCGGGGACTCGAAGCCCGACGTGATGCTCCGGATCTATCAGCCTGAGGACATCTCGGAGCCGGTTCCGGCGTTGCTGTGGATGCATGGCGGCGGGCTGGTCATTGGAAATGCCAAGATGGAGGATGCCTACCTACTGAAGTTCGTGAGAGACCTGGGCATCGTCGTCATCTCCGTTGACTACCGCTTAGCGCCTGACCACCCGTATCCGGCAGCGATCCACGATTGCTACACGGCGCTGAAATGGGTTCATAGTCAAGCTGCGCGTCTGCGGATTGATCCCGAGCGCATCGCGATCGGTGGCGAAAGCGCCGGCGGCGGGTTGGCCGCGAGCCTGGCTCACCTGGCCCACGATCGCGGCGAGGTCACCCCTGCCTTTCAGTTGCTGGTCTATCCGATGCTAGATGACAGATCAGCCCTGCGCACCGACCTTCCCTATGCCAGTCTGATGATCTGGACACCCGAGGACAATCGATTCGGTTGGGAGTCCTATCTCCAATGTCCCGCTGGAGCGGAGGCTGCTCCCCCGTATGCCGTTCCCGCCCGACGCAGCGACCTGACCGGGCTTCCCCCCGCCTGGATCGGGGTGGGCACGCTGGACTTGTTCTACGAGGAAGATGTCGCGTATGCAGAAAGGCTTGACCGCTCTGGCGTGGAGTGTGAACTGGTCGTGGTGGATGGCGCCTTTCACGGCTTCGATATCGTGGGCCGCACCCTGCCGCTTGCTCGGGACTTCCGAGACGCTCAAGTTGCAGCGCTCAGGAGGGGTCTATCGATCGAGCAAGAGGTGGCACGAGGGCAGTGCTGAGGGCCCCTGGGCCTCACCGCCGTCAGCCTTGAGCCTACAACCCTGCTGGGCGAGTAGAACGTGAACTTTCCCGGTTTTCATGTATGATGGGGGCCGTTGGGTCGGTGGCGGGACCAGACGACGTGCGCCACAGGTGGCCCACCGGCGGGCGAAGCGGTCACTCGCCGATACCCATCAACAGCAACTAAGGAGGCATACCTATGGAGTTCGAAGGCTATTGCGTCAAGTGCCGTGAGAAGAGGCAGATTACCGACGGTGTGGTTAAGGAGACCGCTAACGGTCGCCGTATGGCCCAGGGCACCTGCCCGAAGTGCGGGACCAAAGTCACGCGCTTCCTCCCCAGCGAGGCAAAGAGGTAGAGCTCGCATCGAAATCGCTGGATAGCGTATGCGCCCCCAGCGGGGCTGGGGGCGCCTCTGTACCTCGGTGCGCGTGGGGGCCTGCGCGCCATCGCAGCCCGCTTCAGCGTGCCCACGAAAGGGAGGGAGGATGTCAACCTTCAGACGACGGATTTACCGACGCCCCGGACAGCTCCTGTCCGACGCGCGCGCGATTCTGGCCCGACGTCACGAGATGAAGTCGGTCATGCGCGGCGAAACGCTCTCGGACGCCTTCCGCGAGCGTTTGATGATCGCCGTGACCGAGGTCAACGCCTGCCGATACTGCGCCTACTTCCACGCCCAGCAGGCTTTGACCGCGGGACTGAGCGAGGCGGAGCTTGCTGCGCTGGCCGAAGGCGATTTTGAGGGCAGCCCCCCCGAGGAGCGGCCTGCCCTTCTCTACGCTCAGCACTGGGCCGAGGCCGACGGACAGCCGGACCCCGCGGCCCGCGCGCGCCTCTTCGAGCTCTACGGGGATGAGAAAGCCCGCGCCATCGAGCTCGCGCTCTCCGTGATCCGTATGGGCAACTTGATGGGCAACACCTTCGACTACGTGCTGTATCGGCTCTCCTTCGGTCGCTGGGGCGGGGCGACCTCGCCGGGATCACAATAGGGGCGGCCCGCCATCTGGCGGGGACCCTACCCCGCCGTATGGCCCTCTACACCGCGCGATACCGGAATAGACTGATGGGAAGATAGATCGACACCCTCAACTACGGAGGTACACAGACATTATGCCATCGAAAGCGCGCTACGCTCTCGCCGCCGCCCGCATCGGGCTGGGCTGGACCTTCCTCTGGGCCTTCCTCGACAAGCTTCTCGGGCTCGGACGTGCCACAGAGCCCGACGGCGCCTGGATCCGCGGCGGTTCGCCCACCTTCGGCTTTCTCAGCTTCGCCACCAGCGGGCCGCTGTCCGGTCTCTACCAATCCATCGCCGGACACCCCGTGGTCGATGCGCTCTTTATGTTCGGCCTGCTGGGGCTCGGGCTCGCGCTCCTTCTCGGCATAGGGATGCGGATCGCCAGCGTCGGGGGCACCTTGATGATGCTCCTGATGTGGTCCGCCAATCTGCCCCCGGCGAACAACCCCCTCATCGACCAGCACATCATCTACGCCCTCGTCATCATCGCCTGCGCTGCCGCGGACATCGGCAAGACCTGGGGATTGGGCGCGTGGTGGGCCCGCACCGTCGGTGAGAAGGCTCCGTATTTGATCTAGGCCAGCACCCGTGCTGACCGCGCGCCCTCGTGGGAAAGGTCCAGTTCTCCCCCTCCGGAGGGAGCTAGAGGGGGGCCGCGCTGGAGCAGCCAGGCTCGCTCGCGTCCCACCCCCTTTGTATTCCCCCCTGGAAGGGGGGAAAGGTGAAGTTCTCCCCCCTCCGGCGGGAGCTAGAGGGGGGGCCGCGCTGGAGCAGCCAGGCTCGCTCGCGTCCCACCCCCTTTGTATTCC
>JBNGCP010000060.1:0-3329 GCA_049974845.1 Anaerolineae bacterium | reverse complement strand
GCCAGGCTCGCTCGCGTCCCACCCCCTTTGTATTCCCCCCTCAAGGGGGGAAAGGTGAAGTTCTCCCCCCTCCGGGGGGAGCTAGAGGGGGGCCGCGCTGGAGCAGCTAGGCTCGCTCGCGTCCCACCCCCCTTGTATTCCCCCCTGGAAGGGGGGAAAGGTCCAGTTCTCCCCCCTCCGGGGGGAGCTAGAGGGGGGCCGCGCTGGAGCAGCCAGGCTCGCTCGCGTCCCACCCCCTTTGTATTCCCCCCTCAAGGGGGGAAAGGCAAGCGCCGAAGCAAGGCTCTTCCCCAACCGGGGAAGCTAGAGGGGCCGCTACCGCCGCAGGCGCATGCCGTTGAGGATCACCGCGAGCGATGCACCGACGTCTGCCACGATCGCCATCCACAGCGTGGCGATGCCCAGCGCCGCCAGCACGAAGACCAGCGCCTTGATCCCCAGCGCGAAGGCGATGTTCGCCCGGATCGTGCGCTGCGTCCGCCGGCTCAGCCGCAGGATAAACGGCAGTTGCCGTAGATCATCCCCCATCAGCACGACGTCGGCCGTCTCCATCGCCTGATCGGAGCCAGCGCCGCCCATCGCGATGCCGACGGTCGCCTGCGCCAGCGCCGGCGCGTCGTTGATGCCATCACCAACCATCGCCACCGTCCTTCCATCGCCGCCAAGGTCGCGGACCGCGTCCACCTTCTCCTCCGGAAGCAGCTCGGCACGCACCTCATCAACGCCCACCTGCTCGCCGATCGAGGCCGCAACGGCCCGACCATCGCCCGTGAGCATCACGGTGCGGACGCCCAGCTTGCGCAGGGCCCTGACGACCTCCGCGCTCTCCGGTCGCGGCGTGTCCGCCACCGCCACCACCGAGCAAATCTGCTCGTCGTGGCAGACCAGCATCACGGTCTTCCCCTCGGCGGCCAAACGGTCCGCGTGGTCGCAGACCTCCTGCGCGTGGAGCACCACAGCATCGAAGTAGGGATGGCTCGCGACGGTGACCTGTCGCCCGTTCACCCGGCCTGTCACGCCCCGCCCGCTCAACGCGTTCACCGCTTCGGAGGGCAACACGGCCAAGGATTGCGCCTGTGCCTCGTGGACGACGGCCTGGGCCAACGGGTGGGAGGACTGGCTCTCCACGGCGGCGGCGTATTGCAGACCCACGTGCTCGTGCGAGGTGTCGAGGCAGACGTCCAGGACGTCGGTGGTGACGGGCTGGCCCTGGGTCAGCGTGCCCGTCTTATCGAAGGCGAAGACATCGACGGCGCCCAGCGCCTCCAGCGTGCGCCCGCCCTTGATGAGGACGCCTCGCGCCGCCGCGTGGGTCAACGCGCTGACGACGCTCACCGGGGTGCTGATCACCAAGGCGCAAGGGCAGGCAATGACCAGCATCTGCAGCGCCCGCATCAGCCAGCCTCCGTCGCCCCAGAAAGGCTGCCCGAAGGCCAGCGGAGGCACCGCAGCTACGAGGACAGCGACGGCGGTCACCACCGGCGTATAGATCCGTGCAAAGCGGTCGACGAAGCGCTGAACCGGCGCCTGTCGCGCCTGGGCCTCTCGGACCAGCTCGATCATCCGGCTCAGCGTATTGTCCTCCGCCCGCCGGGTGACCCGCACCTCCAGCGCGCTTGACGTGTTGATCGTACCGGCGAAGACCTCGTCCCCCGGTTCCTTGTCAACAGGGATGCTCTCACCGGTGATGGCGGCCTGATCGACGGCGCTCCTCCCCGCAAGGACCGTCCCGTCGACGCTCACCCGGTCGCCGGGCCGGATCAGCGCCCGATCGCCCACCGCCAGCGCCTCCACCGGCACCTCGACAGCCTCGCCCTCCTCGTTGAGCCGTAGCGCCGTGGGAGGCACGAGATCGAGCAGGCTCTCCAGAGCACCGCGAGCCTGCTCGGTAGCGTAGTCCTCGAGCGCTTCCCCGAGCGCGAAGAGCACGACGACAATCGCCGCCTCCGCCCACTCGCCGATCACCGCCGCACCGGCGACGGCGATCACCATCAGTGTGTTGATGCCGAGGCTGTGCGCGATCCAGATCTCCTGGAACGCATGCCGCGCCACCGGAATGCCGCCCACCCCAATCGCCAATGCGAAGGCAATGGTGCGGGCGATCTCCGGAGCCCCCAGCACGGCCAACAGCAGACCGACGAGCGTAAATGCGGCGGCGATCACCGTCATCAGCGTGGTCCGGGAGCCAACCAAGAAGCGCAGGAATCCCGCCACACCGCCGCGCGCCTCCCCGCGGGTACGCTCCGTGACGAGCTGGTACCCCGTGTCCTTAACAGCCTTCGCCACGGGGGCCACGTCGAACTCCGGCGTGCTCACCTCAAAGGTCAGCGTGCCGGTCGCGTAATCGACCTCCGCCCCCTCCATCCCTTCGATCCTCCGGACCGCCGCCTCGATGCGATCCGCGCAGTCGATGCACGACAACCCCTCGATCTTGTAGGTCCTTGTCCCGGAGGACTGCATCCCGGAGGACTGCATCCCGGAGGACCGCGTCCCTGAAGCCTGTCTCTCCAACTCACTCTTCTCCAACGCTATACCTCGCCTCAACTATGCTCGATGTGTGCCAGCCCCTGCCGAAAGAGATCCTCGATGTGCGCATCATCCAGCGCGTAGAAGACGTGGCGCCCTTCCTTCGTATAGGTCACCAGCCGCATATCGCGAAGCATCGCCAACTGGTGCGAGACCGCCGAATGCGTCAGATCGAGCGCCTGGGCCAGATCGTGAACGCAGAGCTCGCCCTCGGCCAGCGCCGAGATGATGCGCACGCGGGTCGGGTCGCTCAGCACCTTGAACGTCTCGGCCAGACGTTCGGCGGTCTCCTCGTTCAAGACCTGCACCGGCCCAGCGTCACACGTCAACTCGTTGTCCTCGACCTGGATCTCGTCACGATCGCGCAGCTCTCCCATCGCCTCGTCTCCACTCTTGCCAAATATATGAACAACTGCTCATATATTACCACGGCAGACGCGTCCTGTCAACGGGCCCGTCCCATTTTTCGGCAGGACATGGAACTTCTACACCGTGGCGTACGTCTTGATATTGTAAATGCACATCCTCACGCGCACCGACGACCAGGCCGGGAATCTCACAGGACCGCAGTCCGAATCGGAGGCGCTGTCCGAGGCCGTGCAGGATGGCGTCACGGAAGCGCTGAGCGACCTACCCACGACGGTGGTCTGGGTCGAGGCTCGCGAGGAAGTGCCGATGACCGAGCCGCCGGAGCGCATGGAGGGGAATGGCGCGATTATCACCCTCGGCAACATCCAGCCGCAGGACGAGGACGCCGTCCACGTCGGCGTCAGCATCTGGGTCGCGATGCTCGCGGCCGGGGG
>JBNGCP010000059.1:0-24206 GCA_049974845.1 Anaerolineae bacterium | reverse complement strand
CTTCCTCGAGGCAGTCTTGGAACCTTCGAGTTCATCTTTGACGTCACCCACCTAGACACCGACGCTTTTGGACCCTGGAGCGGCGACGGGGGCTCTATGCAGTTCAAAAACGTTATCGGACCGTAACAGACATGCAACGTAAATTCAGTGATCATGTAAGTGGATCAGGGACTATGCGTGGAACCCGAGGGCGTTTTTCGACGTCATGAGATCAGAAGGGTTAGTGAACCCGGATTCAAGGCTGTGATTCAGATTTGAATGCATAAGCCGTATCACGAAGGAGGTCAAACGATGTACCGACGAACGATTGTCTTGAGTCTTGTGCTGGTTATGGTGTTGGCACTGGCCCTGCCCGTTGGGGCCCAGGGACCAATCACACCCCAGCACTCCGACCCGGTCTGGCAGGCCAGCTACTGGAACAACACCAGTCTCTCCGGAAGCCCGGTGGTCACGACCACCGAGGCCAACATCGATCACGATTGGGGGAGCAATGCGCCCACCTCAGGGGTGAACGCAGACCGGTTCTCGGCCCGCTGGACGAAGTACATTGATGTGACGCCCGGCACGTACGAGTTCACCGTCACCAGCGATGACGGTATCCGCATCTGGGTGGACAACACCCTGATCTTGGACAAGTGGTACGTGCATCCACCGGAGAGCTACACCGCCGAGGTCTATCTCGCAGCGGGCCACCATCTCATCAAGGTGGAATACTTCGAGGAGACGGGCATCGCCATAGCGAAGGTGCAGTGGCATCTCAAGGGCCAGGCCCCTCCGACGCCTGGCGACTGGAACGCCGAGTACTTCAACAACATGACTTTGAGCGGCAACCCGGCCCTGATTAGGACCGAGGCGGCCGTCAACCATGACTGGGGCTTTGGAACGCCACAGAGCGGCACCATCAACCCCGATCATTTCTCGGCCCGGTGGACTCGGAGTGTGGATCTGCCAGCAGGCCACTACACCTTCCACCTGACGGTCGACGATGGCGCGCGGCTGTGGGTCAACGGCCATCTACTGGTCGATGCCTGGTATCGGCAAGCCGCAACGACCTACAGCGGGCAGCTCTACTTGCCCGGCGGCCCAATCACGATCGAGATCCAGTACTTCGAGCATGATGGCCTTGCCGTCGCCAAGCTCGCTTGGGATGCGGGTACCACAACCCCTACCCCGCCCCCCAGCGGCACCGTGATCGTGGATGATACGGATTCGGGCTTTGTTCAGGGCGGCGCGGCAGCCGGCTGGCGCACCGTTGCCGAGGGATACAACGGTCGCATGATCTGGACCTACAACAACCGCTCCGTGCAACCGAATTACAACTGGGCTCGCTGGTATCCGAATCTGGAGGCTGGCTGGTACGAGGTCTTCGTCTACATTCCCCACCGCTACACGACCACAGGCCAGGCTCGCTACTGGGTCAGTCACGCCGGCGGCTATACGCTGCGCATCGTGAACCAGTCCGCGTATGACGGAGGTCAGTGGGTATCCTTGGGTACCTACCAGTTCGCCGGCACCAGTAATGACTATGTTTCGCTGTCGGACGTGACCTACGAGACGTATCGCAGCAGGCTAATCGGCTTTGACGCCGTCAAGTGGGAAAAGCGGTAACCGGACATCACGAGAAGATAACGAAAATCGGGCTGAGCGCGCAGAGGCGCTCAGCCCGATTTGTGTATCGACGTGGTGATCCACGTATCGCAGACAGTCGTACCGCAGACAGTCCTATGGCGGTCGACCCGTTAGGGCATCGCATAGCGGTGACGGCTGCCAAGGCGCTAACTCAGGGGACTATGGGTAGCGACGATGCCGATCAGGTTAGGGCATCAGTTCGGCTGACGTGGTTGGCGTGACTCATTCACCACTGACATCGGTCGTGGGTTCGGTCGTGGGCGTGAACGCGTCAGCCGGGGTAGCAGCCGGATCCACCGTCGACGGAGTAGCGGTCGGCGTCGCCGTGGGGCTCACCGAGGTAGGGGTGCCCGTCGGCGCCTCCGTCGGCAAGGGCCACGTGATCGGCGTCCAGGTCGGAACGAGCACCGGTGTCTCGGTTGGCGTCAGTGTGGGCGGCGGCACGGGCGTAGAAGTCGGTGTCGATGTCGGTGTGAGCGTCGCGGGGATAGGGGTTCTCGTCGGTGTATGTGTAGGCAGAGGCGTACTCGTTGATGTCACGGTGGGGAACGGGGTCCAACTCGGATATGTGGGCGGCACCACCATCGTGGGCGGCACATAGAATTTCTGCCCATAGAGCAGCTTGTCTCCCACCATGCAGTTCGCATCGCGCAATGCCTGAACGGTCGTTCCATAGCGCAGCGCCAGCGAGAAAAGGGTGTCGCCAGGCTGTATGAGGACAGTCCGCCAGTGACCCGGCGGCCCACACGGTCTGACCGTAGGGCTGGGGGTTGCATAAGCAATGGCAGGGAGGTAGATCGTGTCGCCCGGCTCCACATCGTGGACGGTAGAAAGGCAATTCCCCTGCAACAGCGCCTGAAGCGTGGTCTGGGAGCGACCGGCCAGTGTGAGGAGCGTCTCGTCATCCTTCAGCGTATAGCGCACCCAACCCGCCGGCGGTGTACATTCTGCAGCCTGCGGTGTCGTGGGCGTCGCCGTCTCCGAGGGCGTCACCGCGACCGTCGGCGTGTCCGTCGCAGCCGGCGCCTCCTCCCTCGTCGGCTCGCCCGTGGGGGCTGGCTCCGTGGGGGCCACCTCGGTGGCGGTCGACGGCACCTGAGTCGTGGGAGAGAGCGTGGGGAAAGGCGTCGCCGTTGGTAGTTCGTAGCGGGTTCCAGGAGGCCGAATGCTCATCAACCTGTCAGCCTGCATCAGCCAGATGCTACCCACGATCAGAGCCAGAAAGAGGCCGCCAATCGCAATGATGCCGACCAGACGCAGAAGCGGTTTACGTGGCTGCTCGTCGCTCATAAGCACTCAGCCTATCGGTCCACTGGGAGCAAGAAGCTGAAGGTGCTGCCCACCCCAGGCTCGCTTTCCACCCAAATTCGCCCGCCGCTCGCCTCGACCAGGGTCTTGGCCATCGCCATACCCACCCCGGTCTCCCCCATCCCTTCGACCAGGGGTTGGTCGGCGCGATAAAAGCGCCGGAAAACACGTGGATAGTCCTCAGGGGCAATGCCGCCGCCCGTATCCTCAACCGAGATACGCAGATGGCGCGTGCCCTCCGCTTCCTCCTCACGGGCGCTGATGATGACCTGCGTTCCCTCCTCGGAGCAGAGCACAGCGTTGGATAGAAGACGGAGCATAATCTGGTAGAGGCTATCCCGATCAGCTTCGACCGACGAAAGCTCCGACGGCAGATCCAGTTGCACGGCCAACTTACGCTCCTGGAAGCGGGCCGACAATCCCATCACCGCCTCTTCAATGATCTCAATGAGGTTCACGGGTTGGGGCGACAGCTCGATGGCTCGGCTATCCAAAGAGGCCACCTGAACGAGATCATTCAACAGATGGTTGAGCTGCTCCACGTTCGCCTTTAGCCGCTCCAGGAACTGTTGTTGCATCTCAGTGAGGATGCCGGCCTGCTCACCCAAAAGCAGGTCGGAATAGCCAGTGATCGCTGTCATCGGCGTGCGAAACTCATTGGCGAGGCCCGCAATCGCCTCGTAGCGCTCAATGTCGCTGTCGGCGGAATGCAGCGTTACGACCAATCCGTGCACGTCCCCATCACGCCCCAGCAGCGTCGCCAGATCGGCCTCAATGGTGCTGTCGTCAACGGGCAGGCTCAGGTGAGCCCGCCGCGGGCCGTTCCCGTTGGTCTCCGAGAGCAAGTCGTCGATGGTCTGACTCCAACGGCTGTCCGGATACGCACCATTGATGGGCATCCCCACAGCATCACCGACCGGCAGACGCAACATGCGACGTGCCAGTGCATCGGCCATGGTGATCTGTCCATCCTCATCCGCAATGACGAGGCCAACGACGCCTTGCGGGCCCTCGGGCGGCTGCGATCCTGCCGCTGCTGCTTCGTTGGAAGACAGCAGCGGCGCAGCGCCGACGCGCACAGCCTCCGCGCCCGCTTGCAGCTGCGACCTAAGGTTGGCGACCTCTTCCTCAAGGCTATCGCGATGCGATTCGATACGCTCAAGGGTATGCCGGACCTCAAGAAGCTCCTCGGTAAGGCGGGCCCGCTCATCCAGCAAGAGATTGCGATCCGCGGTCAGCTCCTCGATCTTTCTTTGGGCAGCTTCTTGTTCATCGGCAAGCTGGCGCACCTCATTCTGCCAGACGGTCAGCTCCGACTCAGAGGCCTTGGGGGAGCGGGACTTTGCCTCAGTGTTTAGGGCCAGGATCTCCTCATCACGGGCTTTAATTTCCTGCACCAGCGCCTTGATACGCGCATTGAGCGCATCTATCTGCTTCTTGGCCTGGCCGAGAGCCTTGACGAGCCGATCACGGTCCTCATCGGGCGCTCGGGCCTCCGCTGAGCGAACCCCCACACCCACACCCTTCGCCCTCGCGGACGCAATGGCCTCTGCCAGGAGCTCCGAAACCTGATGCGCGGTCTGTAGATCCGTCTCTCGCCAGCGTCTTCCGCCAGGAGGCCCTCCCAGCATCAGCACGCCGAGACTGCGGCCCTGACGTCGAAGCGGAAGCACTGCCAACGGACGCGGCTCCTCAAAGCCAAGAGCTTGGTAGAGGGAGGCCATCCACGGTTCATCGGAGCTCTGCGTGGCAACGGCCGTCTGACCCTCCTCAAAAGCCACACGCAGCCCGTCGTAGTCGGCCAAGCGCAGACGCGGCGGCTCCATCTGAGCTGCCGTCGGAGGATGAATCGCCACAACCTGCACGGCGTCCTCCTCCTCCTCCTTCGAACGGAGCGCCACCGCAGAGATCTCCACACCGAGCAGCTCCGCCAGTCTTGACGAGGCGAGGATCAACGCGGAGTCGAGATCCCGCGCACTTCCGACCCGCTGCACGATCTCCGCCAGCGGAACTTGGTCCGAAAGCGACACCTGAGGCGCCAAGTGGCCCTCGCGCTCCAGCAACTGGTGATGAACGAGGACGGACAGGAGAGGAAGCGCGACCAACGAGGCTAGGCGCTGCCATCCATCCATCGGTACCAGCGGGTCACCCCACATCAGCTGGGCCACCGTACCGAGGAGCCAGAAAAGGGCAATACCCAGCACCCACTCCCATGCTTCGGGCCGACTGATAAGCGTCAGGATCGCCGTCAGCGTAAAGGCCAGGAGGACCCCAATCTGCTCCCAGAGAACCGGCCCCCTGAGGAGTTCAGCGCCGCCCTCGGCGCCGTAACGCAGCAGGATGCCCGCGCCGTAAGCCAATGCGGTGACGCCCAAGAGACCCAGCAGGACAGGCGTGTGCCAGGGTCTGGGCGTCGAGCTCAGGAGGGCGGCCCACGCCAAGACCAACGCGGTCAGGACCAGAACCCAGCGCTCCAGTGACGGCAAGACATCAGCGGGGGCCAGCAAACCCATCACGCCGAGAAGGCCGACGATGATCAAGACAACTCTAGCCGCCAGCAACCCGCCAGCAGCCCACATCCAGCGACGGGCCAACACCCGCCCCGGAGCAGCGCGAACTGCCGTCAGAGCCGAGACAAAGGCCTGCTGGAGCGCAAAGAGCGTCACCAGGAAATAGACGAGATTTCCCGGCGATTCCGTAAGAACTGCAACCGCTTCGTCGAGGATAGGCATTCTCCCACCTTACGTGTCATCTCTGATTATAGAGTACAAGGAATTTCGTTGCAAGAGAGTTAAGAATGAGTATGCGTTTGTAGATGGGGACGACTGCTGGTCAAGGGAGCCCTTCCATCCGAGTCGGGAACCCTCGTGCGAGATCCTTCACGCCCCCACGCTATGGAGCACGTTCAGGGTGACGATTCACCCCACTCCTGAAACGGGGCCCGATGGCATGCGACGAAGGACAGTGCATTGAATCATGGTATAATGGATGGCACGTTCTTATAGTTGAGGATCCTAACCCGGCAGCGGCTCTGCCAGGAGCGCTGGGCTCGTTCGATATCGCTATGGTCAAGATACGTCAACATACGATGCAAGCACACTCCTGTAGCTTACGTCTAAGGTTTGTTATCTTCACGCTGGTCATCTCGGCTTGCATTGCCATCCCCTCGCCGACCCATGCTGCACCACTCGGGCCCGCTTTCCTGGAAGAGCGTCGGCTCCCGCTCTTTTCCGATGAAGTCGCCGGGGGCTACGTGTGCAGCGCAAATCTCATCAAGCGAGAGCCCTCACGCTGCCCTCCCTACGGACCGGGCGCCCGCCAGGTGCGCTTGGAGTACCTGCGGGCGCGGCTGCCCGACCCGCTCCCCGAGCTCGCGATCGAGGAGATCGAGGTACCGGATGGCGCGATCACACCGTACACCTTCGCCTACGTTCGCTCACTACCCGCCGCGACCTACCGGCACCCCGAGGAGGCTAATGCAGATCTACCACCGGTCCGCGAATTTTATGCCGGTGACAACTGGGTCAGCGTGATGGGGAGTGTGGACTACAATGGCGAAATCTGGTATGAGATCAATCCCGACGAGTTCATCAGGGAGCAACATCTCGCCTTCACGCGGCCCTCTTACTTCCGAGGAGTCTTGCTGAGCGCACAGCCTGAGTACGCCTTCGGATGGATCAACCGCGATGTCTATGCCTCCAGCATACCGGGCGGGCCTCAGCGCGAAGACGTGTTATTGCAGCGCTACGATCGCATCACGATGTTTGCCCAAGAACCGATGGGCGACCAGCTCTGGTATATGGTGGGGCCCGACCAGTGGGTCGAGCAGTCATACACCTCACGCGTCGATGTCGATCCGCGACCTGACAGGGTGGGACCTGACGAAAGATGGATTGAGATCAACACGTACGAGCAGACCTTGGCTGCGTATGAGGGCGACCGGATGGTCTTTGCCACCCTGATGTCCTCGGGGCGCAGCAGCACATGGACGCCCAACGGCCTGACGCGCATTTGGGGCAAGTATCCCACCACGCCGATGCGGAACCAGGATGTCGATCCCGAGAACCCGGCCTGGTATTATCTGGAGGACGTCGAGTGGACCCAATACTTCAATGGGGCATATGCCCTCCACGCGGCCTACTGGCACAACAGCTTTGCCTTTCCCCGTAGTCACGGCTGCGTGAACCTGTCCATCTCAGACGCCAAATGGCTCTTCGAGTGGACAACGCCCCACACGCCAACCGACGCCAACGTCGTCTATAGCAGCGACGCCGATCCGGGAACGTGGGTCTGGGTCCATATGACGGCTCCCGCTTCCAACGTGGTCGCGGCGCAGTAGTGACACAGCAACGTAACAGAACGGCTGGCTGCCCCAACAGCCCCTACGCCGGTGGATTCCCGCGCTATGCCCCTTAGCACCAACCAACGCGCGCACCTGCTCGCGCATCGTGAGGAGGCACAAGAGCGGCTTCTCACCTGGTTTGAGAGACAGGCCCGCGACCTACCCTGGCGACACGATCGCTCACCCTATCGGGTGTGGGTCGCCGAGGTCATGCTGCAACAGACGCAGGTTGATACCGTCATCGGATATTACGAGCGCTTCCTGGAGCGCTTCCCCACCCTGGCGTCCCTCGCCAGCGCGTCCCAGGAAGATGTGCTGAAGCTCTGGGAGGGGTTGGGCTACTACTCGCGAGCGCGCGCCCTACATCGTGCCGCCCAAGAGGTGATGACCGAGCACGGCGGTCGGGTGCCGGCAGATGTCGCTGCGCTGCGTTCGCTTCCAGGCATCGGCCCCTACACAGCCGGCGCCATCGCCAGCATCGCCTTCGGCATACCCGCCCCTGCCGTGGACGGCAACGTGCGACGCGTGATGGCGAGGGTGCTCGCCATGGCCGGCCCGGGACGGGGCGACCTGGAAGAGGCTGTCAGGCTCTGGATGAACGAGGAACGACCCGGCGCCTTCGCCGAGGCGTTGATGGAGCTTGGCGCTACCCTCTGCACCCCTCGCGTGCCGCGCTGTCTCCTCTGCCCGTGGCACGATCTCTGCCGGGCCCGCGAGCTCGGGGAGCAAGCGTCCTATCCGGCCCCGAAAGCGCGTAAGGCAACACCCCACTACGACGTGACAGCTGCGGTTATCTTGCGAGATGCTGCTTGCACCCAAGCGCCAGAGGTGTTGGTGGCGCAGCGTCTTGAGGACGCGATGCTCGGGGGACTGTGGGAGTTTCCCGGCGGCAAACGTGAAGAGGGCGAAACGTTACCGCAGGCGCTGCGACGGGAGCTCAAGGAGGAGATGGACATCACGATCGCGGTCGGAGAACAATTGACCGTCATCGAGCACGCCTACACCCACTTTCGCATCACGCTTTACGCGTATCTCTGCGGACTGGAGAGCGGTAAGCCGATCTGCAGGGAATGTCAGGACTTCACGTGGGCCACCCTTGAGGCGTTACGGGAGCTACCCATGGCGGTGACCGATCGCAGAATCGCCGAGAGCCTCGAAACCCGGCTATACGATGGACATCAGGAGACCAACGCCGGAAAGTCGGGGTGAGGCGCGGCTGGACCCTGTCGCAGCACGACCAACATCTCGCGATGGATCAACCCATTGCTGGCCACCACCTCCTCTCCGGTGTGCAGCCGGTCACGTCCTCCGTTGAAGTCCGTCACCTGCCCACCGGCCTCCTCGACGAGCAGCATGCCGGCAGCGACATCCCACGGGCTCAACCCCGGTTCCCAATAGCCATCGAAGCGCCCACACGCGAGGTAAGCCAAATCGAGCGCTGCGGAACCCGCCCGACGGACCCCTTGAGAGCGGCGCAGGAAATGATCGAGCATGCGAGCATTGTTGAAGGCCGCGACGCGACGGCTATACGGGAAACCGGTCGCCAGAAAGGCCTCGGATAGAGGTTGAGACACCGAAACATGGATGGCCACACCGTTCAGCGTACTGCCGCCACCGCGCCATGCAGCGAACATCTCATCACGTAGCGGGTCGAAGACGACGCCCACTTTCACATCGCCGCCGAGACGCAGCCCCAGAGAGACGCAGAAATGTGGGAATCCATGCGCGAAGTTGTTCGTACCGTCGAGAGGATCCACCAGCCAGAGCGATTCCGCATCCCAGCCGTCGCCGCCCGACTCCTCACCGTGAATGTGATGGTCAGGAAAGGCTTCTTGCAGACGTGCCCGAATGAGGTCCTCCGCCATCGTATCCACCTGGGTGACAGGATTGACCACACCTTTGTAGTCGACCCGCATCCCCGAGCCGAAGCGCTCGCGAATCAAGGCGCCCGCCTCCCGGGCGATGTCCGTGGCGACCTCACAAGTCGCCTCAAAATCAGGCAGCGGTTCGTGCGCTGAAGCAGACACCTCGGTCAATCCCCCACCAGTGTCTGCCACCATTGTGACCAAAAAGGCGATGGTGTAGGCGTTGGTGTGGGCGTCTCGAGCAGCAGAGGCAAGGGCGTGGGCGTCGGGGTCGTCGCGATCGGAACTACCAACGTCTCGCCAGAGCGCGCCATGCCGGCATGCGCCTGAGCCCAAGCTTCAACGTACTCGTCCGTCTGGACATAGGCCAGCCGTGTCTTTAGAGCTTCCTGCTCCTCCATCGCCGCGGTCGCCATCGGCTGCAACTCCGCAAGCTCCGCTCGTAGCGTGCGGTTGGTGTTCCACGACCTGATGAAAGCGGAGGCCAGAAGAACCAAAAGCCCCGCTGCGATTGCCCAGATCAACCACCTAGCCCGCTGTGGCACCGGTGCCGTCTTCTTTTGCTTTGACATCTTCGCCTCTATCATCGTTGACACGAACGCACGCATCATCCTAAACGCCGGTCGGACCCTCAGTATAACATTCCCCGTTGATACCACAATCACTCGCTGGCAGATTGGAAGGTTTTTGTCAGGTTCAACCCGCGCTTTTTGAGGTCTTCGAAAGCTCATTGAGGTTAAATGGTTGGGCGCATGTGATCAACGACCTGACTGGGAGGAAACATGTTATACGCCAACAGCCCCATTCCCTTATATAGACAACTCTACTATCAGCTTCGCGAGGCGATTGAGGATGGTGAGCTCGAGGTGGGGAACAGACTGCCCTCTGAGCGGCAGCTTGCAGCGGAATACGGAATCAGCCGCCTGACCGCGCGCAAGGCTGTGACGCTGCTCCGAAAGGAGGGCTACGTCCGAGCGCATCAGGGACGAGGATCCTTCGTGGCCTAGCGCCCTCCTCGCGTTCGCAGTCACGAAGCCCGCCAGAGCTTTGTCTCGGTGACTTTCGGAGGCAGCATTCTCGCATTCTGAATCCTAGCAGTCAGCGCCGTTGGGCCCCTAACGTGAGGGAGCCCAAGGTCTAGGCGACGAATTCCATAGCTCCATCCCACTGCCCTGCCGGCAAGAACTGCCGGCAGGGCAGTGTTGTGCTGGTCAAGGGCCTTGTCGCCGACCTGTTAGCCAGTACAATGAGCCGTGGGGTTCTTTGTTCACCGATCTATGATACCTGAGGTTCTGTGCTGAATGCCTGGTCCAATGCCTAACACCACCGTCGCCGCCGTCGTGCTCGCTGCAGGCGGATCCACGCGTTTCGGACGTCCCAAGCAACTGCTCACCTGGGAGGGACGCCCGTTGATCGTCCACGCTGCGGACACAGCATGGATGGCGGGGCTGGATCCGGTGGTGGTCGTTGTGGGCGCCGCGGCCGATCACGTCATTCCCCTGCTGGACTCCAGGCCCGTTCAGATTGTGCAGAACTACCGCTGGAGAGAGGGCTTGAGCAGCAGCGTGAACGTGGGTGTCGCAGCTCTGCCGCCGCAGACCAAGGCCGCGATTTTCCTCCCCGTCGATCAGCCGATGATCACCCCACAGCTTCTCCAAAGGTTCGTGGCGCAGTGGAAAGAGGGCCGTGCGGAGATTATCGTTCCGAGAACCGAGCAGGGACAGCGCGGCGCACCGGTGCTTTTTGCGGAGAAGTTCTTCGCGGAGCTTGGTCAACTCTCCGGCGACGTGGGAGGCAGGGCTCTGTTCAACCGTCACAAGGAGCACATCGTCTACCTTCCCATCGCCGAGGCGCAAGCCCTGGCCGATGTGGATACCCCGGAGGTCTATCACCAACTCCGCGACGCCACAAGAACTCGCGACCGAGCACATGACTTCGGTGAGATTCGGGGACTCATCTGTGATATGGACGGCGTACTGTGGCGAGGGAAGCAAGCCCTCCCCGGGCTCCCACGTTTCTTCAAGCTGATCCGCGAGTTGGAGCTCGAGCACGTCATGGTCACGAACAACTCAAGCCACACGCCGGAGGAGTACGTCGACAAGCTGCAAGGTATGGGCGTCCGCACCACCGTAGATCACGTGCTCACCTCCGCAGTCGCCACAGCCCGTTACGTGGCGGAGCTACGCCCCGGGGCAGCGGTCTATGCGATGGGCGGGGCCGGTGTGCGGGAGGCGCTGAGATCCCATGGCCTTGCCTATCGCGACGATCCGGACACGGCCCACGTCGACGTCGTCGTCGTGGGATGGGACCGGGAGCTTACGTGGCAGAAGTTGGCGACGGCGACGCGGTTGATCCTCAACGGCGCGACGTTCGTAGGCACGAACCCAGACCTGACCTTTCCTATGGAGTCCTCCTTGGCGCCGGGCAACGGCGCGCAGATCGCAGCGCTGGAGGCCGCGACCGGGATCGCGCCCACCATCGTGGGCAAGCCCTCGCCCCCCCTCTATCAACAGGCGATGGCCCGCATGGGCACGACGCCGGAGACGACCCTGGTGATCGGCGACCGGCTTGACACCGACATCCTCGGCGGCGTCCGGTTGGGCATGCCCACAGCACTGGTTTTGACGGGAATCTCGAAACGAGATGAGGCGGCCCGGGGACCGATTCGCCCTAGCCTTATCTTTGAGGATCTGCCGGCTTTGGTGGATGCCTGGCAGGCCGCGGGGCGCTAGGTGACGTGGGGAACGCCGATTGGTCACGCTGACACGTTCCACGATACAGGAAGCAGGAAGTCTATGACAGAGTCTAAGCCGAATCTCTACGACCTTACCCTCAACGAGCTGGAGTCTATAGTAACCGGATGGGGCGAGCCGCGCTATCGCGCCGATCAGATTTGGACGTGGCTCTATAGGCATCTGGCGACTCGGATCTCCGAGATGACGTCACTCCCCAAGGCACTCCGGGCCAGACTGGAGGCAGAGGCGGATCTCTATGTGCCCGAGGTCGTGTCCGTGCAGGAATCCATCGATGGAGAGACACGTAAGGATCTCCTGGAGATGCGTGACGGGCAGCAGGTTGAGGTCGTCCTCATGCGCTACATCGATCGCCGCACAACCTGCGTTTCCACGCAGGTGGGATGCGCCATCGGCTGTCTGTTCTGCGCCACCGGACAGATGGGGCTTCGTCGCAATCTCACCAGTGGTGAGATTGTAGCCCAGGTTCTGCACTTCGAGCGAGAGCTTCAGGCTCAGAATCAGCGACTCACGAACGTGGTCTTTATGGGCATGGGCGAACCTTTCCTCAACTATGATCACACGATGGCTGCGCTCTACCGCTTGATGCATCCTGAGGGTTTCCAGATGGGCCAACGGCGTATGACGGTCAGCACAGCCGGTGTGGTTCCCGGCATCCATCGCTTTGCTAACGAGGACACGCAGGTCAACCTGGCCGTCTCCTTGCACGCAGCGACGGACGAGCTCCGCAACAAGCTGATGCCCATCAACCGCAAGTACAATCTCGACACGCTGTTCAGCGCCATTCAGGCCTATATTGACAAAACGAATCGGCAGGTGACGCTGGAATGGACGCTGATTGATGGCGTGAACGATACTCCCGAGCAGGCCAGCGCCCTCGCCGCCAGAGTGGCAGGGATGTTGATTCACGTCAATCTCATCACCCTAAATCCGATAGAGGGATACTCTGGACGGCCCTCTCCGCCGGATCGCGTTGAGGCGTTCACCAACACGCTAGATCGCCGGCACGTGCCCTACACGCTGCGGCTGCGCCGCGGCACGGACATCAGTGCGGGCTGTGGGCAACTGCGCTCGCGGGCGGCGCAAGAGGGCTGATCGAAGCGGACGCGGCGCCCGCATCATCGCTCATCGACCTGCAACGGCGCTTCGCCCTCTCTGAACGGGCCACCAACGCCATAGCGTCAGGGAAACGTCAGGTTAGCGTCAAGTTAAAAAGGTATAAAAACAGTATATTGTGTCTAATACGGAATTGGGGGCCGTAGGCAAAGATTCTCCTCCTTCTGAGAAACCGGGGGTTCTGGGACACCCCCGGTTTTGCTTTGTCACAGACCGTCAGTCACCGCGCCATCGGCACGAACACCCTGCTCGGATGACCCAAGTGCTTGCCCCGCGTAGCATCCGTGATAGACTACCTCTTGATTAGAGGAGGCATGGATGGGGCAAGCGCTGTACCGCAAATGGCGCCCACAGTCATTTGACGACGTTGTAGGCCAAGAGCATATCGTCAAGACCCTGCGTTATGCCCTGCGGACAGGGCATATCCACCATGCTTACCTGCTGGCGGGACCCCGCGGCATCGGCAAGACAACGACGGCACGCCTGATCGCCAAGGCCGTGAACTGCCAAGCGCCGGCAGAAGAGCGTCCATGCAATCGTTGCGAGATCTGTACCGCCATCAATGAGGGGCGGTTGATGGATCTTGTCGAGATCGACGCCGCCTCGAACACCGGGGTAGATAACATTCGTGATCTCCTCGAAAAAGTGGGGTTTCGTCCGACTCAGGCGACCTATAAGGTCTATGTGATCGACGAGGTCCACATGCTGTCTACCCCCGCCTTCAACGCACTCCTGAAGACGCTGGAAGAACCGCCGGAGCACGTCATCTTCGTGCTGGCGACCACAGAAGTCCACAAGATCCCAGAGACGATCCTCTCACGCTGTCAACGCTTCGAGTTTCGCCGCATTTCGGTCGACGCAATCGTCGATCGCCTGGAGACGATAGCAGAAGCCGAGGGCGTCGAAGCGGAGCCCGCGGCGTTGGAGCTCATCGCGCGAGCCGCGACCGGGAGTATGCGCGATGGCATCAGCCTTTTCGATCAGATGTCTGCCGGCGGATCGATCACGGCGGACTACGTTCGGCTGATGTTGGGCGCAGAGCGGCGCGAGGTCGTGCGGTCGCTCCTGGCCGCGTGGGTGGACGAGGATCTCTCGGAAGGGCTGAAGATTATCAACCAGGCGGTCGACGGCGGAGCGGATCCACGCCAGCTCGCCCGCCAGACCGCCGATTTTCTGCGGGGATTGTTGCTTATGCGGCTCGGGGCGGGCCACACCTGGACCGATCCGACAGAAGAGGAGCGCTCGACGTTTGCAGAGATGGCCCAAAGAGCCGATCCTGACTGCCTGGTGGAGGCGGTCCGGCACTTCAGCGAAGCGGCGTCCAAACAGCGGACGGGTTGGCAGCCGCAATTGCCTTTGGAGCTCGCCTTTGTGGAAGCTGCGCTACGGCCTGGGGCTACGCGTCAGCCCTTAAGCGTCGTGCAGGCTGGCGGCACTCAGGCTACCGCGTCTGCCGCGTCAGCCACAGAACCCAAGCCGACCGCCGGCACCTCCCGTGAGGCAGAAGGTCGGTCAGCCAAGCAGGAAGCGCGATCACCGAGCTTCGCCGTCAATCAAACGCGCGAACGACCGGAAGAAGCATCACCGGGTCCATCGAAGGATGAGGCTGCCGAGGCTCCGACGACCGCGACCACCAGCGACGCTCAGCCCGACGCGACGAGAGACCAGGACGCCGAAGGGCGCCTCGAACCGGGCCTGGTGGAGGCGATCAAAGGCAAGTGGTCCGACATCATCCAACAGATCAAACCGGTGATGCTGGGCGCCCTGCTTCGCGACGCCGACGTCGGCGGCACCGATAGCGAAGGTCGGCTCGTGCTGGCGTTCAAGCACACCTTCCACTGCGGGAAGGTCGCAGAAACGGGCAATCTGAGCAAAGTGGAGGAGATCCTTGAGCGTGCCGCCGGACGCCCGATCACCGTCCGCTGCCTGCTGGAGGAGGATTGGCAAGCTGCACAACGCGGGGGCGTACAGGCCACGCCGGGCGTGAAAGCCACGCTGGGCACCAAAGGCACTTCCGACGCGCAGCGTACGGGGTCGGCCTCGGCGAGCAAAGCGCGTGACATCTCGCTGGAGGAAGATGAGCTTATTCGACGCGCCCAGGAGGAACTCGGCGCGGTCGCGAAGGTGAACGACTAACATCCAGATCATCCAAGGAGATACAATGTCTCGTCGAAGAGGCGGTTATGGCAGAGGGCAGATGAACCCCCAGGACCTCATGCGGCAGGTCCAACAGATGCAGTCTCAGATGCAGAGTATACAGGAAGAAGCGAACCAGGAAGTCCTCGAGGTCCCGTCTGGCGGCGGTATGGTGACCGTCGCAATCAACGGGGCTCTGGAGGTTCAACGCATCGAAATTGATCCCGAAGTGGTGGATCCAGACGACGTGGAAATGCTTCAGGATCTGGTCCTGGCTGCCGTCAACGAAGCTATTGAAAAGGCCCAGGCGATGGTCGCCGATCGCATGTCAGCCCTGACCGGGGGGCTGGACATTCCGGGTCTGTAGATCCAAGACCGAGAACCTGGGTCCTAGGCGATGCCAAGTGCTGCTGTCCCCCCCTCAGTCACCGAGCTGATCGAGACCTTTTCCGAGTTACCCGGGATTGGGCCAAAGACCGCCTCCCGCCTTGCCTTCTTTCTCTTGCGGGGCAAGTCCGAGCTCGCCCTGCGGCTTGCCGAGTCGCTGAAGGGCCTCGTGGAGAACACGCGCTTCTGCTCAATCTGCTACAACGTCACGGAAGAGGATCCCTGTCCCGTTTGCGCGGACCCGATGCGCGACCACAAGCTGATCTGCGTTATCGAGGAACCCATGGACCTCCTCTCGTTGGAGCGCACCGAGGATTATCGAGGGGTCTATCACGTCCTCCACGGCGCGCTGTCGCCCCTGGAGGGCATCTTTGCCGAGGATCTGCGGATCGCCGAGCTCGAAAAGCGGGTGCGTGAAGGCGACATCCGTGAGGTCATCCTGGCCACCAATCCCACGAGCGAGGGCGATTACACGGCGGCCTATTTGGTCCAGCGACTTAGGCCGCTGGGCGTGCGACTCACACGATTGGGTCGCGGACTGCCGGTCGGCGGCGATCTGGAGTATGCCGACGCGACGACGCTCTCACGCGCCCTCGAGTCCAGACAAGAGCTCTAGTCAGACTGCCCAACATGGATAATACGTGGCGAGTCGACGTCCGCACCGGCTGGATTGTCGGGTTAGCCATCGCGGTGATCTTGATTGGGGGCACGGTTGGGCTCATCGTCGCAGCCGTTATGGCCCCGCTCTCCCTGCGAGTCTTTCTGCTGGGCCTCGGCGCCTGTCTGACACTTGCCCTCGCGATCCGCGTCCTCTACCAACTGTGGGGGTTGATCAACGCCAGCTATAAGCTCGATCGCAATGCCCTGACCATCCACTGGGGACCCGTCGAGCACCAGGTCCCCATGGGCTCCGTTCAGGACGTGGTCTCCGGCGCCAGGCTCCAGCAGCTTCGCGTGCGCCCTAGCCTGCGCTGGCCGGGCTACTTTGTAGCCTTAGGCCGGGCATCGGGCATCGAGGCCGGCGAGCGCGCGTCTGACGGCTCGGCCGACACAGCTACCACAGTGCAGGGCGCCTCGGATTCCGAGGCCGGCTCGAACTCCGAGGCCGGAGACAGCGATGCGACAACCGAAGCGGCGGCAGACAACGGCAGCGCAGAGCTCGATCCCATTCTCTTCTACGCGACAAAGAGACCCAAGAAACAGATCATCCTGCAGACTAAGGGCATGGCCTATGGCATCTCCCCCGCGGACTTCGACGAGTTCCTTCCCGCCCTGCACGAGCGCCTGGCCATGGGCCCGACGCAGGAAGTGGAGGAGCGATCAACGCGACCCGGTTTCCTCCGCTGGTCGATCTGGCGCGATCGATGGGCGCTGGGCATGCTGGTGGGGAGTTTCGCCGGTCTCGTCCTATTGGTGGGCTTGCTCTGCTGGCGTTATCCGTTTCTCCCTGCGGAGGTCGCCTTACGCTTCAAGCCCAACGGCGAACCGTTGCTGATCGGCCAGGCTTCGCGGGTGTTCTATTTTGCGCTGGTTGGCACCATCTTCTTTGTCGTCAACGGCACCTTAGGGATCCTCTTCTACAAGCGCGAACGTCCCCTCTCGTATTTCCTGTGGAGTGGCCTCGTCGCTGCTGTGGGAGGACTCTGGGCCGCCGTAGTGTCGATTCTGCTGATGCAGTAGCCGCGCTCTGGAGCAGCCGCCGCACGAAGGCGGCGGCCATAGCGCGGGGCAACCGTGACCTTCCATCGTGGGACTGAGTACATGATGATTCAGCTTATCGCGTTTGACCTAGATGGCACTCTCATGGATGGCGATCAGCGGATCAGCCCCCGCGTCAGGAAAGCACTTTCCTCGACGGTTGGGCGCGGTGTCAAGGTCACGCTGGCCACGGGGCGGATGTTCTCGGCAACGGTTGGTTACGCTCGGGATCTCGGCATCGAGATGCCCCTCATCTGCTACCAAGGCGGATGGATCCAGGGACTCAACACCGACGTGCTGCGCCGCGTCACCCTTCCCCAGGACCACGCCCACGCGGCCCTGGCGCTTGGACAGACAGAGGGCTGGCATAGGATCCTGTACGCTGATGGTCAGCTCTATATCGACGAACCTCGTTATCCCCTGCGCTTCTACGAGCAGCTCTTGGGCCCAAATCCGGAGATCAGGCCGGATCTGGAGCAGGTGCTCGAGCATCACGAAGCCGATAAAGTCCTATTTGTCGCGGATCCAGACAGGATCCCCGATATGGGCCAGCTCCTCAACAACCGCTTTGGTCAGGAGGCAGAGGTGGTGCGCTCACACGCGCAGTTCGTCGAGGTCGTCCCGAAGGGCGTGGACAAGGGGAGCGCCCTAGCCTGGCTCGCCGAGTACGTTGGTGTCCCCCGCGAAGCCACACTGGCCGTTGGCGATCAAGAGAACGATCTGTCGATGATCCGTTGGGCCGGTACCGGCGTAGCAATGGGGAACGCCACCACCGGGGTAAAGCAGGCAGCAGCATGGACCGCGCCCTCAGTGGGAGAAGATGGCGCTGCGGCTATCCTGGAACAGCTTATCTTAGCGGAGGATTCATCCTGACCACGCCTATCCTGTCCGTACGAAGCGCAGAGGCCATCGACCGGGCGGCATCGCTGATGGAGGTTGGGGAGATCATCGTCGTCCCCACCGACACGGTCTACGGACTTGCCACAGTGATGAGGGGCGAAGCCGCCATCAAACGCCTCTATGCCGTGCGTGGAGGAAGACGAGAGCCCGCACTACCCTTCTTCATTGACAGCATCGACAGAATGGCGGAGTTGACGCGCCCGAACGTCACAGCCCTGCGCCTGGCCAAGCGCTTCTGGCCGGGCGCCTTGACGCTCATTCTGCCGCCGGCAGCGTCGTTGCCGGCGCATGCCAGAGCCTATCCCATCGCCGTGCGCATAGCGGCCTATCCGCCGCTCGCGCCTCTGCTCGAGGCCCTAGGAGGATACTTCCTGATCACCGGAGCTGTCCGGTCCGGTTATCCACCGGCCATTACGGCGGAGGAAGCCGCGATCTTCTTTGAGGAGGGCATCGCGCTCATTCTCGACGGCGGTCCACCTCCCTACGGCGTACCGTCCACGATTGTCGACTGCGTGGCCGATCCTCCTCTGTTGATCCGCCGCGGCGCCGTTCCGGAAGACAAAATCTGGCAGGCTCTCGGCCAGGAGAGGGCACCGGAGTCTGCACCTGGCGCTCCATGAGCCCCAGACCGTCGCATACCCGCCAACCGTCCAGGGCGAGGCCATGGCGATCGCTGCTACGTTGGGCGCCGTTCTTGCTGATCCTGCTGCTGGCGACCGGACTGCGCTTCTATAAGCTCGACGCACAGTCCTTCTGGAACGACGAAGGCAACACCGCCCGCCTCGTAGAGCGCCCCGTCCGGCTCATTATCGAAGGGGCGGCAGGCGACGTACACCCGCCCGGATACTATCTTCTGCTGCGGCTGTGGCGTGCGCTGACCGGAGAGTCGGAGTTTGCCCTCCGCAGTTACTCGGCGTTTCTCGGCGTCCTGACCGTGGCCATTGCGACGTCGACCGCACAACGCGCCGCCGGTTGGTCGGCTGCCCTGGGCGCGGCTCTGATTGCGGCAGTTCACCCCCTGGCTATCTACTACAGCCAGGAGGCGCGCATGTACGCGCAGTTGGGCCTCGTTTCAGCGCTGACGCTATGGCTTGGCGCTCGGCTGGTGGACGATGGCTCCCATCGAAGCGGGAAGCAACAGGGAGCCAGCCTCACGCTCTTCTTTGCGTTGTGTATCGCCGCCGGCCTCTACACACACTATGCGTACCTCTTTGCCCTGTTGGGCTTGAACCTAGCCTTTGGCCTCGCCTGGGTCAGTGGCACGTCTCGATTCCGGCGAAGGCTCGGAGCGTGGGTGCTTGCCCATCTCATCGGGGGAGCCCTCTTTCTTCCCTGGGCACCTATCGCACTCCGCGCCAGCGGCTGGCAGCCGCCGGACCTGAACGCCGGCGCCGCCCTGCCCTCATTGATTCAGACGCTCCTGGTGGGCATCACCATGCCAGAGCAGCTGCCCCTCAGTCTCTTCGGGGCAGCCGTCCTATTGGGGCTTTTGGCCCTGGTGGTTGCGCTGCGCGCGAGATCGGCGTCCAAACGCTTTGCCCTATGGGCAGCCCTAGGGATGGCGCTCACGCCGCCGGGCGTGATCGCGGCAGCGGGTATCTACCGACCGGCCTACCTCAAGTTTCTGATGGTGAGCGTGGCGCCGCTGGCTGTCGCACTGGGCGTATGCCTTAAGGGCCGATGGGATCGGCGTCTGTCCAGGCCGCGGTGGGTGCTGGGCGCAGTTCTGGTGACCGTGCTGCTCCACGCACAAGCTGCGTCGCTAGGGCACCTTTACACAAACCCGGCCTATCAGCGTGACGACTATCGCGGCCTCGCAGCCCTAATCCGCGACGAGGGACAGGATGGCGATGCCATCCTCCTCAACGCTCCCAATCAGTGGGAGGTCTTTACCTATTACTATGAGGGGCCCCTTCCCGTCTATCCGGCACCTTACCGTCCGACAGAAGCTGAGGCCGAGGCTTGGGTCGCGTCACGGGTGAGCCGACATCGGGAAGAGCGCCTCTTTGTGCTCTTCTGGGGCGACGGCGAATCCGATCCAGAGCACCATATCGAACGCCACCTAGCGCAGCACGCCTTCAAAGCTACCGATACGTGGGTGACCAGCATACGGCTAGCCCGCTACGGCGCTGGCACGCTGAGCACGAGACCCTCAGTCAACACAACCGTCACCCTGGGAGATGCGATCCGTCTCAAGGGATATGACTACCCCGCCCAGGCCTTCACCCGCGGTGACATCGTGCCCGTCACACTGTTCTGGACGGCGGTCGCGGCGCCGGAGGAACGGCTCAAGGTCTTCGTACACCTCGTTGACGACGATGGGCTACCGGTAGCTCAGGTAGATATGGAACCACAGGCGGGTTTCGCGCCAACCTCAGATTGGGCAGCGGGTGAGGACATCGTCGACCGCTATGGCGTGTGGCTGCCGGAGAACCTGAACCCCGGCGACTACACGCTGAAGGCCGGCATGTACCGTCTTACCGGAGAGCGGCTCCCCATCACAGAGGAGGGCAGACCCTTAGGCGATGCGCTCCAACTGGGCGAGATCGTCGTATCCGAGCCTTGAAGAGCTCGGTGCAGACTCGCACCCAGGCTCAAGAACCCAGACAAGTGCAACCCAAGATCGCGATGCGCCGAGTCATGTCCGCGTGCCGCATCTACCGATGAGCCACGGGACCGGGTAACGGCGGGCGCAGGCGCCATTGTGCGGGCGCCGTTCAGCGAGGGAAGACCGCGATGACCGCCGGCACGGGAACCAGCGAATCGATCTGGGGCACGGGCACAGGCCCGCCCACCCTCATCCAGAATCCAGAGGACGTGCCGCCGTCGAGATTGAGCGCCACGTCTATCTCTAAATCCGCCCCCGTCAACCAGGCCGCCAACGCGTGCAGGCTGAGATATCCTCGAGGGGCAATCAGCAACAGAATGCGCCCCTGGCGATCCTGCGCCACAACCATCCGCCGCGATGGTCGTCCATCGTCTCCGTCGGCGGGAAAGCCCATCACACCGCCAGGCTTGACCACGACGGGAAAGCTTTGGACGGCTTCGCGTAAGGGCTCGGTCGGATCATACGGCCACGCGCGCAACCACCGCACCGTCACCCGGTCGTCGTCGGTCACCGCGAACATGCCGGCATAATCGTCGTAGGTCGAACCACGGGCCACCCCGTCACTGACGGTGAGTCCTGTGACCATGTGTTCATCGGTGAAATAGCTCCCATTGACGACGAGGAGAGCACCGGTCTGCCGGGCCCAAACGCTCACCGGGTACGCGACGCCGGGTGTGTAGAGAACGTGGAAGCGCACGTGGGCCGGATCCAGCCGGGCTATGGTCACGCGTTCGACGGCCTCATCGGCGGGCACGTTCAAGCTCCGTACTTCAACGCCCGGTTGCACTGTCTCCCAGCCGGTATCTGGCGGCAGGGGCGTCGCCGTGGGCCACAGCGTGTGGGTGGGCACAGGCGTAGGTGGGGGTGGCGTCGCGGTCGGACGTGGCGTTGGTGTCGGCAGCAGCGGCGAGAACGCGCACGCGACGCTTAGCAGGCCTAAGCCCAAGAGCAACCCGATGGCATAGCTTTTGAGCATCGTCGTCACATTATAGCAAAGTCTGGGGCTTGGCAGGGAAGGGCGTACGCCTCTCCGCGACAACGATGGGCGTATTTCGCTTCGCGTTGGGGGCAGCTTGTCGATCAGGCCTAGTACAAGCCAGAGTGGGCTTGACTTTGCCCAACGCGAAACACGCCTTCGCAGTTTTGGCCCGCTTTGGGGCGACGGATATCAGATGCGTTGGGCCAAAACTGCCCGCTCTTGCCCCAGAGACGAAATGTACCCACAACGATCGTGACGGATACAGAGCCCTCAGGGCCGTCAACGGGCGCGGCGGGGTCCGGTGACCGGACCCCGCCGTCTTGCTCCAGGATGCTCGCCCCAGTGCGTTGGGCGAGATGGCCTCAAGCATCGACCGCCCAGGCAATCTCCAATTCATGAAGCTTAGTAAGGGTGGGCTTGCCGGTTTCGGGGTCCCAGCCCATCATCGCATAGAACTGCGTGAGTGCCTCGTCAAGCTCCTCGGGCGACACCGGCTTCTCCGAGACCGAACCGCTGACGTGCGGTTTGGACAGACGCTCGGGAAGGGTGTCGTCCGCACGGCTCCAACCGGCTCGCATATTGAACAAGCGCATCATCGTCAGTTGCCGCTGGGAGGTCTTCAGAAGCTCAAAGAGATTGGTCTCCCAGCCGGTGATGGCGCGGATCAACTCGACTTTCTGATCCGTCGTCCATGGAACGAACATGCACATCCCAAAGGCGTTGTCCAACCACTGTACCTGAGCGGTGACGGTGTAGGCAGCGACCTTTGCCGCCGGCAGCTCAGTGGCCGGAACAGGCGTGTAGACGCCCAGCGCCTTCCATCCTTCGCCCAGCGACTTCACCGCCAGTCCCTCGTCCCACATGTTGTGCATATGATCGGCACCGGTGGGCGAAACAGCATATCCCAACGCCTGACCGTGGCGGGAGCGGGCCTCGTGCATAGGCAGGGGTTGACTGTGTACGTTGATCGCATATTGCTCCGCACCGTGCCCGATCTTGGCTGCGGCAACATCCGTCCCTTCGGCCAGGAGAGCGCCCAAGCCCTCGCGATCGGCGATCTGCTGCGTCAGCGCGACCATCGCCTCGGCGTTACCAAAACGGAGCTCCAGCCCACCGGTATCGTGCACCGAGAGAAGCTCGTTTTCGAAACACTCCATAGCGAAGGAGACCGCCATCCCGGTGGTGATTGTGTCCAGACCATAGGCATTGCAGATCTCGTGCGCCTTTGAGATGGCTCGCAAGTCATCGACCCCGCAGTTCGATCCAAAGGCCCCGATCGTCTCGTACTCAGGGCCGCCGTAGATGGGATCGACCTGGTAGTCCTCGTCGTCGACCTCAACGACGCGCTTGCACCGAATCGGACAGGCGAAGCAGCCACCCCGGTCGATCAACAGCGTATCACGAAGCGCTTCGCCGCCGATCTTCTCGTTACCCTCGAACTGACCGTCCTGGAAGTTCCGCGTGGGTAGCTTTCCCTGCTTATGCAAGCCAGTCAACCCTCCCGGCGTCCCCAGGTCGTGCATCGACCAGGCTTTGTCTTTCCAGTTGGTGACCATCCAGCGCGCAAGGCTCTGGACACCCTCCTGATCGGCGACCGGGACCGCCGTCCGCCCGCGGGCGACCACAGCCTTGAGCTTCTTGGAGCCCATGACGGCGCCCATTCCAGTGCGTCCGGCGGCGTGTTTCAGGTCGTTGATGACACACGCATAGTGGACCATTCTCTCACCCGCCGGGCCGATCAGGGCAAACCGCGCCGCCTTCTCCCCCAGCTCCTCCTGGATCGCCTCCTGGCACGCAGCCGTCGTCATCCCCCAGAAGTGATCGGCAGGGCGAATCTCCACCTCACCGTCGTTGATCCAGAGGTAGACCGGGCTCTCCGCCTGGCCGTGCACCACAATAGCATCGAAGCCAGCGCGACGCAGCTCCGCGCCAAAGAATCCCCCGACGTCGGACTCTCCGTAGCCGCCAGTGAGCGGCGACTTGCCCCCCACGGCACTTCGACCGGAACCCGCCACGGACACGCCGGTGATCGGTCCCCCCGCAAAGATCAGCAGGTTGTCAGGGCCCAATGGATCCACCTCGGGGCCCACTTCCTTTAGCAGATAATACGCAATGAGACCGGAGCCACCCAGATAGCGCCGGTAGAAGAGCTCGTCGGGCTCCTCTATCTCGATAGATTGTTTGGCCAAATTAACGTGAAGTATCTTGCCGGTATATCCTTTCATCTGCCTCCCCCCAAAGAATATGCCTATTATGGATATGCTTTTTAGGGCAATGCCCATCAACACTGTGCCTGTCCAAATCACGACGGTCAGCGTTACGGCGGTCCCCGCCACAGTCGGACCACAGGCAACGACCCCCCGCACAAAAGCGCGCACCGGGCGTACACCTTAGCTATTCTACACATTCTGGCGTGACATCAACTACTGCCACTACCTTTGCACTTTAACACAGGATAAGTAGCGGGCACGGTCAAACCGACGAT
>JBNGCP010000058.1:6083-24577 GCA_049974845.1 Anaerolineae bacterium | reverse complement strand
CGTCTCTACAACAGAGCGCGCTGGCTTTAGTAAGTTCCGTCAGTATCAGTAGCTCGGCTGATCATCCCCCCCGGATGAGCATCCAGCCGGGTGTCTCTGCGCCTCAAAGCCAACTCAGGCCAGAAACACCAACCTATAAACCACTATTATGAAAGCTGATGGAGGAATGTCAAGGTTTTCGGTGACAAATGACGCGAAGAATCATAGAAAGCCGCCGGAGAGAGCGCCGCTCTCTCCGGCGGGATGGATGATCTACCCTAACGGGCGCCTGCTGACCGAGATCGTGCGGGCGCGTCAGCGTACTCAGGGGCGCGCGGGGCTGCCGTCGGGCCAGCGCGTCTGCGTCCACCGCTCGACGGTATCCTGCACCGGGTACTTCGCCGCCAGCTCCTCGTCGATGTCGATGCCCAAGCCCGGCTTGTCGTTGGGGTACATGTAGCCGTCGCGAACCTCGGGCAAGCCAGGGAACATCTCGTAGACGTGTTCCGGGAATCGGCACCATTCCTGGATGCCAAAGTTCGGCGCCCAGACGTCGAGGTGCAGGTTCGCGGCGTGACCGACAGGCGAGGTGTCGCCGGGGCCGTGCCAGGCCGTGTGCACGCCGTAGACATCGGCAAAGAGCGTCGCCGCGCGCGCCGGCGTGATGCCACCCATCTGGCTCACGTGCATCCGAATGTAGTCGATCAGGTGCTCCTCGATGAGCTTCTTCCATTCGTGCGGGTTGTTGAAGAGCTCGCCCATCGCCAGACGCGTCGTGCACTGGCTGCGGATGTCGCGGAACCAATCGATGTCCTCCGGTGCCAGGGCATCCTCCAGGAAGAAAAGGTTGAAGCGCTCCACGTCCTTGGCAAAACGCACGGCATCGATGGGCTGGAGTCGCTCGTGGATATCGTGAAGCAGCTCAACCTCGTCGCCGACCTCAGTGCGCACGTGCTCTATCATCTTCAGCATCCGGCGGCAATACTCACGGGGGTCGTAATAGGCCCCCTCCGGTGCGCCGTCAGGCTTGATCATGCGCTCGGCCCTCCCGCCATAGCCGCCCATCTGGATGCGGACGTAGCGATAGCCCTGGTCCATGAACTTCTGGACGTTCTCGGCGACCTCCTCAGGGCTGCGACCATCGGCGTGCGTATAGACCGCTGCCGCCTCGCGGCATTTCCCGCCGAGGAGATCATAGACGGGCATACCCGCCATCTTGCCCTTGATGTCCCAGAGCGCCTGATCGATGCCGGAGATGGCGTTGTTGAGCACCGGTCCGTTGCGCCAATAGCCATGGACCATCGCCATCTGCCAGAATTCCTCGATACGCGAGACATCGCGCCCGATGGCAAAGGGCTTGAGGTGCCGCTCAATGGCTGCATGGACGGCATGGAAGCGCTGTGTGAAGGTGGCGCAGCCCAGGCCGTAGAGGCCCGGCTCGGAGGTCAAGACCTTAACAATGACCAGCCGCGAGCCCGCCGGCTGGGTGAGGATCGTCTTTACGTCTTCGATGGTGACCGATTTGGCCATGGATGGTGCCTCCTTAGTGTCTCCTGTGCTAGGTGAGTGTCGTGGTCACATTGTAGGGGGGACAAGGGCCCTGTCAACGGCCTCGAGTTCGTGCCTCGCGGCGATCGAAAAGGGCGGCTGGGAGCGTGCCTCAGAGGCACGCTCCCAGCCCATCAAAAGGAGGAAGACGACGCTTCCGTACCAGAGGGTCGCCGCCCCTATGCGGCACCCTCGATACCAAGAACAGGTGTCGCCGTCGCTAGCTGTTGTCCAAACGGGTTCTCCCCAAATCACGTCTATATGGACAGATATCGTCCCAGCAGCTTCTGACTGCGAGCGTCCAGCGTCTCGAAATCCTCGATCTCGTGACGCGCATCGTTTACGTCGATGAGCAGCCAATGCCCCGGGGAGACCTCGCGTGTCTTGCGAGTGATGCTGTTGCGCATCACGAACTCCTGCGGGCCCTTGTCCGTCTCCACCGTCCAGTAGAGGAAACCTAACTGCTCCTTGATGTCCTTGATCGCCGTGATCTTCGGGACGAGATAGTAAAGACTGAGCTCGGCCTCGACGGCGGCGCGATTCTCTCGGTCCAACGCCGTCCAGTCCTTGAGGATGCCGATTTCGGGCTGCTTCTCGGCATTGGCGTCGCGCACCGAAAGGTAGGCGCTATCATCGGAGACGGGAAAGCACGAGCGCAGGATCACGCGCGGATAGTGGACGTTGACCCCGTCCTCAAAGAGGGTCAGGCTCAACGTATCGCCCCGCCGCACAAACCGCACTTTGTCCGGATCCAGATAGACAACTTCAAATGGCTTGGCCATGCAGATCCTCCTATAGACTCGCCGTGCTACCGTCGATGCGCGCCATCTGCGACTGCATCTCCACCAGATGGGCAAAGGTCCCTCGGTTCTCCATCAATTCCTTCGGCGTGCCCTGCTCCTCCAGCTTCCCTTCATTGAGTACCAGGATGCGATCAGCGTTGTAGAGCGTTGACAGCCGGTGCGCGATCGCGATGGTGGTGCGACCCTTGACCAGCTCGTCCAGCGCCGCCTGGATCTGCCGCTCCGTCTCCGTGTCCACCGAGGACGTCGCCTCATCCAGGATCAAAATCCGCGGGTTGTGCAGGATCGCGCGTGCGATGGAGATACGCTGCCGCTCGCCGCCGGAGAGCCCGCTGCCGCCCTCACCCACGATGGTGTCGTATCCCTCGGGCATCGCCGTGATGAAGTCGTGGGCGTTGGCGGCCTTAGCCGCCCGTACGATCTCCTCGTAGGTGGCCTCAGGCTTGCCGTAAGCGATGTTTTCGGCCAACGTGCCCCGGAAGAGGTAGGGCGACTGCAACACCATACCGATCTGCTGCCGGATCTCCTCCATCGACAGATCGCGAATATCCACGCCGTCGATGCGGATAGCGCCGTCGGTCACGTCGTAGAAGCGAGAAAGCAGGTTGACCAACGTCGTCTTTCCCGCACCGCTATGCCCCACCAAACCGATCATCTCTCCGGGCTTGACCTCGAAGCTGACGTCCTGGATGACCGGGTAATACGGATCGTAGCCAAACGTCACGTGGTCAAATGCAATGCACCCTTGGATGTTGGGTTTGGCTACGGGTCGGTCGGGTTGCTCCTGCTCGGCCTCGTCCAACAGCTCGAACATGCGTTGAGAGATCGTCATAAAGCGGTTGAGCTCCTGGCTGATCTGCGTCAGGTTCGAGAGCGGCCCGTAAAACATTCCCAGATAGCCGATGAAAGCCATCAGGGTGCCGACCGTAATCTCATCCGCCAGCACAGCCTGCCCACCGGCGTACCAGATAATCAAGCCACCGGCGCTGAACGCAAAGGAGATCAACGGGAAGAACCGTCCCCAGGCTTGGCTGACCTGCAGCCGCGTCTCCAGCATCCGCTGATTTCGCTGGCGGTAGCGGGCCGCCTCCTGATCCTCCTGAGCGAAGGCCTTCACCACCCGCACGCCCGAGAGGAAGGTGTTCAGCATTGCATTGAGACGCCATCGAGCAACCCAGAAGCGCCGGAAGTGCGGGCGCATGTAGCGATAGTAGAAGAAGGCCGCAGCCAGCACGAAGGGCGTCGGAATCAGCACATAGAGGCCCAGTGAGGGGGCCATCGTGAAAAGGATGATGCCGATGCCCAAGACCATCATCACGTTCAGGGCGCGGTTGGCCATCTGGCTAAAGAGGCCCTGGAGCTCCCCCGTGTCCTGATTGACCCGGGTCATGATCCGGCCCGTCTGGTTCTTGTCGAAGTAGTCGACGGGCAGCCGCTTCAAGTGCGAGAAGAGCTTGTCCCGCAGGCCGGCGGTGAACTGGGTGCTCACGTTGATCGTCAGCCAATTCCGCCAGATCGTGATGCCCACGTGGGCCACGCGCAGGGCCAACAAGGCCAGCACCACCCACAGCAGCATCTCCGGGCGCCCATCGACGGACAGCACCTCGTCGATCAACGTCTTCGTCAGCCGCGGCGGCGCCAGGTTGACCCCAGCCCCCGCCACGAGGAGCACGATGATGATCGCCACCGCGCCCCAATAGGGCTTGGCCTCCAGCATCAGCCGCTTGAAGATCTTGCCGCGCTGGATGCAGTTGGGGCAGACTTTCGACGACGGATCGGCCAAGTAACGACCGCAGCTCAGGCAGACGTGCTCGCTGCCCTCCGCCTCCGGAATCGGAGTCTCCGGTCCCTTCTTGGCCCGCTCGCGAAGATAGTGCGTGACGCGTCCAAAACGATCGGTCAGATCGTTGGAGTAGTGCAGCAACACGTGCGGCTCTTTTTCGACCGTGACCTGCATCAGGCCGTTGCCGACGCATCGCTCAATCTGCGCATCCTCAATGTCATCCAGCGAAAACCGATGGCGTTCGTGGGCGCTCCCGTTCTCGCGCGCCACCACCATCAGCTCATCGTGGTCGATCAACAGCCACTGCTCGCCGAACTGCCCATCGGGCCCAAGATCCGACTTGACGGCAAGCCGCAAATCATGAGCACTTCGCCCGGTCGCCTCCAGCTCTTTCACGACCGATGTGGGGATCTCCGCGACATCGACGCGCGCGTCCCCATGGTCCGCACGATGATCCGCTACAAAGTTACGTATGAGCGGATCCTCAGAGCTCTCCTTACCCTCTCGACTTTCCCGAGATGACATCCTTCGCCTCCTATGGCTTTTGAGTGCAGCACTCTTCGACCGCCGAGGCGCCCTGAATCTGCCTGCATCAGACAGCAAAAAAGGGCACCATGCACACTGGTGTCCTCTTCCACGCCTACGAGGTTAGCTGTCGGGCTCGGGCGGAAGAAGCTCGCCCTACGCAATGATGGCTGTGACCGCTCGGCCACAGCCGCTGCGACTCGCCCCCATACTGGTTCCCCCGCTGCCGCGCACGGTGTGCGTTCTCGCTGTGTGCGCGCATTAGGCGTCCATGCGTTATTCGCCTGTCCTAGATCGTAACCATCGTACCATACAAAAGAGCCGGGGTCAATGACAAGAAGCTCGGATCTGCGGTCGGTGTAGGTTGGGGTTGCGTTGGACGCGGAGGTCGTCCTCGCCTGCGCTCCGAAGCGCCCTGTCCCAGCAGCTCTGCCGCGCTCCCTAGCCCCATGCCTCCGACCAGCGCTCGGGCAGCAGCTCCGCGAGGGTCACGCTCCGCTCGGGACCGAGTAGCACCTCGGTCGTAACGTTGTCGTAGTTGACCTGGTAGATCAGCTCGCGACAGCGACCGCACGGCGGCAGAAAGGTACCGTCGCTGGCGATGGCCACGATTTTCAGAATGCGCGATCCGCCATAGGTCACCATCTGGGCGATGGCGCTATGCTCCGCGCAGAATCCGATCCCACAGGCGGCGTCGATACTGACGCCGACGTAGACTTGGCCGTCCTCGGTCAGCAGCGCGGCGCTCGCCTCGCCCACCGCACATAACTGCGTCAGCTCCCGATAGACAAGCACTTCCTTCGCCGCAGCGATCAGCGCAGCATTGTCCATTTGTGATCTCCTTTCGACATCGGACGTCATCTTGAATACGGGCGTCGTGGGCGCCCGTATGCGGTCCAGCAGATACCGGCGCGCCATCCAGTCGCCCGACTATAGCACGCGGGCGGCCGGCTGCAACATCGCGGAATGGCGCTTGGGGCCCAGGACCGCCCCGCTGAAGGACACGCGCCCAACGGAAGGGTCAAGGTTGGCGGCTATTGCGTTCCCGGCCCCCCGGTCTATCATAGTCCTGCTATGGCTTGACAGAGGACACTAGACGACAGGAGGATGTGATGAACGACCTCTATCGACTCAACCTTGGGCTCGGCAGCCTGCCGCTGCTCTCGGATGCGGAGACCCGCTCGATCTCGGCGGAAAACCCGACCGGCGAACGCGCCAACGGCGCGAAGGCCGCCCCGAAAGGGACCGATGCCGCTTCTATGCTGGGAGAGGGCTGGAAGGTTCGTCCGTGTATCACGCTGGAGCCGGCATCGACAACGTGCCTCGCCGACATCCAGGGGCCGGGCGTGATCCAGCACATCTGGATCACCGTCCATCCCAAAGCCTATCGCGACACAATCCTCCGCGTTTACTGGGATGGCGAGACGAGCCCCTCGATCGAGGCGCCCCTGGGCGACTTCTTCTGCAACGGTCACGCACTGCGTTACGACGTCAACTCGCTCCCGATGGCTGTGAACCCGGTGGGCGGCTTCAATAGCTACTGGCAGATGCCCTTCCGGGAGGGGGCCCGCATCACCCTTGAGAACCAGCATCCTGAGGAGATCAGAGGCTTCTTCTACCAGATCACCTACGCCCTGACCGAGATTCCCGAGAGCGCGGCCTATTTCCACGCGCAGTGGCGTCGCGGTCTCACAACCCGCGAGGTGCCGGAGCACGTGCTCGTCGATGGGATCGAAGGCCAGGGCCATTACGTCGGCACCTTCCTCGCCTGGACGCAATTGTCGAACGGCTGGTGGGGCGAGGGCGAGATCAAGTTCTTCGTCGATGGCGATGACGCCTACCCGACGATCTGTGGCACCGGAACCGAGGACTACTTCGGCGGCGCCTGGGGCTTTGGCGGAGAGACCTACTCAACGCCCTTCCTGGGCTATCCCCTCTACCGAAAGGAGCCCGGCGAGGTCCCGCGTCACGGCCTCTACCGCTGGCACATCTTCGACCCCATCCGCTTCAAGCAGGATCTCAAGGTCACGATCCAAGCGCTGGGCTGGTGGCCCAACGGTAAGTACGAGCCGCTGACGGACGACATCGCCTCGGTGGCTTACTGGTATCAGACGGAGCCGCACGTCCCCTTCCCCAACTTCCCACCGCGGCACGAGCGCTGGTCGCGATAGACGACGAGCGAGCAGAAGTCAGAGCTTTGAGCTCTTTCTGCAGAGAGCTCAAAGCTCTGCCACAACGGCGTGTAGCTACGGGGTGAAGTCCTGCGTAATCGGCAGGCGGCGGTCCTTGCCGAAGGCCCGCACCGTGATGCGAACGCCAGGAGGCGCCTGACGGCGTTTGTACTCTGCCCGGTCCACCATCCGCACAATTCGCCTGACCACCGCTTCAGATACGTCGAGGTTGGCGACAATCTCCTCCGGCGACTGATCCTCCTCAACATAGGCCTTGAGCACCGGGTCAAGCACATCGTAGGGCGGGAGAGTATCGCTGTCCTGCTGGTTCGGGCGCAGCTCCGCGGAGGGCGGGCGGGTGAGGACGCGCTTGGGGATGACCGGGGCGGGTCCCTGCGCGTTGCGCCAGCGCGACAGGGCATAGACCCGGCGCTTGAGGACATCCTTGATGACCGCATAGCCCCCGGCCATGTCGCCATAGAGCGTGGCGTAGCCCACGCTCATCTCGCTCTTGTTGCCGGTCGTCAACACCATCCAACCGAACTTGTTGCTCAGCGCCATCAGGTAATTGCCGCGAATGCGCGCCTGGATGTTCTCCTCGGTCACGTCGGGCTCGACATCTGCAAAGGTGTCCGCGAGTGCGTCAAGGTAGGCCTTGAAGACCAGCTCAATGGGGATCACCCTATAGTGGATACCCAGGTTCTCGGCGAGCTTCGCCGCGTCTTCGTTGCTCATGTCGGCTGTATAGCGCGAGGGCATCGAGACACCGGTCACATTCTCGGGACCGAGGGCATCGGCGGCGATGCACGCCACGAGACTGGAATCAATGCCACCGGAGAGACCGATTACGACCTTCTCGAAGCGATTCTTGCGCACATAGTCCCGCGTGCCCATCACGAGGGCGCGGTAGATCTCAGCAAGCTCGGGCAAGGGTTCGATGACGTGGGATGTCAGCTCGGGCCGGAGCTTGCTCGGTTCGTTCTCCGGTAACGGCAGGTCGACGACCGGCAGCGAGCTCGGCGATGCCTTGCGGCGGCGCGGGTCGTGAAGGCGCCATCGGAAGACCGCCGCCGTGTCGATGTCAGCGACGATGAAGTCCTCAACGAACTGCGCGCCCCGGGCGATGACCTCACCTCGTTCGTTGATAATCACGCTCCGACCGTCGAAGACCAGCTCATCCTGCCCCCCGACGACGTTGCAGAAAGCAACGGCAGCAGCGTTGTCCGCGGCTCGGGTGCGGAGCATCTGCTCTCGCGAGTGGCCCTTGCCGGCGTGGTAGGGTGACGCCGAGATGTTGATCAGGAGTCGGGCCCCACCCCTCAGCGCCTGGATCTCGGGCGGTCCGGCCGGATACCAGATATCCTCACAGATGCTGACGCCAAAGGCGAGATCGCCCCGCCGGAGCACGTGGATATCATCGCCAGCGAGAAAGTAGCGCTCCTCGTCGAAGACGCCATAGTTTGGTAAGTAATGCTTGTGATAGGTATCGACCCATCGTCCGTCGTGGAAGACTGCCGCAGCGTTGTGCACGTCATCGTCGACATCGGCAAAGCCGACCACAACCGTCAGTCCCTGCGTTGCCCCAGCGATGGTACGGACCGCGTCCAGATTGGCGGAGAGGAAAGAGGGCCTGAGGAGAAGATCCTCGGGTGGATAGCCGGTGACGGCCAGCTCGGGAAAGAGGACGAGGTCGGTCCCCAGATCGCGCGCTCGCCGAAGGCCATCCTCGATCTTGTGGACGTTACCGTCGATGTCCCCCACCATCACATTGATCTGTGCCATTGCGATGCGCACGCGGCTCATGGCCCACCTCCTTGCGGGTGACTTTCTGGGTCTCAGTATACCTGATCGAGCCTGGTGTGCTAAGTCACGCCGAGAAAGCAGAGGATCTTATGCATCTCTAACATACCGCCAACGTCCTTCTTATGACCTTATGATAGACGTTATCATGGTCAAACGATAGGTAGGTTCTTAAGCCGGGATACGATGGCGGTGGCGGACAGGCGTCCGGGACGGTTGGAGGTCGCCAGACGGCCATTGGCTCCTCGCTGAGGGATGCTGCTTATGTCTGTATGAAGGCCCTCCGAAGGTGCCGGTCCCGTCTGGGATCGAGTTCCGCGCGTTCCCCCTTGAGCCCGCCTCCCACGCCATCGCTCCTACGGGCAATTCACATCACGAACAGGGAGGTGCTAAGATGTTGATGCGACCGGATTTCGGTAGAGGTTTTGCAGAGGAGTTCTGGTCCCCGGGTCGGGAACTCGCACGTCTACAGCGCGAGATGAACGATCTCCTAACGCGCTGGTCGACGTGGCCCCAGTTGCGCATGGCGCCCAGCTTCCCCGCGATGAATCTATGGACAAGCGACGAGGCCGCCATTGTCACGGCCGAACTGCCGGGCTTCGATCCAGATGAGATTGACATCTCCGTAGAGGATCGCACGCTCACCGTGACCGGCAGTCGCGCTCCGGAAGAGATCGCGGAGGACGCAACCATCCACCGGCAGGAACGCAGCTATGGACGATTCTCACGCGCTCTGCGTCTACCTTTTGAGGTTGAGGTGGACCAGGTGGAGGCCACGTTCACCAACGGCGTATTGCACATCTCGCTCCCGAGAAGCGAGCAGGATAGGCCCCGCAAGATCACCGTAAAGACCGGCTAGACTGGAGTCAGGAGGCTATCATGCCGACGCGGCATCCGATCCAATATCAGCTAGAGCCCGAGACGCTGTCGCAGGGCGTGCACTGGGTGACCGCACGGCTCAAGAACGTTGGAACCCAAGGCATTAGCGATCTCAACGTCACGCTGAACTCTCGCGATAGCTCGCGGATTCTCATCTATGGACAAGGCAACTATCTCGCCTTCCTGGCGCCGGAACAGGAGGAGGCCATACCCTTTCAGCTGTCGGCGAACGCGACCACCAGCGTCTATATCGCCATCGATGGACAGTCGGGTACAGAGCCCTTCCAGTGGGAGTCACCCTATATCACGTTGAGGATCGGTCAGGAACAGGCGGAGCTCGTCCATCTGTTCGCCATGACCGAGCCCTATCCGCCGGTCGGCAAGAGGATCCGCTGTGAAGCAACGATCCGCGGGCTAACGCGTAGCAGGGGGCTCCGCCTTGAGTTTTGGGCGGATACGCCGGACAACAGGTTTGAGAAGCTGGGGGTCGTGGAGACCAAGGAACTTGAGGCCGACGAGGAGGCGACTTATGCCGCCGAGATCACGCCAAGACAGGAGGGTCTCTACACCCTGTACGCTTATCTCTACGATGAGGAGCGGCGCATAGGACGTGAGATGGAACAGCTCTACGTCGTTGAGCAGACGTGAATCGCAGGAGGTGGAACAATGGCTGACAACAATGAAGAAGTCAAGCAGATGGAGCAGGTAGAAAAAGAAGAGATCGCCGAGAGTGAAGCGGAACGGACCCGCGCGCGACCGGCATTCGTCCCGCGGGCGGACATCCGCGAGACGGAAGACGCAATCGAGCTCGTGCTGGACGTGCCGGGCGTCGATGCGGATTCTGTGGATATCACCCTGGAAGGCGACACGCTGAGCATCGAAGGATACACCGATCCGTCGGTGCCCGAGGGCTATCAGCTCGCTTACGCTGAGTATCGCGTCGGCGACTACCGGCGCCGATTCGCGATAGGCAGCGAGATCGATCAAGACGGCATTGAGGCCAAGGTCAAGGATGGTGTGCTGCGACTCCGCCTGCCAAAGGTAGAGGAGGCCAAGACCAAGCGGGTCACCGTCAAGGCGGCTTGAGAGGGCCTAGCCCCTTCCGGTCGGCAACCTGGCCCTCGGAGCAGAAGTTGCTCACCGACACGTCGATCGCAGCTATCGAGGAAAGCTTGACAAAAGTGATCCGATCCGTAACCAAGAACAGCGACTACGCCGTGAGGGTTCAGGAGTTCGAGCGCACCAACGACCTCGGATCGTTGGCGATCACCATGCAGGCTGTGGCGCCTGCTGGCTAGAGGCCCTCAGGTGAAGGCCGATCTCAGACGACGCGGGCAGCGGATGCTGCCCGCGTTCACATCGTCAGGCAGCGTCGGACGAGCCATATGAAGCAGGTGCCCAGGCCTCTGCGAGCTAATGACACAGCTCCCGCGGCGACGCCCCCGTAGAAGTCGCCAAAAACATTGACAATAGAACGAATGTGCTATATAATTGAGTGGAGGAGAATGGGGCTCGGTGCGGATACGGGCTGGGGCCATTTCTTTTTGACGGAGGCGGCCAACCATGCTATAATCTCCGCATTGACGCAACATCGTCCTGATCTTGGACTGCACAATCCTGGCCGGTGCATCCTGCGTCGGCGAGCCCCGCTCACCACTAACGAGGAAGTCTATCGGACGTCGTCGCACGTTCACATGGACGCCCACTCCGAGCAGCGCTGGTCGAGATGAACGCTCGTTTGGGCACACGAGGTTGGATAGAGGGAGGCGAGGCAAGCCGTGCCGGCTGAGGCGGGTAACGCAAGCGAGGTGTGAATGACAAAGAAACAAGCTGTGTATGACGCATCGTCCATTCAGGTGTTGGATTATCCGGAGAATATCCAACGCCGTCCGGGCATGTATGTCGGCGGCAAGGGCGAGTCAGCGCTACACCATCTGGCGATTGAGGTCATCGACAACTCCGTCGATGAGGCTCTGGCCGATGCCTGTGACTGGATCGACGTGGTGATCCACAAGGATGGCAGCATCACCATCGCTGACGGGGGCCGTGGCTTCCCCGTTGGCATCCATCCCGAGAAGGAAAAGTCCGCCCTGGAGATTGCCTTCACCGAGCTGCACTCCGGCGGCAAGTTTGAGGACGGCTCGTATTCCACATCCGGCGGCCTGCACGGCGTTGGCATCAAGGCCACTAACGCCCTCTCCAAGTGGCTCGAGGTCGAGGTCCGTCGTGACGGCGTGATCTACCATCAGCGGCACGAGCGCGGCTTGCCGGTGACGCCGGTGGAGATCCTCGATCCCCACACCCGCGAGGTCATCGGTGAGGTCGGCGAGCGTGGCGCGAAGACGGCGATTCGCGAGCATCACGACCGCGACATCGGCACGGGAAGCACCGTCTCATTTGTGCCGAACCCCGAGTTCTTGGACGTCACCGAATTCAGCTTCACCACCCTGGCCCGCCGTCTGCAGATTGTGGCTTTCCTCGTTCCCGGGCTCAAGGTGCACATCCTTGACGAGCGCGAGGAGGATCGGGAGCGCACTTACCAGTACAACGGCGGGATCACCGAGTATGTCCATTATCTCAACCAGAACCGCAACACGCTTCACGATCCGATCACGATCACCGGCGCCACCGAGGACAACACCCGCGTCGAGTTGGTGCTCCAATACCACGATCAAGACGATGAGGAGATCATCTCCTTCGTCAACACAATTCCCACGCCCGACGGCGGTCGCCACGTGGCCGGCTTCCGCTCGGCCTTGACGAAGGCGATCAACGTCTTCGCCGCGGAGAAGAAGCTGCTTAAGAAAGGTGACGAGATCACGGGACGCGACACCATCGCCGGCATTACCGCGGTGATCAACGTCAGCATGCGCGATCCCCAGTTTACGAGCCAGACCAAGACGCAGCTCGGCAGCGATCAGATTCAGGGCCAAATGCACTCCATCGTCTATGACGGTCTACTGACCCAGTTTCGGAAGAAGATCCCTCTGGGGCGGACGATTGTGTCTCGTGCCCTGGCAGCCTCCCGCGCCCGCCACGCAGCGGCGAAAGCGCGCGCCTTGGTGATGCGCCGGTCGGTCTTGGAGGTCGACGAGTTGCCGGGCAAGCTGGCCGATGTCGCGAAGGGCAGCCCTACCGAGCAGACCACCCTCTTTATCGTCGAGGGCGACTCCGCCGGTGGCTCGTGCAAGCAGGCGCGTAATCGCAACTACCACGCTATCCTGCCACTCAGAGGCAAAATCCTGAACACACAGCGGGCCCGCCTGAACAAAGCTCTGGCGAACGCCGAAGTCAAGTCCATCGTCGCCGCGATCGGCGCGGGCATTGGCTCCGACTTCGAGACGGAGAAAATGCGCTATGGACGCGTCGCCATTCTCGTCGACGCTGATGTCGACGGCGATCACATCAAGACCCTGCTCTACACGCTCTTCTGGCGTCTGATGCGGCCGATGGTAGAGGATGGGCGACTCTATATCGCGCGGGCGCCCCTCTACCTTCTGCGCAATGGCGGGCAAAGCCGCTATGCCTACACCGAAGCTGAGCGCGAGCGTTTGATGAAGACGTGGGGTAAGAACAGCAAGGTCACCACGCAACGCTACAAGGGGTTGGGTGAGATGAACCCCGGCCAGCTCCGCGAGACCGTCTTCAAGCTGGGCGACCCAGACCCCTGGTTCAACGAGCACATGGTTCGCGTGACCGTCAACGACGTGCACGCCGCAAACACCACCGTCTCCCTCTGGATGGGCGGTAGCCCTTCACAACGCCGGGAGCGGCTGATGCAGCATTGGGACGGCGAAGTCTTGGCCGTGAATGGGGCCGCTGACTGAGCCGCCATCTTCGGGCGCCCGCACCGACCCAATAGCGAGGAAGGACAAGAGAATGGCAACGACCACAACCCCTGTCGAGACACCTATCGCGGATACGATTGAGCTCTACCGCGATATGACCAAGGCCTACATCGGCTACGCGCGCGAGACGATCACCGACCGCGCCCTGCCCGATGTACGCGATGGCCTGAAGCCCGTACAACGGCGCATCCTCTATGCGATGCACGACCTCGGCCTGACCCACAATCGGCCGCACAAGAAGTCCGCCCGCATCGTCGGCGAGGTGCTGGGCAAGTACCATCCTCACGGTGATATGTCCGTTTACCTGGCGATGGTTCGGATGGCGCAGGACTTCGTGATGGAGGCGCCCTTGGTTGATGGGCAGGGCAACTACGGTTCCATCGACGGCGATTCGCCCGCCGCGATGCGTTACACCGAGGCCCGGCTGACCGCCTTGGCCGAGACGATGCTGCAGGATCTCCATATGGACACCGTCGAATGGCAAGAGAACTTCGACGGTTCTTTGATGGAGCCCACCGTGCTGCCGACGGTCCTTCCGAACCTCCTGGTCAACGGTGTCGACGGCATCGCCGTCGGCATGGCGACGAAGATCCCACCGCACAACCTGGGTGAGATCGCGGACGCCGTCATCCACGTGGCGCAGAATTGGGCGCGCCGCGAAAAGATCACGGTCGACGAGCTGATGAAGATCGTTCCGGGGCCGGACTTCCCGACCGGCGGCCTGATCTATCGCTATCGCGATCAGGGCGACGATGAACCCCTCGACACGATCCGCCAGGCCTACAGGACCGGCCGTGGTCGCGTGGTGATGCAGGCCCGGCTCAAGCTGGAGGAGATCGGCGGCGGCAAGACCAACATCGTCGTCACGGAGCTCCCATACGGCGTGCTCAAGACGACGGTCATCGAGAAGCTGGCCCGCGAGATCCGCGACGGCCGGCTCAGCGGCGTGACCGACCTCCGCGATGAATCCGACTATACCGGGATGCGCGTGGTGATCGAACTCTCCCGCAACGCCGACCCCGCCGAGGTCATCACCGAGGCGATGAAATACTCTCAGCTTCGGGAGACCTTTGGTGTCATCAACCTCGCTCTGGTGCCGACGGACGATGGCGACCTTCGCCCCACCTACCTCTCATTGGCCGAGATGCTCATTCACTTCGTCCAGCACCGATTGACCGTCATCGAGCGGCGCAGCGAGTACGAGCTCGAAAACAGGCGCGCACGCCTGCACATTGTGGAGGGGCTGCTCAAGGCCCTGGATATCCTGGACGAGGTTATCGATACGATCCGCCGCTCCCGAACGCCGGAGACTGCGCACAGCAACCTGATGCGCAAGTTCGGATTCACGGAGCCCCAAGCCACGGCGATCCTGAACATGCAGCTCCGGCGCCTTGCGGCGCTGGAGCGACGGCGCCTGGTCGATGAAGCCAAGGATCTACGCGAGCGTATTGCCTACCTAGAGGGCCTGTTGGGCTCGGAGGCCCAGCGTCTGGAGGTCGTGATCGAGGAGACGAAGGACCTCAAAGAGGCCCACGCCGTGCCCCGCCGCACCGTCATTATCGACGAGGAGGAGAACGCCGCGAGCCGCAGCACCTTCACGACGCAGGCGGATCTCGTGATGCCCGAGGGTCGGCAGCTGCTGATCCTCACGCCCAATGGATTGCAGCGACGCGACGCCTCCGGCTACTACTATCGCGTCGACGACGGGCTGACCAGCCGTGCGCCGGCCGGCGGCGGTCATCTGGTCCACGTCGATGTGGAACCGCAAGAGGAGGTCATCGTCTTCTCCAGTCAGGGTCGGGGATGGAAAGGCGCTGTCGGCTTTATCCCCGAGGAGGCAAGCCCTGAGGCGATGGGTCTCGCAAAGGGTGAGGAGATCGTCGGCGCCGCCGTGCTGCGGCCCGAGGAGTATCTCGTCATGGTCAGCCAAGTGGGCAAGGTCAAACGGACCAAGGTCGAGGACCTGGGACTCAACGATCGCAACTGGGAACCCGTGATGGGCCTGGATACCGACGAGCCCGATCGCCTGCTGTTGGGCACCGTGGCTCCGGAGGGCACTCACGTCGTCTTCTACACGGCCGAGGCGCAATGCCTGCGCATCGACGGGGATTCAGTGAACCCCCAACAGACGGGCTCGGCGTCGGGCGTCGCTGGTATCAATGTTCGCAAGGGCGACCGCCTGATCGGCGCCACCGTGGTGCCCAACGGAGAGAAGGACGAGGACAAGTGGCAGGTCGTCGCCGTCTCCGAGATGGGATACGCTCATCGCTTCCCACTGGCGGAGGTCTCGGTCAAAGGTCGCGCGACCATGGGCGTGCGCTGTCTAAGGACCTCAAAGTCGACGGGCAACCTCGGAGGTCTAGAGGTCGCGCAGCCCGACGAGGACGTCGACATCTACCTCGCCGATGGCCGCCGCTATCACACGCCGCTCAGCGGCATCCCCCTCACCTCACGCGACGTACAGGGCGACCGGATCCTCAAGGATCCCAAAAAGGAGCCCGTAGTCCAAGTGGTGGTGTTGCGTTGAGCGGGCAACGGGTGGCTACAGCCGCTCAGACCGTCCTCCCGCGCTGGCGCGGCTTCAACCTCCTGGAGCTCTTTACCACCAGGAGCGACGGAAACTTCAAGGAGGACGATTTCCGCTGGATGTCCGATTGGGGGTTCAACTTCGCGCGGATCCCGGCTTGCTACACACTCTGGATTGAGGATGACGACGTCTACCAGCTCCACGAGCCGATGCTCGAAAAGGTCAATCGGGTCGTGCGCCTGGGACAGGACTACGGGATCCACATCTCGCTCAACTTCCACCGCGCCCCCGGCTACTCCGTCAACCGCGAGCGCCAGGAGCCCTTCGACCTGTGGAAGGATCCGGCGGCGCTCGAGGCCTTCGTCTTCCACTGGACCACCTTTGCGCGCCGATACGAGGGCATTCCCTCGGAGCAATTGAGCTTTGACCTAGTCAACGAGCCCCCTGCGCCAAGCGCCGATGGCATGACCCGCCTCGACCACGAACGCGTGGTGCGACAGACGGTGGAGGCCATCCGGGAGGTCGATCCCAACCGCTTGATCATCGCCGACGGGCTCGGCTACGGTCGCATCCCGATGCCCGAATTGGCGGATCTGGGAGTCGCTCAGAGCTGTCGCGCGTACGAGCCGATGGGCGTGAGCCACTACAAGGCCTCCTGGGTTCAGGGCATGGGTTGGCCTGAGCCGCAGTGGCCCGGCGGCTGGCACTATGGCCAAGACTGGAATCGCGAGGACCTTGAGGCGCACTACGGGCCTTGGGCGGCGCTCGCCGAACGGGGCGTAGGCGTCCATTGCGGCGAGGGCGGTGCCTACAACCAGACCCCGCACGACGTCGTGCTCGCCTGGTTCCGCGACGTGCTGGAGGTCCTCACGGAGCATAACATTGGCTACGCCCTGTGGAACTTCCGCGGCGCCTTCGGCATCCTCGACTCAGGCCGCCAGGACGTCGCCTACGAGGACTGGCACGGCCACAAGCTCGACCGTAAGTTGCTCGAACTCCTGCAAGCCTTCTGAGACTTCCCCACCTCCGCTTCGTACGTCGGAGCGGAGGTGGAGCTGGGCGACCGCCAGCGTCTCGCGCCTACGTCATCACCATCGGGCCGTCATTCGGACAGCGTGACGGTCCTCAGCACCAGGTGGTCCCGACCGTCCTCAAGCGGCACACGCTCCACGTCAGGGAGCGAATAGAGCGCCGTCGCCAGCGCATACTCGCCTGGCTGCAGGTCGGCGGGCACCGGCAGCCGCCACACCAACCGGGCGTAGTCCCCCACCCGCCACTCGCGGCTGTCGAATCCTACCCCATCGATCTGGCTCACCAACGTGCCGGTCCCCTGCAAGAGATGATTCGCAAAGCGCAGTGAGGATTCGTCTGCCCGCAGGTGCTCAGGGAGATGTTCGTTGATCATCCACGTGTAGGCGAGGGTCAGCGTCGCCGCCTCCTGATGAGCAGCCAGCTCCCCGTCGATCGCGAAGTCCAGCAGCTCCAGCCCATTGGTCCAGACCCCCAGGGGCGCATCACGCTGAAGCGCGGCGATGGCACTCTCGCGGGCCGCGTGCGGCAGGTCATAGAAGCGCCACGTCTCCGACGGCGTGCAAACGGTGCGGGAGGGCAGGAGCTCGGCGATCGTTTCCAGCCACGAGCGGACCTCCTCGTGAGGCAGCGGCAGCATGTAGACCGCGCAAGGCGCCGGGATCAGATAGGCGTTGCCCGCGTCCATCATCCTGACGCGGTCGCCCCCTACGAACTCGTTCATCAGCCCAAAGCGCGTCGCCTGCCACAGGGGATTGTCGGCGACGACCACGAACTGGCAGCCGGGCCGCGCGTCCATCAGCGCCCGCGCCGTCTCCACGCCCGCCTGTACGTCGACGATGCGCTGGCGTCCGACAGCGCCGGTGGCCCGGTAGTTCTGGTCGAGCACGTCGACCGTGCCCTGATAGACGCCGACCAACGCCAGAGGCACATAGATCACCGGCGCGACCCTTTGGAGCACCCGACCAAGCCCACGGTCGCGCCAGCGACGTGCAAGCCCGAGGATCCCAACGTAAGCGCGATCCACGATAAGGGCCGGCAGCACCGTCCCCACCGGCAACAGATACAGAAAGTAGTAGTTGAAGAGCAGGCGGGTGTGTGGGACGAAGGCCAGGATCGGGATCGTGAACCACAGCCACAAAACCAGCGCCGCGACGGCCTTCGAGCGCTCGCGCCTCCAGCAAAACGCGGTGCACAGCACAGCATAAACAAAGCCGCCCAGAAGCAGACCCATCGCGATCACATCGGGCTGCAAGCGCTGGAGGCGCGTCACCGGACCCATAGCCATCACCGCATCGGGTAGCGCGGCCTCATAGGGGCTGCCAACCCGAAAGAGATCCAACACCAGGTGCAGCGCGGTGAGGTTCACGTCCGGCGATCCGGCGATCCCTTGGCGCGCCACCTGAAGGTCGGAGAAGCCCGACCGAACTTGGAAGACCGCAAAGGGCAGGAAGCTCAGGGCAAACAGCGCCATGCCGATGAGCAGCGGCCCGACCTTGATCCGACGCAGCCGGACCAGGCCCACGACCCCCACGGGCAGAAGTAGGAGCACCGCCGTCAGGTGGGTCTGGATCGTGGCGGCGAGCGCCAAGGCGCCCAGGA
>JBNGCP010000058.1:0-5983 GCA_049974845.1 Anaerolineae bacterium | reverse complement strand
AGCACCGCCGTCAGGTGGGTCTGGATCGTGGCGGCGAGCGCCAAGGCGCCCAGGATGAGGTAGGCCGGCCTGGGCTCATCGGCGAAATAGAGCAGCACACACGCGTAGAGCGCGCTGGCAAAAGCGGGGACGAAGCTCACCATCCAGATGAGGCGGCCATAGTGAACGGCCCAAGGGCTGACAACGAAGAGCAGCCCCGCCCACCAAGCCACCCGCCATCCGAAGACCCGCGCCGTCGCGACACAAGCAATAAGGATGCCCAGCAGGTTGAGGATAGCGATAAACAGACGATGCCCATGATATCCTCTTTGAACAAGAGCGGTAGGGCATAGAGATACTCGACGAGAGGGGCATTGTGGATCCCCAGGGAGGTGAGATCACCGGCCAGGGGCAACGGGCCTCCGTGAAGCCAACGCAGCGCCATATTGATCGTGCGCGCCTGATCGTGCCAGATCTCCGTGTAGCCCATGTGCCGTAGCCGCAGCCACAGGGCGAAAACGATAAGCGCCACGCTGGCGAGGGCACGGGGTTGGCGGAGGACCCCCACGGCGCGGTCGAGGCGCGCGCGCACGCTCAAGGTTGCTGAAGCGGTCCGGGTAGCGTCTTCGCTCGTCATCGCGTCATCCTGCCCGTCATGGGTTCCCTCAATCCCCCTACCGGGAGTGAATTCTACGGACAACAAACGACAAGACAACCGACGCGATGGTTATCTCCCCATCATTCGCGCATGGAGGACACGCTGAAGCCGGCGGGTTAATGGACCGGGGCGACCGTCGGCGATGCTCAGCGTCCCGACCTCCACGATCGGCATCACACCGGTGGTCGTCCCCAGCAACATCAGCTCCTCAGCCCGGTCGAGCTCGTCCTCACGGATAGGGCGCTCGAGAACCGGGATGGCGAGCTCCCGGCAGAGCTCGAGCACGACGTCCCGGGTCACCCCGCCCAGGATGCGGTGCGTAAGCGGGTGGGTCACCAGCCGCCCCTCAAGGATCGCGCATACACTCGTATGCGATCCCTCAGTGATCGTGCCGTCCCGCACCAGGATCGCATCATAGGCCCCGGCCTCCTTGGCCTGCTGGCTGGCAAGGACATTTGGGAGGAGCATGAGAGACTTGATGTCGCAGCGGGCCCAGCGCAAGTCCGGAACCACGATCGCACTCGCGCCCGTCTCCCAGGCGTCCTCCGGTGGCGTGTAGGGGCTGGCGGTCGCGTAGACGGTGGGTGGCACCGGCTCGTCGGGGAAAGCGTGACTCCGCGGCGCCACGCCGCGGGTGACCTGAACATAGAGCTTGGCCCCACCCACCTCCAACCGATTACGCGCCAGCAGGGAGGTGACTGCCCGACGCAATCTCTCCATATCCTGGCTTGGGAGCCGGAGCTCCTCTAGGCTGCGGGAGAGGCGCCGGTAGTGCGCTTCGGCCATAAAGGGCTGACCGTCAAAAGCGCACATGACCTCATAGACACCATCGGCGAAGAGAAACCCCCGGTCATCCGGTGATATACGGACCTCTTCCTTGGGCAGAAATTCGCCATTGAAGTAGACAATCATCTGGGCCTCCAATCGCGGCGGGACGCGGGCCTAGGGGCTCGGCGTCGGCAGCGCCTCGCAGGGACCGTTCAGGTTGAGGGTGAGGGCATCGACCCACCCCTCTGACTCCAGGTCCAGGTTCCCTACGCTCAGGTCAACCTGTGCCCACATCTCCCCAATCGCCAGAATCGCGGCATAGTCGCCCGGCACCAACGTCGCGATCACCGTCGCTCCCGTGTCCGGCTCGGCATAGACCTCGGTCTCATCCATCGGCATCGTGAAACAGACGCCCGCCGGCGGGCCCACGACCTCGGGCAGGTCATCACACCCACCCTCAAGGCGCACGTCGGCCTCGGGTGGAACCCACCGGAGCCGGAAAACGCCGACGTTCGGCGCTTGGGCGATGCCGGGTTCAAAGCCGATCCAACCATCACCGGTGCGCGCCTCGGCCACGAGCCGCATATCCTGCTCCATCTTACCAAAGACGGGGGCCTCAGAGTCTGGTCGGACATAGACCGTGACGTCCTCCAGGGCCACAATCTCGCACGGTTCGGCCGTGACAGTCGCTGTGGGCATAACTGACGCCGTCGGCCGGCGCGTCACGGTTGGGCTTGGGGTTTGAGTTGGAGACACTGTCGATGTCGCCGTTGGCGGCGGCGCCGTTGGCGGTAGCGCCGTGGGCGTCGCCGAGGGCGTGACGGTCGGCGAGGGGCTCGGCGTCGCGGTAGGCGCGGGCCAGATCGGCAGATCACAGCCCCCAAAAAGGGCCGCCATCAGCACCACGCCCAACAACGTCACAACAGAGGCTCTCCGCATACGCTTTGACTCTACCCCAATGCCGATCAGATGCAAGATCTCACTGCCGCAGCCCCTGTCGTCGCCAGCACGAGGGCAACCTCGGACCTCGGCCCAACGCTTTTCCAACGTGCCACAACGCAACACAACACTCTGCCAACGCAAGCCGTAGGGTGCCGGCGCGCTCTTGTGCCATACTTAGGATAACTCGGTGGCACCACGCCATCCTGACGCACGCCAACCATGTCATGAGAGTGCATTGTGCGCGATGTGCGCACCGCGCGCCCAAACAGAAAGGGAGAAAAGACTATGCGTCTGACGAGCCCAACCTTTGAGAATCAACAGGAGATCCCGGAGCGCTTCACCTGCGAAGGCAAGAACGTCTCGCCGCCCTTATCCTTCGGCGACGTCCCCGAGGATGCTGCGGCTCTGGTGCTCATCCTTGACGATCCGGATGCGCCAAGCGGCACCTTCACGCACTGGATCGTCTACGACATCCCGCCGCTGCGGAGCCAACTGCCGGAGGGCTTTTCACCGGGCGTCGACGCGTCCGAGGGGATCCGCGAGGGCCGGAATAGCGCCGGCAACGTCCGCTACGACGGTCCGTGCCCACCCTCGATGGGGGGCAAGCACCACTACCACTTCCGCCTTTACGCCGTCGACACCGAGCTAGGCCTGCCGTCGGGGGCCAATCGTGACCAGGTCTTCGACCTCATCCACGATCACATCCTTGACGAAACGGAATTGGTCGGGGTCTTCGAGCGCAGCCCAAACCTGTAGCCGCCGCAGAGACAGCCCGTGCCAGGGCGACCCGACGTCGAGGTGTTTGCCGGGTCACCAGAACAAGGCGAAAGGAGCAAGGTGATGACACCTGCTGCACCCAGCATCATCTCACTATGTCCCAATCCTGCGCTCGACAAGAGCACCCACATCGACCACGTCGTGCCCGACGAGAAGTTGCGCTGCGGCCCACCACGCGTGGACCCGGGCGGTGGCGGCGTCAACGTCGCCCGCGCGATTCACCAGATCGACGGCGACTGCCTGCTCCTGTACCCGGCGGGCGGGCCGACCGGCGATTTGATCGAGATGCTGCTGAAAGAGGAAGGTGTGGAGCAACACCGTCTATCGGTCAAGGCCACCACCCGGGAGAGCTTCACAGTCTTCGAGGACGCCACCGGGCATCAGTATCGCTTCAGCACGCCCGGCGGCGAGGTAACGGAGGAGGAGTGGCAGGACTACCTGGAGGCCATCTTCGATAGCACCACCCTGCCCCGGTACATAGTCGGCAGCGGCAGCATCTCACCGGGGATGCCCGATGATTTCTACGCCCAGATCGCGCGCCGCTGTCGCGAGAACGACATCCGGTTCATCATTGATAGCTCGGGCGAGGAATTCCGACAGGCCGTCGACGCCGGCGTCTTTCTGGTGAAGCCCAATATGCGCGAGCTCGGGCATCTGGCAGGAGAGGAGATCCGCAACGAGGCGCACCAGATCGCCGTCTCACAGGGCCTGGTCGACGCGGGCAAAGCACAGGTCGTCATCGTCTCGCTCGGGGCCGGCGGCGCGCTGCTGGTCACAGAGGACCGCCAGGAGCACATCCGCGCGCCAACGGTCCATATCCAGAGCAAGATCGGGGCCGGGGACACCATGGTAGGCGGGATCACGCTGGCGCTCTCGCGGGACCGTAGCGTCCGTGAAGCAGCCTACTACGGCATCGCAGCTGGCTCAGCCGCCGTCACGACACCCGGCACCGAGCTGGCCCACGAGGACGACGTCGAGCGCCTCTTCGAGCGGATGTGGTCGCGGGTGGAGAGCAACTAGGCACACCTTCGCCAGGAGGCCACCTTAGCTCTGCCAACAGGCACGTGTTCGGCGCCAGAAGCCCTACTCGGGGTCGGGCTGCAGAGCGTTACAGCTGAGTCAAGCTAGATGCGACGCGCGTGCAGGCACGCGTCAGATCTGACCGCGAGCCCGGCTGTATTCGAGCAGGCTCTCGCGGTGGATCAGCCAGATCCCGCGCACCTTCTCGGCCCGCACGATCCCTTCCCGGGCGAGCCAGCGGATGTGCGCGACCGCATAGTCCGTCAACTGGCTTGCTTCTTCGGTGCCGATCCAACCCTCGACGTAGGCAAGCAGCACCTCGCGATCGAAGAGCCAAGTGTCGCCCTCCTGACGGGCGGTCACGCGCCCTTGGGCGGCGAGATCCAGGAGATACGTAGACCCATATCCCGTCTCCAAGATCGCCTCGTGCGTGGAGATCCAGACCAGCTCACCCTCGGGATCGAAGGGCGGGCGCCACAACTGGATGTCCGGTCGTCGGTTGCGGATCTCCCGCACCAGCAGCGGTATCCGGTTGCGGCGGTCAAAGTAGGCGACCAGCTCGCGCGCCTTGTCCGACTTGCTGCCGTTCGGCAGCGCCTCATAGTCCACGCCGAGATCGAAGGCGAGATCCTTCAGCTCGCTCTGGCTGAAGCGGTCGACGAGGATGCGACGCAAAGTGCTCAACTGGTCTCGGCTGATGCTCATGCATGTAGTATACGTGCGTCCCGACGGTCTGCAACGCATCTCGGCCTGGGGCCGACCAAGGCGCGGGTGCATTTCATCTCTGGGGCAAGAGCGGGCAGTTTTGGCCCAACGTATCTGATATCCGTCGCCCCAAAGCGGGCCAAAACTGCGAAGGCGTGTTTCGCGTTGGGCAAAGTCAAGCCCACCCTGGCTTGTACTAGGCCTGATCGACAAGCCGCCCCCAACGCGAAACACGCCCCAAGGCGCGTCCATCTTGACAGAGCGACCCTGCCATCGATATAATGAAGGTAGCCAAGGAGGGATCCATGACCGACCTTCCCATCAAGACCGCCGTCATCACCGGCAATCACGCGTTTGACGTCCCCGGCTTCACCCGCCTCTTTCGGGTCCTGCCAAACGTCAATGCCTATGTCCAGTCCCTGGACAACTTCGCCGCGGACGCGGGCGGCGTCCGCGACTGGTATGACGTCGTGCTCTTCTACAACTTCCATCAGGGTACGCCTGGCTCCGCCGAGGCGGGATCGGGCCTTGGGGAGCGCGTCTGGAAGACGTTGGCGCGCCTGGGCGAGACCGAGCAGGGGATTGTCGTGCTGCATCATGCACTCCTGGCCTTCCGTGGTTGGTCGTTCTGGTCGGACATCGTGGGCATCGCGGAGCGAGGATTCGGCTACGATCACGATCAGCATCTTACAGTCGAGGTCGCCGACCCGACCCATCCCATCACCCAAGACATCCATAGCTGGGAGATGGTCGATGAGACCTACACGGTGAATGAGCCCGGACCCAACTGCCACGTGCTGCTAACGACCGACCACCCCAAGAGCATGAAGGCCCTGGCATGGATCCACACCTTCAAGCGGGCGCGCGTCTTCTGCTACGAGTCAGGCCACGACGCCAAAGCCTTCGACAACGTCCACTTCCAGACCGTGCTCGCTCGCGGCATCGCCTGGGCAGCCCGGAGGATCTAGCCCGTAGCCTTCTGGGATCGTGCAGGGTGCTGGCTTCGACGAGGCGCGTCACCAACGCTCGACGCCTTTGTTCGGTTCGGTCCCTCCAGGGTTGTGTGAGCCACGGCTGTCGCTCGTCGTCGTTGGATCGTTCCGTCAATCACCGGCGGAGGAAACTGTGGCAGGA
>JBNGCP010000057.1:18289-25203 GCA_049974845.1 Anaerolineae bacterium | reverse complement strand
TCAATAGCGGCAGCCGCCGCCTTTCCCAGATACGTCGTCAGCGTGCGCTGGCAAGCCGGTGTCAGATACGCCTCTTGAGACGTCACCCGTGCGACCTCGCGCAGAAGCGTACCGGCATAGGCCTGCAGCGAGGCAAGCTCACGGCGCCGGACTAGAATCGCAGGGAGCGTCGGATCCCATCTGCCGCCGACATCGTCCCGCACGATGGGCAACGTCTCCACGATCCGCACAGGAGGCGACTCTGCCGAGTCCAATCCGACCAGACCCAGGATCTCGGACGTCCGTTCGTAGATCCGAGCCTCGGAGGGCGATAGCTCGTCCGGCGGGACAGACGGCATCCCCGCGCGTGCCTGATGCTCGCGAAGATAGGCCACAGCACGCACCTCCGAGCCCCGGGGCTGCGCCGACACATCCTCAGCAGCCGTCGGCGTAGCGTCGGCGCTCAGCGCAGCCACCCGCGGTCGATCCGGAGCGGTGTTCGGCGCATCACCGAAATAGACGACCCGCCTCTGCTTGGGAAAGAGATCGAGGGCCAGCCGCCTGATCTCGCGCCATCCCAACTCGTCGTACGCGTTGCCCGACCCGTGCTGCCGGAACTGCTCGACCAGCGCGGCGTGCACCTCCGGACTCTCCGCTGCCTGAAGAATGCTGCGGATTCGCGGCGCGTAGATCGTCCGCCCGACGCTCAGTCTCTCGCGGTTCAGGCGCTTTCGCATCGACGACGTCAGGTCGGTGATGTTGTAGGAGAACAGAAAGTTGGGCTCATCGTTGGCAACCACGCCCCGGATATACACCCGCGCCCCCAACGGCTTCCGGCGCAGAATGTCCCCGTACGCCGTTGACTCGATGACCTCCTCGCCCGCAAACCGGAGGAAGAGGGACTTTGCCTGTTGCACATCGGCATCGCTGACGCCGAGGAGGACGACATCGGTGCCCGGCATCTCTCGCGGTCCATCATCGTATGCAATGTGTAGGGTCTCGATGCCATCGAAGCTATGTTTTGCGGCGGTGCTCAGGCGAAAGGTGCCGTGGCGCGATCGGATCTCAACCCCCACGCCATGCCTGTGAAAGGTCGCCAGTGCATCCTTGAGGCCCACCCCAAAGACGCCGATGACGTCGGCCTCCCCCTCCAGCTTCTCGGGGTTCTCGCTCAAAATGAAATCCTCGATCTGCACCCCGCGTCCGAAGTCGCGGACGTGCCACGCGCCCTGCGGATCTTTGAAAATCTCGATCTCAGCACTGTCCGTAAGGCGTTGCTCGTCCATCGCGTTGGCGATGATCTCACGCAGTGCGTGGGAGACCTCCCAATTCTCCAGAATCCGCTCGATATTCAGGTCAAATAGCTTCTCACTCACCCGATCCCCCACAATTGGTCCACCTGCTGCCTTGAATGATCCCCTGAAATGCTATACACTAGAACAAAAGATCTACTCAAGGAGGCCTACCGAATGCTTAGACAAACACCCACTCCATCACCATCTACTTCCTACTCCCGCTGTGAGCTGAAAGCTGACAGCTGATAGCTGTTTTGCGAAACGAACCCATTTCCCGACCGCTCACACCCGCGCCGTCCAGGACGGATTGCCATACTTCTCTGCCACCAGCTCCTCGACGCGCTGTCGCTCCAACGGCAGCAGCGGGCTCGGCACGAGCTCGAGGTTCAGCGCCTCCTGAAATCCGATGACCATTGCCTCCGCAGCTTCCTCCCAGGTCACGAGCTGGCCCAGCGCTTCGTACAGGGTAAGGGCAAGCGAGCGGATGCGGTCGGGGTCCGGCCTTGCCACCAGGAACTGGCTGATGTCACCCAGGTCGCCGGTGAGCGGCATCGAGCCGTGCTGCAGGATGCCCCCACGAACACGCATTTGGGCGCTTCCGATCAGCTTCCGCTCCCCTACCGTCACCTCGTAATCCAGGGGGATCTCAAAGCATACCGGGGTCCGCTCAGCCCGGCTGGACCGACGCGGTTCTTGCGGCCCCCGCCCATCGGCTCTCGCGCGAGTCAGCCCCAGCATCTTGAGCGCATGGAGGAATGCGCCGCTGAGGCCCCGATAGCTCTCCACGATGTTGACCGCGGAGAAGCGCGGTTCCTGATCAGTAACGGCGACCATATAGCTCAACTCGTCGCGGTTCAGCACGGCAGTCCCCCCGGTCATCCGCCGCACGAGCGTCACACCATGCCGTCTCAGTTCAGCTAAGTCGGCATCGGCATACGGTTGACCACGGCCCAGGGTCAGGGTGGGTGGCGACCAGGCGTACAGCCGCAGCGTCGGGGGCGCCTTGCCGGCAGCGACGGCCCGCAGCACCGCTTCGTCAATCGCCATATTCAGTGGCCCAGGCCGCGGATACGGCTCCGAGAGCAGACGCCACGTCGCAGCGGGATAGCTCACGGCAGAATCACCTCATCTTGGATCGACGCCAGCGAACGCGGCCTATGCCCGACGCACGAAACGGGGAGATCACGCGCGACCGGGGTCATCAGAGATGATGGCTCATCCTCCCCATCAGTCCGGATTCAGGCCTGGCTTCGGCCTAGTCCGACACTAATTGGAGGAGGTCAGGCCCATACGTGGCCTGACGCCACGGTCCAATGCCGGGCACATCCAGCAAGGAGTGGAGATCGTCGGGCGGATTCTTCGCGATCTCCCAAAGCGTCGCATTCGGAAGAATCACGTCCGAGTCGACGCCCCGCCCCCTCGCGACGTCCTTGCGCCATGCTTTGAGCGTCTTGAACCGATCCACGACGTCATCGGGCAGTCGTCGGTCACGCGGCGGGGGTGGTGGCTCAGGCAGATCCTCCGACCACAGCGCCTTGAGGATGCCGGTGCCAAACCGGCGCACATGTCCCGGGGTCAGTCCAGCGGCCGCCAACTCCTCCCGGTTTCGAGGCTGCATCCGCGCCAGCCTCACCAGCCGGTTATTGGAGATAATCATCGCGGAGGGGCGGTCCAGCTCCTCAGCAGCTCGCTCGCGCCACAGGAAGAGCTGGAAGAGCTTCTTGCGCTCGTACGAGCGCATGCGGTGGACGCCCTTCAGGCGCCAGAAATACCGAGCGACGTCGTCTTGTGGTGGCACATCGACTGTCGACGTCAGGTAGTTAAATACCTCCTGCGCCTCCGCCCAGCGCCCCGTTGCCTCCAACTCGGCCTTCTGGATCTCACGAAGTGGCAGCAGATAGTGGCTGTCCATCCACGCGTACCGCAATGCCTGCGGATCGAGGGGCCGCTTACCCCAGTTGTAGCGCTGATACCGCTTGTTGACCTCAACATCAAAGTGGAGCGCCAAGATGTCGGCAAGGCCCACCTTCGGCCATCCCAATATGCGGGCCGCCCACATCGTGTCGAAGATGTCCCGCGTCACGAAATCGAAGTCGCGCCGCAGGACCATCAGATCATAGTCAGCCGCGTGGAAGATCTTCTCAATCGCGGGGGATTCAAAGAACGGCGCTAAGGGGCTCATGTCTTCGAGCGCTAGGGGATCAACAAGATAGTCCGTACCCGGAATGGAGAGCTGAACGAGGCAAACCTGTTCCTGATACGCGTACAGGCTGTTGGCCTCAGTGTCGACCGCCGCTCGAGGCTGGTCCATGATGAGGTCGACCAGTGAGGTGAGCGCCTCCGGAGTATCTACCACCACAGGGCCATCGTGTGGGCTCGATGGTGTGTTGTCTGACGGGTTCGCGCGATGTCGTATCGTATGATGCTGCATAGTGCACGTATTATCGCGCGTCGCCGCAGAATGTCAACGTCAGCGTGCCTGGACGAGCTTAGTCCTGCCCCTCCACCCGCGCCGGGAACTCTCCATCCTTGAGCTGTATGGCAAGGGAGAGGCCGGATCGAGCGTCGCTGACCGAGGTCAGCACCTCTCGTGACGCCCTATCTCTCACGATGGCATAACCACGCGACAGTACGACCTCCGGATTCACCGAGACCAGACGCGCGCGGAGTCCATCAAGCCGATTAGCGGCCCGCTCCAGACGATGCGAAAGGTTCCCATCGAGCCGCAAGGTCAGATCGTCCACGCGCTGACGCGCACTGGATACACGCGTCACGGGCGAGAGATGCTGCAACGCTCGCACGGCCCCGTCCAGGCGATCCCGACGCGAGGACAGCTGCTGGGCGACGGCCCGGACCATCCGGGCATCCGTCTGCCAGAGCGCCGTTCGCAGCTCGCATATTTCCGGCGTCGCCACCTCCGCAGCGGCGGAGGGCGTCGGAGCACGGCGGTCGGCGGCAAAGTCAGCGAGGGTGAAGTCCGTCTCGTGGCCCACGCCGGAGATGATCGGCAGGCGCGAATCCGCCACCGCACGGGCCACACATTCATCATTGAAGGCCCAGAGATCCTCGAGCGACCCTCCTCCCCTGACGAGCAGGATGACGTCAACGTCGTCTCGAGCATTCAGACGCGCCAATGCCTCGACAATCTGCGCCGGGGCCGCCTCCCCCTGGACCAGCGTCGGCGATAGGAGCACCCGAGCCAGCGGATAGCGACGCTGCAGAACGTTGAGCACGTCGCGGAGGGCCGCGGCTTTGGGTGACGTCACCACCCCGATGCACAGTGGAAAGGGCGGCAAGGGACGCTTCCGAGCTTCATCGAAGAGACCCTCAGCCTGAAGCTGAGCTTTCAGCCGCTCGAACTCCTGATAGAGTGTCCCGCGGCCCGCCGGCTGTACATAATCGATGTAGATCTGATACCGACCGCCCTGCTCGTAGAGGCCAATGCGCCCGTGGACCGTGACCTGGTCGCCCGAACGGGGCAGGTAGGTCAGCGACTGGGCCTGGCTGCGCCAGATGACGCCCCCAATCTGCGCGCCTGGATCCTTCAGCGTAAGATAGATGTGTCCCGAAGCGGCCCTTGAGAAGTTCGAGACCTCGCCCTCAAGCCAGAGATCCTGGAACACAGGCTCGCGCTCGAGCAATGTTCGAATTCGGCTCGTGACCTCGCTCACCGTGAGGGGGCGATCCGTCTGCGCGAAGAGATTCAGCTGGTCCCACATACCACACCTCGCATCCAAGCCCGAACGAGCAACTCGCTAGAAGATCAGGCTGATCGTCACGATCAGTTGAAGACCACCGCCCACCGCGAGCAGAAGAACAGCGGTGGGGAGCGGCATCGCCAAGAGCCCCAGCCCACCAAAAAGCCCGACAACATAGACCGTCGCACCCAGGATGAACAGCAGCCGTTCCACGGACGTCAGCCGTAATCGCCTCGATCGCTTTCGGGCCATCTCTCCCTCCCTATCCATCAAGCACAGCCATCATACAGCAGAAGGGTATGCTCGCAAAGCGCGACTGCTTGAGGTTGTGGAAAGCAATCAGCGATTGTCACCGATTGAGGCTGAGTAGTCCCCAACCAGCCGACGAACCGGCGTATGACCGGGGACCTATCTCGTGCTATAATGAGTTGAACACACGGACCGGCTCTGACCACAATAGATAGGACGGGCGCCCACACGATGCAGGTGATCCTAACACACGAGAATGCCGACTTCGACGCAATTGCGAGCCTGCTGGCTGCTCACAAGCTCTATCCCGGCGCCCAACCCATCCTCCCTCACAGAGTCAATCGCAACGTACAAGCGTTTCTCTCATTGTATGGGCCGGGGCTTCCCCTGTTGGATCCTGATGCGTTGCCTCGCGGCCAGCACGTTCAGCGCGTTATCCTCGTCGACACGCAGAAGCTGACGTTCGTCCGTGGCATGGGCAAGGAGATCGACCACGTCCTGGTCATCGATCATCACACACCGCCCGAGAGCATCCTCGCCGGTTGGCAATTCCAGTGCGAGCCGCTAGGTGCAGCGACCACTATGTTGGTGGAGGCAATCTCAACGCGCCTTATCCCCATATCGCCGGTGGAAGCGACCTTGATGCTTGCTGGCATCTATGAGGACACCGGCAGTCTGACCTATGCATCGACGACGCCGCGGGATCTCCGGGCAGCGTCCTGGCTCATCGAGCAGGGTGCGGATCTGGAGGTCGCTACGGAGTTCCTTGAACATCCGCTCACGTCGGCACAGCAGCGGATCTATCAAGGCCTGCGTGACCACATGGAGACAGTGGAGATCGACGGTCATCCGATCGTCATCAGCTGGGCTAAGTCGCCGCCGGAGACCGAGGAGGAGGTCTCAACACTGGCGCATAAACTCCGCAACCTGCTGGAGCCAAGTGCGCTCTTCATCTTCGTCCAGATCGGGGAGAACACCCAAATGGTCGCCCGAAGCGCCACCGATGACATCAACGTCGCGGACGTCGCGGACCACTTCGGCGGAGGCGGACACGACCGGGCGGCGGCGGCGCTCATCCGTCAGCGCGCTGCCGAGGACGCCGCGTCCGAGCTTCGGGAGATCCTGCCTGATCATGTCAAACCCCGCATCAAAGTCCGCGATCTGATGTCCTACGGAGTACGGACCGTTCATCCAGAAGACTCTATCGAGAACGTGTCACAGCAGATGCTGCAGACCGGACATGAGGGATTTCCTGTTCTCGATGACGAGGGACGAATTGTCGGCCTGATCACCCGTAATGCGGTCGATCGCGCCTTACAACACCAGCTTGGGCAACAGCCCGTGCGTCGCATCATGCAGCCGGGCACTGTGACGGTCTCACCCGGCGACTCGGTTGAATACGTGCGTGCTCTCATGATTCAGACGGGTTGGGGCCAGATCCCTGTCGCGCGGGACGGCAGGATTATCGGCGTGGTCACACGCACGGATATGATCCGGCTGCAGCCATCTCCGCAGACGGCAGAACGGCAAAAGATCGCCCACCTGATGGAGCAGGCGATCCCGGGCCCCGTTTTGGCCCTAATCCACGAGATCGGGGCAGAAGCAGCGGACGCCGGATGCGTCATCTACTTCGTGGGCGGCATCGTGCGGGACCTGCTGCTGGGCCAGGATATCTTCGACATCGATTTAGTGG
>JBNGCP010000057.1:6533-18189 GCA_049974845.1 Anaerolineae bacterium | reverse complement strand
TGCACCGGCGGGACTTCACGATCAACACGCTGGCAATCCGCCTGGATCCGCAGAGATGGGGCGAGCTTCTCGACTTCTACGGCGGACGGGCCGACCTCGAGGACGGCGTGATCAGGGTGCTTCACAGCTTGAGCTTTGTGGATGACCCCACACGAATCCTGCGCGCAGCCCGATTCGAGGTGCGATTGGGCTTCCAGATCGATCAACGAAGTGAGGCCTTGATCGGCGAAGCATTGCCGCTTCTCAATCGCATCACCGGTGAGCGGATCCGCCACGAGCTCGATCTGATCTTCGAAGAGGCAGAGCCTGAAGCCGTGCTCGACCGCCTGGAGGCGTTCCACGCCCTCGAGCGCATTCAGCCAGGGCTGACCAGCGATGCATGGTTGCGGGAGCGGTTCAGGCGACTCAGAAACCGTTTCATACCCATGCTTGAGCCGTGGGGGCTGGACCCAAGTACGGACCTGAGCTTCCTCTATTGGGCGCTCTTCACATATCGACTGAGCGACAAGGACTTCGAGCGTCTGCGCAACCGCCTGAAGCTTCCTGCGCGCCTTGCTGAGCTCCACGACGCCCGTACAGATGTGCAGGCGCGCCTCGATCGGATCGCCGTGCTGGATCGACCAAGCGCGATCGCTGCGCAACTCGATCCATGCAGCCTGGATGATCTGGCGCTCGGTTGGCTCGTCATCGATGACCCGGAAGTGCAGGCCAAACTGGAGCACTACGTCTCAGAGTGGCGTGAGGTGACGCCGATCCTCGATGGCGACGACCTGAAAGCGATGGGGTTCAAGCCCGGCCCCCTATTCCGCGAGATCCTCAATACTCTCAGGGATGCCCGCCTCGACGGTGTGGTCCATACGCGCGAGGAGGAGATCGCCCTCGTTGAAGAGCAGTTTGGATCTGAGAAACGGAGCTGACGTTTGGCTATGCGAGAGAACCGAATACCACTCTTCTATCCATCCTACCAGGCCCTGCACCTCGCGGACCAGATTCTCGAGGCCATCGCCGAGTACGTCCCCGGCTACCAAGGGCGGCTTGGGGCCTATTGGTACTGGAGACTCAACGGCGGGATCCTCGTCACCTTCAGACTGGGATTCAGAGTGACCGAACAGCGCTGGGATGTGCTACGCGCTGAGGCAGTGACGCCCAAGGTCGGGCACTTCAGCGCAGCCGAGTTTCCCTTCGGAATGTACGGCACCCTTCGAGAATCCCCACCCTTCATCCACGACCTGGACGGCGAGGCCGAGTGGTCGAACCGCCTGTACTTCCAGATGGGTCACCTTGTCGAGGATGCCAGCCTGTGGATGGAGGCGCTACTGGCCTCCGTCCTGGATCCACAGATCCGCACGCCGGCCTCCTTCCCAGCCCTAACGCCGCTGGAACGGGATCTGGTCAACCACGCCCTGCAGGAGCTTGGCGGCTCCTTTGTGCTCAAGCGCTTACATGAGACGTTTGGAGAGGAGATATCCTACCGTGCGCTCTCGCGTCTGGCCAGGACGTGGGAGGAGATTGGCCTGTTGACGAGTCATCCCAGACGCGTCACCATTGCTCTGCGCGCTCTGGTCGAGCAGACCGACGAGGCGGACTAGCGTGACCATGCCCCCGACTGCTGGCAAGGCCCTGGCGGACACGGAGAACCCTGATCTTTCTCTCGCCACAAACCATGCTAGACTGGGCACGGTCTGGCGATGACCTACCAGGCCCACAAGACGATTACCACTCGAACGATGCATTTGGAGGAAGACAATGCCAAAGACGGACCTTGATCAGCGTTGCATTAATACGTTGCGAGTATTGGCTATGGACGCGGTTCAAAAGGCAAACTCGGGCCATCCTGGAATGCCGATGGGCATGGCCGACGCCGCTTACGTGCTGTGGACCCGCCATCTCAAACACAATCCCCACAACCCTAAATGGCCGAACCGCGATAGGTTCGTGCTTTCAGCAGGCCACGGCTCCATGTTGCTCTACGGTCTGCTCCACCTGACAGGCTACCCCATCTCGATGGAGGATCTGAAACAGTTTCGGCAATGGGGAAGCCCTACAGCTGGTCACCCTGAATACGATATTGAGCTGGGTATCGAAACCACAACCGGACCCCTGGGACAGGGCTTTGGCAACGGCGTCGGCATGGCCATTGCTGCGAAGCATCTGGCCGCGCGCTTCAACCGCCAAGGGTATCCGCTTTTCGACAATTGGATCTACGCGATCGTGTCGGACGGCGATCTGATGGAGGGCGTATCCCAGGAGGCCGCCTCACTAGCAGGCCATCTAGGACTCGACAACATCATCTACCTCTATGACGACAACGACATCTCGATCGAGGGCTCGACAGACCTGGCCTTTACGGAGGACGTTCCGGGCCGCTTCCGTGCCTATGGCTGGCACGTGCAGGAGATCGATGGTCACGACATGGACACCATCGACGCAGCGATCCGGGCCGCAAAGGCAGCGCAAGGACAACCTCACTTGATCGTGTGCCACACACACATCGCCTACGGCAGCCCGAATATGGTCGATGACGCGGAGGCCCACGGCGCCCCGCTTGGAGAAGAGGAAGTGCGCCTGACCAAAGAGGCGCTCGGCTGGCCGAACGAGGAGCCGTTTTGGGTGCCTGATGACGTGATGGTCCACTATCGATTGGCAGGTCCTCAGGGAGAGCGGGCCGAGGCGATCTGGCGTGATATGTTGACGAATTACGAACAGGAATACCCAGAAGAAGCCAAAGAGCTGCGTCGTGTGCTCGAGGGAGAGTTGCCAGAAAACTGGCAGACAGCGATGCCCGAATTCCGGCCCGAGAACGGCCCAATCGCTACGCGCGCCGCCTCAGGACAGGTGCTGCAGGCGCTGGCGCCTGTCATTCCGGAGCTCGTGGGAGGCTCTGCGGATCTAGCCCCTTCGACTAAGACCTATTTGAGCGGTTACGCTGAGTTCCAGCAAGGATCACCGGAGGGTCGCAACCTGCGGTTTGGTGTGCGAGAGCACGCGATGGGCGCTATCCTCAACGGCATGGCGCTCTACCGGGGCGTGCGCCCCTTCGGTGGGACGTTCCTGATCTTCTCCGACTACATGCGTCCATCGGTGCGTCTGGCGGCCATGATGGGCCAACCCGTCACCTATGTCTGGACCCACGACTCCGTCTTCTTGGGCGAGGATGGTCCCACCCATCAGCCCATCGAGCACCTTATGTCCCTGCGTGCGATACCCAACCTGACCGTCATCCGCCCGGCGGATGCCAACGAGGTCGCTGCCGCCTGGAAGGTGGCGCTGGAGAACAAGGACGGGCCGACGGCCCTTGTCCTCACGCGACAAAAGCTGCCGATTCTCTCCGAGACAGCCGGCAAGGCGATGGAAGGGGTGGAGCGCGGGGGCTATGTCTTGAGCGAGTCTCCGCTGGAGCGGGTCGACCTCATTCTGATCGCCACCGGCTCTGAGGTCTCCGACGCGCTCGAAGCCCAAAAACTGCTTGCGGAGCGGCGAATTGGCGCGCGGGTCGTAAGTATGCCCAGTTGGTCGCGGTTCGATGCACAGCCGGTCTTCTACAAGCTAACGGTCTTGCCTGACGACGTCATCAAGCGCCTTGCCATCGAGGCAGGGTCTCCATTGGGATGGGAGCACTACGTCGGAAGCTACGGCGACGTCATAGGGATCGATCGTTTCGGCGCGTCAGCCCCCTACAAGCGGATCAAAGAGGAGTTCGGCTTCACCGCACAGCGCATCGCCGAGCGCGCCCAACGCCTTATGGCGGAGTAATACACCTTGCGGCAGAGCCGTTGGCTCGACAGACTCAATCGCGCGTGGGCAGACCTGCGGAGGCGGGAGGTCGCCCACGCGTTGTTGATGTGGACGGCATCTCTGCTGGCCTACGCCGGAACGACAGCACGGGACATCCTCGCTGCCGACAGCGGTGAGTTCCAGCTCATTGCGGCTGGCCTGGGAATCGGGCACCCGCCTGGCTATCCACTCTACACGATGGCGAGCTGGCTGTGGACGCGGGCGTTGACGCTGGGTACGGTGCCCTTCCGCGTGAACGTGCTCAGCGCCGTCCTGGCGGCGACGACGTTGACCCTTTGTCTCAGATCGGTGATGGTCTGGGCACGGGCAATAGGCGCCTCCATGCGACAAGCTGCTGTCGGCGGCACCATCGCTGCATTGGCATTGGGTATGGCGACGACTTTCTGGGCGCAAGCGACGACGGCGAACATCCGGATGCCGACGCTGCTCTTCACGGCGTGGGGCTATCTTGCGGTCGCTCGCTATAGAGCCGCAGGAGGCGATGCTCAAGCCGAGGATCGCGCACTACGGATCCTAGCGCTCGCGATCGGTCTGGGCGTAGGTCACCATCCCTCTCTGGCCTTCATCGCCGTCGGCTGGGGTGTGTATCTTCTGTTGCTGAGTCCGCAGCTCCTACTGCAGCCACGGCGATGGGTCCTGCCCCTGGTCATTGCCACACTGGCCTGGCTGATCCCGCAGCTGTACCTGCCCATTCGAGGCGGTATGGAGGATGTCCCTCTCAATCCCGGCACCCTTTCCAGTTGGCGTGGGTTCTGGGGTCACGTATTGGCGCGTGGATTCGGCGGAGACATGTTCGCCTACGCTACGCTCGCCGACCTGCAACTTCGCCTCCCTCTGCTGCCCAGCATTTTCGGCCTCCAGTTCCCACCCGTGGTGCTCGTGGCCATCGGTCTCGGCTGGCTATGGCTGTTGCGACAGCATCGACCTATAGCAGTCGGGCTCGCCGCCTCTTGGCTCACCCACACCTTGGTTACGATCACGTACCGGGCGCCCCAGACCGTCGAGTACATGATGCCGGCCTACGTGCCGATGGCCCTGACGCTGGGATCGGCGGTCGCCACGCTGCCGTTAGGCAAGGACGCCCGACGTCCCTCAAGAGACGCCGGGAACCTTGGAGTGTGGCTCAGACGCCTAGTCCAGGGGCTCATTCAAGTTGTGCCGGTGGCGCTGCTCTTGGTGATCGGCGCCCAGGGGCCCGGTCGCGTCAGGGACTTCACGGCACTTGCCAACGACAGCTCCATTCGCAAACGGGTGGCACCGCTTCTGGAAACCGCACCGGCAGGCGCCCTCATACTGGCCGATTGGCGCTGGGCGACCCCTTTATGGGTAATGCAGGCCACCGAGGACCACGGGCGCGACGTCGAGGTCGCTTATGTTGCGCCGGAAGAAGGCATAGCCTATGACGACGTGTGGCACCAGCGCGCCATCGCCGCCGGCGCTGCAAGCCGCCCGCTGCTGACCACGCATTACTTTGACTGGTCGGAGTGGGGATTTGCGCCCGTCGGCGGGGGGTTCAGGCTCTATTCGCACCCACTGCCCGAGCTGCCGGCGGAGTTGGGTTTCGCGCCGATTGGGACTGAGCTGGGCCCCATCGAGCTCCTCGGCTACCGTTGGGAAGGCCTGTTGCTTCCGGGCCGTACTCTGGAGCTGCAGCTTGCGTGGCGGCTGACAGGCGAAGAGGAGCGGACGCCATCCTTCGCGACGCGCCTGTGGAGCGCTGACGAGATGTTGCTCTCGGGCGCAGATCAGAGGCTGGAGGGAAATCTCGACGCCCGCGGCGTCCGCTTCACCCGCTTGACGCACCAGCTCCCGATCGACCGCTGCTCGGATGCCGTCTACCCAACGGTCGATGTCTACACCACCAACGAGAGCGGATTTGTGACGTTGGGATCGATGTCCTTACCCGCTCTGGATGTCGAGTGCCGCTATCCCAGGCTTCTCACGGAGCGGATCTGGCCAGGTTACGTGTGGACGGGAGGTCCGTTCCTGCGAGGCGTGGATTACGATACCATCGCAGATAGGGACAGCACAGCGTATCTGCATTGGTGTGGGCCCGGCAGCCGCCTCGTCATTGAGGCAGGGGAGGCGCGCGCCACCGTCGACGACCTAGCCTGGGGCGAATGCCAGACGATCAGCCTCGCACCGCACTCCGCTACGCCTATCCTCCGTCGAGAAGATGGCACATCCGTCCGGCTGCTGAGCTTGCCGCTTCCCTCTCCCCGGGAGGGAGAGCGCTATCTGCCCTTTGGGGACGAGATGGTCCTGGTCGCCGATGAGGTCGATGGCATCGCACAGCAGAGCGACACTGTGAAGCTGAACCTGGAATGGCGTGCCGTCAGACCAATCGTGGACGACTACGCCATCAGTGTGCGGTTGCTCGACGGTGAAGGCGAGTGGGTCGGCGTGCACGACATGCAGCCCGGCCTGGGAGCGCTGCCGACCTTGAAGTGGGTGACCCGCGGCGTCACGATTCGCGATCCGCATCCCGTCGATGGCCTAGACACCATCCCGACTTCCTACGCCGTCGTGGTCTACGAACGCTTCAGGTTGACCTCACTCCGCTCGGCACGCGGCGATATTGCTGTCTACCAATTGCCGTGAGTCGACGGGGTGCTAGAATGCTACACGCGGAGCGCGTTTCGCGCAGATAGCGGGTCGGTGCTATAATCGGGTGGGACGACCCAACCTCGAAGGAGATGAGCCCGATGCCAAAGGCACACATCCTTGTCATAGAAGACGACGACGATGCCCGCATGATGTATGCCATTATGCTAAGAAGCTGGGGCTACGAGGTATCAGAGGCCACGACCGGTCGCGAAGGCGTCAAGGCGGCGATGCGACAGGTTCCAGATCTGATCCTCCTTGACATCATGATGCCCGATATGGACGGTTACGCAGTCTGCCAGGAGCTGCGCGGCGATCCCAGGTTCCACAGAGTTCCCATTCTCTTCCTGACCGCCCTGGACGGCATGGACGATCGCGTCAAGGCGTATACGATCGGCGGTGACGATTTCATCACCAAGGGGCAGGTGGAATACCGGGAGCTGGGCGTGCGCATCCAGGCAGCGCTCAGACGCGCCGAGCGGCTGGGCAAATCCTCTGAAGGGGCTCGACTGGGGTTGGTGATGGGGCTGCTGTCGCTACGCGGCGGCACGGGCGTGAGCACGGTTGCGATGAACCTCGCCCGCTATGCGACCACCGCCAGCGATCACCCCGTCATCCTTATCGATCTGGCGTTCCCAATCGGGAGTATGAGTCTGTGGAGCGGTATCAGTGGCCCGCGACACACAGTAGGGCTTCTCTCGCGGTCGCCCGCTGAGATCACGATGGGGCTGGTCAGCAACTACTGCCTGCAGAATGTCTACGGCTCCTATTTCATCCCGGGGCCTAGCGAGATCGTGGATCTGAGCGACATTCGACTGGAGACCCTTCGGCGCGTCCTGGAAATCCTGCGAAAGGACGGGTACGTGGTGATCCTAGATCTGGGCAGGGGCACGCTTCCGCTGATGTGGCAGATCCTGACCGAGTGCGATTGGGCGGCAGTCGTGACGTCGGCGGATCCGACGTCTCGGAACCTGGCGAAGATCGCCATGCAGTCGTTGCCGGGGCAGGACGTAGACGCGAGGTCGCTGCTGCTCGTCTTCAACGACTGCACAAACCAACGGCCCGCCGATATCTCGCTGGGACTGCCGCGCACGCCAGACGTCTTCATCCCGTATACGCAGGACTTCGACGATCTGGCGGATCCCTCTCCGTTTGCACACCTGTGGGGGATCATCTCCGCCAGGGAGGAGGCGCAGGCTTAGGCGGGCGTTGCGCACTGCCCGCGAATCGGTTTACGTGTGCGGCGCCAGAGCATCATTGTCAGGTCCAATTTCATCTCAAAGGGAGGTTAACAATGCAGTTCGATTCTGAAGCTCGGTATCTTGAGACACACGAATGGGCACGCAAGGACGGTGATGAGATCGTCGTCGGCATCTCCGATTATGCGCAGAGCACCCTGTCGGACGTCGTCTACGTGGAGCTGCCTGAGGTCGGCGAGGAAGTGACCAAAGGCGACCAACTGGGTGTCGTGGAGTCGGTCAAGGCCGCCGGTGACGTCTATGCGCCGATGAGCGGCGAGGTGATCGCCGTCAACGAGGAGCTGGAGGACGCCCCGGAGCTCGTCAATGAATCCCCGTTTGGCGACGGGTGGCTGGTCCGGCTGGCGCCATCAGAACCGGATGAATGGGATGAGCTGCTCGATGTTGAGGCCTACAAGCAGGTCGTCGAGGAAGAGGAGTCCGAGTAGCACCTCGCTACAAAGGTTCCAGAGCCCGCCTAACAGCGGGCTCTCGCTGTCATACCCTACTGACGTGCAGCGCTGAGCGCTCGGTTCATCTGCCGTGCAGCAGCTCGGTAACAGGGATATCCTGTCGGACGCCCCGCGCAGCCTGTCGCAGGGAGCACAGAACAGGAGGCTACCTATGGTATATACACCACACACGCCGGAAGAGCGCCGGCAGATGCTTGAGACCATCGGCATCGAGTCCCTGGAAGACTTGTTCGCGGACATCCCACAGCAGTATCGCTTTCCGAACCTGGACCTGCCCCGGCCGGTCTCCGAGATGGAGATCCTGCACGAGTTGCAGGCGACGTCGCGCAACAACGTCGACGCGAACGAGCACCCGACCTTTCTCGGCGCCGGAGCGTACCGTCATTGGGTCCCAACCGTCGTCGACTACGTGATCCGCCGGGGTGAGTTCGCGACGGCCTACACACCCTACCAGGCGGAGATCAGCCAGGGCACGCTGCAATCCATCTTCGAGTACCAGAGCCTGATCTGCGACCTGACGGGGATGGAGGTCGCCAATGCCAGCCACTACGACGGCGCGACGGCCACAGCCGAGGCGGCGATCCAAGCCCACAACGTCTTCCGGAAGCGGCGCCGCAAGATCCTGATCGCGCCCACCGTGAATCCCCAATATCGTGCCGTCGTACGCACGTATACGCAGGGCATGGACGTTACTATTGCGGGAGACGCGTCCTTGGAGGCCAGCGTCGCCGACCTGGTGGCGCAGGTGGACGACGAGACGGCCTGCGTGATCGTCCAGTCGCCGAACTTCCTGGGGCAGATCGAGGATCTGGCAGCCCTGGTCGAAGGCGTACGCGACCGGAACGACGACACGCTGGTGGCCGTCGTCACAAACCCGATCAGCCTGGGTCTGTTCAAGCCACCGGGTGAGTACGGCGTCGACATCGTTGTGGGCGACGGGCAGCCCTTGGGGCTTGGGCTCAACTTCGGCGGCCCCTACCTCGGCTTCTACGCCACCAAGATGGACTATATCCGGCAGATGGCCGGGCGGGTAGCGGGCAAGACCACCGACACCGAGGGCGAGGTGGGCTACGTACTGACGCTCACCACCCGCGAGCAGCACATCCGCCGCGACAGGGCAACGTCGAACATCTGCACCAACCAAGGCCTGATGGCGCTCGCAGCCACCGTCTACCTATCGACGTTGGGCCAGCACGGCTTCCGCCAGATCGCGGAGCTCAACTATCATAAGGCCCACTACGCGGCCGAGCAGATCGACCAGCTCGACGGGTTCGCCGTGAGTCGGGCGAAGCCCTTCTTCAACGAGTTCGTGGTTCGATGCCCTGCCCCGGCGCAGGAGATCAACCGATATCTCCTCGACGGCGGCTATGAGAACACGGTGATCCTCGGCGGCTACGACCTGGGCCGTGACTTCCCGGAGCGGGCCGACGAGATGCTGGTTGCGGTGACCGAGATGAACACACGGGCAGAGATCGATCTGTTCGTCAACGCGTTGGCCGCGTTTGCGCGGTCGGAGAGGAGGTCGTCATGACCGAGCCAACCATCTACGAACTCTCATCACCGGGGCGCCAAGGGACGCAGTTGCCGGCGCTCGACGTGCCGCAAGCGGAGCTCCCGGACGATCTGGCCCGCGAGGCGCTGCCCCTGCCGGAGCTGAGTGAGATCGACGTGGTCCGGCACTTCACGCGCCTCTCGCAGCTGAACTACGCGATCGACAAGGGGATCTATCCCTTAGGCTCGTGCACGATGAAGTACAACCCCAAGATCAACGAGGAGACCGCGCGACTTCCGGGCTTTGCGGGGGCACACCCCCATCAGCCGGAGGGGACGGTCCAGGGCGCGCTGCAGCTGATCTACGAGATGCAGACTTACCTGGCCGAGATCGGCGGCTTTGCTGGCGTGACGATGCAGCCGTCGGCTGGCGCGCAGGGCGAGCTGGTGGGCGTGCTGATGATGCGCAAGTATCTGCTGGACCATGGCGAGACCCAGCGCGACACCATCCTCGTGCCGGACTCGGCCCACGGCACGAACCCGGCCTCCACCAGCATGAGCGGGCTCCGCGTGGTGCAGCTGCCCTCCGACGAACGGGGCAACGTGGACCTCGAGGCGCTGCGCAGCCAAGTCTGCGATCGGGTCGTGGGCATCATGATCACCAACCCGAACACGCTGGGGCTCTTCGAGGAGCATATCGAGGAGATCGTGGAGATCGTCCACGGGTGCGGTGGCCTGGTCTACGGCGACGGGGCGAATATGAACGCGCTGATGGGCGTGATGCGGCCCGGTGACGCAGGGATCGACGTGATGCACTTCAACCTCCACAAGACCTTCAGCACGCCGCATGGCGGCGGCGGACCGGGCGCCGGCCCGGTGGGCGTGGCGGAACATCTGGTCGAGTACCTGCCGGATCCGGTGGTCGAGCGGACGACGTCGGAGACCGGCGACGTGCGCTACCAGTTCGCCCACCCCGCGCACACCATCGGTCGCGTCCGCAGCTTCTGGGGACACTTCGGCGTGCTGGTGCGCGCCTATACGTACATCCGCATGCACGGCGCGGAGGGGCTGCGCGACGTCGCGGAGCACGCGGTGCTGAACGCCAACTACCTGCGCAGCCGGGTAAAGGAAGTTTATCACGTGCCCCACGAGCGGCTGTGCAAGCATGAGTTCGTCGCCGAGGGGCAGTTCGACGACGTGGAGGACGTCCGGGCGCTGGATATCTGCAAGCGCCTGATCGATTACGGCGTCCACCCACCCACGATGTACTTCCCGCTGGTCGTTCACGAGGCGCTGATGATCGAGCCGACGGAGACGGAGAGCAAGGCGTCGCTGGACACCTACGCCGAGGCGCTGCTGCAGATCGCCGAGGAAGCGCACGAGGATCCCGACCTGCTGCACGATGCGCCCCACACCGCGCCGGTGCGACGGCTGGACGAGGTCCAGGCGGCGCGGAATCCGGTGTTGCGGTGGGGGGAGGGAGAGGAGTAGAGAGTAGGGGTAGGATGAAAATGGGTTCGTTTGGTAAAAGAGCTATCAGCTGTCAGCTCACAGGGAAAGTAGGAAGTACGCATCGGTAGGCGGGCTGATTCTGGAAAATGGGTTCGTTTCGTAAAATAGCTGTCAGGCTTCAGCTCACAGCGGGAGCAGGGAAGTAGGAAGTAGACGATGATGGAGCGGGTGTTTGTTTGAGCGTTGGCAGGCCTCCTTGAATAGATCTTTTGTTCTAGTATACGGCATGGCGGGGGATCATTCAAGGCAGCAGGTGGACCAAATTGGGGGTACGTTCGTGGGGCTGTGGTAGGGCGAAATTGTGCTTCGACCGGCGGCGTTTGGCGGCGGGGCGAACAAGACAGTTCGCCCTACATACTTCGCTCAGGACATGGTTCGACCTACGATGGCGGCTAGGTCGGACGGCTTTACCCGACCGCGGTGTGGTATGCCCGGCGGGGGCGAACAAGACAGTTCGCCCTACATACTTCGCTCAGGACATGGTTCGCCCTACGATGGCGGCTAGGTCGGACGGCTTTACCCGACCGCGGTGTGGTATGCCCG
>JBNGCP010000057.1:0-6433 GCA_049974845.1 Anaerolineae bacterium | reverse complement strand
GGCGAACAAGACAGTTCGCCCTACATACTTCGCTCAGGACATGGTTCGCCCTACGTACTTCGCTCAGGACATGGTTCGACCTACGATGTGGTTCGACGGACGGGGGTGGGATGGTATAATCACGCAAAAGCGGAGTGAGGGGGGAGGACGTGCCGACGGTTGAGGTGAATCTGAGCCTGGCTTTCGTCGCAGGGCTGGCTTCGTTTCTGGCGCCCTGCGTGCTGCCGCTGGTGCCGGCGTATCTAGGATACCTGAGCGGCTATACGGTGGGCCAGCCTGAGGAGGCCGCAGCCCGCAGGGGACACGTCGTGGCCCACGCGCTGGCGTTTGTGCTGGGGTTCAGCCTGATCTTCGTGCTCCTGGGCACGGCGGCAGGGGCGCTCGGACGGCTGCTGCGTGGGGATTGGCTCCGGTGGGTCGGGGGCGGTGTGATGATCGTCTTCGGCCTGAGCCTCACGGGCCTGCTGCACGTCCCGCTCTTCGACCGCGAGGCGCGGTTCGCCATCGGGCGCGGCCCCAAGTGGGGCCTGGCCTCGTCGGTCATCGCCGGGCTGGCCTTCGGTGCGGGCTGGAGCCCGTGCATCGGGCCGGTGCTCGCCAGCATTCTGGTCTTGAGCGCGGACCAGGCGACGGCGCTGCAGGGCGCCTTGCTGTTGGTCGCCTATTCGGCGGGCCTGGGGCTGCCCTTCATCGTCGTGGGCCTGCTGATCGATCGGGCGGGCGTGCTCCTGGCGCGCATCGCGCCGTATCAGAGCATCGTCGAGCGCGCCATCGGCGTCGTGATCATCGTCGTGGGCATCGTGCTGATCAGCGACGGGTTCACGACGATCGGGTATTGGCTGGAGCAGCGAGGCATTGGATGGGAACTGGGGATATAGAGGGCGAAGCACCCAATGTGGCGCCGGAGGACATCCTGGCAGAGGCAGAGCGCCGGGTGCAGGCACGCCGGGCGGCGGACGGTCCCTCATCGCGAGAAGAGGCGCGGCAGCGGACCGCCCTTCGGCTCAACCAGGGCGTCTTCTGGCTGGCGAAGCACTGGGTCGCGCTCTTCAACGGGTTGATCCTCCTCTACGTCGCCGGCGCCGTGGCGCCCGCGATCCTGATGCACGTCGGGCGCACCGGGTTGGCCGGGGCGCTGCACGCCGTGTATCGCCCTTTCTGCCACCAGTACCCGTTCCGCTCGTGGTTCCTCTTCGGCAGCGCAGCGGCGCACCCGCTGGAGCAGCCCATCTCGATCCTGGAGATGAACCGGCTGAGCCGCTTCGTGGGCGACGCCGAGGTCGGTTACAAGATGGCGCTCTGCCAGCGCGACATCGCGATCTACGGGATGATGTTCGTGGGCGGGCTCGTCTACGGCCTGGCGCGGCGACGCTGGACCATCAAGCCGCTGCCGCTGTGGCTCTACTTTCTCTTCGGCGTGATGCCGATGATGCTGGACGGCGGTGTGCAGTGGCTTTCGTATGCCGTGTGGCAGTTCTTCCCGGGCCTGCTGGCCCAGCCCTTCGAGACGATCCCGACGCTCAGGACCCTGACCGGCTCGCTCTTCGGCCTCGGCGTCATCGCCGTGGGGTATCCGTATATGGGGGAGTATTTTGGGGATGTGGCGGTGACGCTGGAGGAGAAGCTATCGGCTATCGGCTGTCAGCGGTCAGCCGTCAGCCAGACAAGGAAGTAGGAAGTAGAGGAGTAAGGAGTAAACAACATGCGCCGGCACAACGCAGTCTACGCCCCACTCGCCTTTCTGGCTCACGGCTGAAAGCTGATCGCTGATGGCTATCTTTTTACAATCAACAACCAACTGGAGACGTCCATGACCCCACCTGTCGATCCGATACTTGTCCAACTGGGCCCGATCACCGTCCATTGGTATGGACTGCTTGTCGTCACCGGGATTCTGCTGGGCGCGACCGTTGCGGCGTACCTGGCGAGGGTCGGCGGCGAGGATCCCGAGCGCGTGTGGGATATGCTGATGGTCGCGGTGATCCTGGGCATCGTCGGCGCGCGGATCGAGTACGTGTTGGTGGCGCCCCACTGGAGCTATTACAAGGACCATCTGGCGCAGGCCTTCTACATCTGGGAGGGCGGGCTGCGCATCTACGGCGCCGTGGTTGGCGGGGCGCTGGGCGTGTTGGGCTACGCGGCCTTCCAGCGCGTGCAGCCGCTGAAGCTGCTGGACTTCGCGGCGCCGGGCATGGCGATAGGGCAGGCCATCGGCCGATGGGGCAACTTCATCAACTACGAGCTCTACGGCCCGCCGACGACGCTGAGCTGGGGGCTGCGGATTCCGGCGCAGTTTCGCGTGCCGCCCTACAACGACCTGAACGCCTATCCGCCGGACACGCTCTTCCACCCCAACTTCCTCTATGAGTCGCTGGCGAACCTGCTGCTGTGTCTCGTCCTGATCTGGATCGCGACGGGGCCCAAGGGCGATTGGTATCGGGAGCGGTTGAAGAGCGGGACGTTGCTGGCGGGGTATCTGATCGGGTATTCGGTGATCCGGTATTTGATGGACTTCATGCGGACGGATCAGACGTCGGCGCAGGGGGTGGCGATGGTGTTTGCGGCGGCGGGGGTTGTCCTCCTGCTGGTGAGGTATCGGCCTTGGGAGAGGGGATGAGGGGTGCCGGATGCCGGAAGCCAGATGCTGGAAACCAGAAACCTGATGCTGGATGTTGGATGTTGGATGCTGGATGTTGGATGGTGGATGGTGGATGGTGGGATTAGGGAAAATGAGGTTGGCGGGGGTAACCAATGAATTGGTTACTACGAACGGTACTATGAACGGTGCTACGAACGGGGTGCTACAAATGATGCTGCGAACGGCGAGTGTGTTGGTAGTAACCGGTTTATCGGTTGAGGGGTAAGGGTGGGAGCTGGGGAGATGCCGGGGCCTGACGTTGTGTTTGTGGTGCTGGATACGTTGAGGGCGGATCGGCTGTCCTGCTATGGACATCCGGAGGCGACGACGCCGCACCTCGACGAGTTCGCGGCGTCGGGCACGCTCTTCGAGCGGGCGATCTCGCCGGCGCAGTGGACGATCCCGGCGCACGGCTCGCTCTTCACCGGGACGTATCCCTCGTATCACGGCACCACCCAGATCTACGACAAGCACTCCCCGGCGGTCCCCACCCTCGCCGAGCATCTCTCGCAGGCCGGGTATCGCACGGCGGGCTTCTGCAACAACCCGCTCCTGGGCGTGGTCGAGAACGACCTCGACCGCGGCTTCGCCGAGTTCTACAACTACGGCGGCGTGCTGCCGAACCGGCCGGACACCCCGGCGATGACCACGCGGGGGCGCCAACGCTCCCGCGCCGTGCGCAAGGCAGCGAACTGGATCCGGGCGCAGCTCAGGCGGGTGGCGGCGCCGATCGAGGCGCTCTTCACCCACGACCACAAGCTGCTCAACGTGGCGTTCCACCCCTGGCTGGTGGCGCTGTGGGAGCGGCAGATCAACTTCAAGGGCAACACGCGGCAGTCGATTCAGGACCTCGTCGGCTATCTGGCGCACCATCACAGCGACGAGGCGGCCCCGCCGCTCTTCGTCTACCTGAACCTGATGGAGACGCATCTCCCCTACCGGACGCCGCCGAGCTTCAGCCGGCGGTTCGCGCCGAGCTTCCACCAGGAGGACGAGGCGCACGCCTTTATGCAGGCCTTCAACCACCGGACCTACGACTGGATCGCGCCGATCACGCGGCCTTTTAGCCCGCTGCAGCACCGCGTGCTCAACGAGATGTACAACGCGGAGCTGGCCTATGAGGACCACCTGCTGGCGCCACTGCTCCGATACCTCGATCGCCCCGAGATCCGCGAGGACACGCTGGTGGTGATCACCAGCGATCACGGCGAGGGTCTGGACCACCACGGCTACGTCGGCCACTCGCTGGTCGCCTACGAGGACCTGCTGCGGGTGCCGCTGATCGTGCGCTATCCGCCGCGGTTCCCGGTCGGCGCGCGGGTCACGGCGCCGGTGTCGACGCGGCGGGTGTTTCATACGGTGTTGGAGGCGGCGAACGACGGACGGCGGACGATGGACCCTTCGGCTTCGCTCAGGGCAGGCGACGGACGATGGACGGCGAACGATGGACCACGGTCGATGGACGATAGACGATTGACGTTGTGGAGAGCGGTGGAGGGGGAGGCGGAGGTCGAGCCGGTTTGGGCGGAGGTGTATCCGCCTTTGACGATGGTGCGGTTGGTTGAGGAGCGGGATCCGGAGGCGGTGGAGGCGTGGCGCTGCCGGGCCGTGCGGCGGGCGATCTACGACGGCACGCGGAAGCTGATCACGGTGGACGACGAGCCCGAGGAGGTCTACGACGTCGCGCGCGACCCTGAGGAGCTGACGAACCGTATCGCCGACGAGCCGGAGCTCGCCGGGCGCCTCAGCGAAGCGCTGCGCGCGCTGGTGGCCCGGGCCCAGGCGGAAGGCCCCGAACCGCCCCCGTCAGCCGGGACGCCGGCGGCGCTGACGGACAATCGGCACGTGAGCGAGCGGCTGCGGCGCCTCGGGTACATTAAATAGGTTTTGGGCCCCAAGGAATCCTGGAGGGGCCAGGGACTCTGTTAGTAAGAAGGCTCACGCCAAGGCGCAAAGACGCCAAGGAATTCAAAGCCTAGTTAGTTCTACGGATGTTTGTTCCTTGGTTCATTTGAGGGCTACCTTAGAAGGCCTTTGCGACTTAGCGCCTTTGCGTGAGGCACGAACAGGAAGAGGAGAGACTATGGAACCACCTTTTGGACCGGTCCTCGTGGAGATCGGACCGCTCAGCATCTACTGGTACGGCTTTCTGATCGCGATCGGCATCCTGATGGGCGCGCGGGTCGCCACCTTTATGGCCGAGCAGCGGGGCGAGGATCCCGAGGCGATCTGGGACATGATGATGATCGTCGTGATCCTGGCGTTGATCGGCGCCCGCGCCTATCACGTCTTCTCGCGCCCGCAGGGTGGGATGTTGGGCTGGGACTACTACAAGGAGAACCCGCTGGAGGCCCTCGCCATCTGGAACGGCGGCCTGGGCATCTACGGCGCCATCATCGGCGGCATCCTGGGCGTGGGCATCTTCTGCTATGTCCGGAAGCTGAACGTGTGGCAGTGGCTCGACTTCATCGCGCCGGGGATGGCGCTGGGCCAATCAATCGGGCGGTGGGGCAACTACATGAACCGCGAGCTCTACGGCCCGCCGACGGAGCTGCCGTGGGGGCTGAAGATCCCGCCGCTCTACCGCATCGCGCCCTACGCCAACATGGACGCCTATCCGGAGACCACGCGCTTTCATCCGACCTTCCTCTACGAGTCGTTGGCGACGCTGGCGCTGAGCCTACTGCTGATCTGGATCGGGACGCGGTTCAAGGATCGGCTGCGGCACGGCGACCTGCTCCTCAGCTACCTGATGGGCTACGCCGTCATCCGCTTCTTCATCGAGTACCTCCGCCCGGACGCGTGGATCCTGGGCCCGATGGCGGCCGCGCAGGTCTTTGCGATTGGGTTGTTTGCGATCAGCATCGTTGTGGTCGTTGGGCGGCGCTTGCTCAGCAGGGAGAGGTGAGACGGCGGACGACGGACGACAGACGATGGACGACTGGTGGCTGACGGCTGTCAGCTGATGGCTGACAGCTTTGACCCAAGGAGACAACCCATGGCCTGGCCCCAAGCACTCATCCGCTTACAGGAGATCGACCGCGAGCTGGCGGAGCACCGGCGACGGCTGGAGGCGATCGCGTCGGAGCTGCAGCAGGACTCGGCGGTGCGCGAGGCCGAGCGGACCGCCGAGTCGTGCGCCGAGGCCGCGCGCGAGGCGCGGCAGGCGCAGCAGGAGCTGGAGTTCGAGCTAAGCCAGGTGCAGACGAAGCGGGAGCGGGAGGAGCAGAACCTCTACAGCGGTCGGATCACCAACAGCCGCGAGCTGCAGGACCTGCAGGCCGAGATCCAGTCGCTGAGGCGCCGGATCTCGTCGCTGGAGGACGAGCTGCTGGAGGCGATGATGGAGCGCGAGGCCGCCGACGAGGCCGCATCCGCCGCGCAGGAGCGGCTGCAGGAGACCCGCGCCCGGATCGAAGCGCAGCAGGCGCACCTGATCGAGGAGCGGGCGGAGCTTGAGACGACGGACGAGGCGCTGCGGGCGGAGCGGGCCAAGCTCGCGGAGCAGATCCCGCCGGCGATCCTCGACACGTACGAGCATCTGTGGGACCGGACGGGCGGGATGCCGGTGGCGCAGCTCAACGGCGAGGTGTGCAGCGTGTGCGGGACGGTGGTGCTGCGGATGACGCGGCGCAAGGTGTCGCGGGGCGAAGAGGCGTATTGTGACACGTGCGGGCGGCTGTTGGTCGCGTAGATGACAGGCTCGGCGCGGGCGGAAGTGCCCCCAACAGAAACAGGCCCCTTCTCAGGGGCCTGTTTCTGCGAAAGGAGGGTAACCAACAGCAATATGATAAA
>JBNGCP010000056.1:0-25550 GCA_049974845.1 Anaerolineae bacterium | reverse complement strand
CGGAGCTGCTCGGCTACCGCAGCAGTAAGCCGGATAATCGGCGCGTGCGAGGAAGGGGGCTCCGGCATCGAGGGCGTGGCCAGGGCCGCAAGGGCCTCCCGCGCGACCTCCACCGCCGGTTCGCCGTCGAGGGGCGCGATAGCTGCAAGCTCGTCCAGGTCCGCGGTCAATGCCTCGGCGGCGGCCCGTAGCTCTTGCTCCAGCCTGCGGCGCCAGTCCTCAACTGTGGCGTGGCTCGCTTGGACCCAGCTTTCGACCCTAGCAGCCTTCTCCCAGACGGCGCCGCTTTCGCGGTTCCTCAGCGCCACGCCCAGCGTGTAGCCAGTCTTCAAATGGGCCCGGATCTCGCTCCAGTGATTCTCCTCTTTGGCCAACTCCTCGGGCAAGATGCTGGCAGCGACGACTTCCAGCCGGTCGAGGGCGCCATAGGCGCTCTCCAGCTTGGACCTGGCTTCTTCTTCCGTGCGCTGAAGCCGCTGGTACATCCGCGTAGCGCCGTCGAGGCGGTTCTGGAGGGCTTCAATGTCCTTGAAGACGGCCCCCACCTCGCGGACCCGCTGGGCCAGTGTATCGGGCTGAAGGAGGTCGTCGATGCGCTCTGGGATCCAACGTTCCTGGCGCTGCTTGAGCTCCTGTGCATCGGCGAGAAGGGCTGCGACGCGCAGTTGATCCGTCGCCTTCGCGGATGTCGACGCGGGGTCCTGATGCTCGACGGCCCAGTTGGCGGCGGCGTAGGCGCTGGTCCGCTCGTGAAGATCGTGGGCCCAGGTAAGCCAATCGATGTCGGACCGGTTGCCCTGCGTCGCGCCAGAGCCCGGCAGCGCCGCGTCCAACAGCTCAATCAAGCGCCGGCGGTTCTCCCGAGCCTCGGACGCACGCTGTCCGAGCGCCTGAGCTCGATGGTAAAGAACCTGGGCCGATGCCAGCCCCGATTCCAGCTGCTGCTGTGTGTAGCCTTCGGCGCCTGTCGGATCTTGCGCGGTGGCGGGGCGTTGGAGCTCTGTGATCTGCTGCCGAACACGATCCACCTCTGCCTGGATCGGAACCCCATCCAGTGGATACCGGCTTGCCTCGGCCAGCTGGCGCAATTGTCGCTCGATCTCGTCGAGAAGGAAACTGCTTTCCGAGAGCTTGCTGTCCAGAGAAACGCGCAAGGCCTCCAGCGAGGCGAGACGGCCCACCAGCCGGTTGGCTTCCCGTGTAACGTGCTCGATCTCGTTAAGACGCTCGAGATCCGCAGGGGTGGGGGATCGATAGCGGCTCGTGAGTTCTCGCACGCGCATTCTCAGCTCCGACAGAGCCGCGGAGATCTCGGTGACATCCACAGAGGGATGCGCCCTGGCGAGGCTGGTCGCGACTCCCTCGACAGCTTGGTCGGCGCTGTCAAGGTCGTGTCCAAACTTGGCGTAGGCCTGGCGCCATCCCTCCAGCCTATCGGCATACTCGTAGATGGCGGATTGGCGCGCCTCCAAGGTTCGCCAGACCTCGATGATGACGCCGGGCTGGGCCTGTCGTGCCACATGGCTGTCGCTCTCGAAGAGATAGGCCGGGAGGCTCTCAATCTCGCGCTCATGGGCCTGCAGCCGATCGGCAATCTCTGATAGGTGCTCTCCGTGGATGCCGGCTGTTCGCAGGTCCCCAACCACACCAAGGGCGACCTCGAGTGTAGCTCGCAGCGCGCGCGCTTTTTGCGCCACAACCAGCGGCTTCCCGCGAAGGTCTCTGAGTAGCTCATCCGCCTCAGATAGATCAGACTGCAACGTCTCAAGCCTCGCATCCAAGGCCTTCAGGCGCGCTCGCCGGCGCCGCCATCCTTGAGGCTCTCGCCAGAGAAGGTCGCGCAGGCGATCCCATGCCTTGCCGGCGGATCGGGATTCCAGCTCGACATCCGTCGCCCTAGATAGAGGGCTGAGGGCGGAGAGCTCGGCCTGTGCATCCGCCAGCCCCGCGGTGAGCCTGTCCAGCGTCTCGTGGAGTTGCTGTGCCGAGGCGCGATACGGAGGCGCCAGTCTCGTGGGGTAGGCGGCCGCCTCTTGGTGTCGTTCCGCGAGCCCTTGCTCGGCCGACGAAAGGTCCGCACGGACTCGCTTGAGCAGCTCGCCAGCCTGCGTCCGCCACCGTCGCGCGAGCCAGCGGATGGTGAGCCAGAGTACACCGACGAGCGCTAGGATGCCCACAAGTGTGGATCCCCATTGGAGCACGTGCCTGATGATCTCGAGGATGGTCGGCTCGTTGGTATGCATCGTGACTCCTCCATCGCTGAAAGCTCAGAGAGTCAGCCGTTGCCAGTGGCAACGGTTGATTTCAAGACCGGACTAGGAAGCCAACCTCTGACGAATGGCGCGCGCCGCCACGAGACCGGATGCTGAGGCCTGGATCAGGCCGCGGGTGACTCCGGCGCCGTCACCGCACGCAAAGAGGTTCTCCACCTCAGTCTCGAGTTCCGGCGAAAGCTTCAAACGATTCGAATAGAATTTCACCTCGACGCCGTAGAGCAGCGTGTGGCGTGACGCGACGCCCGGGGCGATCTCGTCAAGCGCATGCAACATCTCGAGGATGTTGGCAACATATCGATAGGGCAACACCAGATTGAGGTCGCCCGGTGCGGCGCTCGGGAGGGTAGGTACCACGATCGAACGGGCGAGTCGTTCCGGCGTCGAACGGCGCCCGGACTCGAGATCACCCAGTCGCTGCACCATGATCCCACCGCTCAGCAGGTTAGCCAGCCGGGCGATGCTCTTGCCGTAGGCGATCGGATCGTCGAAGGGTTCGGTGAAGTTCTTGCTGACCAGCAGTGCGAAGTTGGTGTTGGCCGTCTTGTGACCGGCAAACGAGTGGCCGTTGACGGTCATCACATCTCCGGCATACTCCGTGCTCACTTCGCCGTACGGACACATGCAGAAGGTGCGGATCTTATCATCGAAAGCCTTGGAGTAGTAGATGAACTTCGATTCGTAGACCAAGTCTGTGATAGGTTCGAGCGTTGCCGCCGGCACCTCCACCCGGACGCCGAGGTCGACTGGGTTGCGTGCCAGCGTCAGCCCTAACGTCCGTGCCAACGTCTCGAGCCAGCTGGCCCCTTCACGTCCCGGCGCGACCATAACGATCTCCGCTGACAGCACGTCGCCGGCCTCGGTCCTGACGCCCGTGACTGCGCCGTTGTCGGTCAGAACCTCCGCGACCGGCGTGTGCATCTTGATGTCCACACCTCGGTCGGTCAGGGCGTCGCGCATACGGCGCATGATGTCGACGCATCGTTCGGTCCCCATGTGGCGAATAGGGACAGAGATAAAGCGCAACCCAGCCAGCGCGGCTCGCCTGTCCAGCAGCTCGATTTCGTCGCTATAGGTGCCGTGAACGGTTTCGGGTGCGCCATACTTGCGATAGCAGGTGTCTACCTCTTGGATCAGTGCCGTTGCTGTGCTCTCGCCTAGGACCTCGGCCAGATGACCACCCACCGCCGGTGAGAGTGTAAGCTTGCCATCGGAAAAGGCCCCGGCACCGCCCCAGCCGTTGAGGATGGCGCAGGGTTTGCAGTGTTGGCACTCTGGGCTGCCCTCGCGAATTGGGCAGTGACGGTTGTCGATATCCCGGCCTTTATCGAGGATGGCGATGCGTAGAGCTGGCTCCATACTCAGCTCCAGGGCTGCAAAGATGCCGGCGGGGCCGGCCCCAACGATCACGATATCATATTCACTATGCATCATCAGCACTCCTCAAAACGTCGTCTGTGGTCAGATCTCCACTAACGCTCGTGTCAGGACCGCGATAGCACGATGGTACTCATCCAGGTCGATGTGCTCGTGCGGTGTGTGATCCAGGGTTGAGTCGCCAGGTCCGTAGGCCAGGATAGGACAGCGCCATACGGGCCCCACCACGTTCATATCCGAGGTTCCACTCTTGACCGTGAACCGGGCCTGGCCGCCTTCGGCGTAGATCGCTTTGATCAGCGATCGCGCCAATGGGGTGGCCTTCGAGGCATGGTAGGCCGGTTCGCGACCCCGGAAGCGCAATGTGGCTTCTCCGGCCATCTCGCACAACTGCGCCTCTAGCTCATCGATCTCGATGTTAGGCGGGAGGCGGAAACCGAGCGTGAGGGCTGCCGACCCGGTGAATCCGTCGCGCTCCGAGCGCATCGTGCGCAGTGAAGGGCTGAGCTGGTCGAACAGCCGCGGCACGCCCTCGTTGTGGACGCGTGCGTAGTCCCGCACTTTACTCCAGAAGGTGAACGCCTCGTCGCACACGCCATCGTCGGGCCCTGCGGTGTGGCCAATCTCGCGATGCAGTGTGTAGTCAACCAGCAAGCGTCCCTTGTAGCCTACGGTGATACGGTCCCAACCAGAGGGTTCGCCAATCACGACGGCGTCGGGCGACAAACGTTCCAGCAACCAACGGGCGCCCTTCGAGGTGGCTGCTTCCTCCTCCACGGCGCCCACGACGACGATCCGCTTCTGCGTTCGCGAGCCGGCGCGCGCCGCAGCGGCGACGAAGGCGGCGAGCGGACCCTTGGCGTCGACGGTACCGCGCCCGTAAAGCTGACGGCCCTCCTGGCGCACCTCAATGAACCCCGGCACGGTGTCGATGTGACCCAGGAGTAGAATGGTACGATCCCCCTCGCCAAGGGTGCCCACGGCATTGCCGACTGCGTCGATCTCGGCCTCCAGTCCGAGATGGTCCATTTGGTTCACCAGATACGCGACAGCAGCGTGCTCCTCCGTCGAGGGACTGTAGTGCTCAACCAGGCCCGTCAGGAGGGCATCGGCGGTTCGATTATCAACATGGGTCACAGAAGCCATTGTGCGACTCGGAGATAGGCAAGCTGACGGATAGTTTTGTGCCTCTCCAATCTTCAACCCTCAATGTTGTGAGAACGCTTAGCCTTTAGCTTCATTCTAGCTGTTACCTCGGGCTACGTCCAGTACATAGTCAACCACTTTTGCGGGGATATCCACGCCAGTCGTGTCGATACTGTTGCGGAACTCCATTGTATAGTTGATCTCGTTTACCAACAAACCGCGGTTGGGGTCTTCGAAAACGTCCAGGGCGACCACGCCTCCGCCAACGGCCTGTGCGCCGGCGACGCAGAGATCGTTGAGCTCCGGCGTTACGGGGCAGTTGGACGCAGCTCCCCCGCGTGCCGTGTTGGTGATCCAATGGGGTGATGCGCGGTAGATGGCGCAGATGGTCTTGTCACCGACGACAAACGCGCGGATGTCGCGTCCGGGTTTCTCTACATACTCCTGAATATAGTAGATGGAATGATGGTACGAGCCAAGAATCTGTTTGTGCTCGAGCACCGTCTCCGCTGCCTCTCGGTCGTTGATCTTGGACAACAAGCGTCCCCACGAGCCCACGCCCGGCTTGAGCACGACGGGATAGCCCATTTCCTCGATCGCCTCCAGCGCTGATTCTGGCGTGAACGCAACCTTGGTCACCGGCGTGGGCACCCCGGCGCGCACCAAAGCGCTCGTCGTCATGAGCTTGTTGCCACAGATGTTCGCGACCTCGTAGCTATTGACGGTTGGAATACCCCAGTCGCGGAACAACAACAGCGCATACAGCGCTCGCGAGTGGCTGATGCAGCGCTCGACGATCACATCATATTCCTGCCAGCCGTTCTGATGAATATCGAAGACGATTCTACGATCGTCGATGATATCGTAGTCCACGTCGCGCCTCTCGAGCTCCTGAATCAGAAGCTTCTCCTCTACGCGGACGCGGGAAAGAAGTATGCCAACTTTGGGGTTCATAGGGATCCTCCATAACGTGTGCTCTATAGGCTACCGATGGGTTTCGCTCGGACATCCTCTCGTCGGGGTTTGCCGCCTCGCATTTGACCTTTGGGCTGCTCCCTCGGCTCTGGCGAGGCGGCATTCCGTATTTCGGGGATGCGTTCGCATGTGCAGATTATTCGCCCCAGTCCTCCTCTTCCTCCGGCGCCAGATCGACGGCAGGGGGATCGAGGTCGATCACCTCGAGTTCGACACCGCAATCGGGACAGACGACGATCTCGTGGACGATAGTGTCCTCCACCAACTCCACCATACCACCACACTCAGGGCATTCCGCGAACATAGTTTCCTCTCTCTCCTTATTGGCTGATGCATTACATTTCGCGCAAGTCGCGCGCCTAGCGCGACCACATCACACGTTGGTATTCTTCATCTTACTCTCCAGGGAAACGCCGGTAGCGCTGAAAGTAGGCTACAATTCCGCCCGCCTCACGAATCTCCCCCACAAAAGCGGGCGGCTTAGGCAGCGCGTATACACGACCGTCGGTGATCAACTGCGCTTCCTCCGGATCGAGGCGGGCGGGCTGTCCGTCCACGAGCTTATCCGTCAGGTCGTCCTGGAACAGCGGGATGCCCAGGTTGATCGCGTTGCGGAAGAAGATCCGAGCGAAGCTTGGCGCAATGATGCCTGCAATCCCGCACTTCTGGACTGCTCTGGGGGCATACTCCCGTGACGAGCCACATCCGAAGTTCTTGCCCGCCACGATGATGTCGCCCGGCCGCACGGTCGGCGCGAACTCAGGTCGTCGTTCGATGAACGCATACTGAGCAAGATCCTCCTCGGAGGTCATATAGGGAGAATAGCGACCGGGGATGATCTGGTCTGTGTCGATGTTGTCGCCGAAGAGCCAAATGCGGTTCATGATCCCTCCAGTAAATCTCGTGGATCCGTGATGACGCCGGTCAAGGCCGTGGCGGCTGCCACCTCGGGTGACCCCAAGTAGATCTGTGCATCCGGCGCCCCCATGCGCCCGGTGAAGTTGCGGTTGCCCGTCGATAGACAGACCTCTCCAGGTCCGAGGACCCCAAGATGGCGACCAATACAAGGCCCGCATCCCGGAGGGCCAATCGTCGCGCCGGCTCTTAACAGCGTTGCGAGTGTTCCATCCTCAGTGGCCCTCTGGAGTACACGATGCGACGCTGGGATGACGATCATGCGCACTCCGGAAGCCACGTGATGGTTTCTTAAGATCTCGGCTGCGGCGTGTAGATCCTGCAGCCGCCCGTTTGTGCACGTGCCGATAAACACTTGATGCACGCGAACGTCACCCAGGGCACCGGCCCGCGCGACGTTATCCACTTGGGGCGGACAGGCGACGAGGGGCTCAATTGTGGTGAGGTCAATGGTCAGGCGCGAGACATATCGCGCGCCTTCCACAACCTGTAGCCACTCCGGCACCGGCGCATAGGCCTCGGTCAGGGCATCGGGCGGGACTAGCCCCACCTTTGCCCCCATCTCGGTCGTCATGCTGCAGAGCGTCATACGCGAGGCTAAGGATAGCGCCTCAGCGCCGTGAAACTCGACGGCACGATAGGTAAAACCATCAACCTTGACCTCGCGGAGTAGCTGCAAGACGATGTCCTTTGCCTGGACACCGGGTTGAAGCTCACCAACAAGGTCAACGCGGACGGTCTCGGGCACCCGCAACCACGTACGGCCCGTGGCAAAGGCCAGGGCCACGTCGGTGGTCCCCATTCCCGTGCCGAAGGCGGCCACCGCTCCATAGGTGGTGCTGTGCGAATCAGATCCAACCGCCACCGTGCCTGGCGCGACCAGGTGCTCCTCGACCATCAGCTGGTGGCAGATCCCGCGTCCGACATCGTAGAAGGCCTCGATTCCCTGGACTTCCGCGAAACGACGGGCCTTTATCTGGCCCTCTGCGGTGGCGAGGTTCGATGCGGGGGCTACGTGGTCGACAAACATCGCGTAGCGCTCTGGATAGGGGAGTGCTGTGACATCTAGCTGTTGGTAGAGGACGTCGATCACCTCCGGTGCAATGGAATCCACTGTCATGGCCCGGTCTACTCGGACCACGGCCATCTCCCCGGCGCTCACGGTATGCCCTGCGGCGTGGGAGAGGATCTGCTCACTTAGTGTCTGTGCCATTGTTTTCCTCCTGACGATGTGTGATCTCAGGCTGAGCCGCAGTGTTGCGGCGAACAACTGCGAAAGCGGCCCATCAACCGCGAAAGCCTAGTGTTGAGCTCCATCCGGGACCTCCTCACGTTCGGTAGTGGGTGCCTCGATCTGGGCGCCGCCATTGGCCCAGCGACGCAGCATGCCGTCCACATCGTCGAGCGAGATCTGCTTTTCATCGGCAAGAGCCTTGATGTGCGCGGTGATCTCCTTCAGGGCAGCATCGCTCAGCGCAAGCCCCAACTGCTCAGCGCGGTTCTTGATGGCGTTCCAGCCGGTCAGACGGTGCGCAATGCTGACGTAGCGGGTCAACCCGAAGGCCCGCGGATTCAAGATTTCATAGGTCTCAGGGTTATTGAGGATGGCTTTGGCGTGGATCCCCGCCTTGTGGGTGAAGGCCGTGATGCCGGTAATGTAGTTATTGAAGGGGATATCGACCCCCACCATACGGGAGACTGTGCTGTCGAGCCTCTGCAGAAGCGGTAAGTCATACTTGTCGACCAATGCCGGCGAGATGGCGTAGAGACGGGCAATCAGACCGCCAAGTGGGGTGATGCCGTTGCGCTCGCCGATGCCCAAGATGGAGGTATCGACGTGTGTCGCGCCTGCCTCTAGTGCCTCATAGGCGTTGGCTATGGCACATCCTGAATCGTTGTGCCCGTGAAACTCTATGTCGCACCTGACACGCTGGCGGAGAGCCAGAACGAGCTCGTATACCTGCCGCGGGGTCGCGATGCCCACGGTGTCGGCGATCCCAACCCGGTTGACCCCAATGCTATCCACGGCTTCGTAGACCCGAAAGATGTCCTGGGGCTCGCTGCGAAACGAGTCCTCAGTGCTAAAGCGAACCTCGACGCCTTGGCCGAGCACGAAGTCGACCACCTGTAAGGCCATCTCGATGATCTCGTCGATCCCCTTTCCATGACTAAACCGGCGCAGCATCGAGGATGTCCCAATCACCACATCCACGCCATCGACTCCAGTGTCGACGGCTCGTTGAGCATCTTCGATACGACAGCGCGTGTGAGTCAGGACCTTCGCCCGCAGATCGAGATTCGCGATGATGCGCGCATCCTCAAAGCTCTGAGGTGATGCCAGCGGCGACGTCAATTCGATGCATTCCACACCGAAGGCGTCGAGGAGTCGCGCAACCTCAAGCTTCTGCGCTGTCGTAAAGCTCGCGCCGACGAATTGCTCCCCTTCTCGTAGCGTTGACTCGATGATATGGTAGCTGTCGATAGCCATAGCCGTTTTCTCCTTGACTGGATTCGTGCTGCGAAAAAGAAAACGCCAGCTTCCCTTAGCCTGGAAGCTGGCGTTCCTGTCGAAATGATCGTGACAAGCACAGCTATCCAGACCCATCGTCTGGCTTGCTGCGCTTAGCCTTTGCGTTTGAGCTACTGATGCCGTCAAGCATATCGTTGTTCCCTGAGCGTGCCATACCCAAAACAAAAAAACGGCCCCCGCTGTGTGTCAGCTAGGGCCGGTGCTCGTCTCTTCCAGCAGAAAGATCCGGACCTAGCGGTCCGGCTTCTTCACACCCTGCGGGAATCCGAGTTCTAGTAGCATAGTATTCCTTAGTGACGACAGTATACCTGAATGCCCGTCCTTTGTCAATGGGTTTCTTATACAGCGCTTATGTGATTCTAATCCCGATGTTCTATATAGTAGGGTAGAGAGATGAGCTGGATTAGATGCTCGCTCTCCAACAACATTCGTAAACTCGTCATCGAAGGCTGGAAGAAATCGAGTGGGTGATCTCAGGTCAGATCTGTAAAGGAGGCTAGATATGTCGATTCTGCGGTGGGATCCAATGGAGGATTTGCACTCGCTGCGCCGGGAGATGTCTCGGTTGATGGAGGAGGGGTTCACGCCCTCGCGGTTCACGCGGATGATCCGCCCTGAAGAGCGGAGAATGCGCTTGCCCCTGGATGCCTATGCAACCAGTGAGGAGATCGTCATCACAGCGGCCGTGCCCGGACTCGATCCTGATGATGTGGAGATTACGCTGGAAGGCGACACGCTGCATATTCGCGGTGAGTTCCGAGCACCTCTGGAGAACGTTGATTACCTCTTCCAGGAGCGACCGTACGGCCCCTTCAGCCGTTCTGTGACGATCAATGTGCCCATCAATGCGGAGCGCGCCGAGGCCAAGTTCGACAAGGGCATCCTGACAATTATCCTTCCCAAGACGGCCGAGGCGAAAACCCGAGTGATTGAGGTTAAGTCAGAGTAACTGGGCAGATAAGGATGGACTTCGTAAGCGCCGGAGCTGGCCAGCCCCGGCGCTTACTTGGCTCTCGCTTGCGGGTCTCTGCTAAGGACTCTCGCTAGGCTCGATCTCAATCGCCCGTTGAATGGCATCCCGGCCAAAGCGATTCCGAACTTCGTCCAAAGCCTTCTGGAGCTGACGTTCCTTCTGCGGAGACTCATCCCACAGTTTGAGTTGCTCCGCTGGCTCAGACAGACCGGTTATGCCCACGCCGATCAGCCGGACCGGGCGGCCTTTTGGCCAGGCCGCTCGCAGCAGCTGCTGTGCCCCCATATATATGTCGTCGTCGCGATCCGTGGGTTCGGACAGCGTGACTTGGCGCGTCAGGGTCGTGAAGTTCGACCATCGTAGCTTCAGCTTGATGGTTGTGCCTGCCAAGCCGGCCTCGCGAAGGCGACGCCCTACGTCGCCCGATAGACGGGAGAGGGTACGGCTGAGCTCTGCATCATCTGTCACATCTTGCGGGAACGTGATCTCACGACTGATTGACTTTACCTCGTGCTCGGTGATCACCGGCCGGTTGTCGATACCGCGGGCGCGCCGTATGAGGTCGTGACCGTGCCGCCCAAAGCGGTTGACGAGATCGGCTTCGGGCCACTGAGCGAGATCCCCAACTGTCTTGATACCCAGATCGATCAGGGCCGTTGCAGTCTTCGGCCCGACTCCCCATAACTCCTTCACTGGCAAGGGCGCGAGGAAGGCCGCTTCTTCTCCTGGCGGAACGATGTTGATGGCCCGTGGCGGTGCGCCTGGCGGTGCCGAGGCTTTGCCGCGGTTGTTGGCGATCTTGGCTACCAGCTTGTTGGTGGCTACGCCGAGCGAGCAAGGAAGCTTGACCTCACGCCAGATAGTCTCCTGAAGCTCGACTGCGATCTCGCGGGCTGAGGCCCGCAGGTCAGAAACATCGAGGAAGGCCTCATCGATGGAGATTGGCTCAACCAAGTCGGTGAAGTTGTGCATTTGCTCGCGGACGCGATGCGAATAGGTTTGGTACCAATCTCTGTGCCCTGGGAGCACGATCAACTCCGGGCAAAGCTGCAGGGCCCGTGCTGTGGGCATTGCTGAGTGGATCCCATATCTCCGCGCGGGATAGGAGCAAGAGGCGATCACACCACGATGCTCTGGTTGGCCGCCAACGGCGAAAGCTTTCCCTTTGAGCGAGGGCGCATGCAGAGCTTCAACGGCGCAGAAGAACGCGTCTAGATCCAGGTGAATGATCTTGCGATTCATCCGGCCCTTTCTCCCCTGTGCTTCCGCAGACGAAAGGGGTAAGCTGAAGCGCTAGCCCGTGGACAGTCGGCTGCGTCGGATGCGCAGATTCGAGACAAAGTATAACGATTCGACACGGATTTTGCGCTCCGCTGCGTGATAGTTATCGCTCTCGGACTCGTAGGGTGTGAGGAAGTAGTCCTGCTTATGGTGAAAGACCCGCGCATCGGTGACGAAAGCCGTCGAAGCTACCGCGATGCCTACCTCCTCTGGCACGGTCACGGTGACGTCGCCGACAAATCCACGGAGCCGAATCGTTGTCTCTCCTGGGGGAACGATAGCGTCGGTTAGATCCAGGTTGATGTCGCCGATCACGCACCAGACCTCCTCATCCCGTACCGCCCATCTGCCCCGACGATAGATATCTCCCAGGAGATGGAAATCTACTGGACCACCCTTTTCGGCTCTTTGAGAGCGCACAACCAGGTAGACGCCGAGGCCGATGAGGAGCGTGGGCCAGAGATAGCTCCATACGTCGATGTTCGCTAGATTACCCACCAGCAACAACAGACCCAGCCCAAGAACGACAACGCCGACAATGACTTGAGTTCGCCCGCGCATAGCCCCTCCTTCTACTGACGGATATCTAGACTGTGAAGTGTCCTCCTGGTGCATACAGGCTGCACCTTAGTTCGAGCGCTCCGCGAGGTGCGACACACCTATTCGTTGTCACCGAAAAGACGATGCCACAGCTCCACATCCTCTTCCGGCAGGTCAACCTCAGCAGTGTCCTCGGCGGGAGCTAACTTCGACTGATGCCGATTGAGCTTGGAGCCCTGTTTGCGCGATGCTGTTTGGGACTTGGTTTTGTCGGGCTGTCGTGTCTCGTCCTTGCCAAAGACGGAGAGCCACGTCTCCACCTCGTCGGATGAAAGCTCGCCCTCTTTTCTCACGACAGGTTGCTTCGGGGATTCTGACCTCTCCTGACGCGGCGGCAAGTCGGGAGGTGGTATCCGCCTGTTGGGATCGTCGTGGAAAACTTCTAGCCACGCTTCTACCTCATCCTCGGAGATCTCGGTCGGCTTGTCCGTGGGCTCAGGCTCTGGCGGAGCTGGGGGAAGATCGATGCCTATCTGCTCCCCGATAGCACGTGTGTGTCTGCGTTGAGACGGAGGCCCGGATTCAGAACGACGCTGCTCTAGCTTCTGTCGTCGCCGGGATGTCTCTTTCGTTGGAGGGATCGGAGGCGGGGCGGGCGGCGCTTCATCATCTGGATCCTGGAAGACCTGCAGCCAGGCTTCTACCTCCGCCGCCGAGATGGCATCGGGTTTTTCCTTTTCAAGCCCAGGCGGGCGTTCCAACAGATCGGCAAAGTCTTGCGCGGTCAGCGTGCGGGCTTCGATGTCTGCCGCCACATCCAGTATTTCCCGGTCTGAGGACACGACGGTCCAGTTGGGCGCGTCGGGAAGATCTCTAAGTCGCTCACGAATGATGCGGTCCGCATTCGTATGCTGGCGCGCAGCAAACACCACCTGCACGTCGTTGGTGGAGAGACTTCTCGATAGACCACCTGGGATGCCGCCATCGAAGACTACGATTGCCTTGCGACCGATCCTGGCGGCCCAGGCGCGAAGCTTCATGACGAGCTTGGCCTCGTCATGAGGGTCTTCGAGGTCGATATCCTCGAGCGCGGCAATGACGTTGTGTCCGTCGATTAGGAATGGCATATTTTGATCACCGATACCAAATCTACCACAAACGGCCCCGCCGGTAAAGGGATGACTTGTTCTCGGCAGCCACGCAACCTATAATGGGACCAGTGCAGGGGTCGGGTATGAGTCCTGTGCAACCGGGAACCGTGATCTTCGTAATGCTACTGTGAGGATGGCTTCAATCTGCGGAAAGCCTCAATGAAGCATGTGCAGGCTGTCGAGGGGTGTCGGCTTACACTAGGCACCCCATGCTGTCTGGAGGAGGGAACCGTTATGAAACAGGGAGAGGTAGATCGCTCACGTTCACAGCCTGATCAGGAGAGGGAGCTGCTTGGCTGGTTGCGGGAGTTCCTCTCGCAGTTCGAGCTGGCTTGGAATCTTCTTTGGGACGGTCGTGTCCCCCTGGTTACCAAGCTGGTGCCGTTGTTCGTCTTGATCTACTTGTTGGTGCCCACCGACATCATTCCAGACGTCTTTCCCGGCTTGGGTCAGGTCGATGATATGGTGCTGATTCTGGTTGGGCTCAAGATGTTTATCTCGCTCTGTCCACCCAAGGTCGTAGCAGACCATCGCAAACTAGGTGATGACGAGGATCTCTGGGAGTCGCCTGATGTGGAGATCATTGATCTGGAGCCCAGGGAACCCTCGAAAGACATCGACAAGCTCGACAACAAGGATATCTAGGCAGGGTGCTCCGGTTCATACACCACAGATAGATCAGCCGTCAACGGGTCTGTTTGTAGATAGGAGAGATGGTATCCTCAACCGTCTCGCGGAAGCTTGGCTCATCCAGAACGACGAAGTCGAGTGCTTGGTCCTCGGGTAGACGCTCCTCAAACTCGGAGAGCACACTCTTCAGCAGTCTTTCCTGCGCCGACTCAGGCATGCCTTCGTAGAGGACGAGCCCGATGACGTGCCGAGCTCCCTCTGGCACGAAGTGCAGCTGGAAGAAGTAGGCGGTGTCAATGGAGGGGTAGTGTTCCAGAATCTCACCCACGGCCTCCCGCCAGCTTTCCGGGGGCGCCTCCTTCGGAGGGGCGATGAGCACCGTCATCCCTGCCTCGTCGTCAGGCGAGACAGGAGACGCTGAGATGGGGGTCTCGCCCTGGGAAAGGGCCACAATCTCGTCGCGGCGCAGACGTTGTCCATGTGGACTGCCGGGGTTAAGCATGATCTTGTCGATCTTATTCTGTGCAGCGACAAGCACGAGATCCAACCCGCGCAGACCGATGAAGTCCAGACCTCCCGGCTCCCACGCGAGGGCCGCGTCCTCGTCGGTGAAGGCAATCAGGACGGAGTCACCCTTGTCATCTTCAAAGATGACAAGGGGCAGTTCCTCCTCCTCGATCCATACTTCCGCAGCTGCGGAATCCTCAGGTGCGGGCAGAATCAGAGTGCTTTGGAGGAGCGTTCTGTAGAGCTCGCTGCGTGTCTCTGCTGTATCGGCTGCTGTCACTGCTTGGAGCGCAGCGACTAGGTCCGGATTGTCAAACGCGAGGTGCTCTTCCCCTGCTTCCATTAGTCGGCTCCTGTCCGTGAGGCCTGCCTTACGGGTGTTTCAGTAAGTACAGCAGAGCTTGGGCGTAGGCCGCGCTGGCATCCGCACCGGCGAACGTATGGTACCGTTGGCGGTGGGCGATTTCGCACACATAGGCTCCTTGAGTGCTCGTCAAGCGTAAGGAAGGCGTTGAGTACGCTCCCAGTCGGTTCGCGATCTGCTCTCGGAGCTGGCTCTCCCGAGGAAGCCACACCACCTCACTCAACCATATGTAGTCCAGAGCCCACTCGAATGCACCCTGAAACATCACCGCCGGGAATCCCTTGAGCTTTCTCACCTGAATCGCCATGTTGGTGATGACAAAGATGTTGTCATCCAAGTCCCGATCCGGGATTACAAAGGCGTCACGCTCCTTGGGTTTCCAGGTGAGCCCGGCTCCTTTTAGTTCTCTAGCTGTTTCCAACGATATCATTGATTCTCCTCAATATGGCTGGATAGCTCTTATGGGATCAGCGACAAGGGTTGTAGTCTTGGCCTAGCACTAGCCTCAGTTTGACGTCACCACCGGTGTCGCCGACGAAGGTCACATTGTGGTCGCCGACACCGAAGATCGCCTGGACCTCGGAGACGCCTGTGCCTTTGGCGTGCTCGGCGAAGACCTCGATATAGGTGTTGGGCACCAAATGCTCATTGGGTGTGCCGAACAGCGGTGTGAAACCATAGCGATAGAGACGGTCTGCCGCCAGGTGCTCCCATTGATCGTGACCCGAGCTGTTCCAAATCTCGATCCCCACTGAGACGCGCGCCGTTCGACTGGGTGCCGGTGGCAGCAGGGCGTGATCGATGACCTGGGACATCTCAGCCCATTTAGGCAAGTAGACCCCCCCGCCGTAGACCGTGACATAAGGCTGTGTTTCGTTTGGTCCGATGTTATACATTGCCACCTGCGATGGCTCGATCTGCGTCGCGAGCATAGCCAGCTTTAGGATGTTGCCCAGTCCGAGGTCTGTCTCCACGAGATCGCCGTATTCGTTGTAGAGGGCCGGCACCTTCTCCAGAAGACCGCCGGACCGGGCCTTGCGCCATATCGCCTCAAGGACTTGCTGTTGGCGTTCCTCTCGATCAAAGACGCTCGTGGTCTTACGGGTGCGGGAATACCAGAGCGCCAACTTGCCGTCCATCTGCTGCAGGCCTGGCTGTAGCGCGATCATATGATACTCACCGTTCTCATCTGGATAGGGCCAATAATCCTGGATGTAGCAATGCACCGGCACCTCAATGCCCCCCAAGATGTCAACGATGCTCTTCAGCCCTTGGAAGTTGACCTTGGCATAATAGTCGGCGGTAATGCCCAGGTTGTAGAGGAGCGTCTGGTTGAGAAGTCCGAACCCGCCGCCGTCGAATCCGTGGAGCTCACCGTACATATCGGCGGTGTTGATGCGGCTCATCCAGAGCGTCGGCAGATAGACATACAGATCGCGAGGGATCGACAGCACCGCGACCGAGGGGATGTCGGGATCCACGACGACGTACTGGATGACATCAGTGTTCCAATGGTCCCAGTCCGGACGCTGGTCGCTTCCCAAGAGGACGATGGTTATCGCCTCCTCGGGGATCGGGTATCGCGGCACTGGCGTTGGGATGGGATAGGTGTTCGAGATGCTCTCGGTCGGGAAGGCGCGAATGCTGACGGCGGTTGGGCGGTTGTGGGGTAGGGGGGATGGCGTGATGGTGGGGGTGGGCGTGTTGGTAGGGACCGGCGTTGCCGTTGGCGTCGACGTCGAGGTGGGGATCGGTGTGGCGGTGGAGGTTGGTGTGGTTGTGGGCGTGGGCGTCACAACTCTGGCGCCGTTATAGGTCTCTGACGGTGTGAAGGCTTGAGCGAGCTCGACAATTTGCACGAGCAGCACAGCCAGCACGGCCGCTAGACCAAGACAGAGGATGATCAGAGCGACAGTTTCCAGTTGAGCCTTTTTCCGACCGGGTGACATGGAGGATGAGTTCGTCCTTTCACTTGCTACCCATTGTATGTACCTCTGCAAGTTTGTCCAGAGCTGAATGTGACGTTGACCTGATCCCGCTGAGCAGTATACTCCTGAGGTGCCAGCCGACCCATTGTCCGGGCCAATGCCTGACAGAGGAGGCTCAAAGATGGACGAAGCCCTGACTTCTATACGGAACTACCTTCGGATAGGTGAGCGCCTTCTGACGGCGGGCCAGCCAACCTCTTCGCAGTTTACCTGCCTCGCCGCCGCCGATGTGGAGGTTGTGATCAATCTCGCTATGCCTGATTCGAGCGAAGCTGTGATCGATGAGGATCGACGTGTCGCTGGGCTTGGTCTGACCTATGTCCACATCCCTGTGCCCTGGGATGCGCCCACGATACGATCCGTCGCGCGGTTCTTTGAGCTGATGGCTGCACTAGGGTGCGAGAAGGCCTTCGTGCACTGCATCATGAATATGCGTATCTCGGTCTTCGTCTTTCTGTATCGAGTTTGCCGTCAAGGGGTGAGCGTCTCTGATGCAAGGGCAGACTTGCTGCGCATCTGGCATCCCAATCAGGTCTGGCAACGGCTGATCGATGATGTGATGGCTGAACCGGAGATGTGCCCGTGTCTGGCCTCAGGGGTAACCCGGTTGAAGCATTCGGGTCTCACCTAGAACCAACCTGGCTTGTGCTGGCGGTTTCGACCGCCAAGGAGCGTTCCTTTTCTATGGATTCATTCATTCGAGCTCAACGGAATGCCTTTGTCACCCACGCCGTCGATCGTGTGCATAGCCGTCGCTGGGACGAAGCGTGGCTGCAGCAGAGGCTGGCGGACCCTGCGACACGATTCATTGTCGTCTGGCAGGAACAGATTCTGGTCCAAGATGACGCCATGGAGCACCTACTCAGCCTGGATGCCGACGCCGTACAGCGGCTGAGGGAGGCGTGTCCTGAAGCGCCTGTTGATGTGATTTTGCTCGGGGCCGTCGACGACGTAACCTACTTCGCCATCGGGGTAGGCGATAGTTGCAGGATATCTGGATGGGGTGCCAAACCGGCCGGCCATTTCCTCGATCTTCGCGGCGCGGCCCTTTCTCTCGAGCCCGAGGACGGTGCCCTGGCGGCGCAGGCTAAGGCGATGGTACATTGGCACCGCGAGCACCGTTACTGCAGCCGCTGTGGGAGCCCAACGCAAAGCGAGGAGGCGGGCCATCTGCGACGGTGTATGAACGAAACCTGCGCCAAAGTGCATTTTCCGCGGGTAGACCCGGCGATCATCGTTCTAGTTGTCTCCGGTGAGCGATGCCTCTTGGGACGCCAGCCACATTGGCCTGAGAACCGATACTCTAACATCGCTGGCTTTGTGGAACCCGGGGAGAGCCTCGAGACCGCGGTGGCTCGCGAGATATGGGAGGAGGCCGGTATCGAGATCGACAGCTTAGAGTATCATTCCTCCCAACCATGGCCGTTCCCGCAATCGCTGATGGTGGGATTTACAGCCCGGGCTGCCTCTACGCGAATCACGCTTAACGATCACGAGCTGCAGGATGCTCGGTGGTTCAGCCGGAGTGATATTCGCGACGGCCTGCTCGCTGGGCGCCTGGGCTTGCCCTCGCCCTATTCCATCTCCTTTCATCTCATCGAGGATTGGTTTGATGAGGGGGCGGCGGGAAGGCTGAAAGCCGTGCTCGAAGAGGCTGGTATCGTGGGAGGATGATCTATGTTTGCCACGGCTGAAGTGCGGTGGTTTGAGGAGGGCGAGATTCCCGATCATGTTCTGGATTGGTTCGCGCAAGTTCATCCAATGTCGCAGCCGGAGCCGGTCCGGGTCGACCACTATTTGAGGCTACGAGATACCGACGGTCTCGGCATCAAGTTCCGTGAGGGCCGGATTGAGGTCAAACAGCGTTACGGTCGCGCGAGTGTGGCGACCTTAGTCCCGAATGCTGCCGGGCCTGTCGAGCGGTGGCGTAAGTGGGGGTTCGATCTCGCGGAGCCTGCTGAGGACCGCGAGATCATTCAAGGCACGGAGGCTTGGGTCGCCGTGCGGAAGGAGCGTCAGGTCGGTCACTACGGGGTGGGGCGAGATGGTGCGGTAGAGCGCCTGCCTCCTCTGCCTTTTCAGGTGTCCGGTTGCTCTGTCGAACTCACGCGAGTGACGACGCCACATAGGCCACTCAGGGGGCGGATCTGGTGGACCCTGGGTTTCGAGGCAACGGGTAAGGAAAGTGAGCTCGTGGACACGCTGACGGTCGTGGCGCGACACGTGCTCCGCTCCTTGAGGGGGATTGAGCTTTCGGCAAAGACTTCCTATGGTTATCCGAGATGGTTGCAGCTTGTCGTCGGATAGGGGATGGGACCCAGCCGGCTACTTCAGGATGTAATAGGTGCCCCGTTTGCGCCCGATCTTGAGCAAGACGCCCCGTTCCACCAAATCGGAGAGGTCTAGACGTAGTGTCTCGGGGCTTACGTCCGGACAGAGCTCCTGGTAGTCGCGGCTACGGATGCGCTCATGCCTCTGCACAAATGCAAGGGCCTTAGCTTGTCGTTCGTTCATCGTGAGGTCCGCTGCGATGTTCGGAAGCGGCATACGTTTGCGCACGCTCTGGAATGTCACTTTGAACGAAGCATCGGTCGCATCGAAGTTCGGCGGTGGGTGACCCGCGTTGACCATCTCCTCGATCATCAGATCTACACCCATGCCAAGCTCTTCGATGTAACCCCACTGGAAAAGACCGTTGACGATACGCGGGTTCCTTGAGAAGTGCTCGTCCACGATGTTCTCAAGGGTGATGAAGCCAGGAAGCCCACCCGGGCTGGTGATCTCCAAGCGATCCGTGAAGACTTGGACATCGATGGCGCGACCCGTCAGCCGGTAGTCGCGATGGGCGACGGCGTTGACCAATGCCTCACGGATCGCCGTCGGCGGGTAGTCCCACTGCTCCTCACGCTTAAGGCCCCGGACCACAGCGCCCACGTGGATCTCTTCCTTGAGGATGTCCCAGGTGCGCTTGATGGTGCTTGCCAAGGGGCCGTCAATCTCTACACGACGCCCGTAGCTCGCCTCTCCTGTGGGCTTGCGGACCCTCTCGCCCTCAAAGCGCACGAATGTCACGCCGCATCTGGGTAAGAACATCTTGGGGTTCCTACCAAATAGCAGCAGACCCGCAACCGTTGGCTGTCCTCCGCGGGTGATCCACCCCATCTCGAGTAGCAAATCATCCAATGGACGCGTGAGCTGTCGGCCCTGCCGCTCTTCCCATTCGTGAACAAACTCCTCAAGCACCTCCGGGTCGAGGTCGGCGCGATCGGCGCCCGGGACGGGTTCCGCTTCATAATCGCCTGTAGAGCGACTGCTGAGGATCTGCTTGACCTGGATGGATGACAGAGCGCGGTTTTCGGGGCCGGTTCGGACGAGCACCTGTCCGTCATCTAGCGTATGCAGGACGGGGCTACGATGAACCTGACCGACGAGGAGCGAGCGTCCGCCCGCGTCCATCTGATCCCACTTAACCGGCACGGGCGGGCGGCACCTCAGCTCGGCTTGCTCGACGACCGTGTCCAGTTCTTCAGAGAAGAGGTAGTCTACGGGCCGCCCGCCCTCCTCGACTCCGATGTAGACCGTGCCGCCGTCTGCGTTCGCGAAGGCAACCAAGGTTTCTGCCAGAAGATCGGCATCTGCCTCCGGCAAGAGCGCCACGAGCTGGCTCGAGCTCGTGCGGACCTGTCCACGCAGTCGGCCCCTCCCGGCCTCGTGCATCCTTGGTTCTCCGGATCCGCCAGCATCTTTTGTCTGACTCACGTTGTGTGCCCCTTGACAGCGCTATCCCGCGTCCTGGTCGCTGCCGTCACTATGTTGTGCGTTCTCTTTCTGCTCGCTCTCTTCCAGGGCATCGTCCTCTTCGCTTTGGCTGTTGCCGTCATTGAACAGCCGCGCGACGGATGCCACGTGATCTCCCTCTTTGAGGTCCATCATCTGCACGCCGCGCGAGTAGCGTCCCATCTCTGGGATGCGGCCGACCGCGGTCCGAAGGATGATACCCCCCTCAGACATTAGGGTTATCTCGTCCTCCTCTTGAACGACGCGACCGTCGACAATCGGTCCCGTTTTCTTGGTGACCCGATAGGCTCGTACCCCTTTTCCGCCTCTCTTCTGGGCGTGGAACTCGTCCAGCGGTGTGCAGCGTCCATACCCATGCGAGGATGCTAGAAAGAGCTTACCTTCCGGTTCGACGACCTCCGCGATGGCGACGCGGTCCCCTTCCGAGAGCCGCACCCCGATCACGCCCATGGCCGTCCGGCCCATCGGCCGGACATCTTGCTCGTTGAACCGGATACCCTTGCCGAGCCTCGTGACCAGGATTATGTCGTCGTTGCCTCGGGTCAGGCGCACCCATCCGAGCTCATCGCCCTCGCTGAGCCTGATGGCGATCAGACCGCTTGGTCGCACAGACTCGAACTCCCTGAGCCAGACACGTTTCGTGGTACCCTGACGTGTGACCATCATGACGTAACGGGCCTCCTCAAAATCCGGGACGTTGACCATTGCCGTTACGTGCTCTTCCACTCCGATGCTCAGAATGCCGGCCAACAGCGCACCCTTGGCCGTACGTCCGGCCTCGGGTATCTGATACACCTTCAATTGATAGACTTTGCCTCTGTCGGTGAAAAAGAGCAGCGTGTCGTGACTGTTGGCAGAGACGAGCATCGTGATCTCGTCCTGCTCATCGGTGGACATGCCCAGCACGCCACGTCCGCCGCGGCGTTGGGCTCTGTAGACGGACCAAGGAACGCGTTTGATGTAGCCTCGCTGGGTTACAGAGACGAGGACCTCCTCCTTGGCGATAAGATCCTCCTCGTCGAATGAGCCATCGGCTTCGGGCAGTATCTGGGTCCGTCGCGCATCGGCGTAGCGCTCTCGTAGTTCGTTCAGGTCGTTGCGTATGACGTAGCGCTGCTGGTGCGGTGAAGCCAAGAGTCCTTCGAGATAGGAGATTGTCTTCAGCAGTTCCGCGTACTCATCCTCAAGCTTCTGCCGCTCAAGACCGGTCAGGCGCCGCAGTTGCATGTCCAGAATCGCTTGCGCTTGTTCCTCGCTGAGACCGAAGCGGTCAATAAGGCGCTCGCGAGCGGTGTCCACATCGGGCGACTCCCGGATCGTGCGAATAACCGCGTCGAGGTGGTCGAGGGCGATCAGAAGGCCCTCCACAATATGCGCCCGATCCTGAGCCCTGTTGAGCTCGTACTGCGTGCGACGAACGAGCACGTCAAGGCGGTGATCGAGGAAGACGAGCAGCATGCGTTTCAGCGAGAGCACCCGCGGGACGCCATCGACCAGGGCGATAAGCTGAATGCCGAACGTGGACTGCAACGGTGTGTTCTTGTAAAGGCGGTTCAGCGCCTTCTGCGGTTGCGTTCCGCGCTTGAGCTCGACAACGACCCTCATACCCTGCTTGTCGGATTCGTCGCGCAGATCGCTGATCTCACTCAACCTGCCGGAACGCACCAGCTTAGCGATTCGCTCCAGAAGGCTCGATTTGTTTAGTTGGTAGGGGATCTCCGTGACCACGATGCGGAACCGGCTGCCCTCCATCTCCTCGATGTCGGCGACGGCGCGCACCACGGCTTTCCCGCGGCCCGTGGCATAAGCCTTGATGATGGACTCGGTGCCGAGGATCTGTCCCCCGGTTGGGAAGTCCGGGCCCTTCACGAAATCCATCAGCTCTTCGACGCTCAGTTCGTCGCGGCGCTCCCAATTATCCAGAACGTGGACGAGCGCATCGATCGTCTCTCCCAGGTTGTGCGGAGGGATGCTCGTCGCCATGCCTACCGCGATGCCGGAGGAGCCGTTGACCAGAAGGTTGGGCACCCTCGCGGGCAACACCGCCGGTTCCTCTAAGCTTCCGTCGAAGTTCTCGACCCAGTCGACCGTGTCTTTCTCAATGTCACTGAGTAACTCCACCGCAAGTGGGGCCAGTCGGGCTTCTGTGTACCGCATCGCCGCCGGGGAGTCGCCATCGATCGAGCCGAAATTGCCCTGACCATCTACCAGCATGTAGCGCATGGAGAAATCCTGCGCCATCCGCGCCATCGCTTCATAGACCGCGCTGTCGCCGTGGGGATGGTATTTGCCCAGAACCTCACCTACAATCCGCGCCGACTTCTTATGGGAGCTGTTGGGCCTCAGCCCCATGTCGTACATCGCATACAGAATGCGTCGCTGGACCGGCTTCAACCCATCTTTGGCATCGGGCAGGGCCCGCGCCACGATTACGCTCATTGCGTAGTCAAGATACGCGCTGCGCATCTCTTGTTGGATGGGAACCGGCCGAATCGTGCCGATTTCGCTCTCTATCTGCGGATGCTCTGTTTGTGAATGCTCTGCTTCCAAGAAGTTGCCTTCCTCCCGGATCTTGAGGGATCCGAATTCATGTCAGGTGGTCAGGCCGAGGCGAATCGAACCGCTTTAGCGCTGGCTCAAAGCCCCGGATCGGCTCGACGGACACACGCGCCGTTCATGTGCGCCGAGTGCATAGACAAAGGAAACGGTTGGGGTTTCCAAATAAATATTATACCTCAAAACAGGCACGTTTCGAGTTGCGCGATGTGCGGGGGCGTGTCTCGCGTTGGGCAAAGCCAAGCCCGCCCTGGCTTGTACTGGGTCTGATCGACAAGCCGCCCCCAACGCGAGACACGCCTTGGCAGTTTTGGCCCACTTCGCGGCGGCGGATATCAGTTGCTTTGGGCCAAGACTGCCCACTCTTGCCCCAGAGAAGAAATGCACCCGATGTGGGACAAGCGAGGTGTGGGGGTCAGCGGATAATGAGTTCGTCGATTGAGGCCTCACCCGCAGTGACCTCCAGCGTGTAGCGGTGTCGGCGGGCGAGCAGCGTGCTGCTAAGCTGGACGGGTCTTCCCTCAAGCTCGATCTCACGCACTTGCCCGGCCTCGTCAGTGAGACGCAGGCTGCCAGCAGTAGGGCCGGGCGAAAGCGTGAGCTGACGTCCCTCCCACGTGAGGGCGACCTGTGCGTCGGGATCGGAGCTGGACCGATATCGGCCCAGCGCGGCCTCCGGGCTCTCGACGTCGCGCCAGACGCCTTGGTATACAAGCTGCCAAGTGGTTGCCTGATGCCGACCGGGATAGAGCGTCGGCTCAAGGCCGGTGAGGTAGTCGGACAGGGCGTGGTAGACTGGCATAGGTGTGAAGTCCGGTTCCACGAGACGGAAGTAGTACGATGGGTCGTCACGTGTCGCGTCCGATGCCTTCTTGAAGAACCAGACGGTTGTCACGCCCGCCCAAGGCCATTCACGCTGGATCCGCTCATAAGCGAGCGGTGCCCAGCGAGCTTGCTGATCCAGGCTTACCCTCCCATACCGCTCGGGAATGCCCTCTGGCGCTGCATTGCTGTTCATCTCGCTGATCCAGATCGGCTTATTCGCATCGCCGTTCGCGACCATAACGTCCCGCAGCCACTCTGGGCGCGAGAAGTTGATCTCGCGAAGTGTCATGCGGTGATCGGTAGGTCCCGACCAGAGCATATAGTCGTTGACTGCCATGATATCGAAGCAGTTCTTAGCTCCTGCCGCGTACATTCGCTGCAGGAAGATCGTGTCCATCAGGTTGTTCCCCTGGTAGGCCTCGTTCCACGTGCCCAATTCCATCGTCTGAGCCATCGCACCGCTGATCACCACAGCGTCGGGGTCCACAGCCTTGATGCGCTGGTAAGCGAGACATAAGAGCTCGGTGTAGGCTTCAGGATCGACCGGGGCATTTCCCCACTCGGGATAGACATTGGGCTCGTTCCAGATCTGGTAAAAGCGGATCCGCCCGCGATACCGGCTGACCATGGCCTCGGCAAAATCTGCGAAGTCCTCCAGCCGGTCAGGCGGGCCAAAAGCACCGCGCGCGGTGCCGTCTGCTCGGCTCCAAGCGGGTGGCGCCTCCAACCGCGCGATGATCCCGAGATTATAGCGTTCTGTCAGGTCGACGATGTTGTCGTACTTCTCCCAAGCCGAACGGTACGGTTCGTGACGACGATCCTCGAAGTCGCCTTTCCCGTGGATTTCGATGTCGTACCAGGGAAAAGACTGGCGTATCCATCGGAAACCAGCGTCGGCGATCATCTCTAGCGAGCGCGCGCGCTTCTCGGGCTCCACCTCTTGCTCTAGCTCCGTGTTGATGCCAAAGGGCGAAAGGTCTGTGTAGGCAACTGGCACGTCAGGTGCCGTTTCAGGAAGGGGTCGGGCCCAGCCGACGGCCCACTGAGCCAGACCTCGGATCTGGGCACCAAGTGCTTCTTCGCCGGTGAGGGCGAACAGCCAGTCTCGGGGGTGGGATACTGGGACAAACGTGCAACTGGAAAGCAGAATAGCCGCACTCATGAGCGCGGCTATGCGTGACACGGTACGAGACAAAGGGTGCCAACAGCAGGAAGGCATAGATGACGTGTGACTACATAGACCCGCCGGGGATCACAATGGTCTTCTCCGCCAGCAAGAGGGATACGGAGAGAGGTAGCGGTTTCTCAATGTAGGCCTTGACCTCATCCAGCGACTCCTCGTACACTCCGAGGAGGGAAGCGTCATCTTCTTTATAACCGCTGATTGTGCGACGGGCACAGGTGCAGCATCCTAGTGAGGCGCGATAGCTGTCGAGGTCACACGTCAGACAACTTCCGAGTCGGATCATCATCAGGCCGAAGGCCAGAACCTCCTCGTGATTGTGAGGCAATCTTGTGATCCGGTGTATGAGATCCTGCCACTTTGGACCGCGCAGGTCACCGAGCTGCTCAATACAACGGGGCGGGAAGAGAATTTCGCTATCTGGGTACATTAGGTCCTATCAAAGGTCGAGATCAGGAAAACTGGCGGTTGTAGCCAAATCGAGTTTCCAACCAAATCGGAGTAATCATATCACATTCGAGGTCCGTTTTCAAGGGAT
>JBNGCP010000055.1:24025-25871 GCA_049974845.1 Anaerolineae bacterium | reverse complement strand
GATGGGTTGACTCTTGGCTCCAATGGATTAGGATAGGTGCGTGGTTGACAAAATGGACTCCGAGAAGCGCGTGCCCAAAATCACGATCGATGACTGGCTGCGCTCGCGTGCTGCAGTGATCACTCACCCGCTAGCTACGGGGCTGGCACGGCTGCACGTCCATCCGAACACCATCACCCTGGTGGGCTTTCTCCTCAATGCGGTCGCCGGGGTCGTGGTGGCGATGGGATCGCCGCGGCTTGGCGGGCTGCTCATGTGGTTCGCCTCCTCGACGGATGCGCTGGATGGCACGGTGGCCCGCCTGACGGCCCACGCAAGCCCCTTCGGCGCGTTCTGGGACTCGACGCTGGATCGTCTGTCGGAGGGCGCCGTCTTGATCGGGCTGATGGCTTGGTTTTCGGCGCAGTCCTCGACGGTTGGTGTGCTGCTGACGGCGCTGACGCTGCTGGGGTCGGTGATGGTGAGCTATACGCGCGCCAGGGCTGAGGGCGTCGGTTACGAGTGTAAGGTAGGGCTGCTCACACGGCCCATGCGTGTCTTTGTGCTGGGCATCGGGATGATCACGCTTTGGCTGGTGCCGGTCCTGGCGGTGTTATCGGTGCTGACGTGGTTCACGGTGGCGCAGCGCGTGTGGCACGTCTACCGTGAGTCCAGGCAGCAGACGTAGGCGCCTCGCCGCGCCCGCGACTATGGCGCGAGATCGGCTGCGTAGGCTTTTTCCTCCCCTCTTCCTGGGGCTTCTCCTCCTGCCGGCGTTGGTGCCGCTCCTGCAGGGGGATGCGTTGCCCTGTACCCACGATGATGTCTTCCATACCTTCCGGATCGTGGCGATGCGCGAGATGCTGCGGCATGGATGGCTCTTCTCGCGCTGGGTGCCGAACCTCGCCCTGGGCTACGGTTATCCTTTCTTCAATTACCGGGAGCCGCTGCCGTATCTGGTGGGCGAGGCCCTCTACGTTGCTGGAGCGCCATTGCCCCTCGTTCTCGGTGGGCTCTACGCGCTCAGCCTGATTGGCGCTGCGTGGGGCGCCTATGCCCTGGCGCGTGAGCTCTTTGGCCCGCGCGCTGCGTTCGTATCGGGGATCGCCTACGGGCTCGGTCCTTACCTGCTCCTCGACGCGCTGCGACGCGGCAATATGCCAGAGTCGGTGGCGCTTGCGCTGCTGCCCTGGCTCTTTCTCGTCGCGCGCCGCCTGATCCGCGGCGGATCGCGGCGCGAGCTGCTGAGGCCCTGCATGACGTTGGTGTTGCTCCTCGTCGGGCTCTTTCTGAGTCACAACATCTCCTCGCTGCTGCTTGCGCCCTTCCTGGGCGCCTATGTGGTGGTGCTGGCCTATCGCTACCGGGAGCGCGGTGGCTGGCCCTACGCATTCGTCGCCGTCCTTGCGGCTGCGCTGATGACGGCGTGGTTCTGGCTGCCAGCGCTCAGCGAGCGGGGATGGGTGCAGCTACACCTGTCCCGGACCACGCGAAACAACGATTTCCGCTACAACTTCGCGACGTGGCGCGAGATGCTCCTGACGCTGCCCGCCCCTCACGACCCGGCCTTTCTCAATCCACCAATGCGGGTCGCCCTGGGTGTGGGACAGACCGTCCTGGCGGCGCTCGGTGTGCCGCTGGGGCTGCGGCTCGCCGGACGAACTGACGGTGGGCGGGGGGAGCGACGGTGGCTGATCGTGCTTTTTGCGGTCGCCGCCATCATCTATCTGTGGATGGCGACGCCGGGTTCTCAATGGCTCTGGGAGGCCGTGCCCCTGCTCGCCTTCGTGCAGTTCCCGTGGCGGCTGGTCGGGCGGGCGCTGCTGCCGGCGAGCCTGCTCGCTGGCGCGGCGGTTGAGGGATGGGC
>JBNGCP010000055.1:0-23925 GCA_049974845.1 Anaerolineae bacterium | reverse complement strand
GGCGGGCGCTGCTGCCGGCGAGCCTGCTCGCTGGCGCGGCGGTTGAGGGATGGGCGGATCTGTGGGAAACGCGGGCGAGCGCGAGACGTGGCGCCACGCTTGATAAGGGCAGACCCGGCGGTGTGTCACCACAGGGATGGGTCGGGGTGGTGAGCGTGGCGCTGGTGGTGGCGGGACTGGTCGTGCCGGTATGGCCGCAGACGTTCCCGCCTAAGGGTATGTGCGCGGCGGAGGGCCGTCCAGACCTCGAGGATCTCTACGCTCGCGAGCTCGATGGGTGGATCGGCATGGATCCCGAGAGCAGCTACTTCCCGATCTGGGTGGAGGAACATCCCACGGACATAGCTCTGGCCGAGGCCTTCGTCGCCGGTCAGTTGCCGGCGCGCTTCGATACGACGACGCTGCCCGCTGGCGCCGAGGTGGTCGCGGCGAGCTACCATCCGCTGCGAGCGATGGTCACCATCAGATCGCCGGAGGGGTTCCGGGCTCGCTGGCTGGGGCTCTACTTCCCCGGTTGGCGCGTGCGCATCGACGGGGATCGGGTCCCCATTATGGCTGAGGACGACAGCGGTCTGATGACCTTCTTGGTGCCCGCCGGCACGCACGAGATCGACGTCCGCTTCGGCGGCGCGACGCCGGCCCGGACGATCGGAGTGGTAGCCACCGGGATCGGCGCGCTCGTCGCCGTGGGTGCGGCGGTGGCCCTGCGACGGCGAAGGGTCGGGGCACGGGAGCGGGACGCGGCGCTGGAGAGCAGCGTGTCAGATCGTCTGCAAGGGGTGCTCTTCGCGCTCGCGGTCGCCCTGACGCTAGCGCGTTTCGTCATTCCGGCGACCACACCCAGCCCTCTCCAGCGGTCGCGGTTGGCCGATGGCGATCCGCCGGAGGTCGCCACGTCCAGCGTTCACCACTTCGAGGGCGGCCTCTCGCTTCTCGGGATGACCTTACCCTCGGGCCCGGTCGCGGGCGACGAGGAGTTCCCTGTGGCCCTGCTATGGCAGGCGCGGTCGACGCCGGGGGAGGACTACGTGACGTCGGTGGTGCTGCGGGGCGAGGATGGGCAAACTTGGAGCCCTGCCGGGACGGCGCGCCCACGCGAGTATGAGACGGCCCCCGCGACGAGTGCGTGGCCGCCGGGCGCTTACGTCTATGACGCGCACATGGTGATGGCGCTGCCCGGCACGCCGCCGGGCAGCTATGAGATCGTGGTGACGGCTTTCGATCGGGATACGCAGGTGCCGCTGTCGGTGCTCGATGGGGCGGGGACGCCGGTGGGTCCGGACCTCGTCCTAGGACACGTCGTCGTTGGGCTTCCGCAGGAACCGGCGCCGTTGGCGGCGTTGGCGAGCGCGCCTCTGCCTGCACCGGCGCGCTGTGGCGCGCTGGGCCTGTGGGAGATGACGGCGGACCGCGCCATGGCTGCGCCCGGCAATGTCGTTGCCATACGATGGGTGTGGGAGGCTCTGGCCTCACCGACCGCGCCGGAAAGGGCGACGGTACGGTTGCTCGATCCTGAAGGGCGCGAGGTGCGGCAGTGGGCGCTGCCGCCGGCGACGACGTGGTGGTCCACCGATGCCTGGGAGGCCGGGGAAAGGTGGATCGGGCGCCACGTTCTGCGCCTGCCCGGTGATCTGGAGAGCGGTGTGCATCGCCTGACCGTGCATCTTGACGGCTGCGAGGCGCCGTTGGCGCACGTCGACCTGGCCATTCAGGCGCCGACGCGCGCATGGTCGGTTCCAGAGGGCTTTGAGGAGGTTGACGTGCTCTACGGCGGGCGGATTGGGCTGGTCGGGTATACGATCACGCCAACGAGTCCCGAGGCCGGTGACACGGTGGAGGTCGGCCTGGCCTGGCAGGCCCGAGCGCCGGTGGATCAGGCGTATAGGGTTTTCCTGCATCTCGTAGATGACGAGGGGCGGCGGGTTGATCAGAGCGATGGTGAGCCGGTGAACTGGGCGCGACCGATGACGGGATGGGCCGCCGGTGAGGTCGTGGTGGAGACGCGCACCGTTGCGCTGCCGCCGGATGCTACGGGCGTCTATCATCTCCGCGTGGGGCTCTACCTGCCGGGCGAGCCGGCCCTCTCGACCTCAGAGGGCGACGCTGCGCCCGTGCTGGCTACGTTGCGCGTGGAGTAGAGGGGGGCACAACGTGAAGGGGCAGCGGCAACCTGATGGGGGGTCCGAGCGAGGGCAGGAGCATGATGTCGCTCTGGCTCTCGGACTGGTGGCGCTCGCCATCGCGATGATCCCGGCGGTTCAGCCGCTGCTCTCGCCAGAGCTGACGTGCGGCTATGACAACGCTTTCCATCTCTGGCGCGCAGTGCAGATCGACCGGCTGTGGGACGCGGGGGTCCTGTACAGCCGCTGGGCGCCGGATATGGCGCACGGCTTCGGCTTTCCGCTCTTCGTCTTCGCCTCTCCCTTCCCGCCGTCGCTAACCGCCCTGCTGCACCGTCTCGGCCTGGCGTGGCCGGTGGCGCTGAACGGGACCTTTCTCCTGGGGATGGTGACCGGGGGTCTGGGCATGTTCTGGCTGGCCCGCGAGCTCTTCGGGAGGGGGGCGATGCGACCGGGCGCCGATGTCGCCGTAGGGGTCGTCGCAGCGGTCGCCTACGTCTGGGCGCCGTTTCAGGCCTACGACGTCTTCTACAGGGGCAGCCTTTGGGAGTCCTTTGCGTGGGCGTTCCCGCCGCTAGTGCTGTTGGGCCTTCACCGCTGGTCGCAGGGCGGCGAACGCCGCTACCTGGTGCTCGGTGCCGGCGCGCTTGCCGCGATGATCCTCAGTCACCACGTCTTCGCCTTTCTCTTTGCGCCGGTCCTGGCGCTCTGGGTGGTGGCCCTGGCCCTGCGACGACGCAGTTGGGCCGTGGTGGCGCGGGGCGCGCTGTTGGGGGCGCTGGGGCTCGGCGTGACGGCCTTCTTTTGGGTTCCGCCGTTGCTTGAGCGCCCTCTGATCCAGACCGGTCGGTTGCTCGGGACGTGGGTCTTCGACTACCACTACAACTTCATCTCGCTGCGCCATCTCCTGGCGCTGCCCCGTCGTGCCGATCCGGCCCTGATCAATGACTGGCCCGAGAAGGCCTTGGGGCTGGTCCCGGTGCTCGTCGGGCTGATCCCGGTCGTGGGCTGGCGCAGGTTGCGGCGGGATGGGCGGTGGCAGGTCGGCGTGCTCTGGATTCTCGTTGTAGGGCTGGCGCTGTTGACCCTGCCGGTCTCGCGTTGGATATGGGACCGCGTTGCGTTGCTCGCCTACGTGCAGTTCCCATGGCGGTACGTGGGGCCGGCGGCGTTTTGTCTCGCGCTGCTGGCGGGCGCCGCCACAGCGGTGCTGTTCACGATCCCCTCTCAGACCTCCGATGGGTCGGAGAGTGGACGCCCGAGGGCGCGGGGACTGGCCGCGGCGGCACTGACGGTGGGGCTGGTCTGGATCTTGATCGGCGCCAATCTCGGTTGGTTCTACCCGCAACACTGCGCCGCCTTCGGGGATCTCTCGATGGCGGGCCTGATCGCCTGGGAGCGCGCCACCGATACGCTGGGGACGACGGCGAAGGGCGAGTATCTGCCGGTGTGGGTCGAGCGCTTCCCCGATGTGACGCTGGATGAGGCCTATGCCGCGGGAGGGCCAATCGTGCGGCTGCCAGCGGAGAGCCTGCCGGAGGGTGCTGTGGTGACGTCCGCAACCTATGGTGCGCTTTCCGCGACCCTCGAGATCACCTCCCCAGAGGTATTCGAAGCCCGCTACCTGGCCTTCTATTATCCGGGATGGCGGGTCGAGGTGGACGGTGCATCGGTGCCCGTCGCGCCGGCGCCGGAGGCGGGGCTACTGACCTTCGAGGTGCCCGCGGGATCGCACCGCGTCGAGGTGCGCTTTAGCGGGACGCCGTTGCGGCTGGGCGCCGATATCGCCTCCGCCGTGACCCTGGTTCTCACTGCGTGGGTTTGTCTCCGGGCCGGGCGCCGGGGGAGGACCGCGACGGAGCGTCAGGCCTGGCATCTTCGTCAACCGCTCCCAGGAGGAGTTTGGCATGCGCGTGCTGTCGCGCTGGTCTTGCTTGGGGGCGCCCTGCTTCTGACCGTCGCGAAACTTGCATGGGTCGATCGCGGGAGCAGGCTCTGGCGTGCCTCGCGCCTCACTGCCGAGGGGGTCCTGAGCGAGGTGAGTGTGCCCCTCAACGCCAACTTCGGCAATCAGGCGCTGCTTCTAGGGCGCGAGGCGCTTCCGAAGCGCTTCAGTGCTGACGACGTGCCGGTGCTGACGCTCTACTGGCGTGCGCTGCAGCCCACCGGGCAGGACTGGCAGGTCGGGCTGACGCTGGTCGGCGTCGATGGGTCGCGATGGTCGGTCGGGCTGCGGTCGCCGCGCTGGGCGCGGGCTGCGCCGCCGGTGGCAGAATGGTCTGGGGACGCCTACGCGCGGATGGATTTCGAGCTTGAGGTGCCGCCGGGCACGCCTCCCGGCGACTACGTGATGGTGCTGGCCCTCTTCGACCGCGACACCGCGGTGCCGGCCTCGGTGCTCGATGCAAGCGGCAATCCGGTCGGCCCGGAACTGGCGCTGACGTCCGTCGTGCTGGCGCGGCCTGACATCCCGCCGACGCTGGCGGCGCTAGGGGTCGAGGGTGCGGCGCCGGTCGCCACATGTGGGCCGGTGGCCCTCTGGCGGGCCGAGGTCAGGCATCAGCGGGCGGCGCCCGGCGATCTCCTGACGATCGAGACGGTGTGGGAGGCCGTGGAGGCCCCCCCCGAGGCTGCCGGGATGCACGTGGCCCTGGTGGACGCGGGCGGCGCGGAGGTCGCATCGTGGCGCGTGCCGCCGAGCGCGTCCTATTGGCCGCTGGACGCCTGGGAGCGCGGCGACCGATGGGCTGGGAAGGCAGAGATTCGCCTGCCGGGGTCGCTTGAGTCGGGGGCCTTTTCGCTGACCCTGAGCCTGCAGGGGTGCGATCTCACCGAGCGGCCCCTCGAGGTGGTCGCGCCGGAGCGCCGGTGGACCCTGCCCGCGGGCTTCAACAAGGCCGGAGCGACGTTCGGCGAGCGCGCGCGGTTGGCCGGATACCGGCTTGACGCGACGACTGCAGCGCCGGGAGAGACGATCGACCTCACGCTGGCCTGGGCGGCGCTCCAGGAGATGACCACGCCGTATCGCGTCTTTGTGCATCTGGTCGGGGCGGACGGTAGCGTCGTCACGCAGAATGACGGCGAGCCGGTGGGTTGGACGCGACCCACGCCGGGGTGGGCGGTTGGCGAGATCGTCGTCGACCCCCGTCCTTTGACGCTGCCACCGGGCACTGCCCCGGGCCTCTACGAGATCTGGGCCGGGCTGTACGGCCCTGACGGGACCCGGCTGCCGGTCGCTGGTGGCGGGGATGCCGTACTGATCGGCGAGATCGAGGTGGGGTCCTAGTCCACCGGATAGCCGAGGTCGGCTGCGGTGGTGAACGCTGCCTGAGCCTCGGAGAGCGCGCCGGTGGCCTGGAGCGCCTGGGCCTGCCGATAGTGGAGCTCTGCCATCCCTGGGTCGAGGGCCAGGGCCTCTTCGAGCGTCTGGAGCGCCAGCAGCGGCTCTTGCTGAAAAAGCTGGGCCCATGCCACGAGCCCCAGGGCTTCAGCATCCTCCGGCGCTAGCTCCACGGCGCCCTGGGCCGCCTTGAGCGCGCGATCGATACCGAGGTTGCGCGATAGCCTGAAACGCGCCACGGCCTTCCAGACCTCCGGATCGTCGTACCCGCGGACGAGCGCCGCGTCAAGCCACGTGTCGACCTCATCGTACGCACCCATCTTTGCCTTTAGCTCGGCGATGGCCAGGCAGGGGGCGGGGTTGAGGGGATCGAGCCGCTGGGCGTTGAGCAGCGCGACGCGGGCGCTGTCATGGTCCTCGGTGCTGAGATCGTGCTTTCCCAGGAGCAGCCACGCCAAGGCAGAGTCTGGGGCCAGATCGAGGGCGCGGCGGAAATGGCGTTCCGCCGCCTCGGCCTGACCAAGACGGCTCAACGCTTCGCCGAGCCACACGTGGGCTTCGGCATCCTCCGGCGCAGCACGCACGGCGCGCTGTAGCACACACGCCGCCAAGCCCCAACGGTCGTTTCGGATCAGGCGTAGGCCGAGCGACAGGTCCGAAATGTCCTCCTTAGCCAGCAGGGCCTGCGCCGTGAGCGCATCGAGGGCCGCGGGATCGATGGCACGCAAGCGCTCAGCGCGCTCTGCGGCGGCGTCGCACGCCGTCTGAGCTAGCTGGGCCCGTAGCAGCGCCTGGAGTGCCGTCACGTCGTGGGGCTCGTGCTCGAGGCGGCGCTCGGCCAGCGCGACGACCTCGGCCCACGCGCCCTTGGCGACGAGGAGACGGAGCTCCCGGTCCTGGATGGCCGCGGACGGGGCGCCGCGGGCGACCGCCTCGTCAAGGATCTGGAGCCCCAGATTGGGCTTATCCCACGCGAGATAGAGGTCTGCCAGGGCCAGGGCCGGTTCGGGCTCGGCCGCGGAGGCTGCCAGCGCCTCTTGAAGCGCGGCCTCGGCGGCGGTGTAGGCGCCGGCCGCGACCAGGCGCGTACCACGTTCCAGTGCCGACGGGGTGACGGTCGGCGTCGGTCCGGGCGGGTGGGCGCATGCGCCCAGCACCAAGCCAGCGACGACCGCCAGCAGCACGCAGCCCGCAAGGCCGTGCCGCGAGGCTCGAGCGCGACCTGTGGCGCGGTGCGGACCGGCGCGCATCTCTAGTTGCCGCGTTGGATGAGCGGTAGATAGGCGCGGGCGTTGATCGGTAGAAGGCCGATCGTGATCTCGTGCAGCAGGGGATCCGGTCCAGGCTGAACGGGGATGGGATGCGCCGCCAGGAGATAGCCCGGCACTTGCGCCTTGACGACGTAGTCCCCGGCCTTGACGACGTGCGTCACCTGCCAGGTGGCGCCTACGGACGCGTCGATGACCTCACCCTGCGCCGTCTCCCAACTCAGCCCCGTCGTGGTCGTGGCGGGCTCGCCTGGATCCCAGGTTCCGCTGCTGTCATGGTCCAGGTAGGTGCTCACCGAGAGCGTCACCGTGCGGGTGAGGACGGCCCGCGTGAGCGCTTCGGGCCCGGCAGGCTGGGGCCCCCAGTTGCCGGTTCTGTCGCGCACCCGCGTGCGGAAGTACCAGGTTCCCGATTCGGGGAGCGGGGCCAGCGTCGAGGTCACGCCTGAGGTCTCGCGCCAGTCGAGGATACGCGACCACGGCCCCTCGGCCGCAGGAGCCCGCTCGACCTCGGCGTACCAGTAGCCGGACGCCGCGCTCTCGCTGCCGGCGGGACGATCAGCCGCGTCCCAGGTGAGGGTCACCGAGTGCGAGTAGACGAGGGAGGGGAGGGGGCGAAGCGTGGAGGTGGGGGCTACGGTATCCTTCTGGATCACGAGCAGCGGCGGGCCGCCGATGAGATAGCTCTCATCCGACGCCGTGTTGGCTGTCGCCGGCTCAAGCGAGAGGGTGAAGGTGTCGCTGACGGCCTCGACCGCCGTGGTGATGCCTCGATGGGTCACCACTGTGGCCGACGGCAGCACCGCGGGATGGGTGTGGGTCAGTGGGGCGTCACCGGTGTTCCACAGAACGTCGACGCGACCTTGCGGCGTGCCCCAGAAGCTGACCCGCCGCACGCCGTCGTGGGTGAGGGGGCCGGTGACCTGGTTCTCACCGTGGAGATACATCGCGGCCACCTGATACGCGACGTAGGCCGGGCGGAGCGTCCCGTTGTCGCGGATCAGGCCGAAGAGGCCTTCGCTCATCCCGTCGTCGTCAGGGTGGAAGTCGTCGTGGGTGCGGAAGAAGAAGAAGCGCTCGATGCCAGCGGCGCGCGCCTCGGCAAAGGCCTCGATGACGTAGGCCGCGGCCTCCTCGGCGGTCGCGCGATTCGTCTTGGGCCACACAATGCCGCCGACCGACTCATCCCAGAGGGGCACGCCGGCCTCGGTCAGCCAGATGGGATGGGGGCCCACGCGCTCCGTCATATTTGCCTGGATCTCGGCGGCGACCGGCCCGATGGTATAGATGTTGCTGTAGAGGTGAAGGGACATGACGTCGAAGAAGCCGTTGTGGTCGGCGGCGTCGCGGAAGGCGGCGAGCTCGTCGAGCACGTGGACGTAGTAGTCGCGGTTCGCCCAGTACGCGAGCCCCGCGAAGAGCACCGTCACGTCGGGATTGGCGGCCTTGGCGGCCTGGTAGCCGATCCTCAGGAGGTTGGCATAGTCGGCGACGGAGCCACGCCAGTAGTCGGTGTAGAGATCTGGCTCATTCCAGATCTCCCAGACACGCACGTCGTCGAAATGGCTGACGGTCTCGTAGACGAAGTTGCCCCAATAGTTGTCGGGACGGTCCCACGGCAGATCGAGGTTCTTGGGTGGACAGGCCGCTTGGGAGGTCACGGCCTCGGCGCTGAGCCGTTCCGTTGGGAAGAGCGGGGACCCGTCCGGCACGACAGGTGTGTGCGCAGTGCGCACGCAGTCGGCTGCCGCCCAGTCCGGTGTCCACAGTAGGATTCCGACGACATTCAGACCATAGTCGGTGTCGCTGCTGACGAGCTCCTCGTAGGGTTCGAAGTGATACGGCCCATCCTCTTCTGGTCGGATGCGGTCCCAGGCGAAGTCGACGCGATCCCATCGCGATCCCGCGGCGTAGGCCAGGGGCGCCAGCGGCTCGTCATCGATGATGTAGTTCGCGTAGCAGGTGCCGAGGCGGTCGCCGGTGTGCTGAACCGCGGGTAAGGGGGTCACCGTCTCGCCCCGGACCCCCGTCCCAGGCAGGGCCGTCACCAGGGCCAAGACCGCGCCGAGCCCAGCGGCCAGGACCACGACGGTGGTGACGGTCAACGGATGGCTTTGAGATTTCGATGTATGCACTGTTTCACTCCTGAGTTTCCCCTATTCTACCATCGTCTTGCGCTTTTCCGCCAGTCTGGCTAAAATGGGGGCGTGTTTCGCGTTGTGGGCGACCTGTGGATCACGCCCAGCCCAAGCCAGGACGGGCTTGACGTTGTCCAACGCGAAGCACGCCTTGGCAGTTGAGGCCCGCTTTGGGGCGGTGGATAGCAGATGCGTTGCGCCAGAACTGCCCGCTCTTGCCCCAGAGATGAAGTGCACTCCAGAGGGGTGCGCCACACCCGACTGGGCAGGTGTTAGCCGCCGACTTGAGGAGCCGTTATGCACGCACTGATCGTCGATCCCAACGTTGCGTTTGCCACACTGCTCGCCGAGGAACTGACTCGCCTGGGACACGAAGTGACCCAATGCGCGACGGGCGATGAAGCGATGGCCCGTGCGCGCAGCACCGCGCCGGACCTGGCGTTTCTGGACATGGCGCTAGCGAAGCCCGACGCGGTCACGCTTGCGCGGGAGCTCCGCGGTATCGCGCCGGAAGTGCGCCTGGTCGTGATCCCGTTACAGGGCGAGGACCCCGCCTGTGAACCGGACGCGCCCACAATCCAGGGCGTGCTCCCCAAACCCTTCTTTCTCCCGGAGCTCCCTAACCGCATTCAAACTATACTTAAGGCGCCGCTGGCGCACGCTGCCGTGGCTGCGGTGAGCGAAGCGCCGTCAGAGGGCCCGCCGGTGAGGGGCGGGGCACCCGTGGATGAGAGGCCGGGCGGGGACGAAGAGGCGCCGGGGGCCGTTGGCCAGGCCCCTGGAGAGCCCCTGCAGGTACCCGACTGGGTGAAGGCGATCGAGCTCGTCATCGCGGGGGAGGACGAGTGGACCCCGTCGACGAAGGGGGCGCAGGCCCCTATTGTGACCGAACAGTCCCCCGAGGAGCCCGCCACCAAGAGCGCCGTGGCTACGATCTCGCGGGAGGCGTTCTCTCGGAACCGCGATCGTATCGAGTCCTTGATGTATGATCTCGTCGCCGACGTTGGGGCTGCGGGTGCACTGTTGACGGGGCGGGATGGGGTGCTGGTGGCGGTCGGGACGCTCTCCGACGCGGAGGTCGCCTGCATCTCGGAGGCTGTCCTCCAGGGATGGCTTACGTCGGCGAAGGTCGCGCGCATTTTGGGACGCGAACAGCTTCGCTTCGAGCAGAGCATCGCCGGGGGCACCTATATGCTCTATGCACTCTCAGTTCACGACGCCATCTTGGCGGTGACCGTGGGTGGGTCCACGCCCCTGGGGCTTCTGCGCCACCGGGCGCGGGCCGTGGGCGCCGCGATTGCGGAGCTCTGCGGTCCCGTTGAGAAGTCGCGCGGTTGACGGGGCGCCCTCGAGTCACGCCCACCTGTCCGTTATGATCGGTGCTCCGAAGCAAAGTCTTGCCTTCAAGGCCCTCGTGGTCAGCGCCATCGTGCTGCTCCTCGCCGGTACGTTTCTGCTGGCGTTGCAGATTTATGTGTGGGATGCCTGGCTCTTCGTGGCGGTCGCGCTGCTTGTGTTGGCCGTCGCGAGCCGACGGGCCACGACCGCGGCGGCGGTGTCTGTGCGTCGCGCGCGTTTCAGCCTCCCTCGGGATGCCGCCGGCTGGGTGCGGGTGGGAGCGGTGGCGGTCTCTACGTTCGTCGCTTGGTCGGCCCGGCGGCAGCCGCCAGGTCACGACTATGCCGGCCTCTTTCTGCTGTGGATTCTGGCCTTGGGCGCTTTTGTGCTTTCTTTTGTGTTGCCGTTGTGGCGACGTTGGGTAGCGGCAGGATGGCGATCGACGGGTGAGGGCGGCGCAGGGGAGCGGTGGGCGTTGGTCGCGCTGCTGTTCGCAGCAGCCCTTCTGAGGAGCGTCGCGCTCGGGCACGTCCCCGTCAACCTCGGCGGCGATGAGGGGACGCAATTGCGCGCAGGACTTAGCCTGGTGGCGCGCCCGCTGGGCAACCCCTTCGCCACGGGTTGGTACAGCGTCCCCACGATGTCGTTCGTCGCGTACGGGTTCGCGATGCGCCTCTTTGGGGCCACGGTTGCCGGCGGTCGGGCGCTCTCGGTGCTTGCAGGGACGGCCACAGTGCTGGGTACCTATCTCCTCGCCCGCGCCGTGCTTGGGCGGCGGATGGCCTGGATGGCGGCTGTGATCGTGGCCGTCAGCGCGTATCACATTCACTACAGCCGACTGGCCTCCAACCAGGTCTTTGACGCGCTCGTCGGGGTGCTCGTGCTCTACCTGATCTGGGTTGCCGCGGGTTACGGTGACCACGGACTGCCAGATCGCGGCGCCTCCCGTATGGCGTATTGGGGATCGGCAGGGGTCGTGGCGGGTCTGGGATGGTACGCGTACTTCGGCGCCCGGTGGGTGACCTTCTTGGTGATTCTCGTGGTCGTCTGGCGGGCATGGATGGAGCGGGATTTTCTGTGGCGTCACCGGCGTGGGCTCCTCTGGTTTGCGATGGGGTGGTTGGTGGTGACGCTGCCGCTGTTAGGCTGGTATCTGCAGCACCCATCGACGCTGACGGAGCGCTACCGGGCGGTGAGCATTTTCGCCTCCGGGTGGCTCGAGCGCGAGATCGAGATCACGGGCAAATCGGCGCTGGCGTTGCTGGTGCAGCAGACGTGGCGAGCGGCGACGGCCTTCCATCTGACGCCGGATCCGACCTACTGGTATCGTCCAGAGCAACCCCTGGTGGATTTCGTGACCGGGGCCTTGATGTTGGTGGGCCTCGTCGAGGCTGTGCGCCGCTGGCGGTGGCCATCGCGAGCCCTCACGCTGCTCTGGTTCGGCTCGACGCTGGTAATGGCGTGGATTGTGACGGAGAACCCGCCCAGCAGCCAGCGCGGCCTGCTGTTGCTGCCTGCGGTGGCGCTGCTGGCGAGCTTGGGGCTGGGCCGCCTATGGGAGCTCGTCAGGGGCCGCGCTGAGGGCTTCTGGACCTTTGCCGGCGTTGCCCTTATCGCCATCACCGCGCTGAACGTGACCTTCTACTTTGGCCTCTATACTCCGCGCAGGGTCTATGGGAACCCGACGGCTGAGAGCGCGACGGCGTTCGCGCGTTATACCCTGGCGCATCCTGAGCCGGTCTGCCCGTCTGCCAGCGCGCCGTTCTGTCCGGGCCGTATCTATCTGTTGGGGCCACCGTGGATGTATTGGGAGTTCGGCACGCTCTCCTTTATGCTTCGCGACTTCCCGGGTGATGACGTGCCGCTGGGCGCCCTGCCGCCGGATCTTGCGGGGCCGATCCGCTTCGCCATTGTGCCGGAGCGCGAGGAAGAGCTGGCGACCGTGGAGGCGTACTATCCCGGTGGCGAGGCCGTCGCGCTCCGCGGCGCCGATGAGCGCCTGCTGATGTGGGTCTATGACTGGACGGGACGATGAGGGTGACCGATGACAGAGCGTGAGTGTGAGATCAAGCAGGCCGAGGGCGACCAGACGCAAGCATCCACATCGACGACGACGCCCCAGCGTATGGGGCTGAAGATCGCCCTGCTTATCTTTGTGGCAGCCGTTGCCATCGTGGCTTACGTGGAGCGGGATCGGCTTAACGTCGCCTGGTTCAGGACGCTGGGCTATGCGGGCGTCTTTCTCATGGCCTTGATTGGCAGCTCCACGGTGCTGTTGCCCATCCCCCATCTGGCCTTCACGTTCACGATGGGCGCGGTACTGAACCCGTGGCTGGTGGGCCTCTCTGCGGGCGTCGGCGATGCTCTGGGCGAGATCACAGGCTATGTGGCGGGCTACGCTGTGGAGGACCTCCTCGAGGAGCGGGAGCTTTATGTGCGGCTGAAGCGATACATGGCGCGCAACGGCGACTTGACGATCTTCGTGCTCTCGCTGTTCCCTGTTCCCTTCTTTGATTTAGCGGCGATGGCGGGCGGGCTCGTGGGCTATCCCCTGTGGCGGTTCACGCTGGCGACGTGGGCCGGTAAGACGATCAAGGCCGGCGCCGCGGCGTGGGCGGGGCACGCGGGCGTGGGATGGGTCGCCGACCTGCTGCGGGCACCGTGAGCTCGATGCTTGGATGACGTGAGCCAAAACTTGACAAAGCATTGCGCAACGCTATACTATAGACGCAATATCCCTTTGGGAGAAGCGACTCCTAGCCGGTTGCGCACCCGCAAGATGGCGCGAGACCGGAAGCATGAAAGGGGTGAGGTGCGTGACGTTCGTGACTGCGGACGACAATGAGTCCTTTGACTCGTTGTTGCGGCGTTTCAAGAAGAAGGTACAGCGGGATCGGATTCTCTCAGAGATTCGTAAGCGACGGTACTTCGAGCAGCCGAGCATCGTTCGGAAGCGGAAGCGCGCGGCGAAGCTGCGCAAGAGCCGTCGGACAACGGTCAAAGATCAGCGCCGGCAGTATTAGGGTCGTGCGCTGATGAATAGCAGTCTGCCGCTCCTGTCGGGGGGTTCAGAGAACACCGCGGCCAGGCGCGGCAGTTTGGTCTCAGGCTAGATGCAGTATGGGTAGGTGATGATGAGTTCAGGTGTAGGTCTAGAGGAAAAGCTTCGCGAAGATCTGAAGGACGCGATTCGCGCGGGGGACACACGACGCAAGTCGGCGTTGCGTATGGTCTTGACGGCGGTTCAGCTAGCGGACGTCGAATCACCGGAGCCGCTTAGCGACGAGGACATTCAGGTTCTGATCCGCAAAGAGGTCAAGCAGCGCGAGGAAGCCGTCGAGATGATGCGCGAAGCGGGGCGCGATGACCTAGTCGCGGAAGAAGTCACGGAGCTGGAGATTCTCCGCGCCTATCTGCCCGCGCAGATGACTGAGGACGAGATTCGGGCGCTGGCGCAGGGTGTGATTGATGAGATCGGCGCTGAGTCGAGGCGGGACATGGGCCGGGTTATGGGAACGATTATGCCTCGGGTGAGGGGTCGGGCCGATGGCAGCACGGTCAACCAGATTGTGCGCGAGCTCCTTTCCGCCTGACCTCCGACAGGCTTTTCTCTGATGGAGGGAGGGGCTCCTCATGGGAGCCCTTTTCTTCTATTCTCCGGCAAGACCTCGAGTGAGACGATGAACCGTTCGAGCCGCAACGCGAAAGAGCGCCTTGGGACCCATGGGTGGGTTCTGCGCCAGGTCCTGTTCTGGCTGTGGCTCACGGGGCTGATGGCGGCGATTCTGGTCTATGCCGGCCCGGCTGAATATGACCTCTCGGTGGACGACGTGGCGCCTCAGGATATCCGCGCGCCGCGGGACATCACCTTTATCAGTGAGATTCTGACCGAGCAGGCGCGTGAGGATGCCGCGCGAAACGTCGCGCCGGTCTATACGGCCCCTGATCCCACCATCGCGCGCCAGCAGTACAACCGAGCGCGCGACGTGCTCGCGTACCTGCGCGCCGTTCGGGCCGATTCCTACGGCCCGGAGTCTCAGCGCCGAGCTTACGTGTGGGCTGTGCCCGAGTTGGCCGATCTCCCTGAGGAGACGGTCGAGGCGATCCTGACGCTTCCGGAGTCGAGCTTCAACCGCGTCTCGGTGGAGTTTCTGGACCTGCTTGATCAGGTGATGCGGCAGGAGGAGATCCACGAGACGGATCTCACGCGCATCATCCACCGGATTCCCACGATGATCCCGCTGGACATGGCGCAGGATGAGGCCCAGGTCGTCGAGAACCTCGTCGAGCGGTTCATCCACCCGAACGTGTTCTACGACGAGGCGGCGACGGAGGCCGCCCGCCAAGCGGCGCGAGAGGCCGTCGGTCAAGCGCCTCGTATCTTCCGCAGCGGTCAGATCATCGTTCGTGAGGGCACGGTGATCTCTGAGCTCGATATGGAGGCGTTGGACGAGCTGGGCTTGACCTCGCCAACCCAGGACGAACGGAGCGTGGGGGCAGCGGTGTCCTTTGCGGGGCTGTCCACCCTGGGCGTTGGCCTCCTCTTGTTCCGCCTGAGCCGTGACACCCTCGACGGCGCCCGGCGCGAGATCCTCCTGACGTTGCTTCTGAGCGTCTTCATGGGGCTAGCGTGGGTCTTGGTGCGTTCGGGCGACCTGGTTCCCTACCTCTATCCGGCAGCGGCGGCGGGCATGCTGGTGTCGACGACGCTGGGCATCGTGCCCGCGGTCGGCGCCACGTTGCTCCTGAGCGCGGTGAGCGGATGGATTGGCGCCCGTTCGCTGGCGTTTGCCACGATGGTGCTTCTCGGCGGTCTCTATGCGGTGCTGACCCTGCCGCGATACGAGCAGACGGGACCCCTATTCCGCTCGGGCCTAATCGATGGCGTCGTTCGGGCCATCGTCATCTTCACTTTTTCCGTCGACGAGCTGACGGTCACGCCGTTGACGCTGCTGCTCAAGGTCGCCATGTGCATCGTGGGAGGCCTGGTCGCGGGAGGCTTGACGGTCGGCGGGCTGTTCGTGCTGACGCCGCTCTTCGATTTGACGACGACATTCCGGCTGACGGAGCTGAGCCGGCCTAACCATCCCCTGCTGCAGCGCCTGCTGCGTGAGGCACCGGCGACGTTCAACCACGTGATGATGGTCACGAGCCTCGCCGAGCAAGCGGCGGAGCGGATCGGTGCCAACGCACTGCTGACCCGGGTGGGGGCCTACTATCACGACATCGGCAAACTGAGCCGGCCTTATTTCTTTGCCGAGAATCAGCAGGGCTTGAGCAATCCGCACGATCGGCTGGATCCCTATACTAGCCTTGACGTCCTCGCAGGTCACGTGCGTGACGGGATCAAGATGGCCAAGCAGTATCATCTTCCGGCGCGCATTCGTGCGTTCATCCCGGAGCACCACGGGACAATGCGCGTGAGCTTTCTGTATCAGAAAGCCGTTGAGGCGGCGGGCGGGGAGGCGGATCTCGTTGATGAATCGCAGTTCCGCTATCCCGGGCCGAAGCCGCAGAGTCGTGAGACCCTGCTGGTGATGCTGGCCGATAGCTGTGAGGCCGCAACGCGGGCGCGCCGTCCAACGACGCCGGAGGCGCTGTCCGAGATCGTCGACGAGATCTTCCGGGCCCGTGTTGAGGATGGCCAGCTCGATGAGTGCCCCATCACGATGGCTGAGTTGGATACGGTCAAGCGGACGTACATCGATCTCCTCCGCGGGGCGTTCCACCCTCGAGTGCAGTATCCGCCGTCTGCGACACAAGTCGCGAAGGCCACCGAAGAGGGGGAGACCGTCCCAATCCAGGCTGGTGAGGAGGCGGAAGAGGAGCGCAGTGCTGAGAAAGGCGCAGTGGATGCCGCTGGCGGCCAGGGAGAGGTTGGTGAGGCAAATGCGGGGCAATCTCCCGAGAAGGTGGAAGCGCCGCTAGAGACAGCGGAGGCTGTTGATGCTGTCGACGCGGTCGATGCGGTCGACGCGGTCGATGCGGTGGCAGATGTGATCAGTGGACGAAGGAACCCAGGATGAGAATGACACACCACCTCGTGGACGTGCAGGTCGAGGAGCAGGTTGGCGACGTTGACACGACGCCCATTGAGAACGCCGCACGGCTGACGTTGATGAGCCACCCGTTGGACGAGCCGTGTGAGCTTGTGATCGTCATCTCCGATGACGCCGCACTGGAGGATCTGAACCGGCGGTTCCGCGGGGTAGGCCACCCCACGGACGTGCTGGCCTTTCCCGATGACACGCGTGGACCATTCTCTGCGGGGGACGGCGGAGCGCCGCGCTATCTCGGTGACATCGTGATCTCCTTGGAGCGCGCCCGGGAGCAGGCTGAGGAGGCCGGGGGCACGCTGGACCAGGAGCTGCAGCTATTGACGGTCCATGGCGTGTTGCATCTATTGGGCTACGACCACGGAAACGAGCAGGAAAGGGAGCAGATGTGGGCTATACAGAGCGAAATCCTTCGTTTACTGGACGCGGATATCCCGCTGCCAGATTAGGCGCCGCCGCGGACCACTACCATCGCTATCGGGGGACCTTCTTGAGGAGCTTCTGGTTCGCCTATGCCGGACTGCGCTATGCGTTCATCACGCAGCGCAATTTCCGGGTGCATCTCGCGGTGGCTGCGATCGTCGTTGGGTGCGGTGTCTGGCTCGGACTGTCGCCTGCCTCTTGGGCGCTGTTGGCCGTGACCATTGGTGCCGTGCTGGGCGCGGAGCTGCTGAACACGGCGGCCGAAGCCCTCGTGGACCTGGTCAGTCCCGACTATCATCCCCTCGCGAAACAGGTCAAGGACCTCACTGCAGCGGCGGTGCTGATCGCGGCCCTTGTGGCTGTAGCGGTGGGGGTTTTTCTGCTCGGCCCACCGCTGCTGAACCGTATGGGTTTCTGAGCCATTTCAGGGGCGTGCTCTCATTCGCTGTGAGCCGCGGAGGCAAGCAGCAGTTCTAGATGGTCCTTTCCCTCCGGCGTCGTCCATCGCGTGCCGGTGAGCGGGTCGTAGAACCCCAGATGCAGCCTGAAGCCCGCGGGACTGTCTCCTTGTGATCCCACCTCGAACTCGTGAACCTGCATAATCACGTCGCCTACCCTGATGCTGTAAGGATCAACCCATAAGCCGTCGTCGACGCGCGCCTCGCCAGCAGCGCCCGATGCGTCCGCGGGCCAGAGGTGAGCAAAGACGCTGAGCCGCGGCCCGTTGTAGACGCCCGGGGGCGGCGGGTGCGGGATCAGCGTCTGTGTGGGTAGGGTGAGCGGCTGCTCCACCGTCCACCACGTCGTGACCGTGAGCGGGCCTCCTTCCGGAGATGAGGGCTGCCACGCAACAGCCGTGAGCGCCAAGGATCCAGCGAAGGCCTGCTCTGCCGCAAGCTGTCCATCACCGGTCTGCGTCAGCGCCGTGTCTGGAGGCGGGATGGGCTCAATCCAGTACCCCTGCATGCCCTCAGGTGCTGTCACCGGGACCGACGCTTGCAGGATCGCCTGGATGGGCGCGGCTCGGGCTCCCTCGTCCTGCAGGTAGGCGCGCGTCGGTCCGCCCTCCACAAAGACGAGGGCGCGCGCCGGATCAAACCACCGCACGGCGACCCGTTGCCGTGCGGTGCCGGTTATCTCACCGGTGAGCCTCTGATCGTCGGCCGCCGGATAGTCGGTGGCCAGCGCGACTTTGTCCCAAGGCCCGAAGAGCATGCTGCCGACCGCGACATCGTCGATCTCCGGCTCCGCGTCGAGATGCTCCGCCAGGGCCCGATAGTCGGCTCGGTAGAGGAAGCGCACCATCGATGCGTTGGGCCAGCGGTGGAAGTAGTCCGGCAGGTCCCGCATCGCGACGGTTCCCACGATGACCAGGCCGGTGACTATTGCGGTAAGGCGACGGCGCTTGGGCCCAGGCGCGGGTAGCGCCTGGGCGGCGGGCACCAACGTGGCCAGCAGCAGGTAGGTAGCGGGTTGGGCCAGGATCGTGTGCCCGTAGCTGGAAGGCGGGAGGCTGATCAGCGCTGGGCTGATCCCCGCAGCTAGCCACAAGAGCAGCACGCGCGCCTCGGGGCGTCGCCAGCGCACCAGCGTGACCGCAAGGCTCAGATAGAAGAGCCCGGCGCCGACGGGCCCGAATACGGGGCGCTCGGAGATGTTGTAGAGCCACTCCGGATCGCCTCTGGCGTGGAACATCCCCAGCGAGGTCCAGGCCGTCTGCAGGAACGGGCGCGGATCGCCGGCGCGGAGCGCGTGGAGCGGCACGGCGAGCTCGCCGACGCGGGCATCGGCGCCAGGAAGCCGGGCGGCGGCCCAGAACATCGGCACGGCTAGCAGCACGCCGAAGGCGAGTCCCCCGAAATACCCCCGCCAACGGCGGCGGCGTGGATGGGCAAACGGATAGATCGCCACCAGCAGAAAGGGCATCAGTCGGCCCGCGTAGTAGGTGAGCAGTGCCCCTGCCGTACCCACGGCTATGCCGAAGGGCGCAGCAGGCGCCTGGCGTGGGTCGCGCAGTTGCCGCCATCCCCCGTAGAGTGCGAGCAGCATCCAGGGCAACGCACCGATATGGCGGATCGCGACGCGGCTGTACATCAAACTCCAGAACGAGACCGCTACTGCCGCGCCCGCGGTGAGGCCCGCCCCTCGTCCCAGCATGCGCCGCCCCACGGCCCACGTGAGCAGCACCGCGAGCGTGCCCGCGGTAGCCGACATCCAGCGCGCCGACGCCTGGTTGATGCCCGCGAGGGCGACTAGAGGGGCCCGAAGCGTGTGGTAGAGGGGCTCGTGACCGGACGCGCCGGGGAAGTAGAGGACCGGGCCTTCCTCCACGACACGTCCCGAGAAGGTGTAGAGCTCGATCAGGTCGTCATCGCGCCAGCCCGGTGGGACGTCCATGAGGGCCACCCAGCGGAGGCCCCACGCCAGGAGGAGCAACAGCACGACGAGCGCCCGCTCAGTTCTCCGCAGCGCATTCACGGCGCCACGATCTCCAGCGGGATCAGGCAACGAGTGAGCGGGCCTGTCGGCATACTGCGGGCGGGCTCCAGGGGCACGCGGGTGATGTCGTCACGGGTGTAGAGGCCGAGGGCGACGTAGCGACGTCCGGCTGGCGCCTCAGGGACTGGCGAGAGCTCGAGGAGCTGGACGAAGCGGTCCCCCGGCTGCCACTGCCAAGAAGGCGAGTCGAGGCGGTCGTCCTGCGTGACGAGACCGCCCTGCGCATCCAGCAGATGGGCGAAGATCACCAGCTCTCGATCAACCGCCGCTGTGACCTCCCACAGCGTGAGCAGGCGCCGGACGGTCGGGGAGGCGGGATCGTTCGGAAGCCATCGGTACCCGACGAGCATGACCGCGCCCCCATAGGAGATGGGTGTGTTGGTGGTGACGTGGGCTGTGCCCGGCGGCGGGTCGCCGGTCTGGACCCAGACCTCGGCTTGAGCCCCGTTCGCGAGCCATCGCCAGGTCGCCGGTGCATCCCAGGCGTAGCCCCGGATCTCCGAGGGGATGTCGTCGTCCCGGAATGCAAGCTTGACCAGGGGCTCAGCGGCAGGCCCGACGGCCTCCCATAGCGCGTCCGGCGGCCGCGTCTGGGATTCGACGAAGAGGCGGGTGCTGGCCTTCGGGACAATCAGCCCTCGGCGTCCATCGGTCCAGCGGAGGCTGAGATCCTCCCGACGCAACGCCACCTCGACGGTATAGGCGTCGTGATGCTCGCCGGGATAGAGCGTGGTGATCACAGCCGGTCTGTGATCCGCCTGATCGTCGAGGTAGCGGGCCAGCGCGACCACGTGGTGGTGATAGGCAACGCGCACGTTGCGGTTCTCGGCCCAGGTCACGAAATAGGCCCGGGCCGTCGATCGTACGGTCAGGATGAGCGCGACGAGACCCGCAACCGCGAGCGCAGCCGGCACAAGTCGACGGCCCTGCGGCCATAGTACCGGCACCCGGGTGCGGAGCCAGAGGAGGCCGCGCGCCGCGATCAAGAAGACCGCCGGCATCGCTCCGATTGCGTGAAGCAGGTTGAACTCGACGGGCGCGATCAGGGCCGGTGCCAACCCACCGGCGAGCCAGATCAATACGAGGAGATGGCGCTCGTCCTTGGGCTTGGTCAGGGCTACGATCAGCCCGAGAAGGAAGGCGACGACGAGCGGCGGCTCCAATCCCGGGCGTCCGGCGATGTTGTAGAGCCAATAGGGGTCGCCGCGGGAGATTAGCAACGGCAGGCTGTCGCGCAGATTGCGCCAGAGCGGGCGCCAGTCGCCGGCGCGGAGGGCCGTGACTGCGTGGCCCAGTTGCCCGATGCGCTGCTCGAGCGCCGGATGCGCGTGCAGATAGAGGAAGAGGGGGGCGCCGACCAGCAGCGCCACCAGCACCACCACGAGCGTCCCGCGCCAGATGTTGGCAGCTCTGGGGCGGCGTAGCAGCGCGAGCGCGATCACGAACGTGACAAAGAGCAGCGGCATGCCCCGGCTGGCCATATACGTGTAGAAGCTGGCCCCCAGGAGCAGGCCTGCAGCCAGATAGGCAGGCCATCGGTGGCGTGAGCGTTGTGGGGGCGCCCCGCTTTGTGGGGCGATCGCATGGTCGTAGGCGAGCACCGAGGCCGTCAGGAGCGCCGGCAACGCCGGAGCGCGAAGACCGATGCGTGCCAGCATCAGCGACCAGAAACTGGCGGCATAGATCGCCGCCGTCACCAGCGCGCCCGGGCGGCCCCACCACCGTCGTGCCAACGCCACGGCAAGCACGCACTGAGCCATCCCCCAGAAGACGGTGGTCAGGCGCAGGGTGAAAATGCTCTGTCCCAGCAGAAGGGTCGTGAGCGCGACGCTGTAGTTGTAGAGTGGCTCGTGGCCGTAGCCAACGGGGAAGTAGAGGCGGTGGACGCCGCGGAGGATCGCCGCGGCGTCGTGACCGTTGCTGGCCTCGTCATGAGTCAGGCCGGGCGGGACATGCGGGAGTTGCCACACCCGCAGGCTGAAAGCGAGCAACAGCAACAGGATCAGCGGGATCCACCAACGCAGGGCGCCAGATCGATTGTCCACGGGCGCTATGGTACCGCAAGTCGGCCCTTCTGAGAAGTGGGCGTGCGAGATCCTTCACGCCCCCACGCTTTGCGGCGTGGCGAAATTGAGTATACTTGGGGTCAGTTGTCACCGAAGGAGGATCTGCAATGGGCACTGCTCGCGATATCGCGCTCATCTTTCTGAGCCTGGAAGCGCTTGTCATCGCCTTGATACCGCTGGCCATTCTCTCTGGACTAGCCTATGGCGTCTATCGGCTCCACCGGCTGGTCCGCGACTATCTGCGACTGGCGCAGGTCTACGCGCAGCGCGCAAACGACTGGGTCAAGGACAGGTCGATGCAGATTGCCGAACCCTTCGTTCGCGCGCACGCGTTAGGCGCTGCGGTGACGACCGTGACACGAGACATGAAAAGGAGGCTCCTCAAGAATGGATAGCGCAAAGACCAGAGCACTACTCATTGGCGGCATCGTTGGCGCCGTGGTGGGCGGCATTGCCGGCTGGATCTACTACAATTCGAACGTCGAGCTGAGTGAAGAGGGCCAAGCGAACCTCGAGGCGCCAAGCCCGGGCACTGCAGTGAGGTTGGGGCTCGGCCTGCTGAGTGTTCTCCGGCTCCTCGCTGATTAGCCTCGCGCCCCACAGCGAGGGCAGGCGTTTCGCTTGCTCTCGCTTCTTGCGTTAAGCGGCGCAGCTGTGAGTTTGGCCCTACCGGGCGGCCCTACTGGGCTAGGTCCGTAGCGCCTGGATCCAGGGGTTGTGTCTCCGCTCATGCCCGATCGTGGTCGGTGATCCGTGGCCCGGATAGACGCGGATATCGTCGGGCAGGTCCATCAGCCGCCTCAGGCTGGCTTCGAGCATCCGGTGGCTTCCCCCCGGTAGATCGGTGCGGCCCACACTGCCCGCGAAGAGGGTATCCCCCGTGAGAAGGGCGCGATCCTCAGGAATGAAGAGGCAGACGCTGCCGGGGGTGTGGCCCGGCGTGTGGACCACCTGGATGTTGAGGCTGCCCACCGTGATCTCTGTGCCGTCCGCCAGCTCGACCTCGGGCGGGGGTGGGGAGGGGAAGGTCACGCCGAGGGCCATGCTGCCTCCACCGCCGAGCATCAGCTCGCGATCTGCGGGATGGAGGGCCAGCGAAGCACCGAGCCGGTGGAGGTGCGCGCTACCAGCCACGTGGTCGAAGTGGCCGTGGGTGTTGAGGATGTAGTGGATGACGAGGTCGCGCTCTCGAATTGCGCGCAGAAGCGGCTCTGGCTCCACGACACCCGGGTCGACCAGCATGCCTTCGTTCTGGTCGTCGTAGACAAGATAGACATTTGAGCCCAGAAGGCCGATGGGCAGTCGTTCGATCATGGCTCTATGCTCCTTGAGATGTGTAGCGTGTTTCGTTTGTGACCGTCGATGGCCATTCTACCATACTCATAGATGCTTCCCGCCGGCGCCGACGAGGATGCGATGAGAGGTGCTTGAGTGTCAAAGATGGAGGTGCTGCGTGACGGATCGAATTGAACAGGTACTGGACAAGGCAGCAGCGGAGGGCCTTGACGCCCTGGCGCTGGTACCGGGACCCAATCTGCGCTATCTGACGGGCATGGGGTTCTTTCTCAGTGAGCGCCCAATTGTGGCCTTGCTGCCGGTGGACCGACGACCGGCGGTGGTGCTGCCGGAGCTGGAGGCGGGCAAAGCCAAGGCCGCGGGCTTTCGTGCATTTCCCTACGGCGACGAGGAGGGCTATAGCCTGGCCTTTCACGAGGCCTGTGCTGCGTTGGAGCTTGCCGATGCGCGCTTGGGTGTCGAGTCACTGCGGATGCGCGTGCTTGAGGCGCGGATCCTCGAACGCTTTGCCCCCAATGTGGAGCTGATCCCCGTTGACGAGGTCTTCGCGGAGATGCGATCGGTCAAGGACACGGGAGAGCTCAACGCGATGCGCCGTGCCGCCCAGGTCGCCGAGGAGGCCTTCTTGGCATGGCTTCCTATGTTGCGCGTTGGCATGACGGAGCGCGAGGCGGCCGCACGGCTGGTGGGCGCACTCCTGGGTGGGGGCGCCGACGGACTGGCGTTCGACCCCATCATCGCCGGGGGGCCGCGTGGAGCGCTGCCCCACGCCGAGCCTGGGGACCGCCCCTTTCAGCGCGGGGACTGGATTGTGGTCGACTGGGGCGCCAGGGTCGACGGTTACGTCTCGGACCTCACGCGGGCGCTCGTCGTCGGCGAGCCCTCCGGTGAGCTGCAGCGGGTTCACGAGATCGTGTGCCGGGCGAACGAGGCCGGGCGGAAGGCCGTCGCTCTGGGAGTCACGGCTGAGGAGGTCGACCGCGCCGCGCGCGCTGTGATCGAGGCGGCGGGATATGGGCAGGCCTTTTTCCATCGCACGGGCCATGGGCTGGGCCTCGAGGAACACGAGCCGCCCTACATCGTCAACGGCAACCGGCTTGAGCTTATGCCAGGGATGACGTTCACCGTCGAGCCGGGGATCTACCTTGACGGCGTCGGCGGCGTGCGCATTGAGGACGACGTGGCGGTCACGGAGAGCGGCGAGCTGACGTTGACAACGCTCGAGCGGGCGCCTTTCGTGATACCGGCCGGATAGTGTCTTGGTGGGGGTCGCGTGCCGGGCTGCCGCATCGAAGGGGCCAGGGCGATCGCAGCTGACGTTGGGTAAGGTGCAACGCACTTAGGCTTTGGGGTGAGGGGCACTTCTGGCGTCGCGTAGCGA
>JBNGCP010000054.1:0-25877 GCA_049974845.1 Anaerolineae bacterium | reverse complement strand
CCATCTTGCTGTTTGTGTGCCTCTGCGCTAGAATCCGGTCTGGAGGCCCTATGCCCATCACGCTGCTCTCTGAAGATGTCGCGTCGCGCATCGCCGCCGGTGAGGTGGTGGAGCGCCCGGCGTCGGTCGTCAAGGAATTGGTCGAGAACAGCCTCGATGCCGAAGCGACGCGCGTCGAGGTTGAGACCCGTGACGGCGGGGCCAAGCTGATCCGCGTCCGGGACAATGGGACGGGCATTCTCGGCGATGAGGTCGCCCTGGCCTTTCAGCGGCACGCGACCAGCAAGCTGAGCTCCGCCGACGATCTCGAGCGCATCGCCACGTTGGGATTCCGCGGCGAAGCGCTGTCCAGCATCGCGTCGGTCAGCCGGATCACGTGTATCACGCGTCACGCCTCGGAGAGCACGGGCACGCGCCTGCGTCTCGAGGCCGGTGAGGTCGTCCACCGCGCAACCGTGGGCCGTCCGTCCGGCACCGAGCTGATCGTAGAGGACCTCTTCTATAATGTCCCGGCCCGGCGTAAGTTCCTGAGGACCGAACGCACCGAACGGCGCCACATCGACGGTTTCCTGACGCGCTATGCCATCGCGTACCCCCGCGTCGCCTTCACCGTCGTCCACGACGGACGCGAGGCGCTGGTCACCCCCGGCAACGGCGACCCTCGCGAGAGCTTGCTCAACGTCTACGGCGCGGATCTGGGCGGCAGCCTGCTGCCCATCCCGCCGGCGCTTACCGAGGAGCAACTCATCAAGGTCCACGGCTTCGTCGGTCCCCCGACGGTACATCGCGCCAACCGCGGCTACGTCACGCTCTTCATCAACGGTCGCTGGGTGGAGGATCTGCGCCTCACCTACGCCGTGATCCAGGCCTACCACACCCTGCTGCCCACCAAGCGCTATCCCGTCGCCTTCGTGATGATCGAGGTGCCGCCCGAGGAGGTGGACGTCAACGTCCATCCGGCGAAGTCCGAGGTCCGGTTTCGCGACGGCGACGCCGTCTTCCGAGCCGTGCAACGCGCCACGCGCACCACCGTGATGGCCGAAGCGCCCGCCAGCGCGTCGTGGTTGCCACCACGCACAGGGGCCGAGAGCTCCGCCGGAGAGCAGGCGACACGCGCCAGGCTCGCCGGGCTGCGTCCCTCTCAGGACCACATACGCTTCGGCGGGGAGGAGGCTCGCGCCTCGCTGCAAGGCGGTGACGCGGGGCAGGGCGCGTCCATCGACACGGGCGAGGGCGACGCAGTCCCATCGCCGTCAGAGGCGCCCGTCGATGGCGCCGGATCGCGGCGCGCGTCGGAGTTGCCGCCGCTGCGGATCGTCGGGCAGGTGGCGACGATGTTCATTATCGCCGAGGGGCCCGAGGGGCTCTATCTGATCGACCAACACGCCGCCCACGAGCGCGTGCTCTACGAACGGATGCTCGCCGACGCCGTCCGCGGACAAGTGCCGCGCCAACCCCTGCTCGAGCCCGAGGTGGTCGCGCTGCCGGCCGACGAAGCGGGGCGTCTCGAAGAGCTGTTGCCCACGCTGAGCGAGCTGGGGCTCGAGGTCGAGCCCTTCGGGCCTAGCACCTTCCTAGTGCGCACCCTGCCCGCCGCGCTCGGTCGCCATGCGCCGGCCGACCTTCTGGCGGATATCGCCGCGGCGACAGAGGGCCAATCACCGGTCCGACAGGAGCTCGAGGAACGGGTCGTCCGCCACATCTGCAAGCGCGCGGCGGTCAAGGCCGGGCAGGTCCTCTCGCGAGAGGAGATGGACAGGCTCATCAAGGATCTGGAGGCCACGCAGAACCCGCGCACCTGTCCCCACGGTCGCCCCACGATCCTTCAGATCTCCACCGAGGATCTCGTCCGCCAATTCGGCCGCACCGGCTAGGTGAGGCATACACCCTCGGTGAGGCATACACCCTCGGTGAGGCATACACCCTCGGTGAGGGACTGACTCAAGCCATCCCTGAACGTTCAAACGCTTAACCGTTTTCGCGCCCCCTCATCGCAGCACAGCGAGGCCCTCAGCGCGTCCCGGTGTGTCAGCCGGCGACACCTCCACGCCCGCCACCACCAGCTCCCCTCGCGTGATGTAGGCATAGGCCAGATTTGGCGTGTTGTGGGCGAGCCCGACGGTGCCCTCCCGGTCAACGAGAATGACACCGCCATACCCACGCACCCGCTCCCAAAGCCGCGCGATCACCGCCTCGGCCGCGGCCTGCGCTGGCATGCCCGCGGCCATGAGATCCACCGCCGTCTTGCTCGTGACGATGCGCATCAAGGCTTCTCCCGAGCCCGTGGCCGCCGCCGCGCCCGCGCCATCATCCGCGTAACCGCCACAGCCGACCAGGGGCGAGTCCCCTACCCGTCCGGGCCATTTGTCCGGCGTCCCGCCGGTCGACGTGCCCACCGCCAGATGCCCGTGCACGTCCATCGCGATCGCGCCCACCGTATCGCCCAGTTGCTGTGGCGCGGCTGTGCCGGTAGCCTTGGCCAGACGGGGTGGTGCCCACGCCCCATCGTCACGGCGGCCCATCAGCTCCGCCGCATCACAGAGTGGGAGATCGTACGCTTCAGCAAGCGCCTCGGCCCCGGCACCGACCACAAAGCTGTGCTCGCAGCGCTCGAGGATGCGTCGCGCCAGGGTGATGGGGTTGCGGACGCGCCCCACCGCGGCGACCGCGCCAAAGTCGAGCGTCCGCCCGTCCATCACAATCGCGTCAAGCTGGACCCGCCCCACCCGGTTGAGCAAGCTGCCGCGGCCTGCGTCGTAGGTGGGATCGTCCTCCAGCACCCGCACCGCGGCCTCCACCGCATCCAGCGCCGAGCCGCCATCGACCAGCCGGGCCCAGCCGGCCTCCGCCGCCAGCCGGCAGCCATGAATGTGAGCCTCGCGGTCGCAGTCCGGGATGTACCAAGCACCTCCGTGAACGACCATAACAGGACGACCCAAGATAACCTCCAGAATGAGATAGGTTCTGCGTCAACAGTGTCAGTGCCGCTGATTATAACCGATCCGGCGCCCTTCTGCGACCGCGCGTGCCCCATCGACGCATTCCGAGGCACGCGCGCCTGCTTGCCTTCTCCGGGCGCGATGGCACAATATTTAATGGCTTTACCAAGCGGCGCGCCTCCGTTGAGGCGCGTGAGTTTCCGTCTGGCGGCCCACAAGCGATGAATCACAGAGACCACACTGCGCGCCTCAAGCACCTGCTGCTCCCCACCGCCCTGCTCCTCGTGGGGGCCTGGCTGCGGCTGGGCGCCTTCCACGAGGCGCTCGTAGGCGCGGACCAATCGTCGATTCTGGCGGCGGCAGCGGAGATCGCGGCGCTGCGCGACTTTCCACTCGTCGGTATGAAGTCCTCGATGGGCGTGATGCAGACCGCGATGGTGGCCTACCTGGCTGCCATCCCGCTCATCCTGGTCCACCGAGTCGTGGCAATCAGTTGGTTCTTCGGAGTGCTCGACCTCCTGGCGCTCGCGCTGCTCTATCGTGCGGTTCGCCGCGTCTTTGGCCGTCGGGCGGCGCTCGTCGCGACGGCGCTCTACGCCACGACACCTTGGGTGGTTGAGTTCAACCGCTGGATCTGGTACCAGAGCCCGATCCCCACTTTCGCCACGATGGCGTTCTCTGGGCTGCTGACGGCGGTCGGTGCCCGCCGCCGACATAGGGGCGCGCTCGCGCTGTCGATGGTCAGTGCCACCTTGATGGGTCTGGTCCACCTCGCCGCTCTACCGTGGGCCGCCGTTATCTGGATCGTGGCCCTGTTCTGGGCCGCCCATCGGCGCTGGTGGCGTGAAGCGCTCGCCGGCGGCGTGGTCAGCTTGCTCGCCGCCTATCCCTACCTCGCTTATCTCGTGCGTACGGGCTTCGTCGATGTGTCGACGATCCTCCGCGGTGCCGGCGGTGAGGGCGGCGGTCTGAATTGGGCCGCCTATCGCCTGACGCTGGAGCTGCTGACCGGTGACCAGATCCTGCAGACGCCTCACAACCCGCTCTGGGCCGACTCCGTGGTGTGGGTCAAGGAGCTGCTCTTTCTGGTGCCCATGATGCTGGGGCTGGCGATCTTGACGACCCTGATACGTCTGCTCCTGACGGGCGACGGCGAGCGTCGCGGGTTGGCGCTCACGCTGACGTGGACGGTGTTGGCCCCGACGCTCTTCCTGGTTACCTCGGTCCATCTGCAACACTTCTACCTGCTGTTTGTCTTCCCGGCGCCTTACGTCCTGATCGGTACGACCCTCAGCGCCTGGCTGGACGCCCGCAACGCAAGCGCGCGGTTGAGAGCATCTGGGCTAGGGATCGCGGCCCAGGCCATCGGCGTCGCGGGCATTGCGGGCGTGGCGTTGCTAGCCATCTGGTGGGGCTACCTTTGGAGTGTGCGGATCGGCTATGAGCAGCGCGGCATGCTGCGCGCGCCAACGCGCGCCTGGTTGATGGACGTCACAGCCGATACCGTGGCGGCCTACCTCGCTGAGAACCCCGATGCTGAGCCGCGTGCTGAGGTGGTCGTCGTGACCCACTTCGGAAGCGGTGAGCTCTCGCCCTTCGACTGGCTGCACAACTTCGTCCACAGCGACCGCGTGCGGGTCGCGCCTGCCGGGGCCGGGCTCATCGTGCCACCCGGCGAGGCGTGTTTCCTGCTGACGCCCGGTGCCTCGATGGACGACCTGGCGCCGCTTGGCAAACAGGTGAGGGAGCGTCCCGAAATGGAGATTCCGGCGTCGCCCCCGTGGCCTGCGTTCTGCACCGACGGTCCCCGCCCGCCGCTGACCGCGCCGCGTGCCATCTGGGAAAACGGCCTAGGCCTTATCTCCACCGAGGTTCAGGGCGACCTCGTCCCAAGCGGGCGCCTCGTCCTCGTGCACCGGTGGCACTACCGCAGCGTCAGGGACCAGGAGTACCACCTCTTCAACCATCTGCTGCACGGTGAGGAGATGGTCGCCCAGATCGACGGCGTCGGCGTGCCGCCCCGCTACTGGCGCGACGACGACGTCCTTGTCACGCGTTTCGCCCTCGACCTACCCGACGCGCTGCCGACAGGGGAGGTGCGCCTGCTGATCGGCGCCTATACCTGGCCCGACATCGAGCGCGTCCCCTTGACGGACGGCGCTGACGCGTACGTCGTCCAGACGTGGCAACACGCGCCGTAGCGCATCAGCCATCACCCGCAACACGCCTCACTGCGACACACTTTTGTCGAGCGGTCGCTGGGAGACTATCCACGCACCCGCGAGCAGCCCCAAACACCAGCCACCTCTGTGGGTGCGTTGCACTTTCGCCGCTCAGGTACGCTCGCCCTGCCCCACTATCCAAGCGGTCAGCGCGACCAGCACCCCCACGAAGAGATGCACGTTGTTCACCAGCAGGTTGTCCACAAGGCTGTGCACCGCCAGGTGCGTCCAGGCGCCTGCCAGACCCAGGGCGAGGCCGCGCACCCAGCCGGTGTGCCGACGCAGCGCCCCTAGAAGCCCTACCGCCATCGAGCCGAGCCACGCCAGATAGACCGCTAACCCGATCAGGCCGACCTCAGCCAGCAGGTTGAGATAGAAGTTGTGCGCGTGGCCCAGCGGCAGCGGCCAATCGATGAGTGCATGAGCCGGATAGGCTGCCTCGTACCCGCCAAGGCCGACGCCCAGCCAGAACTGCTCCCGCCACATCCCCAGCGCCGCCTGCCAATGTGCCATCCGCTCGATGACGGAGAAGTTCGCATCGGTGATGCCGACCCCGCGCACGTCCTCAAACCGCACGTAGACGAGGAAGCCCGTCAAGCGATCCAGAACCGATTCGGGCAGGTGCCCCATTACCGCCAGTCCACCGCCCACCACCAAGACGAGCGCCACCAGCACCACCCCCCAGAGGCTCCGCTGGGGCCATAGCGCCACCATCACCAAGACGGCGGCGGCGAACCCCATCCACCCACCCCGCGACCACGAGGCAACCAGCCCCGCCAGTACGAGCGCCCCAGGCCCCAGGGCAGCAAGCGCCGGCACTGCCCCGCCAGGCTCCCTGCTCCGCAGCGCCTGCGCGACCTTCTCGGCGCCCAACCCCAGCAACACCGCTCCTGCGAGACCCAACAGGCCGGCGTAAGGGTTAGGCTGCTGGAAGGTACCATACGCACGGAAAAACCGGTCGTCGATGGCAAACTCCTCGACCGCGGTACCGCCGAATCCAAACTGCCAGAGGCCGATCAGCGCCTGCGCCATCGCAGCCCCGGCGATGCCGGCGACCGCCACCATGACCCGCCACGTCCCCCGGCTGACCGTGAGCCGCTCGTAGACGACGGCAGCCACAATCGCGACCTGCAGCCACTTCACAAACTCCAAGGCCCCATCCCACGCGTCGACCGCCCGCCACAGCGAGATCAGGCTCACGCCCAGAAAGGCCAAAAGCAACAACATCGTCCGCGGCACCGTCAGGCGCACGTTACGCAACAGCAGGCCGCGCGCCAGCCACACTCCCACCCCAAACAGCAGGACCGCCTGACCCACGTGGGGCAACGCACCCGGAGCTCGGATCTCCAGCCACGCCCGCAACGGGCCGAGCAGAAGGGCGGCGCCAATGCCGATCAGGGGCTCGATGAGCGTCCCGACCACCAGCGCCACGCCGGCCACGACGAGGGCCGCCAGCGGGAGCGGCAGCCACGCGAGCAGCAAACCACAGGCGAGCGCCAGCGCTCCCCAGAGCCAAAGCACAACCCGCGGGGTCGGTTGCCCCTCCTGCACCCACGTCCGCGCGACGGCGATCGGTGCGGAGACCATGGCGCCTCAGTAGGCCACCCAGGCGACGAGCTTCAGGTCGCTATCGTAGACAAACTTCGCCTCGAACATCCCGCTCTCCGTACCCAGAATGTGCGGCGCGAAGATCGCATCGGCCTGAGGGATCTCCAGGTCGTTGAAGTACGTCTCCAGATCGACCCAAGCAAGCCGACCCTCGCGCAGGTCGGGCCGCAAAGTTCCCGTGACGCTGTGGGTCACGTAGATGAAGAGCATCCACTGCCAATCGGGCAGCGGCGAGACCTCGGTACAGAACCCGCGCCAACGCAAGTCCATCGGCGTCAGCCCGGTCTCCTCGATCATCTCGCGCCGCGCCGCGTCCCGCGGCGACTCGTCGAGCTCGATCTTACCGCCGGGCGCGATCCACAGCCCGCGATTGGGTTCCTTGTTGCGCCGCATCAGCAGCACCTGCCCGCCGCGCACAGCGTAGATCAGCACCGTGGGGATCCGGCCCATGGCGTCAACCGCCATCAGCCCAGCCCTAACCGCTGGCGGAAGTAGGCGACCGTGCGGTGGAGCCCCTCACGCAGGCCGACCTGCGGCTCCCACCCGAGCAGCTCCCGGGCGCGGGCGATATCGGGACACCGTTGCTTGGGATCGTCGCGGGTGCGCTCGTCCTCAGGCACGACGAAGGTGATCTGGGACTCGCTCTCCGCCACCTCGATGACGAGCTTGGCAAAGTCGAGGATCGAGATCTCCGAGGGGGTACCCAGGTTGATCGGCCCCTCGACGTCCGCCTCCATCAACCGCACGATGCCCTCCACCAGATCGTCCACGTAACAGAACGCCCGCGTCCGCTTCCCGTGATTGTAGACGGTGAGGGGCTCGCCCCGCAGCGCTTGACCGATGAAGTTGGGCACCACGCGTCCGTCGTCGACGCGCATCCGCGGGCCATAGGTGTTGAAGATCCGCACGATGCGGGTGTCGACCCCGTGATAGCGATCGTAGGCCATCGTCAGCGCCTCGGCGAAACGCTTGCTCTCATCGTAGACCCCACGCGGGCCCACGGGGTTCACGTTGCCCCAGTAGGACTCGTGTTGAGGATGCACCAGGGGGTCACCGTAGACCTCTGACGTCGACGCCAGGAGATATCGCGCGTCCTTGGCTAGCGCCAGCCCCAGTGTGTTATGCGTGCCCAGCGCGCCTACCTTGAGCGTCTGGATCGGGTAGTTCAGGTAGTCAACGGGGCTCGGAAGGGAGGCCAAGTGTAACACCCTGTCGAGCGCTCCTGCGACGTAGATATAGTGGGTGACATCGTGGTTGATGAAGAGAAAGCGCGGATGACCTGCCAGATGGGCGATGTTGTCGGTGGAGCCGGTCTTCAGATTATCCATGGCGATGACCTCATGGCCATCGGCAAGGTAGCGGTCGCAGAGGTGAGACCCGATAAACCCGGCACCGCCGGTGATCAGAATGCGCATATCATCTCCTTCTCATCCATTCATAGTCAGACGGCCCGGCGGGCTGTCTACGCAGGGCTGCAGTCACAGCGCCGCAGACGCAGCACCGCTGCGTCTCTACAACAACCACAACCCTAGAACCCGGGGCGCCTTGCCAAAGGCGCTTACCGCATTATACTTGCTCAATAGCTATGGGAAAATCACTACTCCTCACCGGTTATCCCGGCATCGGCAAGACCACCATCGTCCGCCACGTCATCGATGCCCTGGACAGCGACGCCCTCGGCGGCTTCTACACCGCCGAGATCCGCGGTCCCGGCGGTCGCAAGGGCTTCAAGCTCGTCACTCTCGACGGCAAGGAAACGGTGCTGGCCCACAAGGACTTCCGAGACCCGAAAGCACCGCGTGTCGGACGCTATGGCGTCGACGTCGCCGCATTCGAGCGCGTCGGTGTCGCTGCGCTCCAGCGAGCGATGGACGAGGGGAAGTTGGTCGTCGTCGACGAGATTGGGAAGATGGAGCTCTTCTCCCAGCTCTTCCAGGAGACCCTGATGCGTGCCTTCCTCGGGCCTCACCACGTGCTCGGCACCATCACGGGCAAGCCGCATCCGGCCGCCGACGTCTTCCGGTATCTCGCCCAGGTGGAGATCTGGGAGGTCGACCGCCGCAACCGCGACACGATGCCCGCTCGGGTGCTCAAGTGGCTCGCGAAAGAGATCGCGCTCGGTTGATCTGCCGCTCCATCCCCGCCCCGCAACCCAACGCGCCATTTTGCGTATGAGAGAATAGGGTTGATCCTGACTGCGTTTCACAAGCACGCGTTTCTGTGCTACAATTTGGCAGACGGAGAACAGCCCGATCTTAGTACTCACGTAAGGAGAGTCGTAGGAGGGTCAGAATGAGTCTGCTCGACAAGATTAAAGATGAGATGTCCGGTTTTGAGAAGCTGGTCGCCCAGATCCCAGGCTACAAAGGCTACAAAGAGAAAGAACAGCGGCGGGAGGCCGATCGGCTCCTTCGCGACCACATCGTGAGCCGCATGCGTACCGTGAAGCAGCAGCTGGATACGCTCCAGACCGATCTCATATCGGCCGGGAAGATCGGGCTGCTCGACGAGGTCGGGAGTGCGGCGACGCAGATCCAGACTTTCATCGATCGCGTGCGGACCGCTTCCTACGGCTATGGGGGCCTGTTTGACGCCGTTCGCATCGAGGAAGACGACCTCGACCGCGTCTACGAGTTTGATGCGGCCCTGGTCAGCTACGCCGACCGTATCGAGGCGGCGATCTCACGGGCGAGGGAAGGCCTGGAGGGTGAGGAAATCCGGTCGCTGATCTTGATGATTCGCGACCTCGCCCGCGAGGCAAATGCGACCTTGGACGAGCGCCAGGACGTCCTGCGGGGCACGGCGCAATAGCCATAATCATCAGAACAGCAGAGACCAGACGGAGGTAAGAAGCTATGGCGCGCGTTTTTGACATCATTGAGTATGTGGATGAAGGAGCCGACGAACTCGTCCACCGCGTTCCTGAGCGGGGTTCCGGCGATTTTCGCATCGGCAGCCAGCTCATCGTCCGCGAGTCCCAGGCCGCTGTGTTCTTCCGCGACGGCAAGGCGCTCGACACCTTTGGACCGGGCCGCCACACGATCACCACAGCCAACATCCCGCTGCTGGTGGATCTTGTGGGCAAGGCCTTCTCCGGCCAGACGCCCTTCAAGGCAGAGGCCTATTTCGTGACGACTCGCGAGATGACCGACATGAAGTGGGGCACGCCGCAGCCCATCACCATCCAGGATCCGATTCTGCGGATGGCCCGGGTCACCGGTTACGGCACCTACGCCATCCAGGTCACCGACCCGCAGCTCTTCGTGGGAAAGATCGTGGGGACGCAGAACCTCTACCGCACCCGTGACATTCAGAGTTTCTTCCGCAGCATCATCCTCACGAAGATGATGGATCTGATCGGGGAGATGGGTAAGTCGATCATTCAGATGGCCGCGTTCGCTGAGGAGCTGGCAGCCGGCGTGCGGGCGAAGGCCGCGGAAGAGTTCGCCGCGCGCGGGGTGACCCTCAACTCCTTCTACATTGAATCGCTCTCGCCCACTGAGGAGACGGCCAAGGCCATCGACGCCGCCGCGTCAATGGGGGCCATCGGCGATATGGGCGCCTATATGCAGTACCAGGGCGCGCAGGCGATGCGCGAGGCCGCCCAGAATCAGGGCGAGGCCGGTACCGGGGTCGGCCTGGGCGCTGGCGTCGGCCTAGGCTCTGCCGTCGGGCAGATGTTCGGCCAGTCGATGCAGCAAGGGCAGCAGCAGGCCGGTCAGGGTCAAGCCCCCTCGGGTCCGCCCCCCGTCCCGCAGCCCAGCGCCTATTATGTCGCCATTGAGGGCCAGCAGACCGGCCCCTTCGACGCGAATGCACTTCAGCAGAAGATCCAGGCCGGTGAGGTCAGCCGTGACACCCTTGTCTGGAAGGCCGGGATGGACCAGTGGGCCAAGGCCGGGGACGTCGCCGAGGTCAGCAAGCTCTTCGGACAGACACCACCGCCAGTGCCCGAGGAGTAGCTCAGCACCGGTCACCTCTCAGCGTCAGATCACAACCGCCCGATGGGGTTTCCCATCGGGCGGTTTCGTGTAAATGGGACCGCTTGTAGCAGCCATTGAAATGGTTGCGCTCAGGGCAGGAACTGCTCCGCATAGTGGCATGCCACGCGATGACCGGGCCGAAGCTCGCGCAGCAATGGCTCCTCGACCTCGCACCGCTCCGTCGCATACGGGCACCGCGGGTGAAAGCGACACCCACTTGGTGGATTGATTGGATTGGGGATCTCGCCCTCGGGCATCGGTTCGGTCCGGCGCTCGTGTGGATCCGGCACCGGCACCGCTGCCAGCAGCGCCTGCGTGTACGGGTGCAGTGGATACGTGTAGAGTTCCCGCAGCTCGGCAATCTCCACCAGCTTGCCGAGGTACATAATGCCAATCCGGTCGCAGATGTACTTCGCCGTCGCCAGGTCGTGGGTGATGAAGAGATACGTGAGGTGGAGCTCGCGCTTCAGCTCGTTCATCAGGTCGAGCAGCAGCGCGCGCACGCTGACGTCAGCCATCGCGATGGGCTCGTCGGCGAGCACCAGGTCCGGCTTGGTGACCAGAGCACGGGCGATGACGGCGCGCTGTCGTTGACCGCCGGAGGTCTGGTGGGGAAACTTGTTATAGAAGTAGTTCGCCGGCGAGAGTCCTACCTTCTCCAGGATGTCCGTCACCGCATCCCGCCGCTCGTCACTGCTCAACTCCGGCTTGTGAATCTGTAACCCGTAACCGATCGACGTTCCCAGGGACATCCGGGGGTTGAGCGACGCCATCGGATCCTGGAAGATAACCTGCATCCGCGCGCGCAGCCGCCGCAGTTCCTGAGGGCTTAGGGAGGTCAAATCAACGCCGTCAAAGAAGACCTCCCCCTCCGTAGTGTGGGTCAACCCGAGCGCGACGCGCCCCGTGGTCGTCTTGCCGCTACCACTCTCACCGGCAAGTCCGAAGACCTCACCGCGCTGAATGGTGAAGCTCACGCCATCCACAGCGCGCACGTGACGCTGCTTGCCACCGAAAAGCTGGTTGAGAAAGCCCTGCTGCACCGGAAACCACTTCCTGACATTCCGGAGCTCGACCAGGGTATCGTTTGTGCTCGTCGTCTCGCTCATCGGGCCTCCTCCCACCCTTCTGGGAATTCCTCGTGGAGCCAGCAGTGGACCAGGTGTCCGGAGTCCCCGTCGACCGGGAGCAGCGTCGGCTCCAAGTTGCGGCAAATCGGCATCGCATGGGGGCAACGCGGGTGGAAGCGGCAGCCCGTCGGCGGATGCGTCAGATTGGGCGGCTCCCCACCCATCTTGTAGAGCTCCTCCCGCTCGTCGAGCTTGATGTTCGGCACCGATCGGAGCAATCCATCGGTATAGGGATGGAGCGGATTGTCAAAGACCTCCACGATATCGCCGATCTCCGCCATCTGCCCGGCGTACATCACGGCGATGCGGTCGGCCATTTGCGCGACCAGCGCGATGTTGTGCGTGATCAGCAGGATCGTCAGGTTGAACTCGTCGCGGAGCCGGACGAACTCGTCCAGCAGTTTGGCTTCCACGATCACATCCAGCGACGTCGTGGCCTCGTCGGCAACGATGAGGTCGGCGTTGAGCACAAGCCCCAGTCCCGCCATCACGCGCTGTCGCATGCCGCCCGAAAGCTGGTGTGGGTAGTCCTTCAGCCGGTTCGTGCGGATACCAAGCATCTCGATCAACGTCCGGGCGCGCTCCAGCGCCGCCTCTGCCGGCGTCTGCGGCTCGTGCACCTGGATGGCCTCGATGACGTGTTCGTCGACACGCTGCACGGGGTTGAGCGACGTCATCGGATCCTGAAAGATCATGCTGACACGCCGTCCGCGGAAGTCGCGCATCTGGCTGTCGTCATACGTCATGATATCCTCGCCGTCGAAGATGATCTGTCCTCCGGCAATCTCACCGGGCGGCGCGATCATACGCATCAGCGCCTTGCCCATCGTGCTCTTGCCGCATCCGCTCTCCCCCACCAACCCCAGGATCTCCCCCTTATAGATATCAAAGGAGACCTGATCTACGGCGCTGAGAGGTCCCAGCCGGGTATGATAGATGACGCTCAAGTCGCGAATCTGAACCAGCACGTCGTTACCGCCTGTTGTCGTCATCCTCACACCTCCGATAGCCGGGGGTTGAGGATCTCAGAGAGGCTCTCACCCAGCATGCTGAAGGCGAACGTGACCAACGTCACCATCGCCCCCGGGAACGTGATCAGCCACCAAGCACGTCGCAGGTAGTCCTGCCCACGGGCCAGATCGATGCCCCAGTCGGGCGTGTCCGGCGGAATGCCGAAGCCCAGGAAGCTCAATCCCGCCTCCGTCAAGATCGCATCCGCAACGTTCACCGAGAAGATAATGACCACCGACGGAATGACGTTCGGAAAGATGTAGTCCTTCATGATCTGCAGCGAGGTAGCTCCCAAGCTTCGGGCCGCCTCGACGTACAGCTCCTCCTTCACGGCCAAGGTCTGACCGCGTACGATTCGGTAGTACGTCGGGACGTAGAGCACCGCGATGGCCACGATGATGTTGCCAATACCGGCGCCCAGCACCGCCGCAATCGCGATCGCCAGAATCAGCCCCGGGAATGAGTAGAGGCTGTCCATCAGGAGCGTGACCACACGGTCAAGTGCGCCACCGATGTAGCCAGCGATCAGCCCCAGCGGAACGCCAATCACCAACGCCACCAACGCAGAGCTGAGCCCCACGATCAGGGCGATGCGCGTCCCATAGATGATGCGGCTGAGGACATCCTGCCCAATCTGGTTGGTGCCCATCACAAAACCGCGCTCAGCCGCTTCGCGCAACGACGTAGCAATCTCGAGTCCGGGGAACCCCGCAAGCACCTCTTCAAGGTTGCCGGGCGATGCCACCACCGCATCGATCTCGCCAGCCGCCAAAGCCTCCAGCGCCAGCGTCAACTCCTCATAGCGTCGCGGACGTGGCTGATAGCGTACGTCACTGCCTGCCGCCTCCGCCTCTGCGTTGAGCTCATCCAAAGCCACGCGGAGTGCCTGCGCCGCGGGTGTGCCAACGACGTAGCCGAGGTTATTGTCCCGATCAGCCACTTCCGCCAGCATCGTGATGTTGGCGTCCGCCGGTGCGACCAGCACGTATTCTGATGGCGGCTGTCCCGGCGCGAGCAGCGACGGACCCACCTCAGCGCTTGGATCGTAGGGCGCGTACCATTGCGGGAAGACGCCGACGCTGATGACGAAGAGCAGCAGGATCGCACTGATCACCACAAACCACCAATCTCCCCCATACCACTTGCGGGCGAGCAGCATCCTGCGCAGGAACCCGACGCGATCCAGCTCAAGCTGCCACTCGGGGACATCAACCTCCGCTGTACCGTCGGCACCTGATGTTGCCTCACGTAGTCTTTGTGCCATAACCTTATCTCCTCACACCGCGCCTAGTAGCGGATCCGCGGATCGACGAACGCGTACAGCACGTCGACGACGACACTGATAAGGCCCACAAACATCGCGAAGACCGCGATCACGGATTGTACGGCGTTGTAATCACGCAACTCGATGCGCTTCACCAGATACCGTCCCATCCCGGGCCACGAGAAGGTCGTCTCCGTCAACACCGCCCCGGCCAACAGCAGCGCGAATTGGAGGCCGATCAACGTCACGATCGGGATGAACGTGTTGCGCAGCGCGTGCCGATACACCAGCCGCTTCTCAGGGATGCCCCGAGCGCGCCCTGCCGTGATGAAGTCCGTCTGCAATGTCTCGATCATATTCGCGCGCGTCAGGCGAATGAAGGGCCCCGTCAGAATCAGCCCCAGGGTCACCGATGGCATGATCAGATGGCGCACAAGCGACACCAGCGCCCGCCAATCCCGCTGGAGGATGGCGTCGAGGATGTAGAAGTTCGTGATCGGCTCGAACTGCGTCAGCAACAGCGTGTCCATCCGTCCTGCAAGAGGTAGGATTGGAAGGCGCACCGCAAACAGAATCTGGAAGAGAAGGCCCAGTACGAATACCGGCACAGCGTAGACGATGATGCTGAAGATGCGGATCAAGAAATCGATCGGCTTCTTGCGGTTGTTGGCCGCAAAGGCGCCGCTTAAGATCCCGAAGATCGCCGTGAAGGCCATCGCCGGCAGCGTCAGCTCGATCGTCGCAGGCAACCGTTCACCCAACTCCTCCCGGATGGGACGCTCACCCTGGGTCAACGCGTTGCCAAAGTCGAGGCGCACCATCCGCCACAGGAAGTCGAAATACTGGACGTAAAGTGGACGGTTGAGACCCAGGCGCTCACGGATGGCCTCGGCTTGTTCCTCGCTGACCTTCGGCCCAAGCTGCGAGCGGATGGGGTCGCCTGGCAGAACGCGCATCACGACAAACACCATGGTCACCAGGATCAGGACCATTGGGATCGTCAACAGCACCCGGGTTATGATGAAATTCCGAAAGGACGCGGACATAATGCAGCTCCGTTTCAGATAGATATTAGGGCCGGATCAAGTGGGATCTCGGCCCTAGATCCATAAGGCGGGGCGGGAAGATGCCTCCTCCCGCCCCTTTTGTGCTACCAGTATACAGCGGAAGCTTACTCGCCGCCAAACACGTAGTTGTGGTTGAAGACGAGGTAGCGCAGTGCCGGAGCATTGACCGTGTCGACGGTCAGGCCCGCGACCTCCTGAAGGCGGACAGCCTCCACGGGGCCAAGGGTACGCCAAGCCACGTCGATCTCGCCGGTCTCGACAGCGTTGCTCATCGTCGTGGGATCCGCGAAGTAGCGGATGACCACGGTGGGGATGAGCGGCGCGTCATCGCCGACATACTCGGGGTTGGCCTCGAGGACCATCTGCTCTCCGGGCACGTAGTTGGTCATACGGTACGGGCCAATGCCATCGATCACCTCAGGGTACGGCACGATCTCGTCCGCGGGGAAGACATCGGGATGCGTAGCGACAAAGGGCGCCGTGGCAGCCAACGCCTCGAAGAATCCGTAGGTATCCTTGAGATTGTAGACCACGGTGTACTCATCGGGCGCTTCCACGCTGTCAACGTACACTCGGATCAGCCCGGAAACCTGACCGGCGAGCGTGTTGAGGCGCTCCCAGGCGCGCACGTAGTCAGCCGAGGTCACGGGCGTACCATCCGCAAACGCGAGATCCTCGCGCAGCGTGAAGGTGTAGCTCAGCCCATCCTCGCTCACCTCAGGGAAGTCCGCAGCGGTGCCGGGGATCAGCTCAGACGTGCCGGGCACGTACCTGAGCAACGGCATACCCGTGTTCTTAATGATCTCCCAGTCGTGCGTCGCGTATGCGTCCTGGGCGTCCAGGCTGTTGACCTCATCGGTCGTGCCGATGATGATCGTGTCTGTGCTGCCGGAAGCAGGCGTCGCGTCGTCGGTGAAGCTCAGGACGTTGTAGTTGAACTCGAACGGCGCACCGATGGTGACGCCCTCGACGCCATCGCGATAGGTCACGAACTCAGGCTCCCAGAAGAGCGGCAGCGTCGGGACCTGCTCGGCGTAGTACTCACCCAGCTCCTCGTACAGCGCCTCGCGCTCGGCGTCGTCCGTCGCCGCCGCAGCGCGCTGCAGCAGGTCGTCCATCCGCTCGTCGCAGTAGTTCACGCCATTGTCAGGCGACTGGAGGCAGGACGCGAAGGGCGTCAGCCAGTTGTCGGGGTCAGCGAAGTCGGGGAACCAGCCCAGGATGAAGACTGGGTAGGCCTCGCCCTCGACGAAGGCATTGACGTACTCCGCCCAGTTCTGGGTGTTGAGGTTGACCCGCATCAAGCCGGTCTCCTCAAGCTGCTCCTTCAGCACCTGCATCACGTCGGCCGTCGTGGTCCCGTAGTGCTCAGGCGGGTACCAGAGGTCGAACTCGAAGGGGTTCTCCTCGGTGAAGCCCATCCCGGACAGCAGGTCGATGGCCATATTCAGGTCACGCGTCCCATATTTATCCAGGAACGGCTCGGTCGCATACGGATAACCGGGCGGCACCATGTGATAAGCGGGGATGTTGCGACCCTCAAAGACACGGTCGACCAGAACCTCCCGATCGATCGCGGCCGCAAAGGCCTGCTTTAGCTCGGGTGTCCATTCTGTAACCTCGGGCCCCATCACTTCCTCAGTCGCGGTGGGCTCGGGCTCTTCTTCCTCCGGCGCTGCCGTCGGTGTTGGCTCGGGCTCCTCCGTTGCCGGCTCGCTAGGAGCCGACGTTGCCGTTGGGCTGGGTGCAGGGGTGCCACACGCGCTCAGCACCACCGCAAACAGCACAAAGGCCGTCAACAAACTCATCAAACTCTTTCGGGACATGTCCTTCTCCTTCCTCCTTCAGTTGTAGTTGGCTCTACATGACGATACGCAAAACGTTTTCACCTGTAGATACCACCTCCTTGTTTGTGAGGGGTCACCGAACACAAACCGAGCCCACAGCCGCGTGTGCGCTTTTGCATATGCTACGCGCCCGTGCAGCTCTGAGCCCGAGTGTGCCTCAAAAACGTGCCCCCTCGGCTGGCGAACTAAGTATACCGCACTTCTGAAAAAGTACACGCTATCCGCTTTGACAGATCACATCCTGCCTGCTAGACCAGGTTGCACCCTGGTCATCTGACCAGGGCGCAACCTGCGATACAAGGCAAGGCCCCGGCACCTCGTGCCGGGACCCAGGGGCGAAGCAGCGCGAGCCGGTTCTGCTACGTCAGGGTGCCCTCCTCCAGCTCCAGCGCGTCCGCCAATGCTTCACGGACCTCATCGGATAGCTGCGGGCGCAGAGGGTTTCGCCGCAGCCAACGCTTCAGCTCCGCCGCGCGCAATGCCGGCACCGGCACCGATTCCTCATCGACCTCAAGCAGCACATCATCATTGGTAAAGAGGATCACGCCTCTCACAGGCACGTCCATCTCCTCGGGCAGTCGTTTGGCTAACATATCCTCGACGTACTCCTGTTCAGCCTGCGCCATCTTGTGGGGCTGCGAGAGCGACTCCTGTCCCGCAAAGCGCCGCAGAATGCCCATCCGCTGCCTGTGCTTCCAGCGACCGCCCTCGTAGATGACGGTCCCGCCCTGCGACTTCACCGTAAGGACGGTCAGGCCGCCGGGCTCGACGAGAATGAACGGCGTCGCGGTCTCGTACATCAGCAACGTGTAGTCGTCATCCATGCCCTTGAGCGCTGCCGGCACCTTCTTGTGGTGGGCATTAGGCCCGACGTAGCGGTCGCCCAGATAACTCCCTGTCAATGAGATCAAGAACCCCACCCACACCAGCGCCATCGTCGCCCAGATCCACTCCGGCCTGACGAAGATGAGCACCGTCGACACGGCCAACACCAACAGCCCCAGAAACGGCGCGCGCTCACCGATCTTCGTCCGGGTCTTGATGCGCGACTCATTCGCCACAATCTGCATGGCTGCCTCCTCCTTATATCCTGCGGTCAGTTGATCATCAGCACCGCGATCGGCCCCGCGAGGACGCCTAACCCTCAGGCCCGGCCTCTAGCCCAGCTTTGAGGGTGGAGACGACATTCGCAGCAACCGCCTCTCGCGCTCGCAGGACCGCGTTCTTGACCGCCTTAGCATTCGACCGACCGTGTCCCACAATCACGACGCCGTTCACGCCCAGCAACAGCCCGCCGCCGACCTCGGCATAATCCAGGCGCGTCGCCAGGCGGCGCAAGCCGGGCAGAAGGAACAGGAAGCCCGGAAGCCCCACGATCAGGGCGGGAACCAGCAGCACCAGCCCGATCTTCGAGGTCACCGGTCCCAACGCGTCCCGTTGGATCAGTCGCTTGAGAAACGAAGCGACCGCTTCGGCGGTCTTGACATGGATGTTGCCGGTGAATCCGTCGGTCACCAAGACCTCGGCCATCCCCTGCACCGCCTCCTTGGGCTCTACGTTGCCGACAAAGTTGAGGTCGCTGTCCTGGAAGAGCCCAAAGGCTTCCCGCAAGACCATCGTCCCCTTCTCCTCCTCCTCGCCGTTCGCCAGCAGCCCGACCCGAGGGTTTGCCAGGCCCAGAACCCGCTCGGCGTAGATCCTACCCATCTCCGCAAACTGCAGCAGGATTTCCGGCGTGGGATCGGCCGTGGCGCCCATGTCCAGGAAGACCACCGGGTCGAAGGCGAGGGGATAGACCGTGGACAGCGCCGGCCGCCGGATCCCACGGATCCGGCGGAGGTCAAAGATCGCCGACGCCAGGCAGGCGATGGTGTTCCCCGCCGAGACGAAGGCGTCGGCCTCGCCGTCGCGCACCAGCCGCATCCCCACGCGGATCGAGGCGTTCTCCTTCCGCCTCACGGCATCGGAGTGATCCTCCATCGTGAGCACTTCCGGCGCGTGAACCACGCGAATCCGCAATCCGTCCGTATCGTGTTTCGCCAGCTCCTCGCGCGTGCGCTCCTCGGGCCCGACCAGAATGATCTCATCGCCCCACGCCCGCGCCGCCATGACCGCCCCCTCGACATCGGGGCCCGGACAGGCATCCGAGCCAAAAGCATCAACCACAATTCGCATCAACGACCTCCCATTTGGCCACATTGTAGAGGCCAGATAGCTGCGCAACAGACGACAGACGACGGACGACAGACGTCACATCAACGGGACACCGGTAACTGGGGCGTCAAGCTCCCCAGAACCATGACGGCTCCTCGTCCTCGTCCGTTGGGGACTGTGACTCGGAGCGCAACCAGGGCTCGTCATCTGTGAAGGTCGACGTCGTCGCCGGCAACGGCTTCCCCGACAGCCACCTCTGGGCCACCAAGGGCAGATCCGCGCGCCGCACCTGCTGCACGCGTGGCTCTGGCAGGGAGTCGATGAAACGCCGCCCATAGCTCTTCGTCAGCAGCCGCTGGTCCAGCACGACGGCGATGCCCTGATCCGCGGCGGTCCTGATCAGCCGCCCAAACCCCTGCAGGAAACGCAGCACCGCCTCTGGGACCATATAGTCGTTGAAGGGATCGTCATAGGCCTGGGAGCGGGCCGCCACGATAGGATCGTCCGGCACGTCGAAGGGTAGTTTGACGATCACCAGACACGAGAGCGCCTCACCGGGGACATCAACCCCTTCCCAGAACGACCTTGTCCCCAGCAGCGCGACGCGATCACCATCGCGGAAGCTCTCCAGCAACTGCGCCCGCGACGTCCCCGAGCCCTGAGCCAACACCGTGATGCCCTGGCGCGCCAGCGGACCGGAGATGCTTTCCGTCGTCGACTGCAACTGGCTGTACGACGTGAAGAGGGCCAGAGCCCGGCCCTCGGTGGCCGTGAATAGATCGATCAGCGTCTCCTCGACCGTCCTCTGGTATCCGGGCGTGCGCGGCTCAGGAATGTCGGAGACCACGGCGACGAGGGCGACTGAGGGATAATCAAAGGGCGAGCTCAGCGCCAGGGCCTCGGCATCGGGCCCGACGCCGAGGCGATCGCGCACGTAGTCGAAGCTACCCTCGATCCTGAGCGTCGCCGAGGTCATCACCACGGCGCGCTTCTTCTCTAGCAAATGCTCGTGCACCAGCGGGCCCACGTGGAGCGGCACGACATTGAGGGTGAACGGACCGCGGTTCCGCGCCTCCATCCAGCAGATGCTGTTCTCCGTCGGCCTGACGATAAAGAGCTCGAGCTGCGATTGCGCCGTCTCCAGCAGACGATGGATCGCGAGCAGCCGCGTGCGCGCGGTCACCAGCTCTGGCAGCTCGACATCGATCGCCGCCTCCAGGCCCTCCGCCACACTCCCCAGCCCGTCGACCAAAGCGCCGAGATGCGGCGAGGCCTGCGACCACCGCACCACCAGACCGTCCCACGCCGGGTCTTGACGCAGCGCCATCGTCACGCTCAAGCGAGCGCCGTAGGACCCGCTCCGACCGACGCGATCGGTCAGCAGCATCTCCAAATCCGTGAAGAGCCGCTCGAGATACCGTTGTACGCATTCCGCCTCATCCTGCAGGCGGACCAGCGTGTCGCGCGCCCTCATCGCAGCGCTGCGGGGCAACGCCCCTACAGCCGATGCGATCTCCTCCAGCAGCCCGGGATAGTGCCGGCTGGGGCGCAGCAGGCTGGCAAAGGCCCGGTCCAGGTCCTGCCAGCTCACGCTGTAACGCATCGACTCCGTCGTCGCGCGTTCGAGATGGTGCGCCTCGTCGACGATCAGCAACTCGTACTCCGGCAGGACGCGGTTCTGGGTGATGACGTCGGCCAGCAGCAGGGCGTGGTTCACGATGATCAGATGGGCCGCTTCCGCCTTGGCCCGCGCGCGATAGAAGAAACAGGTCCCATTCTGGAAGAAAGGGCATCGCTCAGGATCGCATGCCTCGGTCGCCGCCGAGATCGTGTGCCAGATCTGGCGCTCGGCAGCCGTCGGCAGGAAGAGCGCATCGCCGTCGCCCTCCAAGGTGTTTGGCAGCCACAGCAGGACCTTCGCCAGCACCCGCATCTCATCGTGGCTTGTGGGCCCGCGGCGCCGCAACATCTCAAACTGCTGGCGGCAAAGATAGTGGGAGCGGCCCTTGAGCACCTGGGCGCGGAACTCATAGAGCGCCTCGGTCAGCTTCGGGACGTCCGAATGGGCCAGCTGCTCCTGAAGGTTGATGGTGTTCGTCGAGATCACCACACGCCGCTCGTTCATCACGGCCCACTCGATCGCCGGCACGAGATAGGCAAGTGATTTCCCCGTGCCCGTTCCGGCCTCGACCAGCAGGTGCGTGCCCTCGTTGAAGGCCTCGCCGACCGCCTGCATCATCTCGACCTGTTGGTCACGGTACTCGTACTCGGAATAGATCTCGGCGATGGGTCCGTCAGGCTCGAACAGCGCCGTCAGGGCCACCAGATCGACGGGCTTCGGCTCGTCACGCGGACTCAGTGGCGGCGGGATGACGTCATCCTCGAAAAAGAGCGGCCCGACGGCGGCGATGCCCCGTCGGTCGGCGAGCTGCGCGCCGATACCGCCCTGGAAGCCCCCGCGCTGGCGCCGGTAAAGCGCGTCACCGAAGAAGCGCGCGCCCGGCCAATGGACCTGACGCCCGAGGCGCACGATCTCCCGCAGCGTCTCGGGGGCGAGCTGCATCGCCCGCGCCATCAAGGCGTCGAAGAGCGCGCGTGTCATGACCGCATCATCCAGTGCGCGGTGCGTCTGCTCGGAAAGGTCGAGGCCGAGTTCGCGGACGAGGTTAGCCAAGCTATAGCGACTGGCGTGGGGTACGACAATGCCGGCCATCTCGAAGGTGTCGATCGCCGGGTTGCGCTGCAGCACCCCGTGGCGGCGCAGGAACGCGAGGTCGAACCGGACGCTGTGGCCCACCACCAGATCCTGGCCGACGAAGGCCTCAAGCTCGCGCGTGGCCTCCGCCGCACCGGGTGCACCGGCGACGTGCTCGTTGGTGATCCCCGTTAGTTCGGTAACGAACGGCGGGATGCTGCGTCCCGGGTTGACGAAGCTGGAGAAGCGCTCCAGCGCGCGCTCCTCGTCAAACCGGAGCGCCCCGATTTCGATGATCGCATCCCGATCGGGATCCAGACCGGTGGTCTCCAGATCAACGGCAACATAGGTCCTGGGCATACATCCCTTTCTAAGGCGTTCGACTCCCCGTCGCAACGCCACTGAGGCACAACGCCGCCATTATACAATAAACGTGGGAAAACGGTAAGGAAAAGCCTCCGCCAAGCGGACGGCTGAACCACTGAAGCACTGAGAGCACGGATTGCACCGATGGCTGGCTGACAGCACGCCTGCTCCGTCCGCCACACTGCCGGTCAAGCGCATCAAGCTACGGCCCGAGTCGCGGCCACCGATGGACCGCGTGCGCCCGTCGCACCGATGACCTGCGCCTGCGGCGCATGGGGGCGGGACGCCCGATCCATCGGTGTGCGCGCGTGTTGCACCTAAGCAGTGTCTTGCGCCCCGGTCCCCCCGTCACGCCCCATCGTCAGGATGCAGCGCCCTCGCCACCTCGTCGTCCATCGTCCATCGTTCGTCGTCCACCCTAGCCCCTACCCCGCCAGCCGCGCGATCTGCTCGCGAACCTGCTCCGCCTCGAGCCGCAGCTCCGCCAGCTTGTCCCGCTCGCGCTGCACGATCTGCTCCGGCGCCTTCTCGGCGAAGGGCCCCGCCAGCCGCTCCTCACTGTCGGCAATGCGCCCCCGCAGCTCCCTTAGCTCCTTCTCCAGCCGCGCCCGCTCGGCCTCCAAATCCACCATTCCCGCCAGCGGCAGGTAGGCGACGATGTCGCCCACCACCACCGACGCCGACTGCGCCAGAGGCTCGCTACGCTCCACGATCTCCACGCTCTCATCGTCCAGCCGCGCCAGGAAGGTCAGCACGTCGCGGTTCGCCTCCAGCACCGGCGTCAGCGCGCCCGCCGCGATCGTCGCCGCGATCCGCTTCCCAGCCTGCACGTTGTACTCCGATCGGACGCCGCGGATGCCGCGGACCAGATCCATCATCGCCGTCATCTGCGTCTCCGCCACCTCATCGACCCAGCGCTCCGCTGCCTCCGGCCATGGCGCCACGATCAGCGCCTCGCCCTTCTTCACCTTGTCCGGCAGCGCCTGCCAGATCGCCTCGGTCACGAAGGGCATATAGGGGTGCAGCAGGCGCAGCGCCTGCTCCAGCACCGCCAGCAGCAGCGCCCGCGGCGTCGCCTTGTCGCGACCAACCTCAGAGAGGCCGGCCTCGTCCTCATAAAGCCGCACCTTCGACGCCTCGATGTACCAGTCGCAGAACTCATCCCACAGGAAGTCGCGGATCTGGCGACCCGCCTCCCCATACTGGAAGGCCTCGATCAGCCGCGTCACCTCGCCGGTCAGGTGCTGCACCCGACTAAGGATCCACCGGTCCGCCAGCGTCATCCGGTCCGCATCGACCTCATCGAGGCGCAACGGCGCTTCGTCATCCAGGTTCATCAGGATGAAGCGCGTCGCTTGCCAGATCTTGTTCGCGAAGTTGCGCGCCCCCTCCAGCCGCCGCGGATCGAGGTTCATATCGTTGCCCGGCGTCGAGGACGTCGTCAGCGTGTAGCGCAGCGCATCCGTCCCGTACTCCTCGATGATGTAGAGCGGATCGTACTTCCAGGCGTCGGGCATCGACTTGCTGATCTTTTCCCCATGCTCGTTGCGGATCAGACCGTGCAGATAGATGTCCCTGTAGGGCGCCGCATCCATCAGCTCCAGCGACAGCATCGTCTCCCGCGCCACCCAGAAGAAGAGGATGTCGTACCCCGTCTCCCGCATGTCCGTCGGGAAGAAGCGCTGCAGGTCCGGCGCGTCCTCATCGGGCCAGCCCAGCGTCGAGAAGGGCCACAGGCCGGAGGAGAACCACGTGTCCAACACGTCCTCATCCTGATGGATCGCGTGCCCGCCGCAGTTCGGGCAGACCTCCGGGTCCTCAACGGCGCTCCACACCTCGTCGCAGGTGTCGCAGTACCAGACGGGAATGCGGTGCCCCCACCAGAGCTGGCGGCTGATGCACCAGTCGCGGATGTTCTCCATCCAGTGGAAGAAGACCTTCTCAAAGCGCTCGGGAATGATGCGCATCTCGCCGCTCTCCACCGCCCGGATCGCCTTCTCGGCTAACGGCTTGGCGCGCACGAACCACTGCGTGCTGATCATCGGCTCCACCACCGTATCGCACCGCTGGCAGTGCCCGATCGTGTGCGTGTAGTCCTCCACCTTGACCAGCAACCCTTCCTTCTCGAAATCGGCCACGATGGCCTCCCGACAGGCGTAGCGGTCCATCCCCTCGTACGGGCCGGCGCCGGCGTTCATCTTGCCCGTCTCGGTGAGCACGTTGATCTGATCGAGGTTGTGGCGCATGCCAATCTCATAGTCCGTGGGATCGTGGGCCGGGGTGACCTTCACCGCGCCGGTGCCGAACTCCGGCCTCACCGCCTCGTCGGCGATGATCGGGATCCGGCGATCCATCGCCGGCAGCACCGCCGTCTCGCCCACCAGGTCGACCCACCGCTCGTCCTCGGGGTTCACCGCCACGCCGGTATCGCCCAGAATCGTCTCCGGGCGCGTCGTCGCCATCTCCACGAAGGCCGTCGCCCCCTCAGCCCAGCGCCCGCTGCCCCAACGTTCGGTCGGCCCGCTCCAATCCTCGTTCACGATGGGGTAGCGGATGTACCAGAGATGGCTCTGATGCTCGCGGGGCTCCACCTCCAGGTCCGAGATCGCCGATTCGCACCGTGGGCACCAGTTCACCATATAGGGGCCGCGGTAGATCAGACCCCGGTCGAAGAGCGTCACGAACGCGACGCGCACCGCCTGGCTGAGCTGCTCGTCCAGCGTGAAGCGCTCGCGCTCCCAATCGCACGAGATGCCCAACTTCCGGTGCTGATTGGTGATGCGCGCGTGGGTCTCCTCCTTCCACGCCCACGCCCGCTCGACAAAGGCCTCGCGCCCGATGTCGTGACGCGTCAGTCCCTCGTTCGCCAGCTCCCGCTCGACGACGTTCTGCGTCGCGATCCCGGCGTGGTCCGACCCGGGAAGATAGAGCGTCTCGTGCCCGCGCATCCGATGGTAGCGCGTCACCAGATCCTCGACCGCCGCCGTGATGGCATGGCCCAGGTGTAGGATCCCCGTCACGTTGGGCGGCGGCATCGTGATACAGAACCGCTCCCCCTCCGGGTCCACCAGCCCCAGCTCGATCATCGTCTCGGGCTTGAAGTACCCCTGCGCCTCCCACCAGTCGTAGAGCGCTTTCTCGTGTTCCTCAGGATTATAAGTACGCGATAGTTCAGTCATTGTCTCCTCCGAATGTGGCTGTCAGCCATGAGCTGTCAGCCGTCAGCTGTCAGCAAAAAACAGAAGTAGGAAGAAAGGGAGTAGGAAGTAGGACATCCGTAAAGATCATCGTGTAGAAGACGCTTTCCCGCTCTAGATCATCGAGCTCGGCCTGTGCGATGGCGGTCTCGCACGTCGGGCACCAGATCGTCGGCGCCTCCTGCCGGTAGGCGAGATCCTTCTCCACCAGATCGATGAACGAGAGCTGCGAGATACGCCGCGATCGCGCGTCGATGGTGCGATAGGTGTGCCGCCAATCGATCGACAGCCCAAGACGCTGCCACAGCTCGCGATAGGCAGCCTCGGCGCGCTCGCTCACCGCCAGACAGCGCTCGATAAAGGCCTCACGCCCGATACCAGCGGCGCGCACGCC
>JBNGCP010000053.1:24657-26920 GCA_049974845.1 Anaerolineae bacterium | reverse complement strand
GTATCAGCGTCGGCGAAGGGGTCCAGTTATCGCTTAACAGCGTTACGGCGTCAGGTGGCACGATCTCCGACGCGATTCTCGCTGGTGACATGACGGTCCGCGAGCAGGGAATCGTCACGGTCAACGGGGGCACCTTTGATGGGACCACGTTCAGCCTGCGGAACGCCGCCAGCTCAGTTGCAGGCCTCAGCCTCACAAACGGCGCGATCAGCACGCCGGGGAGCGTCCAGGGTGCGACGCTGGAGGCGTCGGCGCTTGGGTTCTACGGTCCGGACAGCGTCAGCCTGTCCGACAGTACGATGACCGACTCAAACGTGTCGTTCGCGGAAGGGGTGAGCGCCGATATCGGCGGGAATGAGTTCGTCGCGAGTATCCTGCAGATTCGGGGAACGGCGACAGCTGAGGTCTACGGCAACGGATTCGTGGACAGTGCGCTCCGCATCTGGGAGCAGGCAGCCGTGCTGGCTGAGACCAACGCGTTCGCGGGGACGATCCCGGACGCCTTGGCCTTTGTTGATGTGACGAGCGACGCCGGTGTTACGCTCGGGAGCAACACGATGAACGTGAGCGGCAATGCAGGCACCAAGCCGGCGGTGCTGATCCAGCCGGACGCCGCTCCCGGCGAGGATGCGGTCTATACGCTCGTGTCGAACGTACTGCGGGGCGATAACGCGGCGACGACGGGCGTCAAAGTCGTGGCCGACAGCGCCGGCATCAGTCTGGACGTCGCGCTGACCGGCAATACGATCGGATCCTTCAGTCGCGGCGTTGAACTGCACGACAACCTGGGCGCCGGGGGCGTGATCAGGGCCACCCTGAGCGGTAACACGATCACGAGCAACGCTGAGGGCATCTTACCCCGCTTCGGCGGCGTGGAGAGCAGCCTTGCCGCGCACAACAACTGCATCGCCGGCAACGTCACGGGCGTGCGCTGTCTCAATACAGACTTCGTGATCGACGCGACGAGCAACTACTGGGGCCATCCCACAGGCCCCACGCACTTCACCAATCCAGATGGCCTCGGCGATCGCCTGGCGTGCAGCGACGCCGCGACGGAGATCGACTTCGATCCGTGGCTGGAGAGCCACGCGTGTTACATCTCCGGGCTGAACATCGCCAACATCGAGGTGATCCAGACGCTACAGACGATCTCCAACACCATCCCGTTGGTGGCGGAGAAGGCGACCATCGTGCGCGTCTTCCCCGATATGGGGATCGGCTTTGCCGCTGTGGAGGGGACGCTGACCGGGGCGCGGGGTGGTGTGCCCCTGGGCACGCTCCCGGCGCGGGCGCCCATCCAAGCCGGCATGATCACCGATTGGGACGCAGCCCGCGCCGACCTGAATGCCAGCTTGGTCTTTGACCTGCCGGAGGACTGGCTTCATGGAGGGGTCACGCTTCGGGCGGAGGTGACGTCGGGCGCGCCCGGCGCTTTGTGCGCGGCGACGGAGGCGATGGTCGATGGGACGCCATTCGCCGTAGGGGCGCAGCATGCTGCGCCCCTACCCACGCCCCTACCCACGCCCCTACGGACATCGATGGTGGATACGGTGGAGACCGCGGTGATGACGACGACGGCGACGTTCCACGAGAGGAGACCGGTCGCGATCACCTACATCCCTGCTTCGGTTGACGCCTATTCAGAGCGCCATGAGGTCACTCCGAAGGACATCCTCGAGGTCCACGAGAGGATTTTGGCGCGCTTCCCCTTTGGCGAAGTTACGGTTCGGATCCTGCCGGACGCCGAACGGTATGTGGGGAACCTGGACGGCGTCGCGTGGGGCATGCATTGGGCCTACCTCTCGGGTGTGGTACGCCGGTGGGAGATCTTGAACAACCCTGAGGGCGCTGCCGACTACTATCTCACCGTTTACGGCACCAGCGGCAACGACTTCACGGGGTCCTGGTGGCACTTCGGGGAGCCTAACGGGCGCGGAGCATGCGGGTTGCGTATGGATGGACAGGACTGCGCCGTCACGATGGGCAATCTCCTGGGCCTGCGTCCGCTGAGCATCGAGCCTGAGCAGGCGGATCCTCCGTTCGACTATGTCTTCCCATACGGCGATCGCCTTACCCACGAGCTAGGCTACGATACCGTGAGCGGCAAGCTCCAGTCGCCCGCGCTCTACGATCTGATGGCGTGGGCGGCGATGTTTGACGGCGCGCCGGCTTGGATCTCCGACTTCCATTACGAAAAGACTTACCTGAACCTCGCACCGTCGGCGCCAGCGGCCTCAGTCGTAGGGGCGCAGCATGCTGCGCC
>JBNGCP010000053.1:0-24557 GCA_049974845.1 Anaerolineae bacterium | reverse complement strand
CCTACAAACGCCCCTACAAACGCCCCTACAAACGCCCCTACAAACGCCCCTACAAACGCCCCTACAAGCGGCGCGCGAGGCGGACATAGGCGATTACCTTTACATCACCGGCCTCGCCGGTCCGGACGACGCGGTCTTTAAGCCGGTGCTCCATCTAGCGGACAGCCCGACGCCCGACGATGTGACGCCGGTCGATCCCCTCGGGGCTTACTGCCTGCAGGCGCGCAACTGGGCCGGGACGGTGCTGGAGGAGACGTGCTTCGACCTGGATCTCACGAGCATCGATGGGGGCGATGATTACAGTATGACGGCGTTTACTGCGGCGCTGGTGGACAACCCGGAGATCCGGCAGCTGCAGCTTCGGTACAACAGCAGCACGATCAAGCAGCTGGTCGTCCCCAGCAGCCCGCCGGAGATCACGCTGGTCTCTGCTTCCTACGATGAGACTTACAAGACCGCTCAGATCGCGTGGACCACGCCGCTAGAGGCGCACCCCAAACAACGTTATCATGTCCATTACAGTCCCGACAACGGCGCGACATGGATCCCTGTCGGCATCGACATCGCGCCGGACAAGGTGACCTATGTCGACGGCGCCTTCCGCTGGGGTGTGCGCGCCGAGCAGATCCCGGTGGGCGCCCAGGCGAGGCTGCGGCTGATTGCGTCCGACGGGTTCAACGAGACCACCGTCACCTCCACGCCCTTTGCCCTGCCCGACGTTGGCCCGTGGTTGGACATCCTCGCGCCGGAGAACAACGCCGTGGTCGAGGATTTCCCCGTCAACTTTGAGGGGTACGCCTACGACGTGGAGAACGGCGACCGCAGTGAAGCGATGATCTGGACCTCGGACAAGGACGGTCCGCTGGGCACCGGTGCTACTGTGAGCGTGGACACGCTCTCGCCGGGTGTCCACGTTGTCACGCTCTCGGCGAACGACGGCGGGGGTCACGTCGGCACGACGACCGTTCGCCTGACCGTGGGCACATCAGGCGATGATACTATGGGGAATGGGGTCTTCCTGCCTTTGGTGGTGCGGTAAAGCGCCGGAACGCCCAAGTGCCTTTGCACAGGCATCGCTTGCGATGCCCGGCGTCGCTCGCGATGTCGTGCATCCCAAGCGATGCCCGGTCTCAATCTAGCCGGAGGAGGGGAGACCCTATGCACCAACTGCCCGTTCGCCGCACGCGCGCCTTCATCCTGCGGATCTGGGGCGAGTACCTTGATCAGACCCCGCCCACCTGGCGTGGGGAGATCGAAAACGCCGATACCCAGGAAGTGCGCCGCTTCGGCTCGTTGGAGGAGATGGTCGCCCATCTTCAGGCATGGTCCTCGGAGCGCCACAAGCCCTGAGGATGAAAAAGCGCCGCGGTAGGCCATATGGCCCCTTTATGGCGCCCTCTTCCTATGTACAATGAGTGCAGGAGGGCATCCTGTGTCTGAGGCACCCGACCTGTTTGCTTTGGTTATAGTGTCGGTGCGGACGCAGGTCGTGTCGTCAAGGGGGTAACCTATCGTTTTGGGAGGAAGCTGATGGAGATCCGTGACGGAGCACGAGCCATGTTGCGTGACATTGGTGCGTTTGAGAGCGAGCCGCTCACCGACTTCTCATTGTCGGAGAACGTGAACGCCTTCGAGGCGGCGCTCGCGCGGGTCAAGGGGCAATTCGGACAGCGGCACCCGCTCATTATCGGGGGTGAGGAGATCTATACGGAGGCCACCTTCGCCTCGACCAATCCCGCGCACCCTGATGAGGTCGTGGGTATCTTTTCGAAGGCGAATGCTGACCTGGCACAGAAAGCCGTTGAGGCGGCGAATGTGGCTTTCGCAGCCTGGAGCCGCACGCCGGCAACCGAGCGCGCGGCGATTCTGCTGCGGGCCGCGGCGCTGATGCGAGCTCGAAGACACGAACTGAGCGCATGGATGGTCTACGAGGTGGGCAAGAACTGGATCGAGGCTGATGCCGACACCGTCGAAGCCATCGACTTTCTGGAGTATTACGCGCGCCAGATGCTGCAACTGGAACTGGTGGAGGTCGATCAGGCACCGGGCGAGCGCGACACGCTGCATTACATTCCCTTGGGTGTGGGCGCCATTATCCCACCGTGGAACTTTCCTGCCGCGATCCCGGTAGGGATGAGCAGCGCGGCGATCGTCGCGGGCAACACGATCGTGTTCAAGCCTGCCAGCTATTCCCCCAAGATTGCCTGGGAGTATGTTCAGATCCTGCAGGAAGCCGGTCTGCCGGCGGACGTCTGCACCTTCCTCACCGGGTCAGGCGAGATCGCCGGTGAGACTCTGGTGGATCATCCCCAGACGCGCTTCATCGCCTTCACCGGCTCCAAAGAGGTCGGCCTGCGCATCCACGAGCGGGCGGCGAAGACGCAGCCCGGACAGATTTGGATCAAGCGCACGATTCTGGAGATGGGGGGCAAGGGCGCGGTCGTCGTCGACGAGACTGCCGATCTCGACGCCGCAGCGCATCATCGTGTCGGCCTTCGGCTATCAGGGGCAGAAATGCTCGGCCGGGTCGCGTGCCATCCTCGTGGCCGATGTCTACGATGCGCTCATCGAAAAGATCCTGGCGCAGGCGCCGCGGCTCTTGGTCATCGGCGATCCCGAACAGCGCGAGCATACGCTCGGGCCGGTCGTTTCCGAGTCTCAGTACCGGACGGTCTTGAACTACATCGAGATTGGCAAGCGCGAGGGACGGCTGGCGTACGGTGGCAAAGCGCTCGATCGCGATGGCTATTACATCGAGCCGACGATCTTCGTCGACGTCGCACCGGACGCGCGCATCGCTCAGGAGGAGATCTTCGGCCCGGTGCTCGCCGTCATCAAGGCCGATGACTGGCAGCACGCCATTGATATCGCCAACAACACTGAATTCGGCTTGACCGGCGCCTACTACACCACCGACCCACAGCGGCTGGCGTACGCCCGGCGTGAGTTTCACGTGGGCAACCTATACCTCAACCGCAAGTGCACCGGAGCGCTGGTGGGTATCCACCCCTTCGGTGGGTTCAATATGAGCGGCACGGATTCCAAAGCCGGCGGACCGGATTATCTGCTGCTCTTCACCCAGGCCAAATCCGTCGGTCAGAAGCTCTAGAACGCGGTGCGGCGAGCGACCTGCGGGTGCTGAGAGCGGTCCTCCCGAGTTGCTGGTTACACGCGTGCGTGTAAACTGATATCAAGGCGTGGATCACGACCGCGCCGCGATTCAGGACAGCTGTGCTCTGGGAGGGGCCGCATCGTGACCGAGCCATCCGACCTGTCGTCACCTCACACGATTTACACACGGTGGCTGCGCTCCAATGCCGCCGTTTTCACGGTGACGGCGGTGCTGGTCGGCCTGCTGACGGGCATCGCGACGATCGGCTTCGTCGGCCTGATCCGCACCTTTGATCGGTGGTCCGGCGGCCTGCGGGCGTCACTAAGCGGCGTTTCGCCCCTGCTCACGGTCTTGATTCCCGCGCTGGGCGGCCTTGGTGCGGGATTGCTGATCACCTATGTCGCCGAGGAGTTACGCTACGGCGGCGTCCCACCCGTGTTGGAGGCCATTGCTCTGCGGGGATCGCGCTTGCGGGGTCGTTTGATCTGGGCGAAACTGCTGGCGACCGCGCTCTGTATCGGCACTGGGGGCTCGGCAGGGCGCGTCGGACCGATCGCGCTGATCGGCGCCGCGTTGGGCTCTCAGGTGGGCCAGCGCTTTCGCCTCACCGACGAGCGCATCCGCACCCTCGTGGCCTGTGGCGCTGCTGCCGGTATCGCATCGACGTTCAACGCCCCCATCGCCGGCGTGATCTTTGCACTGGAAGTCATTCTCACCGATTTCACGGCAGGCGCCTTCTCCTCCATCTTGATCTCGGCGGTGACGTCGAGCATCGTCAGCCGGAGCGTCTTGGGAGCTGACGTGACGTTCTCCGTGCCGATTCACAATACTCTGTCCCAGCCGTTGGAGATCCTCTTCTTCGCGGTGCTGGGTGGGCTGGCGGCGCTTGTCGCGTGGGCGTTCATCACGACTTTCTACGCGACCAAAGATCTCACAGCGCGTTTTGGCCGGGTGCCGGCGCCGCTGCGTCCGGCGTTGGGCGGGCTTCTGTTGGGCTTGATCGCCCTCATCTTCCCTCAAGTGTTGGGCGGGGGCTTCGGCGAGATCGACCTGGTGCTCCGGGGGCAGCTATCGTTGCGGTTGATGGCGGCTCTCGTGGTGGCTAAGCTCCTGGCGACCGATGTGACGCTGGGCTCCGGCAGCTCCGGCGGCCTCTTTGCACCGGCGCTCTTTATGGGGGCGATGCTGGGTGGTGCCTTTGGCGAGGCGCTGCACGGGCTTTTTGGAGCTATGGCGTTGTCGCCGTCCGGCATCTATGCGCTGGTTGGCATGGCGGCGGTCTTTGGGGCCGCAGCGCACGCACCGATGACGGCGCTCCTCATCGTCTTCGAGATGTCCGGAAGCTATAGCCTGATTCTGCCGTTAATGCTGGCGACGGGGATCAGCACGGCTGTGGCGCGAGCGCTGCAGCGCGAGTCAATCTATACGCTCTCCTTGGCACGCAAGGGCGTTCACATCCGGCGCGGGCGTGAGATGGACGTCCTGGAGAACGTGCGTGTGGAGAGCGTGATGACCACCGAGCCGGTGTCGGTGCAGCTTACTACCACGCTGGGAGAACTGGCGGCGCTCATTGACCGCACGCGACATCGTGGCTATCCTGTATTGAACCCCGAGGGACGGGTTGCGGGTATGGTGTCCCTTGAGGATCTGGAGGCGGCCCGAGAGCGGCACAATCACTGGGCGCAGCTTCCTGTCGCCGAGATCTGCACGCGCCAGGTCATCACAGCCTATCCCGACGAATCGGTCTCAGTGGCGCTGCAGCGTATGGGCGTCTACAACGTCAGCCGGCTGCCGGTGGTGGCGCGCGACGAGCTGCGTCACCTGCTCGGCGTGATCCATCGCAGCGATATCGGTGCGGCGTACCAACATGCGCTGGCGCAGTGCGACTGGGAAGGCCAGATGGCCAGGCCTCGAGATCGAAGCGCAGCGGCTTTCGACGAGATCGTCGATCTCGTCGTGCCGCCAGGGTGTCCCCTGACGGGACAGCCCATCCGCGCCATTCCCTGGCCCTCGAGCTGTCTTGTCGTATCCGTGCGCCGCGGCAATGAGGTGCTGGTGGGACGCGGTGATATCGTCATTCAACCCGATGACCGGTTGATGATCTATGCGAGGAATGAGTGCATTGCCCAGCTCCAGGGGCTGATCAGACCGGTGAAAGGATCCAGCCACGGAGAGCCGGGAACACACCGATGACGGTGACCTCAGGAAGGAGCCAGCCATGGACTACGCAGAGTACCCGATGCCCGTAGTCGAGGACATCGCCCGTTTGCGGCGGCGCATCGATGCTTCGGGGATCCCGGGCAAGCTTACGGATCACAATCTGGTCATTGGCAGCTGGAATATCCGCGCCTTCAGCCGAGTCTACCCGGCGTGGACCGAGAACCCCGGCAGCCCGAAGCGCAATCTCCGCGCGATGGCGTCCATCGCCGAGATCGCGCGCCGATTCGACGTGCTGGCGATCCAGGAGGTCAAGCGCGACACGGAGGCGCTGCGGATGCTAGTGGAGGGGTTCCTCGGGCCTGACTGGGCCCTGATTGTGAGCGATGTCACCGCCGGATATGCGGGCAACCAGGAACGCCTGGCCTTCGTCTACGACACGCGGCGGGTCACGCCGTCAGGGCTTGTCGGCGAGATCGTGCTTCCGCCGACGCCGGCTGGTGCCACGGTTGAGCAGTTTGATCGGACGCCGTATCTGGTTGGCTTTCGAGCAGGGCGCGAGCGTTTCACGTTACTCACGGCGCACATCCGCTACGGTGATGCGCCCGAGGCACGGGAGCCGGAGCTGGCAGCGTTTGCCCAGCACATCGCGAAGGAGATCCGCGACCGAGCCACGCCCGAGGGCGAGGAGAACAACCTCATCGTACTCGGCGACTTCAACATCGACAAACGGGGCGACAATCCCCTCTTCCAGGCCTTCGTTGCCACCGGCCTGATGGTTCCGGAGGCCCTGCGCGATCTAAAGACGACCTACGGCACGGAGGCCAAGTATTACGACCAGATTGCTTGGTTCATGGGCGAGCTCGACCTGCTGACAACGGAGCGTGCAGGCGTCATCGACTCCACGGACGCCGTCTTCCCCGAGCTGACGCTGCGGGCGATGTCGTACCGCGTCTCCGACCACTTACCCGTCTGGGTCGAGTTCCTGGTCGACCGAAGCACGGAGCAGATGGCGCAGACCCTCGGCGTCGATCCGGCGGCGCCCGATCCCCTTAGTGTTGTGACGTAACCCGGTAGCATCCACATAAGCTGGACACGAATTAGAGAAGGAGATCCCATGAGCCACACTTACAACGGTCCGTACACCGATGAGCATCTCAGCCGTGTCGCCTTCCCCTTGGGCGGCATGGGTGCCGGGATGATTTGCCTGGAGGGGAGCGGGGCGCTTGCCCACGTCTCCGTACGGGGGAAGCCGGAGTTGTACAATGAGCCGCTGATGTTCGCGGCGCTCTGCATTAAGGGAGAGTCCCATGTCGCGCGCGTGCTTGAGGGGCCGGTGCCTCGCTGGAAGGTCTTTGGGCTTCCCGAGGCGGGAAACGGGCTCGGGGGCTCGGACTATGGGCTGCCGCGTTTCTCGGAGGCCAGCTTTATCGCGCGCTTTCCCTTTGGCGTGGTAAAACTGCGCGACGACGCCGTGCCGCTGGATGTGGAGCTCACAGGATGGAGCCCCTTCATCCCCGGCGATCCTGACGCCAGTAGCCTTCCCGTGGCGGCGCTGGAGTACTGCTTCCACAACCTGAGCGACGCGAAGGTAGAGGCGGTCTTCTCCTTCCACGCCCGCAACTTCATGCAGCGCCCCGCGGAGGGCGCTGAGGCGCCGGCGGATAGTGCCGTGGGCGAAGCTCCGAGCGGGTTCATCCTCTGGCAGCCGGGAAGTGAGGAACGGCCCTGGGAGCAGGGCGCCTTTAGCGTCACGGTGGACGATCCCGACGCCCGCGTCAACTGCGCCTGGTTCCGCGGCGGTTGGTTCGATGCCCTGACTATGGTCTGGAAGTCTATCGAGGGCGGTGAGATACTTGAGGGCTCACCGATCACCGAGGGAGCGCCGAGCCCCGGGGGTAGCGTCTACGTGCCGCTGTGCCTCGATCCCGGCGAGCGGCGGACGCTGGTTGTGCGGCTGGCTTGGCACGTCCCGCATACCGATCTGCGCATTGGCAACGATGACGCCGATGATGCGGAGGGCGAGGCTTGTTGCGCCTGCGGCGGGACCCACACCCCGTGGTATGCGGGCGTCTTCGCTGATGTGGACGCGGTCACAAACCACTGGCGTGATCACTACGCCGACCTGCGCCGCCGGACCGTGGCCTTCACCGAGTGCTTCTACGATACCACGCTTCCCGATGAGGTCGTCGAGGCGATTGCCGCCAATCTCACCATTCTGAAGTCGCCTACGGTGCAGCGCCAGACTGACGGGCGGCTCTGGTGTTGGGAGGGTTGTTGCGAGACCCACGGCTGCTGTCACGGCTCCTGCACCCACGTCTGGAACTATGCGCAGGCGCTGCCACATCTCTTCCCCTCGCTGGAGCGCACGCTTCGCGAGACGGAGTTCTTCGTCGACCAGGACGAGCGAGGCCATCAGGCCTTCCGCGCCAGCCTGCCCATCCGCCCGCCCGCGCACGACTTCCACGCCGCGGCCGATGGCCAGTTGGGCGGCATCATGAAGGTCTACCGGGAGTGGCGCATCAGCGGCGACGAGCTATGGCTGCGGCGTTTCTGGCCCAAGGTAAGACAGAGTCTCGACTACTGTATCGAGACCTGGGATCCCGACCACCTGGGCGTGCTCGTGGAACCGCATCACAACACCTACGACATCGAGTTCTGGGGGCCGGATGGCATGTGTACCTCCTTCTACCTCGGTGCGCTCAAGGCGGCGACGCCGATGGCGGAGGCCGTCGGCGACGAGGTGCCGCTCTACGAGGCGCTGTTGGAGAAGGGCGTCGCCTATATGCAATCGGAGCTCTGGGACGGGGAGTACTTCATCCAGAGGATCCAATGGGAGGGCCTCCGCGCGGAGGACCCGACGAAGGCCGTGAGTTGGACCGTGAACTACTCCCCGGAGGCTGAAGCGCTCCTGCGGGAGGAGGGGCCTAAATACCAGTATGGGAAGGGCTGTCTTTCCGACGGCGTGCTCGGCGCGTGGATCGCCGCGATGTGCGGCGTGGCGCCCTTCCTGGATGCTGACAAGGTCCGCGGTCATCTGATGGCTGTTTATAAGTACAACCTCAAGCACGATCTGCGGACACATGCCAACCCGCAGCGTCCGACGTTCGCGTTGGGCGAGGACGGCGGCCTGCTGCTTTGCACCTGGCCTAAGGGCGGCGCGCTCTCGCTGCCCTTCGTCTACTCGAACGAGGTCTGGACCGGGATCGAGTACCAGGTCGCCGCGCACCTGATGCTGATGGGCGAGGTCGAGGCGGGGCTGGAGATCGTCCGCGTGCTGCGCGACCGGTATGACGGGCGCGATCGCAACCCCTTTGACGAGTACGAGTGCGGCCACTGGTATGCCCGGGCAATGGCCAGCTATGGGATGATTCAGGGTCTCACCGGGGTGCGCTATGACGCGGTCGAGGGCGTCCTTTACGTCCGACCTAGGGTCGAGGGCGACTTCCGCGCGTTCCTGGCGACGGCCTCAGGCTTCGGCAACGTCGGTGTCAGGAATGGGAACCCCTTCGTCGACGTCCGCGTCGGCGAGATTCCCTACCGCGAGATTGTGTATACGCCCTGACCAGGTATTTGCTGCTGCTGTCTGGCGGTTGGATCCCGCCGCGTTGCTCGGCTCTGGAATGCGGCCGAGCCTATGGACCAAATCCGCCTTGCGCCACGTCTTATAGTTGAAGGATCAACCGAGTATGGAAGGGTGGATAGAACGTGAATCTGAAGAGATATAGGGGGATCGCGGGCGCAATCCTGAGTTTGGCAGTTCTGGCAGGAGGTTGTCTGCCGAATCCGGCAGATGCCGCTGCGTTGGACGGGACACGCTGGAATGTGATCGCGTTGAACGGCGAGCCGGTGACCACGGAGGCCGAAGGAACGTTGGATTTCAGCGATGGCAAGGTGACGGGCACCGCCTTCTGTAACGGCTTCGGTGGATCGTACAGCCGCGATGGTCGGCCCGTCGACCCGGATAACCAGAGCAAAAGAGGCTTGTGTTGATTTCGTCGATCTTCGACAGGCTAGAGAATTGTGATATCGTCAATCCAGATCCACGAGATGGCCTGCGAACCCAACTAAGATCCATCAAGGAGAACTGCGATGACGAACCACTGGCGAGGTATTCACCTGATCGTGCGTCACGATCCTGAGGTCGACCGGCTGATCGAGGCGCTGCCCAGTTTGGCCGAGATGGGCCTGAACGTGCTCGTCCCCGAGATCAACTACCAGTTTGCCTACCGCTCCCACCCCGAGTTGCAGGGGGATGACCCGATCACGTCGAAGCGCGCCAAGGCGCTGGTCGAGGCGTGCCGCGCGCACGACATCCGGCTGATTCTCCAGTTCCAGTGCCTCGGCCACCAGTCGTGGGCCGAGACGACTATGCCTCTGTTACAGGCCTATCCAGAGTTCGACGAGACCCCGGGCCAGTATCCGAGCAACGAGGGCATCTATTGCCGGAGTTGGTGCCCGCAGCATCCGGACGTGAACCCGATCATCTTCGCGCTCTTTGACGAACTGCTGGAGACCTTCGAGGCTGATGCGTTGCATGTCGGTATGGATGAGGTCTTCCTCATCGGCTCAGAGCACTGCCCGCGCTGTGCGGACCAGGACCCGGCGGAGCTCTTCGCGATGGCGGTCAACGATTACTATGACTTCCTGTCGAAGCGCCACGTCGAGATGCTGATGTGGGGCGACCGTCTGCTGAACGCTGAAGAGACGGGGTATGGCAAGTGGGAGGCCGCCGAAAACGGCACCGATCCTGCCATCGACATGATTCCGACGGATATCGTGATCTGCGACTGGCACTATGAGGTGCTTGACGACTATCCGTCGATCCCGATCTTCCTGGGGAAGGGGTTCCCTACCTGGCCTGCTGGCTGGAAGAATGTGGAGGCCACCCGAGCGCTGCTCGAGGCCACGCTCGCCCATGCCGAGGACCTGAACCTGCTCGGCTATCTCTGCACGACCTGGGGCGCCGTTGCACCCGACGAGCTCGCCCAGTGGCCTCCCATCCAGCTCGCCATGGAGGCGCTGAGCTAGCCGAGGCTAGAGGTGCCCACCGACTACGAGCGTGTCTACGACTCGCGCAGGATGCGATCGACGACGAGCTGGCGGAACTCCGGCGAGAGGCTGGCAAAGTAGGCGCTGAAGCCGGTGACGCGTACGACGAGATCGGGGTACTTCGACGGATCCTCGTGGGCCTCCAGGATCTTGTCTGCATCCATGATGTTGAGGTTGACCTGGGTGCCGCCGAGGTCAAAGTGCGTCCTGATGAGGCTGGCGATGGCTTCCACTCCACCCTCGTCCTTGGAGAGAGCCGGATCCAGCTCCATCTGCATTGGAGCGGTGTTGCCATAACCGGGCTGCACCGCTGCGATGGCGACAGCCATCGCCGTCGGCGCCCCGTCCTTGCGGTAGCCCGGATCGGGGTTGGCGCCGTGCGAGATGGGCTCGCCGGCACGACGACCGTTTGGCGTCGCCCCTACGTCCCTGCCCATCGGGATGGTGTTGGCCCACGAGAAGAGCCCCGGAATCATCGTGTAGCCGTCCGGCGTTGGCGCCTCCTTGACCAGCTCGGTAAACGTCTGGGCGACGCGCTCCGCGTAGGCGTCGCCCAACGTGCCGCCGTGACCGTAGCGCGGGACGCTGCGCATCATCTGGCGGGCCCGCTCGCCCTCAACACCCTTCCAGTTTGTCGCAATTGCCGTCCGGATCTCATCCCAACTAATGCGCCCTTCCCGCTCGATCCGTTGCTCCAGCGCTGCAAAGGCGTCGGCGACCGTCGCGAGGGCCGCGCCGTCCAGACAAAGGTTGTAGAACTCCACCCCGCCGTGGGATGCGTCCACCCCGGCCTCGATCGGGCCGTGGCAGAGCAAGTCGAGCACGAGTTCTGGAAAGACCTGATGCATGTGAGCGATGTGGAAATCGAGGCTTTCCGCGATGGCCCGAATGCCCTGTCGTAGATGGTGGACGAACCGCTCCCAGAGGCGCGCCACACTGCGCTCGACGCCTGTGTCGGCCATCATCTCGTTCCAGGCGACCTCGAAGACGGCGGCGAAGTTGATCTTGACGCAGTCGTTGAGCGTGTATTCGCGTCCTGGGATCGCCGACCAGTGGCATCCCGAGTAGGCGCGCTCGTAGCCCAGGGCGATGTCGTAGCCGTTGCGCGCGAAGCCCCGGGCTGTCTGCTCGACGCCGAGAAACTTGGGGACGCCGGTCCGGTCCTCGAACAGGACCTCGACGCCACGCGCGAGCAGGCCGGGATCAACGCCCGGACCTACCGCCACGCCCACGTTCGCCGGGATCTTCAGCCGGTGGGCGGCCTCCAGCACCAGGTAGGAGACACGGTTGGTGACGTCTCGACCGGAGGCGTCCGGGCCGCCTAGCTGGAGGTAAGCGGTGTCTCGCAACAGGAGGCAGGCGATGTGGAAGATCGCCTCCTCATCGGTGAGCGTCCCCACCGCGCCCTCCCGCTCATAATAGGGCGTGAGTAGCACGTCGAGGCGCCCCAACGACCCGCTGCCGTTGTACATGCGCGCCGTGATCTGGTACCAGAGAATCCACTGGCAGGCCTCGCGGAAGGTGGTCGGGGGCTCCGTGGCGAGGCGGTCGTTCATGTCGGCGATCTCAAGAAGATTCCGGCGGAGCTGCGGATGTGCCTCTGAGGTAGCCATCTGACGCGCCGCGTCGGCGGTGCGCCCGATCCAGTTCTGCAGGCCCAGCACGACGGCCTCCAGACCTTCGTAAAAGCCGGTGCCCGCTGGGGCGTTAGCGTCTCGATAGCGCCGGATCTTTTCAAGGACGCCACCCCAGCCGAGGTCGAGGCCGATCTGCAGATCCTGGCAGAAGTGCTGAGTCGCGCCGATGCCTGGCAGAAGCTGGTATGTCTTGTGCAGCTCCGCGAGGTCAGGACGGAGGCGGGCGACGCTTAGGTCGGGGTTCCATCCTGGCTTGCGGTAGGACGAGAAATTAACCATATACCCGCCGGCTAGCGAGCTCAGCGGGTCGACATAGGTGGGATGTGCCTCCAGCAGCACCCGGAAGTTCTCGCCGACGGCTTTGGGGCCGAAGAAGCCACCGCTCGGGTGGTTCGGTTGTGGCGTGTATCCCTCCAGGAGGCAGTCGGTGATGGGCATGCCGGAGGTGCTCATCGCCTGAACGATCTTGCGGCGCTCAGGCGGCGGCAGGATCAGAGCCCAATCATCGTGGTCCATCGAGCCGATGATTTTCTGCTTCTCCTGTGTCTGCGCCAGTTTCGTCGCGCGCAGGCGTTCGATGCGTTCCTGATAGGTCAACGGTCCCACCCAGGTCATCGCTATCTCCGTTCCCGCTATTGCGCCCCGCTGCCGCCTACTGATCCTGACATATTCTGCTAGAGCGTCTTTCGTAGAGCCGGGGCGGTGCCCCGGCTTCTTTGCGCGCATGATGTCTGTTCCCCGCACAGCGTGGCTGCGCACACATGACCTACGCAATCCTGCCACGCGCGGGAGGCATCTCTGGACTCGGCTCTGGCACGCACAAGACGGGGCGCCGCCCCGTCTCTACAACAGAGCGCGCTGGCTTTAGTAAGTTCCGTCAGTATCAGTAAGTGCCGCAACGAATTACAGTCCAGAGCCCGTCTGGATGCCGACCGATTCCTCTAGGCCGTCGTCCTGGCTTCTCCGTCGCCGGAGAGACCCTCGCTGATGGTGTGGAGCACCTCCACCGCGACAAAAAGAAGCGCAGCCCAGCGGCCTACGGTGAAGAAGATACGCGCGCCGCCGTAGGTGTGAATGGCGGCACCCGCGGTTCCGATCAGCAGGAGCATCCACTTGACGATCGTCAGCAGACCCTCTTGGGTCGCGACTGCGTGCGCCACCAGCGCGGCGGCGAAGATCGTGAGGAGCGGGTAGACGACGTGCCACAGATACGGGATCCGGTTGAGCCATCCTTTGATCGGCGAAAACAGCAGCACCGCCAACAGCACCAGCCCGGCGACCAGGACACCCCAGCGAATCGAGACTGTCTGTGCCCCGTCCGATGCGCTCTCTGTCATGTCAGCTCCTCTTGGGCCGTCTGCGTCTGCGCCCGATGCGCACAAAGAGACCGTACCGGAAGGGCGGGAGCCGTAGCACCCCGTCGACTACGCTTCCCTCACCGGCAGCCGGTTCGTCCGGCTCCTCAGCCCACGGCCAATAGAGGGCGACCTCGCTCTCCGGCCACGGCAGTTCGCCGAGATCGAAGGTCTGGCTCTCGAGCAAAGGCGGTGTCAGGCCATCGCGCAGGACCGCGTGCCAACTGTCCGCCTTGTTCCGTACCCAGGCGAGCACGTGACCGCGTCCTTTCAGGGCCAGGAACCACGCGTTATCGTTGGAAAGGTCCATGGGAACGAAGGCCTCAAGGGCCGGATTCACTCCCTGTAACAGCTGCGAAAAGGGCCTGTAATGATGCCAGAGATTCTTCTGATCGACGTATTCATCCCAATGCCAGATGTGCCCGGGCCCGGCTGCGCCGGCAAAGAAGGCCGGGAAGGTCGTGTCGTGGAAGAGAATGCCTCGGTCGTCCATCCGGTAGTAGCGGAAGGGGCCGGTGTGGCGATCGTTGACGGCGCCGGTCTCCGCGAGGAGTGTCGGGCGGCTCGGGTGGCGTACGCGGCTCACGGCGTCGACCGTCAAGGCGACGGGATCCTCACGGCAGATCTCCCACGGCGCCCCCTGGTCCAGGTAACGATGGACCTGTCGGATGTCCAGCGCGAAGACGTAGAAGCTCTTGTAGGTCTCGATCTTGCCCTCATCATCGAAGCTGCCCAGTGAGTTAGTGACCGGGTGGTGGGGCGAGAGTTCCTTCAGCGCTTTGGTCATATCCGCGGTCCACTCGACCACCAGGTCGAAGTCTGCATCGACGCAATCCATCTCGTTCCAGAGTTCCCAGGCCATCACGACGGGGTCGCCGTCGTATCGCGCGGTATAGGCGCGGACCTTCTTGAGCCAGAGCTCGCGCCAGGTCGCGTCGGTCAACCACGCGTTGACGCTCTCTGGGCGCCTGCCATCTTCGGGGTGGTGGAGCTCCTTGGAGAACGGGGAGCCCGGCTCAAAGGTGCGGAAGTGCTCAAAGCAGAGCTTGAGACGGATTCCGTATGTCCGGGCGTGCTCGACCACGGCATCGAGGCGCGCAAAGGCGGCGAGATCCAGCTCACCGGCGACGGCGGACTCGACGTTAAAGTAGGGATGGGAGAGCCAGATGCGGGCGAAGTTTCCGCCGTTCTCCGAGAGCAGCCGGAACCAGCGTTCATACTCCGCAGCGCCCAGCGTCGCCCTGGCCTCGCCGGTCTCAAAGTGGCCCGTTCCCTGAGGAAGCGGGTACCGAGGCGGACCGGCCATGCACAGCCCGATGGGACAGTAGGCGTCGCCATTGGTGGTGATCAGATACCGAGGCTCCTTGGGGTTTGGCATCACCAGACCCGCATGCTCGCCTGGTGCGCAGCGGAACCCGCCCTCTTCCATCACCTTCTCACCGGCAAAGGCGCGATAGCGGTACATCCCCACCTTGATCGGGGTAAAACGCACCGCATAGACGGGTTCGCCAGTGACGGTGAGGTGCTCGTACCCATGATCATCGTAGCTTAGCTCAGCGGGCTGATGCAGGAACGTCGGTCGTGTCTCTCTATCCCCATCCGGCCCGATGAAGTCCACCCGATCGACCGGCCTGGAGTAGGGGAACGTTCGCATCCATCGCCCATAGCGCAACAGATCAGCCATAGAGATCCTCCGTCGTATTAGCTTGCTGGAAGACTATACCACAGCATGGTGGCTTTGCCGCTACGGGCCTGCTTTCCGTCGGAGACCTACGTGCGCGCGACGATCTCTTGAGCGATTAGCGCCGTCCTATCGCGATAGTGCTGGTCCCCGAAGAGCCACACGTGCACCAGATAGGTGCGCAGCCAGTAGATGAGCCATCGCAACTCGTACCCCGGACGCAGCGGATTGACCTGCGTGTAGCGGGCGAAGAACGCCTGGCCCGCCGTATGGAAGACCCGGAGATAGGCCAGCTCCATCTCGACATCGGCGTACTCAGCGCTGGGATCGACGAGGCCCGAGAGGTGCCATCCGTCGCCCGCTTCATGGACCATCACGTTGGCCGCCCAGATATCCCCATGAATCAGCGTCGGCCTGCCCTGCGCCTGAAGGAGGTCCGGCGCCACGTCGATGGCCCGGTCGATCTCTTGCAAGACGCTAGCAGGCAGTCGTCGTTCGACCTCGGGCTTGGCCCGCACCGCGCGGAGCCGCGGCATGAAGACCGCCGTCCAGTCTGTTTCACCTGCCGCGTCGATCGGTCCGAAGGTATCCCGCGTGTGCGTATGGAGCGCGATCAACACCTCGGCCAGCTCCCCCTCGATGCGCTCCATGTCTCTCGAAAGCAGGCGTGCCTCACCCAACGAGACGCCCGGCAGGGCCTCCAGTAGCAGGAACGTGTATGGAATGAGCTCGGACCGGGCGTCGTGCAGGTAGACGTCGGGGCATGGGAAGCCACGCTCACGCAGATGCCGCAGGGCATGGGCCTCGCCCGCAAATCCATTCCCCTTTTCGTTGAGTTTGATCACCGCGGTATGGGGCGCACGGTCGAAGGTTAATCGCAGGACGGAGTTGATCATCCCGCCGCGTAAGCGCTCGATGCCGGTGCAGCGAACCGAGCTGTCCAGCCACGCCGCCAGCACCCGTTCAGCCTGCCCGTGAGTCAGGGCTAGATCAGTCTGCAGCTCGACCACTCTCTGTCCCTCTCACGCCTCCAGCACTAACCCGTCATAGGCGACCACGACATCGTGGCGTCCGTACGTCTCAACCAGCTCGCGGTGGGTCATGCCTCCGTTGTGCGAGAAGTGGTGTGCCACCAGGGTCGTGCGATCGGGATCGAGAAGGCCCTCCGCCAGCATCCGCGCGCGGGTCTCCAGAAACTGCGCCAACCCCTGATGCGCCTCGCCCCCGTGGCGCTTGCCGCTGGTGGCATCCAGCACGATCAAGTTCATCGGGCCGAGGTTCTGGAGCAGCTCCCAGGCGGGCTCGCGGAGCGGCGCGGTGTCCGTGGCGTAGAAGATCCGACGATGATCCTGCTCTATCACGTAGAGCAAGGGCTCGAGCAGACCGTCGCCGTGGGTCGCGGGTATCGCCGTGATCCGGTAGCCACCTGCCGACCAGGTGTCCCCTGCCGACACCGCCTGCCACGTGCAGTTGGCCTCCTCCGCCAGCTCAGGCGAGAGGTCGCTCAGGGCATCGGCGGGGCCATAGATCGTGAGATGCGCCGTTGGCGTCGGTGTGAAGCCCGGCGTCCGCCAGTGGAGATTCTGCGGGTGCCAGTGGTCGGAGTGACGGTGGGTGATCAAGAGCGTGGTCAGGTTCCCGAGATACCGCCGCGCCCGGTTTGCCGTGGTCAGTAGGTCGGGGCCCAAATCGATCAGCAGATCGTCATCGATTAGCGCCGCGGCGCGCGCCCGGATCTCCGGGCCGCCTTCACGTCGCGCCGTCTCACAGACGCGACACCGGCAAAAGGGGTCGGGAATGGCCTCCGCTGCTGCGGATCCTAGAATCGTGAGTTTCATTCGTTTAACCTATCTCCTATCGGGCTGCCAGAAGCCCAACTAGCGCTTATCAGTATCCCAGCTTGGCGAGCCGGTCCAGCGTCTGCTCGTACACCTCGTAGTGCTCGCCCTCGGTCTCCTCCGGGTCGACATACTTGAACCACATTGCCTCGTCGGGATTCTCGCCCGAGAGCTTCCTGCGGCTGACGTTGAGAATGCTGCTCTCATCGTGCCACTTGACCTCTCGCTCCTGGAGCAGGATATACTGCCCGGCGTACCTGTCCACAAAGTCTCGCATGTGGTCGCGGTAGTAGAGCGCCTGCTCGCAGGTCGTGCGGCGCCAACTCACCACACGCTCCTCGGAGTCGGTCTCGACGGAGAAGAAGGTGCCCTCTGGCTGCGGCTTCACCTCTGAAACGATGTCGATCGCGTCGAGATCAACGGTCCCGAAACCGCCTTGTGCAGCGACGAGCACGGCACTTCGATCACGGTGACACGGCGGCGTGGGCCAGTCGGCTTGAGGATCGTGCCCCATCAGCGTCATGCCCACGGCATCGGTCGAGACCGGGTGATCGCCTGCTATCAGCGCGTTGACGACGCGGCCCAGCCCCTCCCCATCTCCCCACTCGCGACCGGCCTGCCCGACCAAGGCATCGACGATGTTGAGCGTGGGGTTGAAGATGCGTCCGATGTCGGCAAGCACATAGGGCATGCGTATGATGTGGTGGAAGTACTGCCGCGACCGCCCGTGAGGTTCCCGGGGCACGAGCCCGAAGAGGTTCTTCAGCGTCAGCGTGACGCCCATGAAAGCATGGTTCTTCATCCGCTGCACGTCCACCAGGGCGTCGGCCTCGACGATCTCCTCCGGCAACAGGTACTGCCGAAACATCTGCCCGCCGCCGGGCACGGCATAGACCTTGTGGGGTGGGCGATCGCCGTTGACATACGCGACGCCGAGCTCGGACATCAGGGGTGCCAACTGAGCCGAAGGCGGTGGGTTGGGGTCGTCGGTGCGCTCGAACGCCGTGATATCGGTGTAGAATAGCTCAGCCTTTGTCTCCTCCCGCAGCAGCCGGATCACGGCATGAGCTACCTTGTCGCTGACCAGTTGTTGGCGCTGCCCCTGGAAGTAGGGCACGCTGTCGGGACGGTAATCCTGGTTGAACTTGATCGCAATGCGCTGGGCGTTCTTGAGCTTTGCCCAGGCGCGCTCCAGCGGCATCGTCGCGCGGCGCAGGGCGGCATAGACGGTCTCGTCGTCGGCCTGATGGTCGCAATGAACGGCACGAACCTGGTGGGTGAGTTTCGATGGTGTCGTCATAGTTCCGTTTGGCTCTCTCGTTGTGTTCTGCATTGATGTCTCGCTCCTGAGATAGGATATGCGCGGCTGCGCGGATGGGCAAGGTAGCTTCTAGCTGTCAGCTTACCACTTCTCCATCCTCAATCCGCCATACGTGAAAAAGTAATCCGCCTAGCAGGCGCACGATGCCGCCGATCGCCAACACCCAGCGGATGTCCATCACCTCTGCGAGGGCGACGCCGATCATGGGACAGACGAACGCGCCGGCGTTCATGATGGATGAGTAGATGGCCATATAGCTCGCCCGTCGCTCCTCTGGGCAGACGCGGTAGAAGACGTTGGTATGGGCCAGGTTGACGCCGGGATTGATCAGGTTGATGAGGATGCCCCAGACCAAGATCAGGGTGAGGTTTGGGAAGAGCGCGACGAGAAAGGCGTAGCTTGCGGCCAGCGGCACCGAAAGTCGAAGCGCCCGATTGTCTCCCAGCCGTGCGATCCAGGGACGCCAGAGGGCGTAGCCGGCGATGACGCCCAGATTCGCCAATGTCGAATTGAGGCCGATCCACCCGTCCGAGGCCCCAAGCTCCTTGACGAAGAGGATCGTGTAGAGTGGCATCACGAGCCAGGCACCCAGGTTGAAGATCAGGGTATTCACCGTGATCAGAGCGAAGTCGCGGCGCTCCGTCACGATGGCCCGGAAGACCTTGCGGAGATCCCTCAACCTCACCTGGGGGCGCTTTGGCGCGGGCTTCAACCGGGTCGCCGTTCGGTCGGGTGCGCGAACCTTCGAGACAAAGAACGCGCTGATCAGCGCGGCCGAGCCGCCGATCACGTAGAGCAGTTGGTAGTTGAGGGGAAAGGCCGCCCACTCAAGCTGGAGCGCCGCATCGAGCCATTTGCCGGCCAAAAAGGTCACAGCGGCGGTGGTCGCGCTCATGATAATATTGCGGTTGGCAAAGACCCGCGAGCGATCGCGTGTGGGGATTACGTCGGCCAATAGCGGGCTGAAGGCGGTGTTGAAGAACGTGATCGGGATGGTTCGGACTACAAACAGGGCGATGATGACCTCGGCTGCCCGCTTCGGGAATAACCAGGGCACGAGGGCGGCCATTAGGAAGCCCGCACGTCCCAGGGCGAGGGAGCCGACCATCCACGGCGAGGGGTTGTCTCTGCTCTCCAGGAAGCGCGCCGCCGGGATCATCAAGAACATCGCGAAGAGGGACGGGAGCGAGGAGAGCCATCCGACCATCTGATTCGTGGCACCGAGGCGCAGCGCGTAGGTCGCGTTGAAGGCGAAGACAGCGCTGAAGATCGCCGCCCAAAAGATCTCGATGTAGAGATAGCGGACATTGCGCTCGACCTCGGAGCGCGTGCTGTCGGCGCGGGCGCCACCGCCATATGCCCCCGCACGAAGACGGAGCCGCAGTGAGCGCGCCCACGGTACCTCTGCAAGCCGATATCGAAGCCCCGCCCAGATGCGCCCTGTGGGCACCACGAAGGATTTCATGCGTCGTGCGTGTCTCCGGCGGCTTTGACCGGATAGAGATGAAAGAGGCCCGCGCCGATCAGTCGAATAGCGCCGCCCGCTATAAGAATCCACCGGATATCGATCCACTCCGACAGCGCCACGCCCAGCATCGGTGCAGCAAAGGCGCCGACGTTGGAGAGGGTGGCATAGATCGCCAAGTAGGTCGCCCGTTGCTCGGGCGGGCACAGATCGTAGAGCATGGTGCCGTGGGCGAGGTTGACACCGGAGTTGATGACGTTGATGACGATACCCCAGACCAGGATCAAGCTCAGGTTCGGAAACAGGGCCACCAAGAAGGCGTAACTCGCGGCCATGGGTACCGTGAACCGCAGTGTCCAATCCGTGCCGCGCTGCTCCATAACGGCGCGCCAGAGCAGATATCCTACGATGACGCCGACCTGCGCCACGGTCGTATTGAGACCAACCCAACTATCCGATGCATTGAGCTGCCTCACGAAGAAGATCATATAGAGTGGGCCGACCAACCACGCGCCTATGTTGAAGACGAAGGTGTTGATCGTGATCCGTACGAAACCCTGGTTTTCGTGTGCCAGGCGGACGAGTTTCTCCCGCAACTCTCTCAGTTTCGGCATCTGGAGTCGGGGGCGAGGATGCTCGATCACCGGCGTCTTCGGCACCTCGATGCGGCTCACGAAATAGGCGCTGAGCACACCGGCGACGGTGCCGATCAGGTAGACGATCTGATAGTTAACCGGGAACCTCGCCCAGGGAATCTGAGCCGCCGCGTCCATCCACTTGCCGAAGAGGTAGGTGCTAATCGCTGTCGTCGCTCCCTGGATGATGCTGCGGTTAGCGATCACCAGGGCACGGTCGCGGACTGGGATGATATCGGCCAGCAGCGGGGTGAAGCCTGCGCTGTAGAACTGCATTGGGATGGACCTGAGAATGAGGACGGCGATCACCACCTCTGCAGCGTGGCGCGGCAGGATCCACGGTGCAATCGCCGCACCCACAAAGGCGGCCCGTCCGATGAAGAGGCTGCGCCGTATGTACGGCGCGCGATCCGACTGCCTCTCCAGGAAGCGCGCCGCCGGAACCAGTACCACCATCGCCAGGAGCGACGGAATCGAGGAGAGCCAGCCAATTTGGGTGTTTGAGGCCCCCAGCCGCAGGGCATAGGTGGCGTTGAAAGCGATGGCGGCCATGAAGATACCGGCCCAGAAGGTCTCCACGTAGAGATGCCAGATGTTGCGGTCCGTCCGGGTTCGTGCTTGACGTCGCAGTCGTGGCAGCTCAGCCGTGCGCAGCCGCTCCAGAGAGGGAAGGCGCGCCCAGCCGGATTCCCTCAACCGGTATCGCATGCCGGAAAGGAATCGGCTCAGTGCGCGTTGCCACCGCCCCAGCGTGGACTGCAGGATCTGCCTTAGCCTGTCAATCGGGTTCTTCATCTATCCTAACCAACACAAAAAAGGACACCTCCCGTCAATGGGGTGTCCTTCTTCCACGCCTACGGGGTTAGCTGACGGGCTCGGGCCGAAGAAGCTAGCCCTACAGGTGACCCTGTATCCCCGAACGCGCTCCGGCCCTTCATCCTCAGTGCCAGTTGCCGTCCGGTCGCGCGTCACCCGATTCGCCCCTCACAGAATGGTTCCCCCGCTGCTGCGTACCCTGGCGTACGCCCACTCGGCGCCCTGTTAGCTTAAGTGCGTTGCCTTAAGTGCGTTGCCTTAAGTGCGTTGCCTTAAGTGCGTTGCCTTAAGTGCGTTGCCTTACGTTGCCTTATCACGCCAGACCTCGATACGGACTACCGACTGCGCAACGGGCCGGATCGAGTACGTGTCCCCACACTTTGGGGACTTCCACATTAGCATAACTGAGACCAATGTCAACGATCGTTGGTGGAATAGGTTCCCAGCGACAGCCCTTTCTCGATGTAGTAGCGGAACGTATCGTAGTGCACGGTGTTGGGGATGGAATGGTCGCTGTGCAGGGCGTAGCCGTAGTTCTGCATCACGGTCGGGATCTTGGCCTCGAGCTCGGCATCGATCTTTTCGCGGTCGTTGGTATACAACACCCGCACGTCGATACCGCCCATGAAGGAAAGCACGTCCCCATAATCCCGATAGAGCTTTAGCAGATCCATCCCCGCCTTGACCTCAATCACTTGCAGGCAGTCGATGCCGGCCTCAATCATACCGGGGAGGAGGGGCTCCACGTAGCCACAGGAATGCATGATGACCGGCTTGTCGTTGCGCTTGGCAAACCCGACCGTGAGCGCGTGAGCCGGCTGGATAATCTCTCGATACATCTTCGGCGACATGAACGGATGTTGCTTGTAGCCCATGTCCTCATAATACCAGATCCCGTCGGGCCATCCTTCCTCGGCAAAGAGGATCTCCTGGAGATCGACGGTGAGCTGTGCGTAGGTCATCGCCATATCCCTGACCCATTCGGGATCGAGCGCCATGCCCATCAGCATATACTCGTGACCGGCAACATCTTTCATGATCTCAAAGACGTTGACGCCCGACCACGCGAAGAAGCGTCCGGCCTTGTGCGCCTGTGCCTTGGCCTGCCGGTACGCTTCGAAGTTAATGCGGCGACGCTCGGGCTTGAGTTTGGGCTTGATGTGCGCCTCCCAAGCCGCGCGGTCCTTCACGAGAAAGTCGATGTGCTCCGGCGTCGCGTCGTGCAGCTTGTGGCGCCTGAGCACCGCGCCGTTACCGTCCCGCGTGAGGATCGTCTCCTCGGTCTCCTCCAGAACCTCGGGCTCAAAATCCAGGTCGGCGATCACGTTGAAGGGCCACTGCAGCTGCATATCGAAGCCGAAGTGGTCGGCCAGGTTCTCGCCGGGCTGGATGTGGCCCTGCTCGGTCCACACTCGCTGGGTGTCGGACCAGAAGTGCTCGAAGAGCCCGATACGATCGACGGGCTCGCGTTTGAGGATGTTTGTGATGCGCTCAAGGCCTGTCATAGAAGTCATCGTCGTCAGTTCTCACCTCTTCCTTTTCGGCGTGTACCTCACGCCGGTTTTCGGTTGCCAGGTGCGTGGTGATTCACCTATCTTATCATGCCCCCTCGCTGGCGCCAGGGGTCAAAAGACGCGCGCCCGGTCGATGCGCATCTTCGCGAGGCCAGCTACCATAGATAGAACACAGCGCGAGGCGCCAACCGCCTCGCGCTGTCCTACTTCCTACTGCTGACTTCCTACTCCCACGCACTAGGTCTGTGGGAAAATCGCCTCCAGATCCGCGGCCCGCGTCCGCAGCATCTCAATCTCCTCATCCGTGATCGGCTTGAAGGCCTCGGCGGCCTCACAGCCCCAACGGAAGAGCTCCATATGCCCGGGGCTGACTCCAGCGGTCACGGGTTTCGAGAGCGTGAACCGCACTGCCAGCTCGGCCTCTTCGTAGGTCTCGACGGGCTTATACCATGTCTTGGCCCATTCCCGCTCCTCGTCCTCACCCCACGCCCGTTTCGCCAGCGTCTTCAGCGCTAGAATGCCCATGTTCTTCTGCTGGGCGCGGGCTACCACATCTGGGCCGAAGCCCTCCTTGAGCCAACAGGTCCAGTTGATAGGGAAGAGGATGGTGTCGAAGTCGAACTGCTCCATCAGGGCGAGGGCGGCCTCCTCCGAATGGGCGGAGAAACCCAGGAACCGCACCTTTCCCTGGTCCCGTGCCTTGATGAAGGTCTCCATCGCCCCGTCGGGTCCAAAGACAGCCTGGACATCGTCCATCGTCGTCATCGCGTGGAGCTGGTAGAGATCGAAGTGATCGGTCCGCAGCCGCTTCAGCGAAGCGTTGAGCTCCTCCTCGGCACCGGCAGCGTCGCGCTTACCCGTCTTGCACGCGAGGAACACCCCGTCCCGGTAGGGCTCCAACGCCGGGCCCAGCATCTCCTCGGCGTTGCCGTAGCTCGGGGCCACGTCGAAGTAGTTAACGCCGCGTTCCTCGACCGCCTCCGCCACGAACGCCGCAGAGTTCTCCGCCGTCTCGTTCATCACGAGAATGCCGCCAAATCCGATCACCGAAAGCTCTTCACCCGTCCTGCCCAGTTTTCGCTTTTTCATTGGTCTAGCCTCCCTGTATTGAGTTACCGATTCGGTCCGGCGGATAGAGTCTGCCAGAATGGCGTCGATCCCCCCGACCTGAGTGGCTCCTGGGAATGATCATACATCGCTATCGTTAAGTACTCAAGCCCGCGCCGCGCGATGCGCCCGCTCAGTATCCAAGATTCTCCCACACCTGGAGGGCGATCGTCACCCCTTCCCGCCGACTAGGGAATGGCAAGGTTGAGCAGGTCGATCGCAGCCGCCAGCCCGATCCCGCCGGCGCCGATTGTGATCATCCGCCACATGTACCGGGATCGCTTGGTTAGGCTCAGGCGACCATCCTCGATAATCGTGTGAGCCACCTGCGTGTCCATCCCGGCGGTGAAGGGGCTGTCATAGTAGCCACGGTTGGTGCTCAACGCGGCCAAAACCGCGGGCATGGCTGCGACGGAGGCGACCATACCGACCCAGAACATACGCTCGCTGTAGATCTCGTTGCTGCATGGCCCCACGATCAAGCAGGACAGAGTCACCGCGACAAAGAGACCGAGGTCGATGAGGAGCGAAATCCCGATGAAGCGCAACACACCCAAGACGGCGGCGCCAACCTTTTGCATAGCCACTCCTTGTCCACTGCGATACCGGTGAGATGTTTCAGCGTGGTCTAGTGTACTGCATCATGGCCGATCTCGACAATGCTTCTCGGGCAATCAGCCGTCGACCGCACACGTGGAGCGTCGCGCCCCCCCTTACTAGCTCATTGAGGGGCGCATAGCAATGCGCAAGCTTGACAGCCTTGCGTCCTCGGGCATCATGCCCATCGGTAGATCGTAGCAAGAGGTAGCATGGAGACCCAACTTGCGACCCGGCAGAGAATCCGCAAAGCCTTGATCATTATCTCGC
>JBNGCP010000052.1:24418-27188 GCA_049974845.1 Anaerolineae bacterium | reverse complement strand
GTTCGTGAATGCGTCATCTTGACAATGCCGCCCTCTTATGGTATCCTTTTTTAGGAACTTTCGGAAGATTAGGCAGTTCTGAGACCTTGGCAGCCACCTGGATCTGCCAGGGAGCAGTGGCTGCCCGAGGTTCGCTGATGCCGAGATGGACAAAGGAGACAATTATGGAACTGGAGCACGTCGTTCGTACGCTTGCGTCCACCGGGCAGACCAAGAGATTGACCAACATCATAGCCAGCGCGGTGCAGCACCGGCCGCTCCGTCGCCCACTACTGCGTTATGCTGACAGACGCTTCTGTCAGCCCCTGGAGAATGGGCACGGGGCCGGGAGGCCCCGCCCGGCCGCTGTCTACCGCGACCAGGCGGACATCCTTCGGGCGCTGTTCCACTCTATCGATCGCGCGTTGGAGCGAGGCCTCATCTCCGAGAGGGTGATCAGAGGCTTGCTGCGCGGTCTGGTGAACGCCTTCACGAACGCGGAGCATCAAGCGGCACGCGACCGCTTTGTTTATGAACACGGTGGGCGCCACCCGCCTAGTTTCCTTACCATCTCACCAGGCAAACTGTGCAACCTGCACTGCACGGGGTGCTACGCCAGTTCCGGCAGTGACAGCCAGAAGCTCGACTGGGAGGTCTTCGACCAGCTTATCACTGAGTCGCAGGAGCTGTGGGGCGCGGGCTTCGTCGTCATCTCCGGCGGCGAGCCGCTGGCCTATCGTTCGCGGGGCAAGGATGTCCTTGATGCCGCGGCCAGGCACCCAGACGCTCTTTTCCTGATGTACACCAACGGCACACTGATTGATGAAAAAGTGGCGGCCCGCATGGCCGAGGTGGGCAACCTCACCCCAGCCATCTCAGTGGAGGGGTTCGAGGAGAAGACCGACGCTCGACGCGGCGAGGACGTCTTTCAGCGGGTGTTGATCGCGATGGCCAACCTGCGGGAGGTCGGCGTGCCCTTCGGCATCTCTCTCACCGCCACCTGCGAGAACTGCGAGGAGATCCTCTCCGACGACTTCCTCGACTTCTTCTTCGAGGAACAGGGAGCGCTCTACGGCTGGATCTTCCAGTACATGCCCATCGGGCGGGGCTTCACGCTGGACCTGCTTCCCACACCCCAGCAGCGGAGTTGGATGTGGCGGCGCACCTGGCAGGTGATCCGCGAAAAGCAGTACTTCTTGGCCGACTTCTGGAACCTGGGCACCTGCTCCAAAGGCTGCATTTCGGCCGGGCGTGCGGGTGGCTACCTCTACATCGACTGGAACGGGAAGGTAATGCCCTGCGTCTTCAATCCCTACTCACCGGTCAACATCAACGACGTCTATCGCCAGGGCCGGACGCTGACTGACGTGCTGGGAGAGCCATTCTTCCAGGCCATCCGCGAGTGGCAGGACGGGTACGGATTTGCGGCGATGCGACCGGAGGAGCACGGCAATTGGCTCATGCCCTGTCCCATCCGCGACCACCACGCCGACTTCCGACGCATCCTACAGATGACCGAGCCGGACCCCGAGGACGAGGCCGCCTTGCAGGCGATGATCGACCCGAGCTACCGCGACGGGCTGATGGCATACGATCGGGCGGTGGCGGAGCTGATGGACGGCATCTGGGAGCGCGCCTATCTGCAGGGCGACGGGCGTGGGCAGATGGAACAGCGGCCGGTGAACCACTCAGTGCGTTCAGGAGAAGAGCGGTGAAGTTATCCTCCAGACAACGAGATTTCCTGAGCCGGCTGCTCGACCTCTACCGCGAGGCCGAGCATGCGGTGCATTACACAGACGTGGCCCAGGCGCTGGACGTCAGCCCGGTCACGGCCTACGAGATGCTGCGCTTGTTGGAAGAGAAAGAACTGGCGCGCTCCGAGATGGTGCGCCCCGAGGGTCACCGCGGTCGCTCCATCGTCGTCTTCTTCCCCACGCAGGAGGCGATGGCCCTGCTGGCCCAGTGGGGCGGCGCGCTCAGCGAGCAGGAATGGGAGCAGGCTGAGGCGGACATCCTGGAAGCCTTGGAGAAGGAAAAGGCCACCGACTACCAGGACTTGTTGAACCAGCTCCTGCAGCGCATCCCGGAGCGTAAATCGCCGCTGCTCTTCGCCGCCGACATAATCACGGTCATCATCCTGCTCCTCTACGAGCTGCGGAGGACGGCGCTTGCCCGGCAGATCGTCTCCAACCTGCGTTGGTTCGGCCCGCCGGCGTGGAGGCTGCTTTACTCGCTGGCCGGCCTCGGCCTGGCCCTCTCGTTGGTCGAGAGAGCCAACCGCCGGGGCACGGCCCTGCTCCTCTCCCAGTCCCGGCAGTTCCACGAGTACCTGGACAACTTGACTGGCGAGGACAAGAGGCGCCTTTCCGACTTTGCCCGTGAGGTGTTGCAGACTGTCGGCCTATGGGAGGGAGAGGAAGGCGATGTGTCCGCGATGTGGCGCTACCTAGCCAGCGGCACTTGAATCTGCGTGAAACGAGAGAGACGAAACGTTAGAGGGAGGTGAACAATGGCTGGATTGGTTGAGAGAAGTCTGCTGGCCGGCCTGGGCGTGCTGACGCTGACCCGCGAAAGGGTAGTTCGGTTCGTGGACAGACTGGTCGAGGAGGGGGAGGTCAGCCGAGAGGAGGCCCCCTCCCTTGTGGAGAGGCTGGTGGAGCGGGGCCAGGCGAAGCGGGAAGAGCTGCACAAGCTGGTGCGCGACGAACTTGAGAAGTCCCGCGCCAGTATGCCAGCGTCCCGTAGAGACGTCGAGGAACTGCATCAGAAGATCGACGACCTGGCCACCCGG
>JBNGCP010000052.1:0-24318 GCA_049974845.1 Anaerolineae bacterium | reverse complement strand
GTCCCGTAGAGACGTCGAGGAACTGCATCAGAAGATCGACGACCTGGCCACCCGGGTCGAGCAACTGGCAGACTAGAAACCGAAAGGCCCGGGCGCAGCGCGGCCGACTGATGAACCGTCTTCTACCGCTCCTCGCCCGCCACTTTCCGCTGGAAGACGTGGACATCCTGAGGGCGTTCGGCGGTCTCGAAGAGGCCCCAGAGCCGGACTGGGAGGGGTTGTAGCTGATGCCGTCGCAGGAAGATCTGGTTTGGACGACGGGCGCGAGCACGTCCGCGCAGTTCCAGGCCCGCTCAAAGGGGAATGGCGCTGGGTGAACTGGTCCTCGCCGTCGATCCTGGGAGCCCTGCTCGCGGTCCTCATCGTATGGTGGGCCAGCCATGTGGATTGGACCTTCCTGCGCGACTTGTACCGGGTACCTCCCGATCCGAGACTGGCGCTGATGATGACGGGGACCGTGCTGCTGATGCTGCGAGGAGCTACGCTGCTGGTCACCGACAGAGAAGGCGCCAGCGTCTTCATCGCTGGCGGATGGCTGCTGGCAGCGGCTGTGCTGATACTGGGCCGTTGGCCACGCGAATAGCAGAGAGGTACGGAAGGGAAAATGGCCACGCGAGCGACTGGATCGCGAACGGGTAAGACTGGTGTTGCCCTCAGCGGCGGCGGTGCGCGCGGCCTGGCCCACATCGGCGTGCTCAAAGTGCTGGAACAGGCGGGGGGTCCCGTTGACTTTCTGGCCGGCACCAGCATGGGCGGCCTCATCGCGGCGGCCTACGCGGCCGGTCTGAGCCCTGAGTTTATGGAGCACGAAGCGCTGCGCATGGCCAGCCTGCGCCGCCTGCTGGCCCTGGCCGACCCGACCATGCTCCAGGGCGGCCTGTTTGAGGGCCAAAAGGTGCGTGAGTACCTGAGCGACCATCTGGGCGACTGCACCTTTGACCAGTTGCGCCTTCCGCTGACCCTGGTCTCCGTGGACCTGAACAGCGGTGAGACGGTGTACCTGAACCAGGGCCGGGTGGCGGACGCGGTGCGGGCCACCATCGCCCTGCCTGGCCTCTTCACGCCGGTGGAGCGGGGCGGGCAACTCCTGGTGGACGGCGGGCTCCTCAACAACCTGCCCACCGACGTGGTGCGGCAGATGGGCGCCGACGTCGTCATCGCTGTGGACATGGCCTCTGACAAAGAGGCGACCCATTCGCTGTCCGAATTGCTCCGGCGGCGCCGTTACATCCCCAACGGGCTGGTGGAGACGATGGAGGTGCTGTACCGCTCGTTGGCGGTGATGATGGCGGAGAGCAACCGCCGTCGGCTAGAAGAGGCCCACCCCGAGCTGATCATCCGCCCTGCCATCCCCCCGGAGGTGACGGCGCTCACCGGCTTCACCCGAGCCGCCGAGATCATCACTGCCGGGGAGCAGGCCGCGCCTGAGGCCCTTCCACGCCTGCTGGCGCTCCTGAATTAGTGGCTGGCATGATCGTCCTGTTTGGCTCACCGACTGAACCCGATCTCGGCCGCTGACCAAGACACGTAGGTGACCCAGCGTCGTCGAACGCACAACCCGGAGATAGCCAAAATGAATATACTGGCCGACGGTCTGACTCTGCTGCGGTTTCTGCTCGTGGTTGTCATCCTCCAGGTCGGCGTCGTGCGCGGACCGGACGAGGGGCTGGCCGCGGCGGCGACGCTCACCGTCTTGGCCTGGATCACGGACGTGCTGGACGGGCCGCTCGCGCGCCGGGCACGCCGCCCGACCCGTCTGGGGCGCTGCGACCTGGTGGCGGATATCGGGTTGACCCTGGCCCTCGCGACCTGCCTGGTCGTGTGGGGGGCGCTGCCCTTGCTGCTTGTCACAGGGGGAGTGGCGCTCGCCGGCCTGAGCGCGCGGAAACCCCATAAGATGGCGCCGCTGCAACTGGCGATGGCCCTCGTCTACGGCAGCTTCATCCTTACGGTCTGGGGCAGAGCCCCGAAGTGGGGGCGAATGATGACTGGCAGCGTGGCAGGAATAGCGCTGCTCAATCCGAAGCGAACGCAGGAGCAGGTCCGCGGGTTCCTGAATGAGATGGGATCCATCCTGGGGCGCGTGTGGTCCGTGCTCGCAGGAGCAGATTGCAGAGTGTGAGCAGACCCGCCGATTGATCGCTCGCCTACCTCTGGAAAGCAAAGACGGCTCTACTGAAAAAAGGGGCTCAGAAGCTGACATGATTGGATAGACGTGGTACACTTGCACAGGGCAATTGACAGACGTGAAGCGTCTAGCCCCTCTTGGAGGTCTATGTTTCGCGAGAACGAGCAACACCGCCAGAAGAGCTTCTTCAGCGCCGAAGACTGGTTGCCCGCGAAGCTGAGAGACAGGCTGCTGAGTTCGTGGGCCGAGGCCTTCTACCGACTGGTGCTGTGTCGGATCGATGAGACGATCTTTGCCCCTCTGTATAGTGAGAAGGCATCGCATCCGAACGTGCCGGTGAATGTGTTGGTAGGCTTGTAGATCCTGAAGAGCGGGTTCGGCTGGAGCGATGAGGTCCTGTACCAGCAAGTGTGCTACAACCTGCAGGTACGACACGCCTTGGGACTGCACGACTTGAGCGCTGAGGTGTTCACCTTGAGGACGCTGTACAATTTCCGCCGTCGGGTGCGAGAGTATGCCGATGAGACCGGCATTAACTTGATGGAAAAGGCCTTTGAGCAGGTCACCGATGAGCACCTGGAGATGGTGGCAGTGGTCACCGGTTGGCAGCGGATGGATAGCACGCAGATCCTGAGCAATCTGGCGGAGATGAGCCGGTTGGAGCTGCTGGTAGCCGTGTTGCAGGCTGTTCACAAACAGCTGCCTGACGCTGCCCAGGCGAGTTGGGGCGAACGCTGGTCGGTTTACTTGGAGGGTCGACCCCACCAAGTTTGTTACAAGATACCCAACGCTGAGGCGGAAGAGCACCTGCAGACGATCGGACAAGAGCTGAGCGCCGTTGAGGCCCTGCTGACCGAGGAAGCGCCGGACAGTGATGCGCTTGCCTTGGTCAAGCGTGTGCTGGAAGTGCAATATGAACGAGACACGGGCGGGATGGTGAGGCTGCGTCCAGGGGAGGAGGTATCGGCAGATAGCCTGCAATCGCCGCATGATGGTGACGCCACGTACCGAATCAAAGGGAGCAGACGCTTCCGCGGCGGGTATGTGATCAATGTGAGTGAGACAGCAGATCCCGAGAATGCGATTCAGTTGATCACAGACGTGCAAGTGGAACCGAACCGGACGGATGACGCGACGTTGATGGAACAATCGCTGGATGATCAGGCTGAACGCGAGATTGGGGTGGATCGAGTCACGACGGATGGCGGCTACACTGGACCTCAAGGCGAAGCGGCTTGTGAGAAACACAAGGTGGAGCTGCGTGCCACTCGCATGCGGGGAGGACGTAGCGCCGCTGGCAAATGGGGACGGGAGGAATACACGTGGGAGGCGGATGACGAAGGGGGGCCTACCAGTGTCACCTGTCGCCAAGGTTGCACTGCTGGATTGGTCCCAGGGCGGGCAGCAGGACGCTTCATTGCCCGTTTTGCCCATGAGGGTTGTGTAGATTGTCCGTTCTTCAACGATCTGTGTCATGTTCAAGATCGAAGACGAGTGGGGCCGACGCTGTACGTGCAAGCGCGAACTATTGAGGTAGCCCAGCAGCGGCAGAGCCTCCATCCGGAAGACACGTCCATCAGAGTGTTGGCCGAGAGCACTGTCCGATCTCTCAAAAGGGCGTTTCCGAATAACAAGCTGCCGGTGCGCGGCTTAATCCGGTCGCGTTCGATTTTTGAAGCACGCTTGACGTAGACGAAACCGCGCCTATCCTCCTGGTAGCCCTAACCTGTGCCATAGCGAGGAGGCCCTCCATGTCCGATCATCTGTCTCGAAGCGCCAAGCTTATCTACGGTTCCGGCGATATCGGCTTCAGCCTGACGTCAACCATCATCGGTGCCTATCTGGCGATCTTTCTGACGGACGTCGTGGGGATCTCACCCGGTCTGGCGGGCCTGGCCATCCTCATTGGGAAAAGCTGGGACTGGATCAACGATCCGATCATCGGCCACATCTCCGATCGTACGCGGACGCGGTGGGGTAGGCGTCGGCCCTTCCTGCTGTTCGGTTCTCTCCCCTTCGCCCTAGCCTTCACGCTGCTCTGGTGGAAACCACCCTGGGATAGCCGGATCGCTCTGGTGGCCTATTACGCTGCTGCTTACGTGATCTTTGACACCGCTGCCACGTTCGTCTACATGCCCTATTTCGCGCTTACGCCGGAGCTGACCTCCGACTATGATGAGCGGACCTCCTTGACGACCTATCGGATGTTCTTCTCCATCCTCGGTAGCTTGATCGCATTCACGGTGCCGCTGTTGATCGTAGGTTCGTTCGAGCCGCAGAATGCAGGCCGGGTGACCGTGATGGGCGGGCTCTTTGGGCTGATCTCGGCCCTGCCGCTTCTGCTCGTCTTTGTCGGCACGGAGGAGCGCGAAGCTCATACGGAGTTGGCGCAGCCAAACCTCCGGCAGTCGATTCGGGCCGCCCGCAGGAACACACCGTTCCTCTATGGACTGGCCCTCTTTCTTGCGGCGTGGATTGCGGTCACCGTCGTGCAGGCGACGCTTCTCTTCTATGTTAAGTACTGGCTGCGCCGCGAGGCTCAGAGCGATCTGATCATGGCCGTCATTTTCGTCACGGCTATGGTGGCGTTGCCGCTTTGGCAGTGGGTCTCGCAGCGCTGGAGCAAACGTTGGGCCTATATCGGCGGTGTGGCATTTTGGGCGTTGGTTCAGATCCTACTGGTGACCGTGGCGCCAAGCACCAGCCTGACGGTGATCTTGGGGCTCTGTGTGTTGGCTGGTATTGGCGTGGCTGCCGTTCACGTGTTGCCGTGGGCGATGATTCCCGATGCGGTCGAGTGGGACGAGTGGAAGACCGGCGAGCGGCACGAGGGCATGTTTTATAGCCTGACGACCCTGGCTCACAAGGTGGCTGCCTCCATCGCGATTCCCTTGGCACTTCTGGTCCTAGAGGTGACCGGCTACGTGCCTAACGCGTCGCAGCAGTCGGCCAGCGCGCTCTTGGGCCTGCGGATCGTGATGGGACCGATCCCGGCGTTGTTGCTTTGCATCGGCATTGTCCTGGCTTTCCGGTATCCCCTTGACCGCGTTGAGTATATGAGGATTGTTCAGGAGCTAAAGGCGCGATCTGCCGCTTCCACGGGGGACGTGATCTAGTGGAGGCCGCTGACGCTATGACCGGTGCGCGGTGCGTAGCGCCGTGGGGGTTTTGCTGCGGATGAGCATCGAGATCCGGCAGGTGCACACAGCGCGCGAGCGACGGCGCTTTCTCACGTTTCCCTGGCGAGTCTATCGCGACGATCCGCTCTGGGTGCCGCCTCTGTTGCCGGAGCGCGCCAAGACGATCGATCCGGAACGTGGGGCTTTCTTCAGCCACGGCGAGGCCGCGTTCTTTATGGCCTGGCGCGACGGACATCCGGCAGGCACAATCTGCGCTGCGGAGGATAAGTTTGCCAACGCCGCGCACGACCGCCGCGATGCGATCTTCGGCTTCTTTGAGGTCCTGGAGGACTACGAGGTCGCCGCCGCCTTGTTCGCTCAGGCCTGCGCTTGGGCGCGGGCGCACAGCCTGGACACCCTCACCGGTCCCTTCAACCTCGATCACGAGAACAGCTATGGCGTGCTCATTGAGGGGCGCGATCGTCCCCCAACGCTTCTTTGTGGGCACACGCCACCTTACTACCAGGACTTTGTGGAGCGCTACGGTTTCAGACCGGCCCGGCCCGACAACGTCGCGATGGCCGTGGACATCACCGAGGAGACACCGGCCCTGCGTCGGCTTGCGGAGTTGGCTGCGAAGGTGCGGCAGCGACGTGACTTCGTCATTCGGGGGCCTGATCTTGCGCATTGGGACGATGAGATCGACAGGCTGCACCGGCTGCTCAATGCCTCGTTAGCGCATCTTCAGGGCTTCATCGGCTGGCATCGTGCTGACGTGGAGGCGTTGGTCGCGCCCTTTCGGCAGATCGCTGACCTCGACCTGATCCTCTTCGCCGACGCCGATGGAGAAACCGTGGGCTGGCTACCGGGTGTGCCCAATCTGAACGAGGTGTTTATTCACGTCAATGGACTGCGCTATCCTTGGGACTATGTCCGGCTGTGGTGGCATATGGGACTGTGGCCTCTCAAGCGGAGACAGCCGCGATGTCTGACCATCAAGAGCGTGCTCGTGTTGCCGGAGTACTGGTCGACCGGCGTGGCGGCGCTGCTTTTCGATACGATGGCCAAGCGGGCCCGGGCTAAGGGCTTCGAGTGGGTGGATCTCTCGATCACGTCCATGGATAATCCGCAGACGGTGCTCATGGGCCAGCATATGGGCGCCGAGATCTACAAGCGCTGGCGCGTCTACACGAGAGATGCCTGAAACGAGGCGTCCTTCTGCTGTTAAGGGGCGTCGAGGGCCCGCGTTGCGCCCGCTCTCGCGATTCGCTTTGGCCTGAGATCCCGTAGTGCATAGGGTGCATACAGCAGCGCGATCATCAGGAGGGCGATGCCCTCCAGAATCGGCAGATACCAGGGCCACGCCGGCAGAACGTCGAGCAGGCTGGCCGTCTCTGGCTTACGGGCGACATAGAGGTAGTTGCTGCCGATGACGGCGTTGATAATGCCGACTGCAACTGCATATAGGTTACCCGTGATCAGCACCCGCTTGATCGACGCGAGGGTCGGGCGATATCCTTCGACGGCAGCCATGTAGACGGCGGCCGTGACGATCGACCCGTGCGAGACCATCACTTGGAAGAAACGGAAGTGTGGGAAACCATATGGGCCGGCGTCCGGCGTCAGCAGTGCTTGCATTGCGCCAGCGATGCCTAGAAAGTAGGCGAGCTCGAAGATGCTGTAGCTCCTTGTCAGGAGCATGATCGCACTCAGGAAGACGAAGACGCTACACAGGTGCAACGGCAGCATCGTCTGGATGGTCCACTCGCCGATTCTCCAGTTCCAGATGTGCCACAAGGCCTCGTCTATGAGGAGCAGTGCCGCAAGGCCGAAGCGGATGCATTTGCGCCAACGGGCCGGGATTCGTTGCCCGTACGTAATGAGCCCCAGGTTGATCAGCGCGATCGCCACCAGCGCCACGACGTGGGGCAGGCCAAAGAGGCGAAAGGGCTCGCCGCTGTAATCACCGCCAAACAAATCGTTCATAAGGTCGCACCTCCCGGCAGACTGGGGACAATCATAACGCAAGTTGTCCGCTTTGGCGATATCGGAACCGGACCGATACAGGTTTGGCCGTGCGAGTCTATCCTATGATTCCTTTGCGACCAGCGTGCAGCGCCTTGTCGAGGAGGCGGCTGTCGACCCGCAGGTCCTGGCGATCAAGCAGACGATCTACCGGACGTCGGAGGAATCCCCGATCGTTCAAGCCCTCATCCAGGCGGCCGACAATGACAAGCAGGTCGCCGCCTTGGGGGAGGTGAAGGCGCGCTTTGATGAGGCCAACAACATCGAATGGCGTCAGATGATGGAGGATGCCGGCGTGCACGTCGCATACGGCCTCGTCGGGCTGAAGACACATGCCAAGGCTCATTTTGACGTGCTGCTGACATGTGCTATTATAATTCGGTGCCGAAACATTCGGTACCGAAATAGTCGTACGTGAAATGGTCAGGTATGTCAGAGACGCGCAGCGTTTAGAGAGGATAGAGATGAGTACGGAACCACCGAGCCCCGCGCTGAATGTGATCCAGAAGTTCCTGACGCTCTACCGCTATATCCGCCGCTATGCGCGCAAAACGCAGTGTGAGGGCGTGCGAGGCCGCGAGCTCGCTATCCTGCGCCAGCTTCACGAGGTGGGACCGCTGACGATTGGACAGATTAGTGGCTACCTGTTTGTCAGTACCAGTTCTGCCTCCGAGCTCGTCACACGGATGGAGGAAGCGGGATATGTCGCGCGTCGGCGCTCCACCGAGGACTGTCGCGTGGTCTTTGTGGAGCTCACACCGGAGGGGCGCCAGCTTGCGGAGACGACACCGCTCGGTGGCATTCCGCTGTTGCGGGAGCGTATCAAGGCGTTACCTCCCGAGCGCTTACAGTTGATCGACGACGCCTTCTCGAGTCTGATACAAATAATGGAGATCGATCCTAATGAATTCCAGTGACGACACGCACGAGCCTGAGGCTGCGGAGAAGCCGAATGACCTGCAGATTCTGCTGCGCTGTTTCGGCTATCTCAAGCCTCACTGGCGCGTCGCAGCGGGTGGATATCTCCTCCTCTTCGTGATCAATGGACTCGCTATTATCAACCCCCAATTCATCCGGGGTATCATCGACAGAGGTGTCGCGCAACGGGACTTGACCTATCTGAACTGGTCAGTCTTGGCTCTCCTGGGTCTGACCTTGTTGCAGGGCGTCCTTGGTTTCTTCCACGGCAATTGGATCGAGCAGGCGTCTCAGAGTGTCGCCTACGATCTCCGCAACGAGCTGTATGAGAAGCTGTCGTCGCTGTCATTTTCCTATCATGACCGCACCGAAGCGGGTCAGCTGCTGGCGCGGGCGATGCACGATGTGGAGCGGCTGCGGTTCCTCAATGGGCGAGCCACGATGCGCTTGGTTGAGGGGGTGATCCTGCTGATCGCGACGGTGATTATCCTGGCATCGATGAACTTGCAGCTCACTCTGCTCTCTTTGATCACCATGCCGCTCCTGATGGTGCAGGCCTATTACTACTCCAAGAACATGCGCCCACTTTGGCGTTCTATCAGAGATCAGGTCTCGGAGATGACCGCCTGGGTTGAGCAGAATCTGCGAGGGGCGCGGGTCGTCAAGGGGTTCGCCCAAGAGGAAGCTGAGATCGCCCGCTTTGACGAGCAGAATCGCATCTGGTTCCGTCTGGCAGAGAAGTCAGCGTTGGTCCGTGCTCTGAACAACCCTGCTGTGCGGTTCTTTGCGGATATCGGCACGGTCTTCATCATCTGGTACGGTGGACGTCTCGTGGTGCGTGGCTCGCTGACGTTGGGTGAGTTCGTGGCGTTCACTGCCTATCTCAGCCAGTTGGCAGGGCGTGTGCGGACCCTCGGGCGTCTGATTCCCTTTATGAGCGAAGCGGCGGCGAGCGGCGAGCGGATCTTCGAGATTCTCGATGCAGAGTCCGAGGTCGAGGAGTCCCCCGATGCCGTGGATTTGCCTCAGGTCGCCGGACATGTGCGCCTCGAGAACGTCTCTTTTGCTTACTTCGGCCGACGCACGGTTCTGGATGGGATCAATGTCGAGGCCAAGCCCGGTGACATCGTTGCGCTATTGGGCACCACGGGATCGGGTAAATCCACGATCATCAACCTGATCCCGCGGTTCTATGATGTCTCCGCGGGCCGCGTCACCGTGGATGGCTACGACGTTCGGGACGTGACCCTTGACTCGCTTCGGGGACAGATCGGGATTGTTCTGCAGGAGACGACGCTCTTTGCGGCCAGCATTCGTGAGAATATCGCCTTCGGTCGCCCGGGCGCCGCCGATGAAGACGTCGTCCAGGCTGCCAAAGCGGCCCAGGCCCACGACTTCATCATGGAAATGCCGGATGGCTATGAAACGTACGTGGGCGAGCGAGGTGCAACGCTCTCCGGCGGCCAGAAGCAGCGGGTGGCGATCGCCCGAGCGCTCCTAAAGGACCCTAGGATCTTGATCTTGGACGACGCGATGTCAAGCGTTGACACCGAGACCGAGCACCTGATTCAAAAAGCCCTCGAGCGGCTGATGCGCGACCGCACGTCCTTCGTGATCGCTCAGCGTCTGAGCACCGTGCGGATGGCCGACCAGATTCTGGTTCTCGATAATGGGCACATTGTGGCCCGCGGGACCCATGAGGAGCTACTGCACCGTTCCGGCCTCTACGCCGACATCTACGAACGGCAGTTGCGACCTCAGGAGGTCACGGAGCTGATCGGTTCGCGCAATCTCGCGCCTGTGCGTAGCGCAGAGGGGGCACAATGAGTTTCTCGATTGGCACCACCAGCATGGGCCGTGGCCCCCGGGGAATGCTTCGGAGCCTCGGCAAGGAAGATGAGGAGCAACGCAAGACCTTTGATGTTCGCATCCTTGCGCGCTTGATGGTCTTCCTCAAGCCGCACTGGCGCAATATGCTGGGCGCTTTCTTCCTGATGGTGATCTCGTCGGGTATCGGGCTTGCAGTTCCCTATCTGACCAAGGTTGCTGTTGACCAGCACATCGCCAACGCGGATCTGACCGGGCTCGATCAGACCGCGCTCGTGATGGCTGGGGCCTTCGTGCTGCTGTACGCCTCCTCCGCTGGCCAGGAGTATCTCCTGGCCAAGACCGGTCAGGACGTGTTGGGCGAGATGCGGGCCCAGCTCATCCGTCATCTTCAGAAATTGCATCTCGGCTACCACGATACGCACCTCATCGGCGTGACGATCTCGCGCGTCTTCAGCGATGTGGAGGTCATCAATGATCTGCTCTCACAGGGGCTCATCAGCCTATCCAGCGATATCCTGACATTGGGTGGGATCGTGGTTGTGATGTTGACTATGAGTCCGCGCTTGGCGCTCATGACCTTCAGCGTGATGCCACTGATGGTCATCGCGACGGCGATCTACGCGCGCCACGCGAAGCGCGCCTACCGTCAGATGCGGGCCACGGTTGCAGAGGTTGTGGGCGATCTCGCTGAGGACCTGGCGGGGATACGGGTCATCCAAGCGTTTGCTCAGGAGGATACGACCCAGGAGCGCTTTGACGAGATCAACCGTGCGAATCGTGACGCTCACGTCCGCGCGACCTCGCTCTCCTTTGTCTTTATGCCTGCCGTCCAGTTCCTGGGCACGGTAGCGACAGCGGTCGTGCTGTGGTTCGGCGGGCGGGCCGTGGTGAATGAGACGTTGACCCTGGGCGTGATCATCGCCTTCATGGCCTATGTCACGCAGTTCTTCCGTCCCATTCAGGAGCTCAGTCAGCTCTACACGACGATGCAGTCGGCGATGGCTGGTGGTGAGCGGGTCCTGCAGTTGCTGGACACCGAACCCGGTGTCCCCGATAAGCCCGGCGCGCCCGCGATGCCGCCCATTGAGGGGCACGTTGAGCTGCGGGACGTCACCTTTGCCTATCGCGATGACGAGCCCGTGCTTCGCGACGTGAACCTGGTTATCGAGCCTGGTGAGACCGTCGCGCTGGTAGGGCCGACCGGGGCCGGCAAGACATCGATTTCCAACCTGATCGCGCGATTCTATGATGTGACAGAGGGCGCGGTCTTGATCGACGGCATCGATGTGCGGGACGTAAAACAGCGGTCGCTGCGGAAGCAGATGGGTATTGTCCCCCAGGACCCATTTCTTTTCTCCGGCACGATTGCTGATAACATCCGTTTCGGCGATCCTGAGGCGTCAGATGATGCTGTCCGAGAGGCGGCCCGTCTCTCAAATGCCCATGAGCTCATCATGCGAACCCCCAAGGGCTATGAGACTCGAGTTCAGGAGGGCGGTGTCAATCTTTCGCTCGGACAACGACAGCTGCTTTGCATAGCGCGGGCGGTTTTGGCCGATCCGCGCATCCTGATCCTGGATGAGGCGACCTCCAGCGTGGATACAATGACGGAGGCCCTGATTCAGGATGCATTGGACCAATTGCTTTCGGGTCGAACGGCTGTTGTGATCGCCCATCGTTTGAGCACGATCCGTAAAGCGGATACGATATGTGTGATTGAGGACGGTCGAATCATTGAGCGTGGGACCCACGAGGACTTGTTGGTCAAGGGTGGCCTCTATCGTGAGCTATACGAGCGACAATTTGTCGACGCGGTGGTGGCCTGAGTCCCTAGTCTACGACGTATCATCAAGGATGAAGATACAAATACTTCTTTGAGAGTGAAGGTTAGGTTAGGTTAGATATGCAGACTTTAAAGTTTCTCTTTGGATATACGAGGGATCAAAGGAAGGCGCTGGCCATTACGGTTATCAGCATGATCCTGCTTACCGGCGTACAACTGCTGGATCCTCAGGTGATCCGCGAGATGACAGCAATCGTTCAAAACCCCACGCTGGACCCGGAAACGTACGCGGAATCCCCGAGTTTGATTCAGTCACTGGCGCTTTTCGGTATACGGGATCCGGCTGCGATCACAGCGATGCAGGTCATTGGGCGGCTCGCTGTGATTGCCTTGACTCTCTTCTTGGCGCGTGCGGTCTTCCGCTTTCTGCGTAGCTATATGGCCCACGTCGCCGGTTGGGGGGCGGTCGCCGAAGCCCGTAAGGACATCTACCGCCATCTGCAGCGGCTTTCCCTGCGCTTCTACGAAGATCGCAAAGTCGGCGACCTGATGTCTCGCATGGTCAACGACTCGGATATGTTCGAGACGTTGATCGCGCACGCAATTCCGGACACGCTGGTCAATGTCTTGCTCTTCTTCGGGGTTGCGGCAATTCTCTTCAGCTACAGCCCCCAGTTGATGCTGCTCACGCTCGTGCCAATCCCCCTGATCGTGCTTGCCGCAAGGGGATTCACGAAGTACGTGCGTCCGGCGTTTCGTCAGCGGCAGAAGGAGTTGGGCGATCTCAACGCGACGCTTAACGACAACCTGTCGGGCATCCGCGAGATCAAGGCCTTCACCCGCGAGGAGATTGAGGCAGGGCGAATTGGAAAGCACATTGAACGCTACCGCGATTCGCTGCTCCGCGCACTGCGTCTGATGGCGACCTTCCATCCCTTCGTGGAGTTCGCGTCATCGCTGGGCACGTTGGTGCTTATCTACTTCGGCGGACGCTTGGTTCTGAGCCGGACATTGCCGCTGGAGGATCTGGTTGCATTCTTCCTCTATCTCAACCTCTTCTACCAGCCGGTTCGCGCGCTGAGCGGCGCTTGGGAGAACATCCAGCACGCGTTGGCCGGCGCGGAGCGGGTTTCTGAGTTGCTGGAAGAGGAGCCTGATGTCGCAGAGAGGCCCGACGCCATTGAGCTGCCGGGGCGCGCAGAGGGACACGTCAATTTCATCGATGTCAGCTTCCAGTACGTCGATCACCAGCCGGTTCTGGAGGACATCAACCTGGATATTCCCGCCGGGAACGTCGTCGCGCTGGTGGGGCCGACCGGCGTCGGGAAAAGCACCCTGGCGAGCTTGATCCCGCGGTTCTACGATGTCACGGACGGAGCTGTCAAACTGGACGGCTATGATATCCGCGATCTGACGCTCAAGAGCCTGCGTCAGCAGATCAGCATCGTGTTGCAGGATGTCTTCCTCTTCCACGGGACGGCGCGAGATAACATCCTGTTCGGTCGCCCAGATGCCACCGAGGAAGAGGTGATCGACGCTGCCCGGATAGCAAACGCTCACGACTTCATCCAGGATTTGCCCGATGGCTATGAGACGATCATCGGCGAGCGGGGCGTAAAGCTCTCTGGAGGGCAGAAGCAGCGACTGGCTATCGCGCGGGCGGTCCTGAAGGACGCGCCGATCCTGATTCTGGATGAGGCGACTTCGTCGGTGGACACGCAGACTGAGCTGTTGATTCAGCAGGCATTGGAGCGGCTGATGGTCGGAAGGACGACGCTCATCATCGCACACCGCTTGTCCACCATCCGCAGTGCCGATACAATCGTGGTGCTGGAAGGCAGCCACATCACTCAGATGGGCACGCACGAGGAGCTCATGCAGGAAGACGGTCTCTATCGTCAGCTGAACGAAGTTCAGAACGAAATGGAGCCACGCTACGCTATGATTCGAGAACGCCGACGCATTGCTGCCCAAGCATAGCATGAGGGGGACGCTAGCGATGATGTGAAAGGCTTGGAGATGCCACGTCCCATTCGAGCGGGACGTGGCGTTTCTTGTTGCTCAGCAGATGGGAGCCCCGTGTTATTGAACAGCGGGAGAAACGTCACTTCTATTTGTGCGCATTCATGGTAAGATCCAATCTTGGGTCGGCCCCCACATTCTGTAGGAGGATTCAATTCTATGTTTCGACGGAGACTGACAACGGTAGTTTCGCTTATTGTCGTGATTGGCATAATGTTCGGGCTTGGCGCCTGCGCTTCCATCTCCTCGAGCGAGGGTGGGCGCAGCGCGGAGGCGACGCCTACGCCAATCCCCACATCGGTCGTGCCGACAAATCCGACATACGAGGTCCAGCGTGGCACCGTGATTCGCCAGTTACAGTTTAGCGGGCGAGTGGCGCCGGTCTTGGAAGAAGAGCTCTTCTTCAAGACCAGTGGCTACGTTGACGCAGTCTATGTCCGGCGCAACGATGAGGTAAAGGCTGGTGACCTGTTGGCTGAGCTGGAGGTCACGGATCTTAAGAATCAGATCACCCAGGTTGAGGCTGAGTTGCAGGCGGTGCAGCTTGACTATGAGCGACGCATCACCGAGGCCAGCAACAACGTTCGCGGCGCCGAGCTCAGATTGTCCAAACTCCAAGCGAGTGGAAACGACTCGCAGATACTGAGTGCGCGCATCGCCCTTGAGCGAGCTCAAGAGCGGCTGGCAAACGCACAGGACGAGTACAATAAGTCCCTCGACCGCCATTGGGAGCGCCCAGAGGTTCGCGAGGCCTATGCCGATGCCGTCCGAGAGGCCCAGTGGAACCTCGAGTTGGCGCAGTCGCAATACAACGACGCGCTGAATGCGCGCGCGCGAACCGCCTATGATATCGAGCTGGCGCAAATGGACCTGGACTTAGCAGAGCTGCGGCTGGCCGAGATCCAGACCGGTCTCGATGTGACCCGAACACAGCTCTCGTTGCAGCGTCTTCGGGATCAACTCAACGACGCGCGCATTGTCGCGCCCTTTGATGGTGTGATTCTCCAGAGCAACGTGATGGAGGGCCGACAGGTTCAGGGGTATTCGCCGGTCATGACGCTGGCGGACCCGACGGAAGTTGAGATCAGCGCCGATCTCCAGAGCAGTGAGATGAGCGAGCTCTCCGAGGGCATGGAAGTGGTCGCTGAGTTTGTCAACCGGCCCGGCAATGAGTTCACAGGTATGATCCGTCGGCTTCCCTATCCTTACAGTGGCGGCGGATTGGGCGAGGATGTTCGGGATGAGGATCCTTCGGTGCGCATCACCTTGGACAACGCCGATGAGACCGGATATGAGTACGAACTCGGCGACCGGCTACGTATGACCGTCGAGCTCGAACGCTCCGAGAACACGCTGTGGTTGCCCCCGCAGGCTGTGAGAACATTCGAGGGTCGATCGTTTGTTGTGGTCCAGGAGGGTGGTGCTCAGATCCGGCGCGACGTCCGTCTGGGCATTAAGGGAGAGGGCTGCATCGAGATCCTTGAGGGTGTCGAAGAGGGACAGACCGTGGTCGCGCCTTAACCGATAGGCGCATCGACACTGAGAGTCTCAGCCTGATATGTCCTTTCTTTATCGTCTCCGAGCGATTGTCGTAGTCGTAGCAAAGCGGATGACCTCCCAGCCCTGGCTAGTGATCGCCACTACGCTGGGGCTGGTGGTTGCCATCGCTTTGATGATGAGCATCCCGATCTATGCGGATGCCGTCTACCACCGCATCTTTCTCCAGAGTGTCGCCCCCGAGGGCAGTGAAGCGGAGGGCGTCCCGCCATTCACTTTTCTTTTCCGCTACGACGGCAGTATCTACGGTTCGCTTGAGTGGGACGAGTTGTCCAGTGCCGATGACTACCTTTCGCATCAGGGTCCCGCTTCGCTTGGGCTACCCCTCCAGCTCGTCGTTCGCTACGTCACTACCGATCCGTTTGGCCTCTTTGCAGATGAGACGACTGCCTTTGAGAATACAAGTTCGCCCCTCGTATGGGCGAGCTTTGCCTTCATCAGCGATCTCGAAAACCACGTGACCATGGTTGAGGGACACTATCCTAATGTGTCCCAGCCCGCTGCCGGCGAGCCCATCGAGGTGATGATCCACGAGGATCTGGCGATTGAGTTGGGTGCGCAGGTCGGCGAGACTTATCTGGCCTATACCAAGATCCGGTCCGAGGACGGATTCGTCTCCAGCGTGCAGATACCGGTTCGGCTAGCCGGCGTATGGCAGCCTACAGACGAGACCGATCCTTTCTGGCTTTTCCGGCCCAGCGCTTTCTTTGAGCGCATGATGCTCCCCGAGGAAACGTTTGCCACGGCGATCAGCTCGGCGATGCGTGGAGAGGTGTACACGGCGGCGTGGCACGTGGTGATGGACGGGAAAGATATCCACCACAATGATGCAGGTCCTCTCATCAGGCGTATCCTGACCGTAGAGCAGCGTGCGAGCAGTATATTGCCGAATACCGCATTGGGCCGATCTCCCCTGGAGGCTCTGCTCGATTATCGACGCTCGGCCAATCTGTTGACCATCTTGTTGTATGCGTTCAGCATTCCGATTTTGGGTCTCTTGCTGGCGTTCATCACGCTCACCGCCGGGCTGGTGACTGAGCGGCGGCGCAACGAGGTGGCCGTTTTGCGCAGTCGAGGGGCGATGGCGCTTCAGATGGTCGGCATCGCGGCGCTCGAAAGCCTGCTGTTGGGCGCCGCCGCGTTAGCCATCAGCTCTCCAGTCGGCATGGCGGTGGCTCGGTTGATCGGCCAGACACGGAGTTTCCTGAATTTCACGGCTCAATTGGACGCCCTACGGGTGACGCTGACGCCGGACACGCTCCGCTTCGGGATCGTGGCTGTCGCCATCGGTGTGGTTGCACAAATTCTGCCCACCTTTGGGGCCGCCGGGCACACCGTCGTATCCTATAAGCGTGAGCAAGCACGTATGATGCGCAAGCCCTGGTGGCAGCGAGCCTGGCTTGACGTGTTGCTGTTGATCCCAGCAGGGTATGGCGCCTACCTGCTGCGGAATCAAGGGAGTGTGGTCCTCCTGGAGGAGAGCTTCGGTAACACACCGTTCCAGAATCCGTTGCTTTTCCTGGTGCCGGCGCTGGGCATCTTCGCTCTGACCCTTTTCTTCTTGCGCCTGATCCCGGTGGTGATGGCCGCCGTTGCTTGGATCGCTGCCCGCACGAAGGCTGTGGGATTGTTGATGGCGGTGCGGCACCTCGCCCGCTCGCCGACTTTCTATAACACGCCCCTTATCCTGTTGATCTTGACATTGAGTCTTTCGGCGTTCACGGCCTCACTGGCCGATACGTTGGATCAGCATCTTCACGACAAGACGTACTATCAGGCCGGGGCCAATTTGCGTTTCTTGGATCGCGGAGAAGGGGCCGATACCTCTGTGGTTACTTTCTTGGAGGGCTCGGGCGGCGAGGAGGCGGGCGATGAGGAGAGTGAGGGGCCACGCTGGCTTTTCCTGCCGGTGACGGATTATCTCAACTCGCCAGGGGTTGAGGCGGTGACCCGGGTTGCCCGCTATCCGGCTGTCGCCAATCTGAGTGGTGGTCGGTTCTCCGGCGTCTTTATGGGTGTCGAACGCGTGGCTCTACCCTCGATCGCCTTCTGGCGCAAGGACTTCGCGTCACAGAGCCTGGGTGCGCTGATGAACGAACTGGCCGTGGAGCGCAATGGGATATTGGCGCCCCGCGAGTTCCTTGCTGAGAATGTCCTGCGTATCGGCGACACGATTCGGATCGACGTGGTCACCTATGGCCAGCGTACGCCGATGGACGTGAAGGTGGTCGGTTCCTTTGATCACTTTCCTACCTGGTATCCGTCGGAAGGCCCCCTTTTCATCGGCGACGTGGACTACTTCTTTGAGCAGGCAGGGCAGCAGTATCCCTATGAGGTCTGGATGGATCTGGCCCCGGACGCGGATATCACGGCGTTGGTCGAGGACGAGCTGAACCTCTTTTCCTATGATTGGTCGGCTCCGCAACTACAGATCGCGGAGGAGCAGGAGCTGCCGGAGCGCCAAGGCCTCTTTGGCCTCCTCTCGGTTGGATTTGGAGCGGCTGCCGTCTTGACGGTGGTGGGCTTCCTGTTGTATGCGCTCTTTTCTTTCCGGCGGCGCTTCATCGAGTTCGGCGTGTTACGCGCTGTCGGCTTGTCCTCGAAGCAGATGTCGGCGTTCCTGGGCTGGGAGTTGGCACTCCTGATCTTGATGGGCGGGGCTGTGGGCACGTTGCTCGGGGGATTCGTGAGTGATTTCTTTATCCCCTTCCTGCAAGTGGGTGTTGATGAAGCTTCGCGGATTCCGCCTTACCAGGTCGATGTCGCTTGGTCGGCGATCTTCCGCATCTACGTGCTCTTTGGGGTGCTCTTCGTGGCAGCCCTGGTTGCGTTGATCGTCATGCTTCGCCGGATGAGGATCTTTGAGGCGGTCAAGCTTGGCGAGACGGTCTAGGTCGGCTATCTTGGATGACTAGAGGTCTTCTGCGGTTTGTACTTCGCACTTGATTCAGCGGCCATCAATGGCCGGAGGAAGTGATTTATGGCAGAGCGAATAGAGAATGTTCAGACGGATGAGCGCGCCCAACCCTTCATCGTCTGTGATAACTTGGTGAAGATCTATAAGGTCGCGGATCTCGAGGTGGTGGCGCTCCAGGGTCTCGACCTCGTGGTTCAGCCCGGTGAGCTGTTGGGCATCGTCGGCGCCAGCGGCAGTGGCAAGTCGACGCTGATGAACGTCTTAGGGGGGCTGGACCGGCCTTCTGCCGGGCGCGCGTGGGTGGACGGCAAAGATCTCTTGAAGCTCTCCAATAAAGAGCTTAACGAGTATCGCCGTTCGGATGTGGGGTTCGTGTGGCAGCATGGCGCGCGCAACCTGATTCCGTATCTGAACGCTCTCGAGAACGTCAAGCTGCCGATGACGTTGGCGGGCCAAGCCGGACGTAACGTCAACAAGCGGGCCGAGGCGTTGCTGGATGTCGTTGGGCTGGGCGATCGGATGCGACACAAGCTCTCTGAGCTCTCCGGCGGTGAGCAGCAGCGCGTGGCCATTGCCGTAGCGTTGGCCAATGAACCCAAGCTGCTGTTAGCGGACGAACCGACCGGCGAGCTCGACTCAGTCACAGCGCTGACGATCTACGAGTTGTTCAATGACCTGAATCGGGAGTTCGGTGTGACAACCTTGATCGTCAGTCACGATCCTAGCATCGCCCGTCACGTCCATCGGGTCGTCGCTATCCGCGATGGTCGGCTTGCGACGGAGACCGTGCGCTCACGCTCGAACGGTTCATTCCTGAATCACCTGGGGGCGGGCGCGCAACCGCAGCACGAAGACGTGGTGGTGGAGGCCTTTGAGGAGTTGACGGTTGTGGACTCGGCTGGTCGCCTGCAGATCCCCAAGGAGTACCTGGCTGAATTTGGGATCAAGGGCCGTGCCCGGATTGAGATAACCGAGGAGGGGATCCTCGTGTTGCCGGCCGACCATATAGATCTGGATCACGTTCAGGACGCCGAAGCGTTGGCCACGGATTTCGAGGAAGCCAGAGCTTCGCGGGGGCTCACCGGTCTCCTGAACCGCCTGGTCCGCGGTGAGCTCAGACGGAATAGCGGAGAGTAGAGTATGGCAACAAGGTTACGTTCAGCGCGCTTGGAAATCGCCGATTTCGACTACGCGATCCAGACGGAGAATCTCTGGCGCATCTACAAGGTTGGCCAGGACATAGAGGTGCCTGCCCTACGTGGTCTGAACCTCCAGATCGAGCCCGGTCATTACATCGCCCTTAAGGGACGCTCCGGCAGTGGCAAGACGACGCTGCTTAACTGCCTAAGTGGTCTGGATCGGCCAACCGAGGGGCGGGTGCAGGTGTTGGGATACGATCTTGCGGAGCTCACCGATCGCCAGCTGACGCAATGGCGGCGTGAGCAACTGGGCTTTGTTTTTCAGTCCTTCGGGCTCTTGCCTACGCTCTCAGCGTACGAGAACGTTGAGCTCATGCTGCGCATCAAGGGGGCGGGGGCACGCGAGCGGCACGATCGGTCCATGTACTGCCTGGATCTGGTGGGACTGCGCAAGTGGGCCGACCATCGTCCGTACGAGCTCTCCGGTGGACAGCAGCAGCGCGTGGCCATCGCGCGGGCCCTGGCGAACAGCCCTCTGCTTATCCTGGCGGATGAGCCCACGGGTGAGCTCGACAGTGAGACGGCCCGTGAGATCCTCGGCCTCTTCCAGCGCATTGTCTACGAAGAGAGTATCACCATTCTGATAGCCTCACACGATCCGTTGGTTGACGGGTACGTGGACACGATCCTCCAGCTCAAGGATGGCCAGATCGTGGGTGAGGGGGATTGACTCTCTGACGAAACCGGAGAGACGGGTGGCCGGCTGGTTCGGCTTACCCGTCCTCGCGTTTCTGCGTGGGGCGTCCCTAGCCGCGAACCATTGCCGTCCAGATGCCGCTCTGAACCATTTCATCGTCCTGGTTCAGGACTTGGACATCGAACGTCACTAGCCCTCCCTGATACCCAGGCACGCTGTGCTTGCGGCCGAACGTGACGCGCACGCGTATTGTGTCGCCAATTCTGACAGGCGCCTGAAACTTCCATCGGAGTTGGGTAAAGGCCTCAAGGATCCCTGCCTGCGGCATCCCGTCTTGCGCCAACCCCGTAGCGATGGCCAGAATCAGGGCGCCGTGCGCGATGCGGGTGCCGTAAGGTGTGGTGGCGGCGTAGGCCTCGTCGAGGTGCAGTGGATGTCGGTCCCCGGAGAGCTCTGCGAATGTCTCAATGTCGCGCGCTGTGATGGTGCGGGGCTTGGACTCAATCTGGAAGTCCTCACCAAGGGTCTCGAAGCTGAGCTCGGTCGCTTTGGTCACTCATAGTCCTCCCAAGTCTCAAGAACCGGCGGGGCCTAGACCTCTGTGAGCATACGCTGGAACAGAGCCTCGTAGGCTTCCACCGTTCTCCCCGTCGAGAAGCGCTCGGCAATCTCCTCCGCTGAGCGTACATACGCCTCAGGGCGGTCGAGGACCTTGAGGATCGCCTCTGCCAGCCCATCGGGATCGCCAACGGGCGCGATTTCCCCCATGCCGGTCTGCAACACCGGCTGTCGCACGCCCGGGAGGTCGCTGGCCACGCTGGGGGTCCCGCAGAGCATCGCCTCAACCTGCACCAAACCAAAGGACTCTGTCGAGTTGAGGCTAGGGACTGTGATCACGTCCAGGTTTGGATAGAACGCCGCCATCTGCATCGCGTCTAGAACGCCCAGGAACTTCCATTTACCCATATCTTCGTAGCGTCTGATCTGCGGCATCAGGCGCTGGGCGTAGGCCTCCTCCGCCAGGACATCTCTGTACTGCCCGGCGAAGAGGACGCGGGCACCGGGATAGCGTTCCAGGATCTTGGGAAAGGCCTGTAGCAGGATCTCGACCCCTTTCTCCGCCGCCAGGCGCGCGGCCATGCCGATCACCGGATGTTTGCCCTTGGGGTTATGCATGCGCGCGAAGGCCGCGATGCCGGAGTCGGTCATCTCCGGGATGTCCACGGGCGGGGGAATGACGTGCAGCTTGTCCTGGAATCGCTGCAGGAAAGGCGAGTGGTCGGCAAAGTCCTGCGTATAGGCCACCACACCGTGGCTGAAGCGGCCCGCCAGGTCGTTCATCCATAGGACCACGCGGTTGACGACGCGGTTGAACCACCCACCCGGCAGCTTCAGGTCGCAATGATAAGTCAGCAGCGTGGGCTTGCGGAGCAGGCGCCCGCGAAGCGCCACACCGGCAGCATCGAACTGCGGCAGGTGGAGGCTGATCACATCCGCCTGACTCACGTACTTCCATGCCAGGAGACCGAAGGTCGGCATGATCACGCCCTTGCTGATTCGGAAGAGTACAGGTGCGCGGACGATGTTGACGCCGTTCGATGTCTCGCGCCCTGGGAGCCGTAAGTCGTAGCGGGAAGTGAGCACGGTGACCTGATGACCGCGCTCTGCCAGGCCGCGAGCCAGCCTCTCGGCGTAGATGGTGAGGCCGCTGGTATGGGGTCGGTAGTACGTGAGCACGATCAACACCTTCAGAGGACGATCGGGCCTCTCTGCCTTCTCCAAGTTAGCCTCCAATCTGCTAGCTACCTGCACCTGCGCCGACGTAGGTCTCCAGGAGATCCTTATGCTCTGAGACCCAGCGATACAGCTCGCGCAGCCCGGTCCCCACGTCCACGCTGGGCGTCCAATCTAGCTCGCGCTGGGCTTTGCGTATGTCGGCGACGAATATCCGTTGGTCGCCGGGACGCCAGTCACCGTGCATCACGGGAATCTCGCGCCCGTGCAGCGCCGTGAGCACTGGACCGAACTCACGCCAGATGGCGATCTGGTTGTCCGGCCCGCCTCCCAGGTTGTAGATCTGGCCGGAAATCTGGGAGGTGCTGGACGCATCAGCCATCTCTCGGACGGCTGCATCGTAGGCATCGAGAAGGTCCTCGATGTAGAGCACGTCCCGCACCTGCTTCCCATCGCCATAGATGGTGATGGGCTTGCCCAGTTGAGCGGCGATGACGAACCACGCTACCCATCCCTGATCCTCTATCCCGAACTGCCGCGGGCCATAGATGCAGCTCTGCCGGAAGACCACGGTGCGAAGGTCGTAGATACGGGCGTAATCCCGCACGTACTGATCGCCAGCCCCCTTCGAGCATCCATAGGGTGAGTGGAAGTCGGTGGGATAGCTCTCGGGGATGCCGTGTGGATAGTCGCGAAGTGCATAGCGCGATGTAAGTTCCTCAACGACCAACCCCTCCAGGCTTCCATAGACTTTGTTGGTCGAAGCGTAAAGCACCATCGGGCGCTTGGGCGAATAGCGCGCGGCCTCCAGCACGTTGAAGGTCCCCATGGCGTTGATCTCAATGTCCTCTCGCGGGTGTTCGACGGAGGTCGTGACGGCTACCTGCGCGGCCAGATGGACGATGACGTCCGCGTCGTGCGCCGTTGCGGTCAGCAACGCCGCGTCGCGCACGTCGCCGTGCACAAACCCGAACGCCTCTGAGCCAAACTTGGAGTGTAACCATCTGAGGTTCGCGTCGGCGCCTCGCCGGGAGAGGTTATCGTAGATGGTCACCCCCTCACCGCGTGCGAGGAGACGGTGGGCGTAGTTCGACCCGATGAAGCCGGCTCCACCGGTGATTAGATAGCGCATATAACCTTCCTCTCAATCGGGCGCTGATGCCTCTATTTCTTGCCCTCGGTTTACCAGGCTCTTCAACGATATCCCCCACAGCACCAATATCAGCGCGCCCAGCGCGATGCCGGTCAGATAGGGGAGAGCGTGGACCAGGACGGCGTACGCAAACCCCAGATCTCGGGAGACGTCAAATCCCCAGTAGAGCGCTTCGCGGACCGCGAAGTGGAATGAGCCGATACCACCGGTTGCAGGAAAGACCATGCCAAAAGCGCTGGACCATACCGCTACCAGGCTCATCAGGATGGAGGTCTCCGGGAGGAAGGCCCGCGATCCCCACATCATGGTGGCGAAATAGGCGGTGGTCACGCCCCATAGAACTACAGACCAGAGCACGATGGCAAGCCCATCCTTGGGCGACCGGAGGGCGCTTAGCCCTTGCACCACACCCTGCACGGGTCTTAGCCACCGCTCTGTATCGCTGATGCCCAGTCGCTGGAGAATGCCGCGAGCGAAGCGTTCGGTCGCCAGGGGAAAGATCGCGATCAGGACGAAGGCGAGCAAGATGCCAAAGGCCAGTATACCGCTCAGGGCCAGGACGAGGTTGAACGACAGAAACTCGTTAACCTGTCCTTCCGCAAGATAACTCTGAAGGCCGGGCACGAAGGGCAGTGTAGCCAGCAGGATGAGCACGATGAGCAGCATATCGAGCACCCGCTCGACCACCACCGTCGAGAGCGCCGTGAGGGCCGTCACGGGCCCGCGCACACTGGCGCCTACGGCTCGGGCAGGATCGCCGGCTCGCAGTGGCAACACGCCGCTGATCAGATAGCCGATGCCGATCAGGCCGAAAGTGTCCTGCAGGGAGAGTGTCCGCCCCAAGAGAATCCGCCATCGCTGGGCCCGGATGAGTAGGGTAACCAGGATGAGCGCCAACGTCACGATGACCCAGGGCCACGACACCTTGGACAGGGCAGTCCCGACATCCTTGAAGTCAATGCCGTGGAGGGCAATATAGAGGGCCAGCGCACTCAATAGCAGGGTTAGAACGATCTGGATAGTTCTTTTTTTCACGTCGCCATTATACCACAGGGCGACGCATTGTCCGTCAGGGGCGCGATGTCCGCGCACGCGCGATGTCCGCGCACGCGCGATGTCCGCGCACGCACGTTGTCCGCGCACAGAATGCGACTACACTAGGTGCACGATTCACACATTCGCAAGCACCAAGGGGGAGATGATGCTTCTGGCTGTGGATATCGGCAACACCAACGTCGTTCTTGGCGCGCACGACGGGAAGTCATGGCGTCATCATTGGCGCGTCCGCACGGTTCG
>JBNGCP010000051.1:5068-27233 GCA_049974845.1 Anaerolineae bacterium | reverse complement strand
CACCGACAAGGCTCACCGCCCGCCTTGCCGTAATCGGTGGCTTGGCTTACCATAGGAGGCGCAAAGGGTTGTCTAACCTAAGAGAGGAGAGCTGAGGATGAAGAAGGAAATCTACACGGTCAAAGGCGCCGTTCCGAAGGGTCCCTACTCGCAGGCGATCGTGGCCGAAGGCCCGCTGGTCTTTGTCTCGGGCCAGGGGCCGGTGGACCCCGAGTCGGGGGAGTTCAGGTTCGGGAGCTTTAAGGAGCAGGCCGAGTTGGTCTTCGACAACATCACAACGCTCTTGGAGGCGTCCGGTACCTCTTGGGAGCACGTGGTGCGGGTCGGTATCTTTCTGGCCGACCTCAAGTACTTTCCCGAGATGAATGAGATCTACCAGCGGTACCTGACCAAGCCCTATCCGGCGCGGACGACGGTTCAGGCCGGGCTGACGCCCCAGATGCTGATTGAGGTCGACTGTATCGCTGTTGTGCCCGAGGACTAGGGCCCTATGAAGACCGCCGAGCTCGAGACGCCCGTCGCGGTTGTGGATCTAGAGCGGCTCGCAGCCAATATCCGGCGCCTGCAGGATTACCTGGACGATCACGGCATCGCCAATCGCCCGCACATCAAGACCCATAAGGTGCCGGAGATCGCCCACATGCAGATGGACGCTGGCGCCGTGGGGATCACGTGCCAGAAGATCTCCGAGGCCGAGGTGTTCGCCGAGGCCGGCCTCGATGACATCTTCATCCCCTATAACGTCGTCGGCGACGTCAAGCTGGCGCGGCTGATGCAGCTCGCCCAGCGCGCGCGGATCAGCGTGACGGCGGATTCCGCGTTCACGGTGCAGGGCTACGCCTCGGCAGCGGCAGAAGCAGGTCTAACCTTGCCGGTGTTGGTGGAGTTCGACACCGGTGCGCATCGCTGTGGCGTGCAATCCCCGCACGAAGCGGCGGAGCTGGCGAAACTGATCGCACATTCGCCGGCGCTGGAGTTCGGCGGGCTGATGACCTTCCCCCACAATGCACGGAGTGATAAGGTCGTGCGCGACGTCAAGGCGCTCCTGAAGGGGATCGGCATCGACGTGCCTTGCGTCAGCTACGGCGGCACGCCCGGGATGTGGGAGGCGCACACGCGCTCTGAGGTCACCGAGTACCGCGCCGGGACCTACGTCTATGGCGACCGCGCGATCCTCAAGTCTGGGGCGATGACGCTGGAGCAGATCGCGCTCAGCGTCATCACCACCGTCGTCAGCCGCCCCACCGCCGATCGAGGGGTTCTGGACGGCGGAAGCAAGACCTTTTCATCCGACCTGCTGGGCCTGGAGGGGCATGGCCTTATCTTGGAGTATCCCGAGGCTCGATTCTACGCGATGTCCGAGGAGCACGGGCACGTCGATTTTGGCGCGTGCCCGCACAAGCCGGGGATCGGGGAGCGGGTGACCGTCATCCCAAACCACGTCTGCCCGGTCAGTAACCTCTTCGAGAAGGTGGTCGGCGTGCGAGACGGCGAGGTCGAGGTCGTCTGGTCCGTCGCCGCCCGCGGCAAGCTCCAGTAGCGTCGGCAGACTCGGCCCTAGGTCTGTTTCAAGAGGGAAGTAGGGAGTAGGGGAGTAGGAAGTAAAAGGTCGCCTGCGTGCGGCGATCTACTCCCTACTCCCCTACTCCTTACTTCAGCTGTCTGCTGACACCTGAAAGCTGACAGCTCACGGCTCTCACTCTCCTAACAACGCCCGCGCAAAGATCAAGAACCCCGTATGCGCAACCATCCGATCGAAGGGGCGCAGGCGCTCGGGCACCGCTTTGTAGGGACGCAGCATCAGCTCCTCGACTTCGAGGAAGCCAAAGGGCTTGCGCTCCAGATGGCGCAGGAGCACGCCGACCTGGTTCACAGTGGGCACGATGCTGCCAAAGAATCCACCGCCCCGCAGCGCCGCGTGTACTTGATCGAGGTAGAGCCACGGCTCACGCACGTCCAGGATCGCTGCGTCAAGCCCTTCCTCGTCGAAGCCCTCCTCGATATCCCTGATCTTGAAACTCACGTACTCGGCCAGGCCGACACGGTCCAGGTTCTTCTCGGCAACGCTCTGGATCTCCGGACGGGCTTCGTAACTATAGACGTGACCGGTCGGGTGAACCATTCTTGCCAGGGCCAGCGTCAGGCCTCCGCTGCCGGTGCCGGCTTCCAAGATGTGGGTGCCCGGGCCGATGTTCATCTTCATCAGCAGATAGCCGATGTCCTTCGGATAGATGATCTGGGTCGCGCGCCGGATATCCCGAATCAACTCGTCGAGGGAGGGTGGGAGGATCATATAGGTGTAGCCGAGATGCGTGTCGACGGAATCTCCCCATCGCCGACCGATGACGCTTTGATGTGGCAGGACGCCGTGATGGGTCTGATGCTCGCCGTCGGGGTGCATTCTCACGATAGAGGTCTTGCGATCGCTGCCCACCAGCAGGACCAGATCTCCCTCTTGGATATACCGCCGGTCCCCTTCTGGCGGGCCAGATGCGTTCTCTGCTTCATCGTGAGCTTGAAGATGTGTCACAGTTCAGTACCCTGACTGGGCTAAAGGTTCCTTTTACAAACGCTGCAAAGGCATTATAATCAATGGGGTGTAGACCTGCAACCTGACGGGGGGCTGTGTATGTCTGACGACGAACACATCAATCGCATGGCCATCACCATTGTCGACGGGGGGCAGTCGAGAGATCTTCTGAAAGCCCTCAACGAAGAGCAATTCCCCGCAACCATCTTGGATGCGGTGGGGGGCTTCCTCCACGAGGCAATGGTGACATTGATCGTTGGTATGTCCGAGCAACGATTGCAAGACTTCTTTGCATTGGTACGTGAGAAGTGCCCCAGCCGCACCCGATACGTACCGATGGGCGTTGAGCTCTCGCTCTCGCCGGGATATCCGATGATGATCGAAGCGCGCGTAGGGGGAGCCACGGTCTTCGTGCTACCGGTGGAACGGTTTGTGAAGCTCTAAGGAGAACGGAAATGAAATTAGTCATCGCCATCGTCAAAGATTCTGATGCCATGGATGTCTCCGATGCCCTCGTTGAGAACGATTTCCGCATGACGCGCATCGCCAGCACCGGTGGCTTTCTCCGGAGAGGGAATGTCACGCTGCTGATCGGCGTCGAAGAGGAGCAGATCGAGCTGCTTTTCGCCACCATTCAGGCAGCTTGTCGGCCTCCCGAGAATCCTGACGAGCACAAGGCTACCATCTTCGTTTTGCCTGCTGAGGATTTCCTCCAACTGGGTTAAGAAGAAGGGGAAGACGTCTGCGATGGCAGAGAATGTGGAGCAGCGCGCTTACCACGGGGAGCTTGATCCCCGTGAGCTTGCGCGCGCCCTCGCCTTGCGTTTCAATGAGGGAGAGACCCGCGCTCACTGGGTAGCAGGGGAAGAGAGGCGGGCTGTCGTCCAGATCCAAAACCGACAGATGGAGTCCCGCGATCCGACGACGGCCGTGACGGTCCACATCTCGCCCACGAAGACCGGGATCAGTGTCGCGGTCAGCGAGCAGAAGCTGCTGGGCGTGGCTGCCGATATGGCAAAGACCGGCATCCACGCGTGGTTGAATCCCCTCCGCATTATCGATGAGTTGGATGACATCGCCCGAAACGTCCGGTGGCTGGGCTTGCGCTCTGAAGTCTGGGAGGCAGTTGACGAGTACTGCCGCGCTCACGGGAGTGGCCGTGGTGTCGCAGGAGCGCTGCTGCACGTGGTCTGTCCCTATTGTGGAACTCCCAATGATATCGGTGCGCAGAACTGCAAGGCGTGCCGAGCGCCGTTGGCTGAGGCTCAACCCATCGTATGCGGACGGTGTGGATTTCTCAACGAGCCGGGCGCATCGTTGTGCGTTAACTGCGGCGCTACGCTGTGAGATTATACCCTCTTGTCTTTCGGATTCGCTGAGTTTCCCTCTGTGTTCTGATCGCGTGTATCGCCGAAGTGTGAGGAGGTGGCCGTTTGAGCGGAGATATTGGACCCAGCATCCGCGTGTTGATTGCGAAGCCTGGCCTCGACGGCCATGATCGCGGGGCCAAAGTTGTGGCGCGTGCGTTGAGAGACGCCGGCATGGAGGTGATCTACACAGGATTGCGGCAGACCCCTTCCATGATAGCCGAGGCCGCGCTGCAGGAGGACGTCGACGTTGTTGGGTTGTCTATTCTCTCCGGCGCTCATATGGCCTTGGTCCCGCGGATTATGGATGAGATGAGGGAGCGCGGCATCGACGACCTACCGGTGTTTCTGGGGGGTATTGTGCCGAAGGACGACGTTCCCCAGCTCAAGGAGATGGGGGTCGTGGAGGTCTTCGGTCCGGGCACCGATCTTCACACGATCGTCTCGCGGATTCGAGAGATAGCTGAAGGAGCGGCCTCTTGACCGAAAGTTCATCCAGAGATGCGGTGGACGGCGCCGCGTTGGCTGAGCAGGCCCTGGATGGGGATCGGCGGGCCATAGCCCGGCTCTTGACGTTACTTGAGGATGGCCATCCCGAGGGCCAGGCAGCGTTGGCCACGCTCTTCCCCCACGGGGGACGGGCCCACATCGTCGGCTTCACCGGGTCCACAGGTTCTGGCAAGAGCACACTGCTCAATCAGGTGGCCAAGGAGTTCCGCCGTCGCGGGGCGGAGCTCGCTGTTGTTGCGGTGGATCCCACAAGCCCGATCACCGGAGGGGCTCTGTTAGGTGATCGCCTGCGGATGCGGGATCTTGCCGGTGATCCCGGCATCTTCATTCGGAGCATGGCCTCTCGAGGAGATCCCGGGGGTGTTGCTCGCGCGACGCGCGATGTGGTAACGGCCCTCGACGGCCTCGGCTTTCCCTTGATCTTGGTCGAGACCGTTGGAGCAGGCCAGGCGCAGGTCGAGATCGCCCGTATCGCCCAGACGATCGTCCTGGTAGAGGCACCGGGAATGGGCGACGATATCCAGGCGCTCAAGGCCGGGTTGATGGAGATCGCGGACATCATCGTCGTCAACAAGGCCGACCGTCCTGAGGCTAAGCAGACGCTTCGGGCCCTCAGGCGCGCCTCTCTCCAGGGACCTAGCTTCGAGCCCCATCACGCCCGAGATGGCAGCGGTGTGAGCGCAGATGCAGAGCCCTCCCCCGAGGCCGCCGAGGCGCCAGAGGCCGTGCCGATCCTGGAGACCAGCGCGCTGGAGGGCTGGGGAATAGAGGCACTCGTCAATGCCATCGAGGCACACCAAGCACAGGTCCGGGCGAAGGAGATTTCGGCGGCTTCAGAGAGGGAGGAAGCTCGCCGAAAGGCAGATGCTCGCGCCGGGGTAGAGAGCTGGCTGCAGCAGCATCTGTACGCGTGGGCTATGCAGCGACTGGAGCCGAGCCGTTTCGAAGCGGTTGTGGAAGCTGTAGCGCGCCGCGAACAGGACCCTGCCTCAGCCGCTCGCGAGCTTCTGGAAGCGCTTATCGCCGAACTCCGTTAGGGTTGAGGATTCAATTGGACATTGTCGTAGATGAAGGGAGGCGACGGGCTATGGCTTCTGTTGAGTGCTCTGGCGAGATCGTGCTCTATAGCGGAACCGGTTCGCCAGATCTGGCCTCAGAGATTGCTGAGAATCTGGGACGTGAGCTCTGCCAACGAGAGGTGATCACCTTCCCCAACACCAACCTCTTCGTGCGCCTGGGCTCGAGCGTGCGGGGGCAGGATGCGTTTATCATCCAGACCACGTCCGCGCCTGTGAATGACAACTTAATGGAATTATTGATCTTTATCGAAACGCTCAAGCGCGCCTCCGCCGGGCGCGTCACCGCCGTCGTGCCGTATTTGGGGTATGCGCGCTCTGACAAAAAGGACCAGCCCCGCGTTCCCATCACAGCGCGCTTGGTTGCGGACATGATCCAGATCGCCGGGGCCGATCGCTACATCACCCTGGATCTCCATTCCGGTCAGATTCAGGGCTTCTTCAGCATCCCCGGTGATGTGATCACGGCTTTTCCGCTGCTCGCAGACTACATGCGCAAGAAGGATCTGCAGAACGCTGTGGTTGTGGCCGCGGATCTGGGCTTTGCGAAGAAGGCGCGGGCCTTTGCCACCGAGCTCGATCTGCCGGTTGCCTTTGTCGAGAAGCGCCGTGTCGACATGCACACCGAGGTCATGACCGTGATCGGCGATGTAAAGGGCAAGGATGCGATTCTGGTCGACGACGAGGTCGACACCGCCAGCACTATGTGTGACGATGTCGTAGCGCTGAAAGATGAGGGAGCCCGGGACGTCTACTGCTGTTTTGTTCATCCCATCCTATCCGCGGGGGCAGCGGATCTGTTGCGGGCGCACCCCATACGCGAGCTGGTGACGACCAACTCCGTGCCCATCCCCCCCGACAAACGCCTGCCGAATATGACCGTCATCTCAGTCTCGCCGCTTCTCGCCGGGGTTATTCAGCGCGTCCACGCCGGGCGCAGCGTTGGGGAGATGTTCGATCCCTACCATGGGTACAGCTAGGTTTCTGGATGTCGCCTCCCGGCGCGCCCAGGCGACTGACTCACGCATTTGGACCTAAGCCTGAATTTTGGACCGCGGCCCACTGGGCCGCGGTCCTTACGTTTCCGATGCTCGCAGGCCCTAGGCCTCAGCTTTCACCATAGCCCGGGCGGCCTCGCGGATGGCCGTCAGTTTGTACTCACGGCTCCAACGGTTCACCGGCAGCAGGTCCCAGACCCGAGCGCGGACGTGATGAATCCAACGCTCCATGCTTGCCAGGCACGTGATCATCCCACCGCCGCTGCCTCCCGCCGCGGCTACGGCCAACACGGGCTTGGCGCGGTCGCGTCCGGCGGCAAAGCAGCTTTCATCACCGCGTGTGGCCTCACAGCGCCGCAGCCGATCGGTGAAGGCCTCCGCCGACTCGCTCATCTCGCCCCAGTAGACGGGCGTGACAAGAATCAAGGCATCAGCCTGGCGGACGCGCGCGTGCAACGCCTGGAAATCGTCCTCGATCTGGCACCGATGCTCGTTCAAGCAGGTGCCCCACCCATTGTCACACGCTTCGCACAGCCCGACGTCCAAATCGTTCAGGCGGATCTCCTCGACGGCGGCGCCTGCTGCCCGCGCGCCCTCACCGGCCGCGGCCGCACAAGCAGACGTCAGCCCATCGATATTGGGGCTCGTGTGGATGATCACGACATCTATCGGTGTTGAAGTCATAGGGCATGCCTCCTTCTGGTAGGTGGGAGCTCCTTCGCTGTCTGTCGCTACGATGTACCGTGCATCGGGCATAGTGTACCCGAATCTGTCCCTGGCTCAATCTGAGTCTGCCGTCCGCCGGGGCTATGGGGACGTGACGGAGGTGACCCGGTCCATCGCTGCCTTCAGCAAGCCCACGAACTCACCGGCGGCCAAAGCCGGGTCTGCTGCATCAGCCAGCCTCTTGATAAGGGCGCTCCCCACGATGACGCCATCGGCGATCCGAGCCACGTCCGCTGCTTGCTCCGGTGTGCTGATGCCGAACCCCACCGCCAATGGCTTGTCGGTAAGGGCGCGCACGTCGTGCACGAAATCGACCAGGTTTCCGGCGATCCTGTCGCGCGCGCCGGTGACCCCTACCACGGAGACCATATAGACGAAGCCGGCGGAGCACTGCGTCACCAACGCGCGCCGTCCCGCGTTGGAGGTGGGGGCGAGCAGGAAGACCAGGTCCAGCTCCTGCTTCCGGAATAGAGACTGCGCCAACTCCGCCTCCTCCGGCGGCAGGTCTGGCACGATCAGACCATCGATGCCCGCCTCCGCCGCGCGGCTTGCGAAGCGTTCGAGCCCGAACTGGAAGATTGGATTGTAGTATCCCATCAGCACGAAGGGAACCGTCACGCCCTTCGTGCGCAGGTCTTCCGCCTGTTCGAGACAGAGGGCCAGCGTCATACCGTTCTGCAGCGCGCGCTGCGAGGCGGCCTGAATCGTCGGGCCGTCGGCGAGCGGATCGCTAAAGGGCACGCCCAGCTCGATCAAATCCGCACCGGCGTCGACCAGCGCTGGTACCAACGAAAGCGCGCTGTCGCGAGCCGGATAGCCCATCGTCAAGTAGGGCATCAGAGCCGTGCTGTCGGCCCGTCGTAGTCTCTGGAATGTCTCGCTAATTCGACTCATTATCACCCTCCCCGCTGAGATCCTCCATCAGGTATTCCGGCAGCGTGCTCGCTACCGTGTGCATATCCTTGTCGCCACGTCCACTGATGTTGATGATGATCAACTCATCGGGGCGCATCCGCAGCGCCCGTTTGACGCCCTCCGCAACGGCGTGAGCGCTCTCCAAAGCCGGGATGATCCCTTCCGCGGCGCTCAGTTGACAGAGCGCGTCGAGTGCTTCCACGTCGGTGGCATATGTGTACTCAGCCCGCTCAATCTGGCGCAACCAGGCGTGCTCTGGGCCGACGGCGGCGTAGTCGAGCCCGGCGCTGATGCTGTGCGTCAGCGCAATCTGTCCATCGGGATCCTGCAGAACATAGGAGCGGGTGCCGTGCAGGACGCCGAGGCGCCCGCGCGTGGGATCCGCGAAGCGCGCCGCGTGCTTCCCATTCGTGATCCCGGTGCCGCCGGCCTCGACCCCCACCATCGCAACCTCCCGGTCTTCGAGAAAGGGGTGGAAGAGGCCGATAGCGTTGGATCCGCCGCCGACGCAGGCGACGAGAAGGTCAGGGAGCCGTCCCTCCGCCTCCAGAATCTGCTGCCGGGCCTCGACGCCGATCACCCGTTGAAAGTCCCTGACGATGCGTGGGTAAGGATGCGGGCCCAGCGCCGAACCCAGGAGATAGTAGGTAGTCTCCACGTTCGTCACCCAGTCGCGAATCGCCTCGTTGACCGCGTCCTTGAGGGTGCAGCTCCCGCTGGCGACGCCCCGAACGTCGGCCCCCAGCAGCTTCATACGCAGGACATTCAGCTTCTGCCGCTCGATGTCCGTCGTGCCCATATAGACCACACAGTCCAACCCCAGCAGGGCGCAGACCGTTGCCGTTGCGACGCCGTGCTGACCGGCGCCGGTCTCCGCCACGATGCGTTGCTTGCCCATCCGCCGGGCGAGCAGCGCCTGGCCCAGGGCGTTGTTGATCTTGTGGGCGCCGGTGTGCGCCAGATCCTCACGCTTGAGGTAGATCCGGGCGCCACCCAAGAGCCGTGTTAGGTTGTCGGCTCTCGTCAGGGGCGTGGGCCGCCCGGCGTACGAGTGAAGCCGTTCATCGAGCTCCGCCTGAAAGCCTGGATCGGAGCGCGCCTGCCCGTAGGCCCTCTCGAGCTCCTGCAACGCCGGCATCAGGATTTCCGGCACGAATCTGCCGCCGAAGGGGCCATAGTAGGGGCCGCTGGATATCGCTACGTCCTCTGAGCTAAATGTCATCATCTACTCCGTATCTATGGTCATTGTGATGGGCGATCTCAATCGATCGCACCGCGTCGACGAAAGCCTGGATTCGCGCGTGGTCTTTGACGCCTTTCTCGAGCTCGACGCCGCTGGAAACGTCGACGCCCCAGGGACGCATCCGCCGGATCGCTTCGGCGACGTTCTCGGGCGTCAGCCCTCCGGCGAGCATGAGCCGACAGCGGCGCGCCAGCCACTGCGCCGACGCGATCTCCGCCGGTTGGCCGGTCCCGCCCCGCTTGCGCGGATGGTAGGCATCGACCAGCAGATCGGGCATCGCCTTCGGCTTTTGACCCGACCTGCGTAGATGGAGCTCCAGGGCTGCTTGCGCATCCTCAAGCGAGCGGGGCTGCAAGGCCTTGAACGCGTGTTGCCCGAGCGCCTCCAGAACCTCCGGTGGCTCGTCACCGTGGAGCTGGACGAGGTCGAGGTTCACATCCTCAATGAGGGTGCGGATGGTCGCGATCCCTTCGTTTACCACCACGCCGACAAATCGCGGGCCTCCTGCGCCGAACTCGTCCCGGATCGCCGCTGCGATGGTGGCGGCTCTCTTCGGAGGAAGGTAGCGGGGGCTGGGAGGATAGAAGATGAAACCCAGGAAGTCCGCCCCGGCGTCGGCGGCGCACCGGGCATCTTCGAGGCGGGTGATGCCGCAGATCTTGATCCGGATCATGACGCGGCTCCCTCTCCACGCCCGATCCCCGCACCTGCGGCCGCGAGCCTTCGAGCGCTTGTGCCAGGATCCGTCACGGTCACCAGCGCCGTGCCGACTAACATCGCGTCGACCCCGATCGCGCGTAGGCGCGCGACGTCCGCGGGTTGGGCGATGCCGCTCTCCGCCACCACCAGGGTTTCGTCGGGGATGTGAGAACGGAGCTCCGCCGTCGTGCCGAGGTTGACCTCAAAGGTGTGCAGATTGCGGTTGTTGATGCCGATGATCTCAGGCTCGAAGGCCAGGGCCCGTTCGAGCTCTGGCATCGTGTGGACCTCCACCAACGCAGCCAGGGCCAGCTCCTTCGCCAGCGCGAGCAGGTCGCTGAGGAGGGCGTCGTCGAGGATGGCCACGATCAGCAGCGCCGCATCGGCTCCGGCGACCCGCGCCTCATAGAGCTGATATGGATCCAAGAGGAAGTCCTTTCGAAGCACGGGTACGGACCCCGCGCGGCGGACCACTCTCAAGTCGTCCAAGGACCCCTGGAAGAAGCGTTCGTCCGTCAGCACGCTGATGGCCGCAGCACCGTTCGCAGCGTAGACCCCGGCCAGGCCGGCTGGATCCAGGTTGGGACGCAGCGGACCTCGGCTCGGGGAGGCCCGCTTGATCTCCGCAATGAGCGAGATGCCGGGCTTCCCTAAAGCCGCCGCAAAATCGCGCGGCGCTGACGCGGCTTCTACGTCGGCGCGAAGCTCGAACAACGGGCGCACACTGCGCCGCGTCTCCAGCTCCTCACGTTTGTGCGCCGCGATTTTATCGAGGATCGTTCCGGTTTGAAGCGTCATCCCGCTGTCCTCCTCGCCGTTCCCACCCTATGCCGTGGCGTACGCCGTGCTGCCAAGTCGCTGGCTGAGGGTGATCAGCTCGTCGAGCTTGCTGAGGGCCGCGCCGCTGTCGATGCTTTCTGCAGCCAGCCTCGTGCCCTCGCGCAGGGTCGTGGCTGCGCTGCCCACGAGCAGGGCAGCCCCCGCGTTAAGCAGCACCACGTCCCGCCGCGGCCCGCGGTCGCTGCCCGCAAGGATAGCCCGGCTGATGGCTGCGTTTTCGAGGGGATCGCCGCCCTGCAGAGCGGTGGGCTCTGCCCGCGGGAAGCCCAGGTCCTGTGGATCGAGGTTGTCGGTCGAGACCCGGTCCTTCGCAGCGCTCACTCCGAAGTAGCTGATCCGGTTAGGGCCGGTTGTGGTCAGCTCGTCGACGCCGCCGTGGCCGTGCACGACGTAGGCTGCGCTCAGGCCGAGCTCCCGCAGCACCTGGGCCAGGACCTCGGTCAGCCGTGGGTCGTAGACGCCCATCAGCTGTGTCTCAACGTGTGCCGGGTTGGTCAGCGGGCCCAGGACGTTGAAGATCGTACGGACACCCAGCTCCCGTCGCGGCCCGATGGCGTGTTTCATCGCAGGATGGAGCTTCGGGGCGTAGAGGAAGCCGATGCCGACCTCGTCGATACAAGTCGCGACCTGTTCCGGTGTGAGGTCCAGGTTGACGCCCAGCGCTTTGAGTACATCGGCGCTGCCGGATTTGCTGCTGACGCTGCGGTTGCCGTGTTTCGCGACGCGGAGCCCCGCCCCGGCCACGACAAAGGCCGTGGTCGTGGAAATGTTGAAGGTCCCCGCGCCGTCGCCGCCGGTCCCACAGGTGTCGATCAACCCGGTCGCACGCGGGCGTACCCTGGTCGCCGCCCGTCGCATCGCATGGGCGCAACCGGTGATCTCCTCGACGGTTTCCCCCTTGATGCGCAGAGCCACGAGGAATCCTGCGATCTGAGCGGGTGTCGCGTGCCCGCCCATAACCTCGTCCATCACGCCTTCTGCCTCTGTCCGTGAGAGTGAGTGTCCCCTCAACAACTGTTCGATTGCTTCGCGTATCATCGTTCTCTCCTTAGCTAATTGAGTAGGCTACCTGATCTACACTGTTTCGGTGGCTCTGCCGGGCTACGCTGTGTACCGCTCGAGGAAGTTGCCCAGGATAGTCTGACCATGTTCGGTTAGAATGCTCTCCGGGTGGAACTGCAGGCCAACGACCGGGGCGCTTCGATGTGCCAACGCCATAATCTCCCCCTCCTCGGTGAAGGCGGTCACCTCCAGACACGGGGGCAGTGGCTCGTGCACGATGAGGCTGTGGTAGCGCATGCCGGTGAACGGGGTGGGTACCCCTTCGAAGATCTCGGTGTGCGTATGGTGAATGGGGCTGGTCTTGCCGTGCATCAGGCGTGGTGCCGCGCCGACCTTTCCGCCGAAGGCCGTGCCGATACACTGGTGGCCCAGGCAGACGCCAAGGATTGGCGTTGTGGTGTAGCACGTGCGGATGAGGTCGAGGGAGATGCCCCCATTCCCGGGCGTCCCCGGGCCCGGTGAGATGACGATATGACTGGGGCGCATATCGGCCACCTCCTCTACGGTAATCGCGTCGTTGCGCCTGACGGTGACGTCGGCGCCCAGCGCCCCGAGATACTGCACCAGATTGTACGTAAACGAGTCGTAGTTATCGATGACCAGAATCATCATTGCTCTCCTTTAGCTTAGAACGCTCAAACTTGGGCACGTTACAACGTCTGCACGTTCTTCAGATCCCTTCCTCGGCCATCTGGATCGCGACGCTGAGGGCTTTGGCTTTGTGCAGGGTCTCGTGGTACTCGCGGGTCGGATCGCTGTCGGCCACGATGCCGGCGCCGGCCTGCAGATAGGCGGTCGATCCGCGCTTTACGATGGTGCGGATGGTGATGCAGGTGTCCATATTTCCGTTGAAGCCGACGTAACCGACGGCGCCGGCGTACGGTCCTCGGCGCAATCCCTCCAATTCGTCGATGATCTCCATCGCGCGCACTTTGGGCGCCCCGCTGACGGTGCCTGCCGGAAAGGTGGCGCGAAGCAGATCGAAGGCGTCGAGACCATCGCGGAGGCGTCCTTCCACGTGGCTGACGAGGTGGATCACATGGGAGTAGGTCTCGGTGGTCAGGAGCTCCGGCACATGGATGGTGTCGAACTCGCAGACGCGGCCCAGATCGTTGCGACCCAGGTCGACGAGCATCACGTGCTCTGCCCGCTCCTTCGGGTCGGCCAGGAGATCCGCTGCCAGGCGCCTATCCTCGGCCGGGGTGGCCCCGCGTCGCCGCGTCCCGGCAATGGGGCGAACAGCGGCGGTGCGGTCCTGTAACCGCACGAGCACCTCTGGTGACGAGCCAATCAGGCTCGTTGCCGGATCGCTGCCCAGATTGAGGAAGAACATGTAGGGCGACGGGTTGATACGCCGCAGGGCCCGGTAGATGCTGAAATCGTCCGCCTTCGTCGGGCGCGCCAGCCGTTGCGAGAGGACGACCTGGAAGATGTCCCCGGCCACGATGTATGCCTTCGCGCTCTGCACCGCCGCCTCATATTGCGACTGGTTCATTGTAGACGTTGCCTCCGGGCCGCGCTCTCCGGGAGCGGCGGGCAGCGCCGGCAGGGGCGCCCGCACCTGCGCCTCAAGGGCGTCCAATCGTGTCACCGCCTCGTCGTAGGCTGCGTCCAAATCGCGGCCGGAGGGTACGGGAGCGTTGGCGAAGAGCAGCAGGCGATGTTGGACGTGATCGAAGACGACGAGCGAGTCGGTGATTATCAGGTGCAGGTCTGGGAGACCCAGGTCATCGGCCGCGGCGACGGCGTCGGGCTCGGGGAGATGTTCGAAGAACCGGACCAGGTCATAACCGAGATAGCCCACCGCGCCGCCGAAGAAATGCGGCAATCCGCTGATCGACGTGTGAACCGGTGCGACGGGCTGGTAGGGCTGCAGCTCAGCCTTGACCACGTCCAGCGGGTCCTCGTCTGCCGAGAGCGTGCGCGTCTCGACTTGGCCCTCCTGTACCAACTTGACAGTTTTCCCCCGGGCGATGATCTGGCGGCTGGGATTGACGCCCAGGAAGGAGTAACGACCGATCTGCTCGGCGCGCTCGACGCTCTCCAGCAGGAAGCTGGGCCCCTCTCCGCGCAGCTTCAGATAGACCGATACCGGCGTCTCCAGATCTGCCGGGAGTTCCCGATAGACGGGAACCAGCGCACCGTGCGCTGCGTACGCGTGGAACTCATCCCGTGACAACATCCGTGAGTGTGTCCTTGACTGTGCCCTCACTGCCGTTTCCATCCTGAATCCCCCTTGGCTGCTCAGCGTCTGGAAAACAAAAAACGCCCCTCGTCCCGGTCAGGGACGAGAGGCGTTTGCTTCCCGTGGTACCACCCTGGTTGAGCTTGGGTCTCTGAGTCACCCCAGAAACAAAAAATCGCGTCAGGTGACGCGATTAGCCAGCTCCACTCTTGCAGGTACAGGCCGGGTCCAGTTCAAGGACCTTGCCGATACCTTCTGCCATGATAACGGTGGCGACTCCGGCCAGTCCTACCCAGCGCCGCCCGCAAGCGATGCTGATCGAGCTGGCGACTCCCCGGCCCATTCACCCCGGTCGTCTGCGAGTGAGCTTTCAGCTCTGAGGCTCACCTCTCTGGCGCACGTACCGATGTTACTCTTCCGGATCAACGTCGTTCTATATTCGAATTGTGTAACATCCTACACGAAACCGCCGCAGATGTCAAGGGCGATTTTCCATTTTTCCCGGTGGGCTGGTGCGCTGGTTTGGATTCCCTGACACCCCGATCGCCGTGCGGCGATCGGGGTGTCAGGAGGCAGCAACGACGGCACTCGGGCGCCCGGCCAGCGCTCCGCGCTACCCCGTGCGGTCGTAGACGGGATCCTTGCCGACCCAGCGTCCCGGCAACACCGAAGGGATCGCTTCCCGCTCCGTCAGAGTCAGCGAGAAGTCGAGCCGCCCCAGGGTGTCGTTGAGCTGCGCCAGCGTCCGCGCGCCGATGATCGGCGCAGTGATGCGCGGCTCGGCCAGCACCCACGCCAGCGCCAGTTGGGCCGGTGTTACGCCGTAGGTCTCGGCGGCTTCGACGAATCTTTCTACGATATCAAAGGTGCGGTCGGTGTAATAGCGTTCGCGATAGGTCTCCCGATCGCTGAGACGTGTGTCCGGCGGGAGGGGCTCGCCGCGCTTGTACTTGCCGGTGAGCACGCCGCCAGCCAGGGGATTGTAAGGGATGACGCCCAGACCCTGCTCCACGCAGTAGGGCAACACCTCGTTCTCGATGCTGCGGTTCAGGGCGCTGTAGAGCGGCTGTATACTGATAAAGCGCGACCAGTGGTTTTCTTTGGCGATGGACAGGTATCGGCTGAGCTGCCAGGCGCGGAGGTTCGAGCAGCCAATGTAGCGAACCTTGCCCTGGCGCACCAGGTCGTTGAGCGTCTCCAACGTCTCCTCCGGCTCTGACGCGAAGTCCCAGCGATGAATCTGGTAAAGATCGATCACGTCGACCTGCAGGCGGCGCAGGCTGGCCTCGACAGCCCTCTGGATGTTGATCCGTGAGAGCCCTCGCTCATTGGGTCCTGGCCCGGTCGCACCGTAGACCTTCGTCGCCAACACGACGTCATCCCGGACGCCGCGCTCCTTGATCCACTTCCCAACGATCCGCTCCGAAAGGCCGTCGTTATAGACGTTCGCCGTATCCAGGAAGGTGCCGCCGAGCTCCGTAAAGCGGTCCATGATCTTGAAGGACGTAGCTTCGTCGGCACCCGCGCCGAAGGTCATCGTCCCCAGGCAGATCCGCGATACCTTGAGCCCCGAGCGTCCTAGCCGTACGATATCCATCTGTGCTCTCCTTTCACTTAGTCCGGTTCATCAACCAACCCTGTAAGTAGACTTCGCATCTATAGACATCACGGGCCTGTCGCACCATCGCTCACTCGGCGGAATCCACCGTACCGGTGTAGTTTACCGGCCTAAACTCCGAGTTCTCGACCTGGTAGATCCAGATCTGGGGGTCGACCAGGTCCCCATTGGTATCGAAGCGAAGTTCATCGAGCAACGTCGGAATTGGGTTTGCCCGCAGGGCATCGGCGATAGCGTCGCGGTCGAAGGAGCCCGCTAGCCGCACGCCCTCCGCCAGCACCTGCATCGCGACGTAACCGTTCACCGAGTAGGTGTCGGGATTGCGGTATTCGACCGCCTGGTAGGCCTCAAACCACGCTTCGTCGCCGACGGCGCGCGGGCTGGGGGCAAAGGCGCTGACATACATACCTTCCGCCGTGCCGTCGGCCTCGTCGATGGTCGCCGCCAGGAAAGCGCCGTCGCTGCACAGCATCGGCGCCGTCACACCGGCGCGGACGAGCTGCGCCCGCAGATAGGGCGCCTCAATCTCGTAGCCGGCGTAAAAGATGGCATCGGGTACCGCGCTCTCGATCTGGGCCACTTCCGCAGCGTACTGGCTTTGGCCCTCCTCGACCTCGATCTGAAGGACGGTCTCGGCTCCGCGTGCCGCCAGCTCGTCGATCAACGAGGCCGCCAGCCCCTGGCCATACTCGGTATTGTTGAAGATCACGGCGACGCGTTGCGCGTCGAGGTGCTCGGCCAGGAACGCCGCATCCACCGCCGCCTGGACGGCGTCGTTGGCGTTGACGCGGAAGAAGTTCGTGTAGCCCTTCTGCGTCAGGCTCTGTTCCGAAGCCGTCGGTGTGATCACGACCAGATCCATGTCGGCATACAGCGTCATCGCCGCCAGGGTCTGGCCGCTGTTGAGGTGCCCGATCACGGCCAGGACGCGTTCTGCGGAGGCGCCGCTCTGGAGTTGGGCTTCGATCTCCGCCACCTGAGCGACGGCGACGTCGCTGTCCGACTCGTCGTCCAAGGGCTTCACGACCACGCGGTAGCCGTCGAGGCCGCCGTTGCGATTGATCTGCTCCGCTGCCAGCCGCACGCCGCCCAAGACCGTCTGGCCGCCGTTGGCCTGAAAACCGCTGAGCGGCACGGCGACATAGACCAGCACGTCACCCTTCGTGGGCGCTCTCACGCCGCCACCGCACGCCGCCAACGTCACGGCGATCAGGACGGCGGCAACCACACGCTTATAGGCGTTCACTGGCGGTATCATGCCCCATCGCTTCATAGTCCCTGTCCTCCGAGCGTGCCGCTCTCTGATGTAGCTTGGGCGGCATCGCCAAAGCGGCATTACCCCTTGTTCAATGCATCGGCGTAGAGCCGGTCCATCTGGGTGACCAGGTCGGTGATCTGACCCAGATGGCGCTGAATTTCCTGCTGCAGGTGCGGCAGGTGATCCTGGCCCAGCCCGCGCTCGGCGGCGATCACGTGGATGGTGCTCGCCGCCCTCGCCAACGCCGTCACCATCTGCCCCAACTGCGTCTCTGCCTGTCGCATTTGGGCATCCAGCAGTTTCAGGCTTTGCCAGTCCTTGCCCAAGCTCTCCATTTCCTCGTTCAATCGATCGATAATGTCCTGGTTCTTCTCGTACTTGAGTCGGGCAACGAGCGTCTCGATCAGACCGGGAAGCTCCTGGCGTCGCTCATCCAGGCGGTAGTCACGGCGATAGGTGTCGACATAACGGGCAAAGAGCGCACCTTGCTCGACCCAGTCATAGACGCCGCTGGCGGCGGCCTCGAGGCTGGGCAGGTTCGGCGAGCGACGCAACCGGTACAGATCCACCTCGATCGCGCGGACGTAGTCGCACATCGTTGCGACCCTCTCCCGAAGCTGCTCATCCTGGATCTCGTCCAGCTTGAGCCGCTCGCGCAGCAGTTGCCACAGCACCCGAGCCGAGGTTTGCGGATCGTTCAGGCTGGTGTAGACGACGGCGCCATAGCCAAGCAGGCCCAGCAGTGGCCACGCCCATACCGGCCATCCTGGAAAAGGGCTGGGGAGCAGGGCGGTGAGCAGGATCGTGCCTGCGACGATCACGGCGCTCTCGATCCGCATCAGGGCATACTGTAGGGCGGCACCCGATGCCTGGCGCTGTAGCTCCGTGCGTAGATTCGCCATACCTGGGCCTTAGAAGTAGGTCGAGATGGTGCGATACAGCTCTTCGATATCCGTCTCGTCAGCCCGCCGGAACTGTCCCCCTCCTATCAGAGCGATCTCCTGCAGGAGCTTCACATCCGCATCGGAGCCAAAGCCGATGGTGAAGACAACGATCCTGTCCGCAGCACTATCGTCGAAGGCGCGCCGGAGCTCGATCCGCGAGCGGTCGCTCGCGTTCTCCAGTCCGTCGGTCATCACCACGATGGCATTGATCGCCTCCGCGTCCTCAGCCGCCACCAGTTGGCGATGCGCTTCCCAGACGCCGTCCAGGAGGGCGGTATTGCCCCGCGGCTGCATGCTGCGGATAATGCTCTCATACCGCTGACGCTCCTCATCGGTGAGAGGGCGAAGCTGTTCCAGGCGCTTGATCTCGCTCCCGAATTCGATCAGACCGACCTGGTCGCGGTCGCCACGGATGTTGCTCAGAAAGGCCAGCAGTGCTGCTTTGGTGCTCTCCATCTTGGTGCCCTCTTCCATACTCCCGCTGGTGTCGACAACCAGAAAGACGTTGGTAGGGCGTTTGGTGTACCACCAGACATTCTGCACGACCTCGATGACCGTCTGTGCGGGCATCTGGAGCGTGGTTTCGGGCTGGCGCCAGTCGACGGTACCGGCCATCACGGGGTCGGTATCGGCGAAGGGGCTTTCAGGGCCGTCCAGCGGTATCGAGAGATCGGCCGGGCGGTAGCCCGCGGCCAGCAGCATACGCTGCGCTTCATCGCTGTTGAGATAGGCGGCAAAGGCTTGGTAGGTCTGGCGCTGAGCCTCGGCGAGCTCGCTGAACTCAAGCAGCGCCAGCGGATGGTCGGCCCAGAGCGTGCCCTCGGCGGGGTAGATAGCGACCAGGCGCTCCGCCGGTTGGCTTTGGTTCCAGGCGATAACAACCTGTTCCTGGGCGACAAAAGCGTCGAGGAAGTTTCGACCCTCGGAACGCAGCCGCTCCAGAATCACCGCTTCTCCCTCGCCGTAGAACCGGACGGTCGCCTCCACCGCGCGTACGTACTCAAGGGTGGCGGGAGCCGTTGCAGCCTCCTCGGTCAGCCCTCGCGTGAGACCGGCGCCGGCATAGAACTCGGCCAATGTGGCCAGGAGGCCGCTGGCGTTCGTCGTGCTGGGGTGGTTCCACTTGAAGTCGGGGTCCCGCGTCGCCTTGCGTTGAATCTCCTGCCATCCCAGCGGCTCGAAGGGCCAGCCGAGATCGCGCGCGACACTCTCCCAGGCCACGACCACGATGGGGCTGACGGCGTAGCGCACGGGCGTGCTGGTGCGCCGGTTGGCGATGGGAACCACGCCTGTGGACCCCTCGGAGTCTGTGGGCGTCGTCGCTTCCTCATCCACCATCTCGATCCAACGCTGCTCGAGCTGATGGAACCAGAGGCTGCTGTCCGGCGCCAGTGCTTGGAAGGGTGGGGTCGCCTGCAGGCTCTGCTCCACCATCTTGTCGGGCGTCAGCTCCACCGTGGTGATCGGCAACCGCCCGGCATCCCCGGCTGATCCATCCTCGGCGGACGCGTTAAAGGCCTGGACCAGTCGATCGAAGGTCGGCTTCATCCCGGGTGAGACGGCGATGGTGAGCGCCTCGGCCTGGGACGTTTCGACGCCGTCGGATGGACGCCGCGGGAGCGTGTCACCCAGCCAATCCAGCGCCAACCGGCCTCCGTAGATCAGAGCGCCCAGCAATGCGCACGCTATGCCGGCCCCAAGCAGGAGCCAGGCCAGACGGCTTTGCCGCTGGCGCTGCCGCGGGTCCGGAGGTAGGTTCAGCGGGCTGTTGGGGTCCTGACTCATCTTACTCCGCCACGTTGAGCTCAAACCAGCGCAAGAGCGCCAGCAGCACGTCCCGGTCGGGATTGCGCATTGCGTCGGACCGCGGCACCACCGTCTCGACGCCCCGATCCTGCCACATCACGAAGAGATTGCCCGTGGAGGCCACGGGCTGCGGATCGGCGTCCAGCGGCACCCTTGGGTTCGCGGGGCGCAGGCCGTAGGCGAGCGCTGCCCTCTGTTGCTCGTCGCTCAGCAGGTACTGCTGGAAGTCGAGCGCCGCGTTCTTCTCCAGGGCGCTGGTCTCCGGCCCTACCCAAACCGAGAAGGGGAAATCGAACCACGTCACATAGCGCGGGTAATAGAGGTCGATGGGATCCTCCCAGCGCGTCAGGATGCCCTCCATGTTGAGCAGCAGGTCGGCCTCGAGGAGCTGCCCGCCGTCACCAACGCTGTAGCCAAAAAGGGCGAAGTCCTCGGCAGTGTAGGCGCTGGCGCTGCTGAAGTCGGTCACCGCGCCCATCAGCTCCTTCAGCCAAGCTTGGAACTCGGGGTTGGTGACGTCGGCGACGCTGATATCGGGACGCCCATAGTACTCGCCGGCCGCGGCAATCATCGCGTGGAGCCCGGCGATATTCTTGTTGGGATTGGGCACCACGAGCTTGAAGTAGCCCCACCCCGGCTCGCCGCCCAATTCGGGCCAGCCTCCGGCGGCCGTGGCGGCGTCGTGGATGGAGTCCCAACTGATGGTGCCGAACTCTGCCTGCAGCACGTCGGCCCGGCTCTGATAGAGGCCCCAGGTCAGCAGGCTCGTCGCGATTGGACGCGCGCGATACTCTCCATCGGTGAGGAAAACGTCGCGACCCACCCGCTCCTTGTATGAGGCATTAGCCAGCTCTACGAGATAGCGGCTCTCCGGAATCCACGCTGTTGGGAAATCCTCCAGCGCTGCCCGGCCCGCCTCGTCGAGATCTTCCGGCGTGACCCCTGCCTCCAGCGCACCAAAGGTGTTGCGATCCCACCGGCCCAGCGCGGTGAGACCGTCCATCGCCGTGATCTCCACGCTGATGGGAACGCCATCGAGGGTGGGAGAGGTTGCGTTGTAGGCCTCGGCAGCGTTGCGTAGCCACGTCTCGATGGGCAGGGCTGTGATGATCTTCACCTCAAGCGCGTCCGGGCGGTCCACAGTGATAGGTTGGCCCTCCCCGGCGGTCGTCCCTCCGCCGCCATCCGGGCGCAGGCCGCTGATGGCCAGCGAGACCCCAACGATCACCAACGCGACGACCACGATGCCAACGAAAATCCAGCGTGTACGGTTCATAGTCTGGTCCCTTGCCTGTCAAGTTCACAGGGCGCCGAGAAAAAACGACGTGGCCAACGCCTGTGAAAGCCACAGGCAGCGAATCGAGCAACGAGCCCTAAGGTGCCCGCGAAGGCACCGCCGTTCTCCTCAACCGGTAACCGGCCCGGCTGCCCGGTCGGCTCTAGTACCATTACGTAATCGCTCCTAGTAAGTTGCGCCGCGGTGATTGCCGAGGTCCTGTCGGCGCTATCGGGTCCGTGGCGCTCGCGGATCCGCCTTGCCAGAATGCGTGCTTAGGGGCCCGGCGTGCCACAGACAAATCTCACCCTGGTCATCCGCGGATGCGAGCCAGCATCCATGGGTCTCCATCTCACACCCGGGGTCGAACGCGACGGCGCGCACCTGGCCCTTGTGCGCGGCGAACCCGGCGAGCAGGGACTTGCGATGCAGGTCCCATATCCGGATCTGTCCGCTCCAATCTCCCGTCGCCACCAGCGGGAGCTGCCCACGGACGGCCCGCGCGGGCGCCACCGCGATGCTGGAGATCAGGTGTAAGGCATCGCCCTCCTCACTGAGTTGCTCTACCTCACGGCCATACTTCGGGTCCCAGAGACGTACCGTCTCATCCCAGCTGCCCGAGCAGAGGTACTTGCCCCCAGCACCAAAGGCCACACTGGTCACCTGGGCCGTGTGACCGGCGAGCACCCACATCTCCTCGAGTTGGCTCAGGTCCCAGAGGTGTACTGTGCGGTCCCAGCCCCCAGCAGAGGCCAGCGACCGTCCGTCGGCGCTGACGGCGATGTCCAGCACCCCTTCCCGATGACCCCGTAGCGATGCGTGGTGGGCCAGCGCATCGGTGTCCCAGATGTGGATGGCGCCGTCCTCGCCACACGAGGCCAATAGGGCGCCGTGCTCAGGAGAACCGCTGGCGGGCAGGAAAAGGACACCGGTGACCTCCCCGGTATGGCCGCGCAGTCGCGGGACTTCGCTCCCGGCGTCCGTCCACTTCCACAAGTAGACGCCCATATCCCCGCTGCCCAGCGCCAGGGTCAACCCATCCGGATGCCACGCAACGCTGGTCAATATGCCCGTCTGATGCCGCAGCGTCACGACCCCGACCTGATTCGAGG
>JBNGCP010000051.1:0-4968 GCA_049974845.1 Anaerolineae bacterium | reverse complement strand
AGCTCCGCCGTCAGGCGCGGCAGCACAACGCTGAACGGCAGTTGTCCGGTGAGCACCCTGAGATCGTCCGCGACGCCGTGCTCTAGCGCGCTGGTTAGGACGAAGATCTCGCGCCCGTACGCACCGGCGAAATCACGCAGCAGCGCTTCGCAGCGTCTGGGATCGTCGCAGACGTCGCGGCCATACGTATCCAGAATCCGTTTGAGCGCTTGGCGTGGGGCATCGTCCATCGGCATAGATTATAGGCCGCCGTTGCACGTTGCCAACCTTCAGACCTCTGGCGCCTAACGGGAATATCCCGGCGATCCCGGCTCACGTCAGGGCATCTGCTGCGCGTTGAACTTTCTTCACCGCCGTGACGATATCGTTCATGTCGGACTCGGAGCCGAGCAGCATGCTCTGGGAGAACCAGACGCCTTCCTCCGCGCAGGCGCGCTCGGTCACCGGGCACTCGGGCAGCGTGTCGGGGAAGGCCCCGGGCCATCCGACCGCCTTTCCGAGCCGCCGCACGCCGGCCTGGATGGCGGGCATGCGGTAGAGCGGCACGTACCCCTCGCTGCAGGGGATGCCCTCGGCGTACAGAGCTTCCAAGAACCGGCGACGCGGCAGGCCCGCGAAGGCTTCGGGGTCATACCGGCTGATGAAGAGATGGTAGCCGTGCCGGGTGACGCGGGGATCGCGCGCCAGCGGGCGAAGCGCCGTCTCCTGCGCCAGGCGCTCCGCCAGGTAGCGCCCGTTTTGCTCTCGGCGTTCGGCCAGCGCCTCGAGTCGGGTGAGCTGTGCCAGCAGAACCGCCGCCTGCCACTGTGTCATCCTGTAGTTACCGCCCAGAATCTCGTGCTGGTACCATGCCCCTTTGCGGATGCGCCCGCAGTTGTGGATCGACCAGCAGCGTTCTGCCAGCTCCTCGTCATCGGTGACGATCATGCCACCCTCGCCGGCGTTGACGTTCTTGGAGGACTGGAAGCTGAAGCATCCGAGGTCGCCGATGGCGCCCACACGTCGTTCTTTCCACGCGGCCCCGTGTGCCTGGCAGGCGTCCTCGAGCACCGCCAGATCGTGCTGGCGTGCGATCTCGATAATCGCGTCGAGGTTCGCAGGCAAGCCGCCGATGTGCACGGGCACGATCACGCGGGTCCGCGGTGTGATGGCGGCCTCGACCGCGGCCGGATCGATGTTGTAGGTATCGGGGTCGATATCGACAAAGACCGGGATCGCCCCGGCCTCCAAACACGACGTGGCCGTCGCCAGGAAAGTATAGGCAGGCACGATGACCTCGTCCCCGTAGTCGATATCGAGTGCCCGCAGGGCGACCTCGAGCGCGACGGAGCCGTTGAAGACGGCTTGGCCATAGGCCGCGTCGTGCGCTTCCGCGAAAGCCCGCTCGAACTCGCTGATCTTGCCGCCGTCTGGGGCGATGCCCCAAATCCCCGATTCGAGCACCGACAGCAGCGCGTCCTGCTCTCGCTCGTCCCACACCGGCCAGCTCGGGAACGACTCCGTTCGTACCGGCTCGCCACCCAGAATCGCCAGCTTGTCGCTCATCTCTTTTGCCTCCCTGTAGGATCACGTGGCTTCATCATATGGCAAGATCGCGGTTTTGCCAGAAGTGTGAGGTGGCGTAGTGCGAGACAGCGTCTTTCCCGAGCTGGCTAGTCGCGGCCTGGGGCTGGTATACAATGTCAGGGTCTGATGGGCCTGGGGCGCTCGGATGAGATGCCCGCGGCCCAAGGCGGGGGGCGTACGTTAGCCGATGCCTCTATGTTCATGTGGCTGTGACGATGGAGACTGTTGAATGCTGAAACGTATCGTGCTGAATGGATTCCCGTTGTTGGCCGACCTTGTCGTCGGGCTGGTGCTTTTTGTCGGACGCCATTCGCTGGCCAGTTTGGGCTACGACGAGGCCACGGTGGGCTCCATTGTGCTCTGTTACGGCTTTGGGTACGTGATCGCCAGTCTGCTGATGGCTAAGATCGTCACGCCGGAGCGCGCCAAGGTCGAGATGTTGGGGGCGCTGGCGTGCATCGTGGTGATCTGTGTGCTGCTGGCCAATGTCAAGGCGCTCCTGCTGATCCAGGCGCTCTACAGCCTCTTTCCGCTGGTGGTCAGCCTCTACTTCAACGCCTTCCAAATCTACATGCTGGGCATCTCGAACCGGGACGCGCGGCCGCTGGCCTCAACGGTTGGGCACTTCGTCTTCTCCTGGTCGATCGGCTATGCGATCGGTCCCTTTGTCTCGTCGCTCCTGAAGATAGTGACGACTTGGCCGCAGATCTACTACCTTGCGGCGCTCGTTTCGGCGATGATGGGGTTGGTGCTCTATAGCTTCCGGCCTGAGCGCAGCATGGGCACCTACGGAGAAGCGCGCCCTGCACCAGCCCACAGCGATCGGCGCAGCCTGGTGGTGGCGGCCTGGGTCGGGCTGCTCGGGGGCTGGACGGTCTATAACGTTATCGTGATCTACTGGCCCGTCCAGGCGGTGCAGATGGGTGTCTCCGAGACGGTACGGGGGATGGTGGAGTTTGCCTTCGCGACGGCGCAGGCCCTCTCAGCGCTGGCCCTCGTCTACGTCAAGGGCTGGCACCATAAGCCGCTTTGGTTGGCCGGGCTTGGGGGTCTAGCCATTGTCGGGTTAGGGCTTTTCGGCTCCGTGACTGCGCCCCTGTTGCTGGCTCTCGGCGGTCTGCTCTACGGCACCTATCTCGGCGGTATGTGGACCCATATGGCTTACCACTCGATGCTTGAGGAGGGGAAAGCGGTGCAGCGTGTAGCTCTGAACGAGACCTTCGTAGGCATCTGCTTCCTGATCGCCTCACCGGTGTCGCGGCTGCTGCACCGGCCCGGTGCGTCCTTTGGGACGTCGTATTGGCGCTTAGCCGCGGTGCTCGCCGTCGCCCTCCTGGTCCAGTTGGGGGTTGCCTACAGTCTGCTGCGCCGCGAGCGCGTGGCGGCTGAAGCTGCCGGGCTGACCTAGAGGGGCAGCTGTGCAGCGATGGCGCTCATCACTTGGTCGATGACGGCCCTATCCCGTACTCCTCGCCGCCGCGGGATCTCCGGCACAAAGGGTGCGCCGAAGCTCACCCGCAGCCGGTCGCCTTCCTCGGCGACGCCTACCGGCAGCACCGGGAGGCCCGCAGCCACGAGTAACGCGACGAATGCGCCCGCGCCAGGTGGGGGCTCTCCTAACAGGCCGGGCGTGTCCCGACCCTCGGGTGCCAGCCCTAACATACCGCCCTCGTCGACCAGGCGCCGTGCCAGCCGCACCGTGCGCAGGACCGCTACCGCCCGCGCTTCGACATCCTCGGGCGGCAGGGTGACGGCACCCTCCGAATCAAGAGGCGGCATCGTGATGAAATCGTAGACGCCTGCTGCCCGGGCGAAAGCCCAGCGGGTGAGCGGTGTGACGGTCCGGCGGCGCCAGTTGCCTTCGGGATAGCGCCATGCGGCGGTCATCACCCAGTGCACGTCTGCCGATGCGTGCGGGCCGCGACGCTCGGCAATGGCTGCGGAGATGCTCAGGGCCGTCCACCAGACCCCCAAACCCGGCTGGGTATAGTGATTGCACGTCACCAGACAGGCGCCCTCGGAGGGGATGTGCTCCGCCCCTAGGATCAGCGGGCGCCTGGGAAGCGCCTGCACGACAGCGCCCGCGTCCTCAGCGAAGGAACGGGTCCGGCCGGCAAGGGCGGACCACACAAGCTTACGGATGCTGGGTCTGGGCAGCCGGTAGTCAGATCTTGGCACCGCTCGCGCTCTGACCGGCCAGGATGAAGCGTCCTGACTCGCTTGCGTTTTCGCCCATTCTGGCGTATGCATAGGCGCATCCTACACCCCTTCGGCCAGGAAAGGAAGCGCTGTGAAAACGCGGCCCTATGTCTTTGTGACCTTAAACGTCTACTGGTTTGGGCTGGGGTTCATGTGGAACGCCCTGCATCCTATCGTCCTGCCGGCGCTGCTCCTCAATCTCGTGCCCGCTGGCCTCAAGAACACCTATCTGGGCGCTATGACCTTTGTCGGTTTGGTCCTGGCGATGGGGGTTCAACCGCTTGCCGGTGCGCTGAGCGATCGAACCCGGGGGCCGTGGGGACGGCGACGTCCCTGGATGGTCGCCGGCACGCTGGCAAGCTTGATCGTGCTCGGCCTGATGGCTGGCGCCAGGACCCTGGGACAACTGGTCGCCGGTTACGTGATCCTACAGATTGTCTCCAACACGGCTCATGGCCCGGCGCAGGGACTGATTCCGGATCGGATCCCACCGGCGCACCGCGGTCTGGCTTCGGGCGTCAAGAACCTCTTTGGCATGGGCGGATTGATCGCGACGTCCCTGGTGGCCGGGCGTCTGATGGAGGGCAGCAGTCCGGGCCTGGCATTCTTGATTATCGGTGCGGTGTTAGCCGTCGCCGCTGCGATCACGATCTTTACGATCCCGCCGATGTATGCCGTGGGGCCCCGAACATCATCGGCGACCTCGGCCGAGTCTCTGATCGATCGGCTGTGCCCTGCGCTGGGGCGCTATCCGGCTTACGCGAAATTGCTGTTGGCGCGCTTTCTGATCCTGCTTGGCGTCTACGTGGTTCAGAGCTTCGCTCAGTACTACATCCGCGACTGGCTTGAGCTGCCGCGACCGGCTGTTGTCACCGGCAATCTGATGGCTGCGATCGGTGTAGCGCTGACGGTGCTTGTCTTCCCGGCCGGGTGGCTTTCGGACCGCATTGGCCGCTGGGTCCTGAACGTTGTGGCTGGGGCCATTGCTGCAGCGGGCATCTTCCTGCTGGTCCCGGTGCGCGGCGTCGTCGGCCTCTACGCTGCTGGCGCGATGATTGGGATGGCCACCGGCGTCTTCCTGAGCGTGAATTGGGCCCTCGCGACGGACCTGATTCCGCAGGAGGAGGCCGGCAAGTACTTGGGCCTCTCCAACCTGGCCACGGCCGGCGCCGGAGCAGCCAGCCGGTTCGGTGGCCCGATCAT
>JBNGCP010000050.1:0-27250 GCA_049974845.1 Anaerolineae bacterium | reverse complement strand
TCTATGTGCAAGATCTTGTGGCGCAGGTCACGCGCCCCGTGCGAGAGCTCAAGGGCTTTCAACGGGTCAGCCTGGAGTCTGGTGAGAGCAGACGCGTCACCTTTGAGGTACCGGCCAGCGAGCTTGGTTTCTACGGGCTTGAGATGCAGTACGTCATCGAGCCTGGGGAGTTTAAGGTCTGGGTAGGTCCTAACGCTTATGAGGGGCTTGAGGGTGCCTTCGCCCTCGTCGCCTGAGATGAGCCAGGTTGGGGGCGTCATGGATCTGGCCGTCGCGCGCATGCAGTTGCAGGAGTACCTTCGGCAGAGCATGCCCGAATGGGTCGACGCAGAGGTCCGGAACCTCAACGAGATCAGCGCCGGCTGGGAGAGCGACGTCTACGCCTTTGATCTGCACGTCAAACCCGATGTGCGAGAGTCGCTGGTGTTGCGCATCTACCCCGGCGCGGACGCGCGCGAGAAGGCCGTGCGGGAGTTCGACGGAATGCGCCGGCTGTACAACGCAGGTTATCCGGTGCCCGAGGTCCATCACCTGGCGTCTGAGGCCTCCCCCTTCGGGAAGCCCTTCGTCATTATGGAGCGCGTCGATGGACGGCCTATGTGGCACGCGACCTTCAACGGACCAGAGGCGCGACAGCGCGCTTGCTTTCAGCGCTTCATCGAGCTCTTCGTCGAGCTGCACGCGCTGGATTGGCAGACACTTGTCGATGACACGTCTGTCCCCTTCGTCGACGCCTCGGGCGCCGTCGAGCCCTATGCCTTCGTGGATGCGTGGCTTGGCCTGTTTCGTGGTTATGCTCAGCAGTTCTCGCTGACCGACTATGCGCCCGTGCTTGACTGGTTAGCTGAGCGACGTGACGGTGTCCCCTGTCACCGGCCCGCTCCGATACATTGGGACTATCATCCGGAAAACCTCCTGCTACGCGCGGATGGGACGACGGTGGTCATCGACTGGACGCAATATGAAATCTCGGATCCACGGTTCGACCTCGCGTGGACGATGACCCTGGTGAGTTCGGAGGAGGGCCACGATGTGCGGTCCTCTGAGCGCATTAGGCGTCGCATTCTTGAGGCCTATGAGGCCCGCAGCGGAGAGCCTGTTGAGCAGATTGAGTACTTCGAAGTCTTCGCGTGCGCCAAACGCCTGGCCAGTGTCACCATCTCCCTCTTGGCCGGCGCGGAGACGTTAGGCATGCGCCCGGGCGCTGAAGCGATGATGCGCCGTTCTCTGCCCGCGCTCAGCCGTGTTTACGCCCGCTTGCAGGCGCTGACCGGTCTGCGCATCCCGGATGTCGAGGTGCTCTTTGAGGAGAATACGACACACGATGCTTGATCACACGTGAAAGGAGAGTACGAATGCCGTACGAAGCTTTTGATAAACGCTATGAGACAATGGTCTATCGTCGTTGTGGGAGAAGCGGCCTGAAGCTCCCAGTAATCTCGTTGGGACTGTGGCACAATTTCGGCGGGGTCGATATCTATGAGGATGCACGAGCGATGGTGCGTCGTGCTTTTGACCTCGGGATCACCCATTTCGATCTCGCCAACAACTACGGCCCACCTCCGGGATCCGCCGAGGAAACCTTCGGGCGGATCTTGGCTCAGGACCTGGCGCCCTACCGGGACGAGCTCATCATCTCGAGCAAGGCCGGCTACTACATGTGGCCCGGGCCCTATGGCGAGTGGGGCTCGCGGAAGTATCTGATCGCGAGCCTGGATCAGAGCTTGGAGCGCATGGGGCTGGACTACGTCGACATCTTTTACAGCCACCGGCCCGATCCGGACACGCCGCTCGAGGAGACGATGGCAGCCCTGGATTATGCGGTGCGCAGTGGTCGTGCGCTCTACGTTGGCATCTCCAACTATGACCCCGATCAGACGCGCCGCGCCGCCGAGATCCTGGAGGAGCTCGGCACCCCCTGCTTGATCCACCAGCCCTCCTACAGCATGTTCAACCGCTGGATCGAGGATGGCTTGCTGGACGTGCTCGATGAGAAGGGGATTGGGGCGATTTGCTTCTCGCCGCTGGCGCAGGGATTGCTGACGAGCAAGTATCTGAGTGGTGAGATTCCCGAGGGCTCGCGGGCATCCAAGGAACACGGTTTCCTTCGCCCGTCTCACGTTACCGACGAGAAGCTGGCGAGAGTTCGGAAGCTCAAGCAGATCGCCGACAGGCGCGGACAGACGATAGCGCAGATGGCCCTCGCCTGGATCCTCCGGTGGCCGATGGTGACCTCCGCCCTGGTCGGTGCGAGCCGCGTCAGCCAGATCGAGGACAACGTCGGCGTCTTGGAGAACCTCACTTTCACCGACGAGGAGCTACGCGCGATTGAGGAGATTCTGCAGGAGGACGCGTAGGATTTCATCGAATCCCAAAGAGGTATAGACAATGAGCGAACACGGTATGGGGACCCACGTCGTCACCCAGGTTGCGATTGTGGTGAGGGATATCGAGAGGGCGACTGAGGCTTGGAGCAAGGTGTTTGGATTGCCCAAGCCCGAGATCAGCATCACGGACGCGCCGGAGGTTGCTCAGGCGACGTATTGCGGAGAGCCGACGGAGGCTCGGGCGAAGCTTGCCTTCTTTGATCTGGGGCAGGTCTCGCTGGAGCTGATCGAGCCGGTTGACGGTGATAGCGTCTGGCAGGAGGTCCTTGATGAGAGAGGGGAGGGCGTGCACCATATCGCCTTTCAGGTGAAGGATACCGACCACGTGACCGACTTCCTCGAGGAGCACGGCATGAGCGTGATCCAACAGGGGCACTACACCGGCGGTATGTACACGTACATCGACAGCGAGCCTGTTCTCAGCGTCATGCTGGAATTGCTCGAAAACTTCGACACTGAAGAACCTGGATCAGCGTGAAAGGGTGAGGTAAGGACATCTTATGGTGACTGAGACGCCGCGATATGATTGGGACAACCCCGATGTTGTTGCCCGGAACCGCGAAGGACGCCACGTAAACCTGGCGCCCGATCTGGAGACCGCCTTGGATGTTGGTGAGCCCGCCTTCGTTCGCTCGCTCAGCGGCGCCTGGCGCTTCCGATGGTTCCCGAATCCGGATTCGGTTCCTGACGGCTTTTACCTGCCGGACTACGATGATGCCAAGTGGGATCTGATCGCCGTGCCCGGCAACTGGCAGATGCAGGGATACGGCCAACCGATGTATACGAACGTCCAGTATCCCTTTCCCATCGATCCCCGCTTTGAGGAAGCGCTTCGCAAGATGGCTCGCGGCGCAAACATCTCAGAGCGTGAGCTTCCCAAGGAAGCGCTCAGTTATCCTCTCGACGTCCCGCACGACGATAACCCCACCGGTTGCTATCGTACGGTCTTCGAGGTGCCCGACGAATGGCAGGGACGGCGCGTGTTTGTACGCTTTGAGGGCGTCGACTCGGGCTTCCATCTGTGGGTCAATGGCGAGCTTGTCGGATATAGCCAGGGGAGCCGGCTGCCGGCGGAGTTCGATCTCACGCCCTATATGTGGCCCGGCGAGAACGTGATGTCGGTCGAGGTCTACCGATGGACCGATGGCTCTTATCTGGAGGATCAGGATTTCTGGCGCTTAAGTGGGATCTATCGCGACGTCGTGCTCTGGTCGGCGCCATCGGTCTGCCTATGGGACTTCGCCATCGCCACTGAGTTGGACGGGGCGTATCGCGATGCCGAACTCAAGATCGAGGCGAGCCTCCGCAATCTCAGTGACAGACATCGTCTCGCTGACAAATCCGGTTACGAGCTTGAGGCAAAGCTGTACGATCCCGCCGGTCGCCTCGTCGTGACGACCTCTGAACCACTAGGCCCGGCGCTGAATCCCGGTCAGATCGGTCACGTGGCGCTCCGAGCGCGGGTTGAGAATCCGGAGAAGTGGTCCGCGGAGAGCCCGGCGCTCTACACGCTTCTCCTCGTCCTCAGGGATGTGGACGGTGGTGTGGTCCAAGTGGAGCGTGCCCGGGTTGGCTTCCGAAGCGTGGAGCTGCGGGAGGGCCAACTCCTTGTGAACGGCCGGCCCGTTTTGATCAAGGGGGTCAACCGGCACGAGCACGATCCCGAGACAGGGCACACACTATCGCTCGATTCTATGCTGGCCGACATCCGCTTGATGAAGCGGTTCAACGTCAACGCCGTTCGAACGTGTCACTATCCCGACGATCCCCGTTGGTACGATCTCTGTGACGAGCACGGGCTGTATGTGCTCGACGAGGCCAATATCGAGTCCCATGGCGTATGGGATCGGCCCGCCAAGGATCCTGAATGGCGCGCGGCCTTTATGGAGCGGGTCACGCGGATGGTCGCGCGTGACAGGAACCATCCCTGCGTCATCGGGTGGTCGCTGGGCAACGAGGCGGGCCACGGTCCCAACTTCGAGGTGTGCGCCGACTGGATCCACGAACACGATCCTTCTCGGTTCGTGCATTACCATCCGGCCTACGACGATCCCTGCGTCGACGTGATCTCGCTGATGTATCCAACCGTCGACAGCCTTGCCGACCACGCCGCTGCTGAGGAGGAGAGCCGTCCTGTCGTCATGTGCGAGTACGCTCACGCCATGGGCAATAGCCCCGGCAACTTCAAGGAGTACTGGGACGTGGTCGAGGCTTATCCGTGCGCCATTGGTGGCTTTGTGTGGGATTGGGTTGACCAAGGCTTACTTCAGGAGTCGGAGGACGGGGAACCCTGGTTCGCCTATGGGGGGGACTTCGGCGACGACCCTAACGATGGCAATTTCTGCATCAACGGGCTCATATGGCCAGACCGGGTGCCGCACCCATCCCTTTGGGAGTACAAGAAGCTTCTCGAGCCTGTTCGAGTGGAGGCCCTCGATCTCAGGGTCGGGTCTGTGCGCATCTCGAATCGCTATGGGTTCACCGCCCTAAGTGGTGTAAAGGTCCTCTGGACGGTCGAGCGCGACGGGGAGGTGTTGCAGTCGGGCGTGCTTCCTTCGCTATCGACGGCGCCGGGTGAGAGCGAAGTGGTGACGGTGCCCTATGAGCTCCCCGAACCCGCGCCCCACACCGAAACCTGGCTGACCCTGCGCTTCGAGTCGGCTGCGGCGACACCGATGGTGCCGCAGGGACACGAGATAGCCTGGGTGCAGTTCATGCTTCCTGTCGCATCCCCGGTTGAACCGGTGGACGCCACGGCCATGCCGGATCTATGCGTGGCGCAGAACGAGGAAGCCATCGAGATCCGCGGTGAGAGCTTCGTGATCGAGTTCGACCGCGCTACCGGGCGGTTGAGGCGTTGGGAGCGCCAAGGGGTGCCGGTGCTTCTGGAGGGGCCGGCATCCAACCTCTGGCGTGCGCCGACCGACAACGATGCGAAGCGGAGGGCGGCTCTGTGGGCGGAGGTAGGCCTCGACCGGGTGCACGAAGACCCCGAGGCGGTGACGGCGTACCCTTCCGGTGTCGACCAAGCTGCCGACTCATCAAAGGTCGTCAGAGTTGAGGTGCCGATGCGGACGTCGGTGCGCGGTGTGACGACGAAGCTGACATACTGGATCTACGGCAGCGGGGATGTGATCCTCCAGCACAGGGTGGATGTGCCTGCGGACTTGCCGCCGCTGGCGCGGGTGGGGCTCACCCTGACGTTGCCTGGCGACGACCAGGTCTTCACATGGTACGGACGGGGGCCGCACGAGAGCTACGTCGACCGCAAAGAGGGGGCGCGGATAGGCGTCTATCGTAGCACCGTCGACGCCGAGTACGTGCCCTACATTAAGCCGCAGGAGTACGGCAACAAGACCGATGTCCGGTGGGCCGCGTTGACGGACGAGCAGGGGAACGGCCTCTTGGTTGTAGGCATGCCGCTGCTGGAGGTGAGCGCCCATCCCTTCACCGCTCACGATCTAGCCAAGGCCGATCACACGTTTGAGCTTGAGCGGCGCCCTACGGTGACCCTCAATCTCGATCTGGCCCAGTCGGGTTTGGGCAGCGAGGCCTGCGGCCCGGGCGTCCTCCCACCGTATCAGTTGACGGCATCCGGTTACCGCTATTGCCTGCGCCTGCGACCGTTGCAGAAGGGTGACGCACCCGTACGCCTGGCGAAACAGCAGTTCCCTTGCTCGTGAAAGACAGGATGCAGCACTACACGCTGAGCACTTCAGATCCCTTCGTTTGTGGGAGGCGAGATGACCGATCGACCTAACTTCGTTGTGATTATGACGGACACGCAGGCCACCAACGTGATCGGGGCCTATGGTCACCCAGAGCTTCGGACGCCGAACATCGACCGCTTGGCCGAGACCGGCGTTAAGTTTGAGCGTGCTTACACGACGTGCCCCCTCTGCACACCCGCTCGGGCCGGTATCTTCACCGGCATCTATCCCCATACCGCCGGTGCCTGGACCAATAACCTGCCCCTGGGCGACAATATCGTGACGATGGGCCAGCGCTTCCAGGACGCCGGGTATCATACGGCCTATGTCGGCAAGTGGCACCTTGACGGTCACGACTACTTCGGGACCGGCATCTGTCCCGACGGCTGGGACCCCGCTTACTGGTACGATGGCAAGCGGTATCTCGAAAGCCTCACCGAGGAGGAGATCACGCTTTGGCGCCGTCGGCTCAACTCGCTGGAGGATCTCAGGGCGCATGATGTTCAGCCGGAGTTCACCTGGGCGCACCGCCTTGGCGATCGTGCCCTGGACTTCCTTGAGCGCCGAAGCAGTGGACCTGCCGAAGACGACCCGTTTCTGCTCGTCGTCTCCTATGACGAGCCGCATCATCCCTTTACGTGTCCGCCTGAGTATGTGGAGCGTTTTGTCGACTATGACTATCCGTTAGGCCCCGCCGCCTTTGACACGCTGGAGGATAAGCCGGCGCACCAGCGCGAGTGGGCGGCATCGGCGAACGTGACTAATGTGACGCCACAGGGCACCGTCCGCCATCCCATGTACTTTGGGTGCAATAGCTTCGTCGACGCCGAGATTGGTCGTGTCATTGACGCCGTGCACCGGTTCGCCCCGGAGAACACCTACATCATCTACACATCGGATCATGGTGACATGCTCGGCGCACATCAGCTGACCGGAAAGGGGCCGGTGATGTACGAGGAGATCGCGCATATACCGCTCATCATCGAGCCGCCCGGCGATCGCCACGTCGATGATGTCTCGACGGTGGTGAGTCACATCGATCTGTTGCCCACGATGCTCGAGCTGGCGGATATGGACGTGCCCCCGATCCTGGAGGGTGAGAGCCTGTTGCCGCTCCTGTCGGGTGAGCCACAGCCGGACCGGGCTGTTGTCACAGAGTTTCACCGCTACGAGATCGAGCACGACTCCTGGGGTGGTTTCCAGCCGGTCAGAGCGATCGTAGAGGGGCCTCACAAGCTGGTGATCAATCTCCTTCACACCGACGAGCTCTACGATCTTGATTCGGATCCCGGCGAGGTCACTAACCTGATCGATGAGCCTACCCACGGCGAGATTCGCGATCGGTTACACGACCGGCTGCTCGAGTGGATGTATGAGAAGCGCGATCCGTTCCGCGGTCCCGTCTGGGAACGGCGGCCGTGGCGAGAGAGCCGGCGGCTGCGATGGCGCGGGGAATTTCGGCCGCGCCCGGCTGACGGCTATGCGCCGGAGGTCCGTGATTACGACACGGGCCTGCCCAGCGGTGGGGTCAAGGTCGAGTATGGATGATCGCTGGGTCGTTGTAGGGGGAGTTGGGGCATAGGTCTCGGGACTTGCGTTTCCCCGATCTGCATTCGAGAGACGCAACTCCCTTGAGCGTTTTCAAGATCTGAGGAGGGAAGAGCAATGACAGAGGCAGCTTTCAAGATCAGTGCATTCGGGGATGAGATCGCGCCCGACTTGGACGAGCAACTCGCCACCTTGCGCAAGCTGGATATCGGCTATCTGGATCTCCGAGGCGCTTGGGGCACGAATGTGCTTCATATGAGCGACGATGACCTGGCTCGGGTCGTAAAGACCTGCGCCGATCACGGGGTGCAGGTGGCGTGCATCGGCAGCCCCATAGGGAAATCGCCCATTACGGAGCCGATTGACCTTGAGATGAAGAACCTGCAGCGCATCTTCAGGGTGGGGGAGAGTGTGGGCTGTCGCCGCATTCGCATGTTCTCTTTCTACCCACCGGATACCAGCACCAACGTGGGGTATGACGACTACGTCGATCTGTCAGTCGAGCGGCTCGAGAAGCTGACGGAGATGGCGGGTCAGGAGGGGTTCGTGCTGCTCCTTGAGAATGAGAAGGGGATTGTCACCGACACGCTGGACCGCTGCGAGGCCGTGGTTAAGGCGATCGACGATCCCCATCTGCGGTTCCTTTGGGACTCGGCAAACTTCGTGCAGGTCGGCGAGGAGCAGGTCGTCGAGCGCGGGTGGCCGAAACTCGGCGATTTGATTGGCTATGTCCACATCAAAGACGCTGTCCTGAGCGATGGGCACGTGGTCCCGGCGGGGGAGGGCGACGGTCAGCTTGCGCTGCTCCTCAGCAAGCTGAAGGAGCAAGGGTACCAGGGCTTTCTTGCGCTGGAGCCTCACCTCAAGATCGCGGGACACAGCGGCGGGTTCAGCGGTGCCGAGGGCATGCGTGTGGCTGTGACCGCGCTGCGCCAACTGATGGAGGAGGTCGGCTGCACCGAGATAAAGGAGTGACGGCGGTCGCACCCTCTGCCGCTCTGGCGGGCTCCTGAGGAGGTATACGGATGGACGTACCAATCTGGACGGTCTATGAGACGGCGTTCGAAGGGACGAAGGATTACGAGAATCCCTTCTGGGATGTCGACCTTCAGCTCCGGTTCACGGGGCCGGAGGGTCGCAACCGGGTCGTCGATGCGTTCTGGGATGGTGGACGCGCGTGGCGTGTCCGCTTTTCTCCCGACGTTGTTGGGAGGTGGCGCTGGGAGACGGTCTGCTCCGACACCACCAATGCGGGATTGACGGGTCAGGCGGGCGAGTTCGTCTGTACTCCGTATGAGGGTGACAATGCTCTGTACCGCTATGGGGCCGTGAGACGCTCCGACGATCGGAGTCACTTCGTATGGGCCGATGGCACGCCCTTCTTCTGGCTGGCGGATACGGCGTGGAACGGTGTGCTCCGCTCGAAGCCCGAGGACTGGGTGCGGTACCTGCAGTCACGTCAGAGTCAGGGCTACTCGGTGATCCAGTTCGTGAGCACGCAGTGGCGAGGTGGTCGCGAGGTGCTTGGGGACGAGCGGGCCTATAGCGGCACGGATCGCATTCGCGTCCATCCAGGCTTCTTTCGTGATCGTGACGCTAAGGTTGCGGCCGTCAACGCGTATGGCCTGGTGGCAGCGCCCATCGTGCTGTGGGCAAACCAGGAGGACGATCCCGGCCAGGCGTTGCCGGAGCCCGATGCGCTGCGCTTGGCGCGTTACATCATCGCCCGTTGGGGCGCCTATCAGGTGATTTGGCTTCTGGGTGGCGATGGCAACTACAAGGGCGACCGCGCGGAGCGATGGTATCGTATCGGGCGGACCGCGTTCGGTGAGGGGCGCGATCGGTTGGTGTCGATGCACCCTTGCGGTCAGAGTTGGATCGGCGATGAGTTCCGGGGCGAGCCCTGGTTCGACTTCATCGGCTACCAGAGTGGCCATGGTAGCTCCGACGAACATCTGCGCTGGTTGGTGATGGGGCCGCCGGCGAAGCGTTGGGATCGAAAGCCACCCTTGCCTGTGGTCAACCTGGAGCCCAACTACGAGATGCATCCCTCCTACCATGAGGGGCTCCGTTTCACCGATTACGAGGTCCGCCGGGCGGCGTACTGGAGCTTGTTGGTCTCGCCCACCGCCGGCGTCACCTATGGGAGCAACCCCATCTGGGTGTGGGCCGAGGAGCCTGAGATTCCGGAGGGTCACGCTTCCCTTGGCACGGTCGAGCCCTGGTCCGCAGGCCTGATCGCGCCGGGTGTGCGCAGCATGACCGTGATGCGGGCCTTCTTCGAGACGCTGCCGTGGTGGACGCTCCGCCCGGCGCCTGAGCTGCTCGCCGAGCAGCCTGGCGAGGACGATCCCAGAAGGTACATCGCAGCGGCCAGGACTGAGGACGGGGAAACCACCATTCTTTACATGCCACAGGGCGGTCAGGTGCAGCTGCGTCTGGAGGAGCTCCCGTCATCGCCGGTGGTCTGCTGGTTCGATCCTCGGAGCGGAGACTGGACGGAAGCCTGCGCGTTGCCGGACGAGGGCGGTGTCCTCACAGCACCGGAAGACGCCGATTGGGTGCTTTGTGTCAGGAGTGGTGGGTAAGGGGATAGGCGGTCCTATACTCAGAAGGAGGCATGATGCAGACGGTGACGATTGCTATGGTGGCTTTGGGCGGGTATGGCAACTTCTACCTGGCGCGGCTCTTCGCGGCTCGCGAGGCGTACGATTTCGAGCTCGTGGCAGGCGTTGATCCGAATCCCGTGGGCTGCCGTTATCTGGCTCAGTTTGAGAGCGAGGGCATCCCCATCTACCCGGACCTGGACGCCTTCTACGCGGCATCCACCGCGGATCTGGTGATCATCGCCGCGCCGATTCAGTATCACAGACCGTTCACGCTGAACGCGCTCGCCCACGGCTCCAACGTCCTCTGCGAGAAGCCTGTCGCTGCCACGATCCAGGATGCACTGGCGATGGCAGAGGCTGAGGCCGCCTCTGACGGCTTTGTCGGTATTGGCTATCAATGGTCGTTTGCAGAAGCCATCCAGAACCTTAAGCAGGATATCATGGCCGGCGAACTCGGTAAGGCCTTGCGTTTGCGGACCAAGGTGCTGTGGCCGCGTCCAAAATCGTACTACGCCCGAAACAACTGGGCGGGGCTCATCAAGAGCGGCGACGGGCGATGGGTTCTGGACAGCCCGGCTAACAACGCTACAGCCCACTACCTCCATAACTGCTTCTATGTCCTCGGGGAGACGCGCGAGACCAGTGCCCGCCCCGTGGACGTTCAGGCGGAGCTCTATCGCGCAAACGCGATCGAGAACTACGACACCGCCGCGATCCGTTGCCATACGGCCTCCGGAGCAGAGATTCTCTTCTACACGGCTCACCCTTTACCGGAGGAAATCGGCCCCACGCTCATCTATGAGTTTGAGCGAGCGGTGGTGGACTTTGACGGTCGCGATGGTCGGCTTGTGGCGCACTTCAGCGATGGTCGGACCAAGGATTACGGCAATCCCTTTGCCGACGACGCCAACAAGCTCTGGGAGGCTGTCGAGGCGGTTCGGACCGGGGCGCCCCTGGCCTGCGGAATCGAAGCGGCATCATCACACACGCGCTGCGTCAATGCCGCTCAGGAGTCGATGCCTCGAATTACGGATTTCCCACAAGATCTTATCCGGCATCGGGAGCAGGACGAGGACGTCCTGGTCTGGGTAGAGGGCCTCCAGGAGACGCTTGAGGCCTGCTATGACGAGGGCGTGTTGCCGTCTGAGTCGGGTGTGGGTTGGGCGAGGTCGGGGCAGCGCCGGGACCTCAGCTCCGGTTATGATGAGTTTCCCTCCTTCACACCCTCAGAACAGTGGGGAGATAGCGTATGACCGACCGAAACGGCACAGTATTGCGGTTTCCTTGGGGCCGGGAGGAGATCGCACTGACGCTGCCGGCGTCCTGGGAGTTGTCCGGAATCCTTGAACCGACGACGTCCCAGCCTCCGGTGGATGCTGAATCCGAGACGAGGCGCGCGCTGGCGGAACCGCGGGGGACGCCGCGCCTCCGCGAGCTAGCGCAGCCAGGCGCCACGGTGACGATCGTCATCGATGACGCCAGCCGACCAACGCCCGTGCGGGCCATTCTGCCGGCGGTGGTTGCGGAGCTGGAGGCCGGAGGTGTGCAGCGAGAGGACATGACGTTACTGACCGCCCTTGGCGTGCACAGGCCGATGAGCGAGGCAGAGGTGGTCGGGCGGGCCGGTGATCTGGTCGCCGACGGGCTGCGGTGGCGGAACCACGACTGCGATGACGTCGATGGTCTCGTTCACCTGGGCACGACGCGGCGTGGGACCGAGGTTTGGATCAACAGGCTGGTGGTCGAAGCCGACCTCGTGGTCTCGATTGGATGCATCGAGCCACATCTGATCGCCAGCTTCGGGGGCGGCTACAAGAACCTGGTCCCCGGCGTGGCAGGACGCGAGACGGTGGGGCACAATCACGCGCTCAACGCCCACGCGGATACCTTCAATATGGTGGGCCAGCCTATCGCGAAGAACCCGATGCGCCTGGACCTGGAGGAAGCAGCTCAGATGCTCACGGCGCCAGTTTTTGTCGTCAATGCCGTGCTGAACAGCGCGTTGGAGGTGGTGCGCATTGTGGCTGGTCACCCGATCGTGGCGCACCGGGAGGGCGCCCAGGTCAGTGCGTCCATCTACGGCGCCAAGATTCCCCGGCCTGCCGATGTCGTGATTGCCTCCTCTCACCCTATGGATACGGATCTTCGACAGGGCAGCAAGGCGCTTGCCAACACAATCCGCGCTGTGCGGCCCGGCGGCATCCAGATCATCCTGATGCGTGCTGAGGAGGGGCTCGGTGTCTTTGGACTGGCCGATCGGAATCTGCCCCTGAAACGCGGCGGTCTGAAGTTGCTGGCGCCCCTTCTGGTGAACCTGATCCCGCGGCTGAAGCTCGGTGATATGCCCCACGATGAGCGCTTCTACCTCTATTTCGCGCTTCAGTCCATGCGTCGCTGCACGACGCTCGTGTACGCGCCGACGATCCCCGAAGAGGCGCGCTCTGGGCTACCCTTCGTGATCTTCGTCGACGAAGTGGAGGAGGCCATTGCCTGCGCGCAACGTCGACTGAGGCAGGCCACAGTCTGGGCCTTCCCACACGGAGGCAGCACGTATCCGGTGCTCTCTCAATCCTGATCTGAACCGTCGCTCCCGCCGATCGAGCTAGAGCGGGGCGGTGTAGGGCATCTGCTGGGGAAGGAGGTTGATGGTCGCGCCGATAGATGTCGGGCGTGCGTCACCCCCAGATCCGTCACGGCGTGAACCGCTGGACGCCGGCGTGATGGCTGGCCTCTTCCTTCTATCCGCTGCAACGCTCACGTTTGAGATCACCCTAACGCGGCTCTTCTCGGTTGCTCAATTCTACCACTTCGCCTTCATGATCGTCAGTCTAGCGATGCTCGGCTTTGGGGCCAGCGGGACCTGGCTGGTGGTGTGGCCGCGTTGGGGGCGCCGCCATCCGCGTCTTACACTGACCGGGCTGGCCGTGGCCTATGGGGTTTGTGTCTTCGGCGCTTACTTCTTCATCAACACCGTTCCTTTTGATTCCTTCAGCATCGCCTGGGATGTGCGCCAGGTGGTCGTGCTTGTGTTGCACTATCTCGCGCTCTCGCTTCCCTTTTTCTGCAGCGGCGCTATCCTCAGCCTCCTCTTCGCGCTCTATCCCGCTTCTGTGGGCTCACTCTACGCCGTCAATCTGTCGGGATCCGCCTTGGGCTGTGTGATGGCGCTGGTGTTGCCCAATTGGGTCCTGGGTGAGGGGCCGGTGTGGATCAGCGGTGGACTCGGTGGGTGTACCGCGTTCCTGCTCAGCCTGCGCGCGGGGCACACTGCGCGTCCGGCAGTTGGCGAGCTCGGGGCATCCGGCACGTCGTCGACACGTGTGCGATTCTTACACGTGCGAGCGCTCAGGATTGCCGCCCTTCTTCTGTTCGCCTTTGCGGTGCTTCTTGTCCTCTGGCGGCCTGCGTTTGCTGAGCTGATGCTCTCACCCTATAAGGCGCTCAGCTATGCCCTACAGGTGCCTGATGTCCGGATCATTTACCAGGATTGGAACGGCTTCTCGCGGGTCGACCTGGTTGACAGCCCCACGATCCGTTCACTTCCCGGGCTGAGCTATCGCTACCCGGCGTCGCCACCCGCTCAGCATGGGCTCTTTGTCGATGGAGACGACCTTACCCCCGTGCTGCAGGTGCCCTTGAGCGATTTGGACGAGCCACAGGCCGAGGCCCTGCAGTGGGCGGCTTGCATGCCGACCGCCATCGCCTATCGCCTGCGCCCTGAAGGGCATGCTCTAGTCCTGGCGCCTCAGGGCGGGCTGGAGGTCTGGATCGCGCTGACTCAAGGCGCCTCCCGTGTTGTTGCCGTCGAGCCCAATCCGCTGGTCGCGCGGGCGGTGGGGCCGCTCTACGCTGAGGCGTCGCGGGTGAGCGTCGTCCTCGAAGAGCCCCGCAGCTTCGTCCGCCGCGCGGGTCGATCCGCTGTGGTGCCGCGGTCCTATGATGTCGTGACGCTGGCGCTGACGGCGCCCTATCGCCCGATTCGGTCTGGCGCCTATAGCTTGGGCGAGGACTACCGCTACACCACCGAGGCCTTTCGAGACTACCTGACACGCCTCACACCGGATGGCGTGCTGGTGGTGTCTCGCTGGGTGCAGACGCCGCCGAGCGAGTCGCTACGCGCCTTTGCGCTGGCGGTGACGGCTGTGGAGGCAGAGGGCGGCGACCCGTCTCAGCAGATCGTGGCGTTTCGGGGTTACGCGATGATGACTTTCCTCATCAAGCGGCAACCGTTTACGGACTCGGAGCTTGCTGCGATTCGAGGGTTTGCAGACGAGCAGGCTTTCGACTTGGTCATTGCGCCCGATATACGTGCCGGGGAGGCAAACCGCTACAATGTGATGCCTACCCCTGTCTATTACGAAGCGTTCACCGAGCTTCTGACGGCTGACGATCGCGATGCGTGGTACGCTGCCTACCCTTTCGATGTGCGACCACCGACGGACAACCATCCGTTCTTCGCGCATTTCTACAAGTGGTCACAGGCGCGCGAGATCGTGGCCGAGTTAGGGAAGACGTGGCAGCCTTTTGGTGGGGCCGGCTACTTTGTCTTGCTGGCCCTTCTCGTCTTTAGTCTGGGAGCCGCGGGGGTGTTGATCGGGCTCCCAGCCGTCGTTTTCTGGCGTTCGGCAAGGCAGGTCGGGCCGTCTGCGCCGCCAGTCAAGCGTCCTGCGCTCGATCTGGCCTATTTTGGATTGCTTGGCGTGGGCTATCTCTTTGTCGAGATTCCCCTGATGCAGAGGGCGATTCTCTTTCTCGGGCACCCGGCGTATGCGGTCACCGCCGTTCTTTTTGCGCTGCTGTTTTGGTCCGGGGTCGGGAGCGCGCTGGTCGCCCGTCTTCACCTCAGGCATAGGTTGGGCCACGTTCTTATCGCGCTTGTTGTCCTCGTGGCGATCTATGCGCTCGTGCTCCCTACGATCTTTGGGGCATTGCTCGGCCTATCGTGGGGCATTCGGGTCGTTGTCACCATCCTCCTCTTGGCGCCTGGCGGGTTCCTGATGGGCATCCCCTTTCCCACCGGCCTTGCCCACTTGAGCGCGCGGACGCCGGCCTGGGTCCCATGGGCTTGGGCCGTAAATGGCGCGCTGTCGGTGGTGGCGTCGGTGCTCTCGGCCCTGGTCGCTCTGTCGGCGGGCTTTGCCTGGGTGCTTGTCATCGGTGCGCTCAGCTATGGCGCCGCTTGGCTGATCGCTAGGCGGTGGCGCCCAGGCACCGGTGCCCAGAAGCCCGAGACGACGCCTACACCCTCGAAGGGGCTTAGGGCTGCTCAATCCCCTCGCCGGTGAAGGGTACGAACCGAACCCCTCCAAGGTTCTGCGCCGTCAATTCCCCGTTTTCCTTGGTGAAGCGCCAGAGGTTCTGATAGCCGCCCGGTGGCCCCATCGGTATGACCAGTCGCCCGCCATCACGAAGTTGGTCGGCCAACGGCTGGGGGAGATGGTCGGGCGCGGCGGTCACGATGATGGCATCGTAAGGCGCGTGCTCGGGCCATCCATAGTAGCCGTCGCCCTCCTTGACCTCGATCTCCTCGTAACCCAGCCTCTGGAGTCGCTCGGCTGCTTGTCTCGCCAGCTCAGGGACGATCTCGATGGTGTAGACCTCTACCCCTTCCAGCTCTGCGAGGACGGCTGCCTGGTAGCCGGAGCCCGTCCCGATCTCCAGTACCCGGTCGCCGGGCATCAGGTCCAACAATTCGGTCATCCATGCCACGATGTAGGGCTGTGAGATGGTCTGCCCGTAGCCGATGGGCAAGGGATGGTCCCCATAGGCTTGGTCGACGTAGTCCTTTGGGACGAACTCGTGACGCGGCACGCTGCGCATCGCCGTGAGCACATCGGCGTCTGATACGCCGCGCGCTTCAATCGTTCGTTCTACCATCCTCAGCCGAGCCTCCCGGTAGGCATCCTCAGCATCCGCCTCGGGCGCTCGTGTCGGCACCGTCGGTGGTGGCGTCGCTGTGGTGGGCTCTGACGTGCGTGTCGGAGTCGCCGTTGGCGTCTGTGGCCTTGCGCACGCCACAATCAGAAGGATCAGAGCGAGGATGCAGTTGCGTCTCTTCATCGCTTTCTTCGCTCCTTGATAGCGCTGATTCATCTCTGCGCTATACTGTGCGCCCCTGCTACTCTCCTGCTGTCCTGCTTTGGTTTACGAGTCTACAAGTGAGGTTTTTGGGCTGACCTGGGGACTGTCCCTATCCTGAATATTGGGCTCCTGGGGTGGGAGAAATGAGAGCAGATCTGCCGTTGAGGCCAACACGAGATGAGCACCGGCTCGCCGTAGCTCGCGTTCTTCTCCAAAGCCGCACAATACGCCAATGGCCCACGCCCCGGCTCGTCGGGCCGCCAGGATGTCTACGGTGGTGTCTCCTACCATCACACAGTGGTCTGGGGGTAGGGACATCTGCTGAGCAGCGTATTGGATAGGCTCTGGATGCGGTTTGAGCCGCTTTGTCGTCTCCTGTGTCACGACCAACTCAAAGTGACGATCAAGGTCCTCGTGTCTCAGAAATGCCATGGCGTCGGCTTGCGACCGTGTCGAGACGACAGCGAGTTGTGCCTGGGGACTGAGGCGTGCGATCACGGGATGGATGCCTTCGATAGGTCTGAGTGTGGGCTTGGCTTGTCGGCTCAGCCAACGTCGCAGGGCAAAGATCCACGGGTCGAGCCCGAACCAATCCATAACCGTCATCATATGATTCATCGGCGTCTCGCTGAACATCACGAGACGGCGGGCCAGTCGTTCCGCGCGCCGGGCTCCGGCGAACCGCAACCGCTTGGCCAGTACCTCTACCGCTTGGTCATCGGTATCCATCAACGTGCCGTCTAGATCGAAGAACCAGCCCTCTAGGTTGGTGAGATCCAGATGGGGCGCTTCCTCTTGTACGTTCGGTTGCGACGTACCCTCTCGTGTAAGCGTCACAGTCTCTCCCTTGGCGGGCTTTGTTTCAGTCCTTCGCTTATGGAAGCCCTCGCCCATCAGTTGGGGGCTTCGATCCGCAGGAGATCCGGCGCACAGTTCACCAGATGGTCAACTAGCTCGCCGATCCTGCACGACGGGTATCCTGGTCCGAGCTGCGGGAGCGCCGGCAGGACTAACCAGTCAGGCGATGGACCTTGGGCACATCATCTTCAGAGTCCATCGAGCTGTGAGAATCCTAGAACGGCGGGCTATCTGACGCCGGTTCTCCGGTGTTGATAGAGCTCAGCAGCTCCTCGGCGACGGCCCGGTTGACTTTCCTCGATTGACCCTTCATCTCGTCCGCCACGACGCCGAGATCCGTGAGGATGTCCATCAGGCGCGCCGCCCGTGTATAGCCGATGCGCAGGCGCCGTTGAAGCAACGAGGTGGAGCACCGATTCTCGGCCAGAAAGACCTCCACAGCCGCGGGTAGCAGCTCGTCCTCGAAGTCGAATTCAGAGGATGTGGGCTCCTCGAAGGTCGGGAAGAGCGACGGTTGTGTCGCGATCTCCTCGACGGTCAAGCCACCCTGTGAGAGCGTGTCGATCTCCTCGACCTCACTCGGCTCCACGGCATGCTGCCAGAACTTGATCAGTCGCTCGATCTCGCGGTCAGAGACAAAGGCGCCCTGGAGCCTTAGCGGCTGGCTGACGTCTGGGGGCATAAAGAGCATGTCGCCCCGTCCCAGCAACCGCTCGGCGCCTGGCATATCGATGATGACGCGAGAGTCCACCGAAGAGGCGACGGCAAATGCGATGCGGGCAGGGAAGTTGGCCTTGATGAGACCCGTGACGACATCCACACTGGGGCGCTGTGTCGCAATGATCAGATGGATGCCGGTGGCTCGCGCCATCTGCGCCAGTCGGCAGACTACTCGCTCAGTCTCATCGGGCGCCTGCATCATCACGTCAGCCAGCTCGTCAACTAAGACGGTGATATACGGGATCAGGGATCCCTCGCTCCCCTTCTTGACACGGCGGTTATAGTCATCGAGATTGCGCGCCCCGATGGCGGCGAAGCGACGATAGCGGCTGTCCATCTCGCGCGTGACCCACTTGAGCGTCGGGACGACCCGATCGACATCCGCAATCACCGGCGCTAAGAGATGGGGGATCCCATTGTATTGCGTCAGCTCGACCCGCTTCGGGTCGACCATAATCATACGGAGCGTGTCCGGTGAGTTCTGGAGCAGCAGGGAGGTGATGACGGCGTTGATGCATACGGACTTCCCTGCGCCGGTGGCGCCCGCGACTAAGAGGTGCGGCATCGCCCTGAGATCCGCAGCGACGGCCTGCCCCGAGACGTCCTGGCCCAGCCCCAAACGCAGGCGGCCCTTGAGCTTGATGAAGCTCTCTGAGTCCATCACGTCCCGCAATGACACAAGAGAGGCTTCCTCATTTGGCACCTCGATTCCCACGAGGCCTTTGCCGGGGATCGGCGTCTGAATGCGGATGCTGCGCGCGGAGAGGGCGAGCGCCAAGTCATCGGCCAAGTTGGCGATCTTGCTGACCTTCACCTTGGTCTTCTTCCCGCCGCGCCCCGGGATGAAGAGCGGTTCTGCCCCGAATTGGGTCACAACCGGCCCCTGATTGATCTCGGTGACCCTTACAGGCGCGCCGAGGCTTGCCAGTGTCTCCTCGATGATACGAACCTGCTTGCGTACGAGATCCTCACTGTAATACTGCTCGCTACCTTCCTCGAGGATGTCGCCCACGGCCGGCAGGCGCCAGTTTTGGGCGCCCACCTCCAACGGTGCGATGCTGATCTCCCCTGATCCGTTGTTTGGACGCGCGGCTACGTTGATCTTCGGGGCCGACGGATTGGGCTCGCCCCCCAAGATCAAGGCCTTTAAGCCCTTCTCTTCCGCGGACCCGCTCGCCAACAACTCCTTGGGTACCGGCTTCTGCGAGATATCCCGTTCATCCTGCTTCGCGGCGCGTTCCCGAAGGTATGCCCACCCTTCCACCAGCTTATGCACCGCTTCCGCCGGCGAGACACTCAGGGTGAAGGTGATCACGACGATCCAGCCGATGAGCAACGTGAAGACAATCCCCGCAGGCCCCAGCCACCGTATGCCAGCATCCAATAGCGCGGCGCCGAGAAGCCCGCCGCCGACACCGGAGCGTCCCAGGCTATAGAGATCTACCGCAGGCCATATTCGGCTGACGATAAAGTGCATTGACGTCACGGCGATGAAAAAACCCAGGACGATCCCAACGACCTGCTCGGGGTCGGGGGTAGGAATCCGGTCCCCGAACCGCCGCAGCACCAGCCAAAGGCCCAAAGCGCCCAGGAAAATCGGCACGATATAGCGCCCCCAGCCGAACAACTGCTCCAGCAGAGAGATCCACCACTGGGTCAACAGTCCCTGCTGCGAGGAGACCATGCTGAGGATCGTGAGTGCTGATAACACGACTAGCACCCAGCCCAGGATGTCCAGTTTCTGATCCTGAGACAGGCGCTGCCACAGTGTTGGGCGGCGCTTTCTGCGAGAGGAGCGCGTTCTCGAGCGCGATGATGAGCTACGCTTTGTCATATTTCCGTTCCGTCCGTTTTGCCAACCTGCTCATCACCATTATACCAGACCGCACGCCACTCTGTGTGTCAGATCAGGTGCCATCAAATGCGGCCTGGATCGCCTCGCGGACGGAGCGCACCTGAAGTATCTCAAGGGTCTGGGGCGGGTTGAACTCATTTCGTCCCAGGCGTCGAGGGATGATGGCCCGTGTGAAGCCAAGGCGCGCGGCCTCACTGAGCCGGGCCTCCAGTTGCCTCACGGAGCGAACCTCGCCGGAGAGTCCGACCTCGCCCACGAGAGCGAGGTCGGCCGGCAACGGCTGATCACGCAGGCTCGACGTCAGCGCCAGCGCAAGGGCGAGGTCCGCGGCAGGCTCCTCGATCTGCAGCCCGCCGACGACGTTTGCGAAGATGTCCTGCTCCCCTAGATGAAGGCCGACCCGTCGCGTCAATACGGCGACGGTCAACAGGAGCCGGTTGAAGTCGAGGCCGTTGACCGTGCGTCGGGGGTTCCCAAAGCTTGTGGGGCTTGCCAGCGCTTGGACCTCGACCAACAATGGTCGGGTGCCCTCTATCGTGATGGCCACGGCAGATCCAGGCACGTTGACCATGCGCTCGGCGAGGAACGCCTCGGAAGGATTATGCACCTCGATCAGACCTCGTGCCTGCATCTCGAAGACTCCGACCTCCGACGTCGCCCCGAAACGGTTCTTGACGCTGCGGAGTAGCCTATAGGCGTGAAAGGGGTCGCCCTCAAGATAGAGTACGGTGTCGACAATATGCTCCAAAACCTTCGGGCCTGCGATCGATCCCTGTTTGGTTACGTGACCCACGATGAAGACGGAAGTCCCTCGCCGCTTGGCCCATCGCTGAAAGCGACTGGCGCACTCACGTACCTGGCTGACGTTGCCTGAGGCTGAAGTTAGATCCTCTGTGTGCGTTGTCTGGATAGAGTCGATCACCAATGCGCGAATGTTGGGATGCATCGCATCAGCGTGGGCCAGGATCGTGCCCACTTCGGTCTCCGAAAGCAGGTGGAGCGGGTCTCCCTCTATGGCCAGTCGGTCCGCTCGCATTCGAATCTGCTGCGGGGATTCCTCGCCCGACACGTACAGCACTGGCATCTCGGCGTCGCCCAGAAGCGCGGCGACCTGCAGCAGGAGCGTCGACTTCCCGATGCCGGGTTCCCCACCGATTAAGACGATGGATCCCGGTACCAACCCACCTCCGAGAACTCGCGAGAACTCCTCCATGGGTATGGGAATCCGTGGCACGGCGCCGATTTCCACCGCACTGAGGGGCTTGGGGCTTTCGGTGCCGTAGGGAAGCGCAGACGCTGAAGGGGCATCATCCGGTTCGGGGTCTATGACCGTCTCGACAAGGCTGTCCCAGCTCCCGCAATTCGGGCATCTGCCCATATGCCGGGCGAAGCTCCAGTTGCACTGCTGACAAACCCAACGCGTGTTCTGTTTGGCCATGGCGATACCTGCTCCCTATTCCATTATACCAGAACATATATTCTAGTACAAGGGCAAAAAGAAGTTTTCGAATCGACCTTTTCTACAGTGGAACTGCCGAAAAAGCAACTCCGCTTTACCCGGCTTACTGGTAAACTGAAGGTGATGAGCACGCTGCAGAGGGATGACGTGACGGTTCGACTCCTTGCCGATGGCACAGTGGGCAAACTTGCGCGGTGGCTTCGACTCCTGGGCTACGATTGTCGTTACTTGGAGGAGGGTCGCGACGCCGTCGCTCACCAGGCGCGGGCCGAGGACCGAGTGCTGCTCACGCGGGACCGCGAGCTCGCACGGCGGCAGGGCTTGCGGACGGTGTTGATCGCGTCGGATGTGCTCTCCGAGCAGATCGCGCAGGTGACCGAGGCGGTGGGGTCGCCGCCAGAGACGGCCCCAACGCGTTGTACGGTGTGCAATGTGCCGCTTCAGGAGATATCGGTGGAGGAGGCCCGTGCCGACGTGCCGACCCATGTAATCAAGACACACGAGACATTCCACCGTTGCCCCAAATGTGGTAGAATCTACTGGCAGGGTACGCATTGGGAAGGGATTGAGCGAGAAACCGGGCCATAAACTGCCACAAACTGGTTGACAAATCCCTCATCCAAGCTATAATGCCTATGCTGCCGACCCTGCGAGGGATCGGCTTCTATTGTGTAATGGGGAGGAAAGACGTGTACGCAGTTATCAAGAGCGGGGCGCATCAGTACAAAGCATCTGTTGGAGAGCAGCTCATCGTAGAGCGTTTGCCCTACGAAGCAGGTGAGCAGATCGAGCTGGACGAAGTCCTTTTGTTGGCTGATGAAGAGGGCGTTTCTGTGGGCCAGCCCACCGTCGAGGGGGCCAAGGTCCGCGCGACCGTGATTGAGGAGTTCCGCGGTCCGAAGATCCGCATCTTCAAGTACATTCCGAAACAGCGTTACCGACGCCGCATGGGGCATCGCCAGTTCTACACGCGTCTGCGGGTCGACGAGATTGTCAAAGGAGCATAGCGATGGCACGCAAGAAAGCTACAGGTACCAACGGTCGCGACAGTAATGCCAAGCGCCGTGGTGTCAAGAAGTATGGTGGCGAGCGTGTTCGGGCCGGTCACATCCTTGTGCGCCAGGTTGGCGAGCACCTCAAAGCTGGCGAAAATGTGGGTGTGGGCAAGGACTACACGCTATTCTCTCTTGTCGACGGCGTCGTCGAGTACGACGTTAGGCACGGTCGCAAGCGTGTCAATGTGGTTCCCGAGACGGAGGTGGCGGCATGAAAGAGGATCTGCATCCCACCTGGTACCCAGAGGCGAAGGTCATCTGCGCTTGTGGCAATACCTGGACTGTGGGCGCGACGGTGCCCGAGATCCGCACCGATGTCTGTTCGGAATGTCACCCGTTCTTCACGGGCGAGCAGCGCATTGTTGACAGCGAGGGTCAGGTCGATCGCTTCATGCGGCGTTTGCGGGCGCGTGAAGAGGCGTTGGCCGAAGAGGAACGTAGGCGTGCAGCCAGGACCTCGCCGGAGTTGCCTGTTGAGGAGCTTGAGTTGGGCACTCGGCTTGAGAATCTTTTGACCGAGGCCGGGCTCACGAAGGTAGGCGACATTCTCGATCTTCTTGAGGAAAAGGGAGACGAGGGATTGACGGAGATCAAGGGGGTCGGTCTGAAGGCTTTGGCTGACACCAAACGGAGTCTCCGCTCGCGAGGCTACGTCTTACCGGGTGATGAGCCCGCTGAAGAGGAAGCCGAGGACGTCGAAGAGACTGAAGAAGCGGCGGCAGCTGAGGCTGCATAAAGCAATGGACAACAAGGCAGGGGCCCTTCCCCTGCCTTGTTTTGTTTCATGGCCCAGGAGCGGATATGGGGACTGACGAATCTCCGGGATGGATCGAGGTCATCTGTGGAAGCATGTTCAGCGGAAAGACCGAGGAGCTCATCCGACGCCTTCGTCGGGCCGAGATCGCTCGGCAGCGTATTCAGGTCTTCAAGCCTGCCGTTGACGTGCGCTATGCGGACAAGGCCATCGCCTCCCACAATGGGTTGCAGCTGAACGCCCTACCCGTCGAGGACGGCGAAGCGCTCCTGCGGGAGCTGGATCCTGAGGCAGATGTCGTGGCCATCGACGAGGTCCAGTTCTTCGAGGATGATCTCGTCGAGATCTGTAATGAGCTGGCGGAGCAGGGCAAGCGCGTGATCTGTGCCGGGCTCGATATGGACTTCCGCGGCGTCCCTTTTGGTCCGATTCCTCAATTACTCGCCATTGCCGAGAAGGTGGACAAGCTCCAGGCGATCTGTGTTGTCTGTGGGCGACCTGCCAGTCGCACGCAGAGATTGATCGAGGGCCGACCGGCGTGCTATGAGGACCCGGTCCTGCTGGTCGGTGCGAGTGAGGTCTACGAGGCCCGGTGTCGCAAACATCATCAGGTGCCTCATCGAGATCCCGAGGGAGGCGACTGCGATGTCGGTGCCGATTCCTGATTCCGTCGAGTACGTGCTGCTCGATGAACCGACCATCGCAGAGCGAGTTCAGGAGATGGCGGACGCGATCAGCGCCGATTACGAGGGGATCCATAATGAGGATTTCCTGTTGGTGGGGGTGCTGAAGGGGGCCTTTATCTTCCTTGCCGATCTGGCCCGCTGCTTGACGGTGCCGCACCGTGTTGACTTTATTGCGCTCTCTAGCTACGCTGACAGAGCTGAGGCGAGTGGTGCGGTTCGGCTGATCATGGATACGCGCGCGGATGTCGCGGGGCGTCACATTCTTATTGTCGAGGACATTCTCGATACGGGCTATACGCTGCGCTATCTCTACCGGCTCTTCGAAGCCCGGCAGCCTGCCTCGCTTCGAACGGCGGTATTGCTTTCCAAACCTGAGCGCCACAAGGTCGAGGTGCCTATAGATTACCTGGGGTTCTCGATCCCTAACGTTTGGGTCGTGGGCTACGGCCTGGACTATGCCGATCGATTCCGTACCCTTCCCTACATCGGTGCTCTGAAACCCCGCGTATATGAGGAGTGAGGTGCGGCATGTCGATGTTTGATGACATAGAGCGTGTCCTGATCACCGAGAAGGAGCTACAGGAGCGTGTTGCTGGGGTGGCGCTCGAGATGAACGCTCGTTACACCGATGAGGATTTACCCATCCTTGTCTGCATCCTCAAAGGCGCGTTCATGTTCCTCGCCGATCTGACGCGCCATCTCACTTTCCGCCACGAGCTCGACTTCATGGAGATCTCCAGCTACGGCACAGGGACGACAAGCAGCGGCGTCGTGCGCATCCTGCTCGACCTCGCTTCCAGTATTGAGGGGCGCCACGTGGTGATCGTGGAGGACATCGTTGACACCGGGCACACGCTCGACTACATTCTACGCAACTTCGCGACCCGTAACCCCGTGAGCGTGCGAGTGGTGACCCTCTTGAATAAGCCCAGCCGCCGCGAGATTGACGTGCCCGTCGACTTTGTTGGATTCGAGATACCGAATGAGTTCGTAATGGGATATGGCCTGGACTTCGCCGAGCAGTATCGGAACGTGCCGTACATTGGCGTTCTGAAGCCTGAAATCTACCAGTCTGACCTCGAGGACTGAGGCGGGCTACGGAGTGCTGGCGGTCCTGATAGTGTAGAGATCGTGGGGTGTGCAGTTTATGTCGACGAGCGGTCCGAAACCGGGGCTGTCGCGGCTTCTCCTTTGGGGAGGTCTAGCGCTGGTCGTGGTGGGGCTCGCCCTCTCGGTTCCCCAGATTGTCTTATATGCCGAGACCATGCTCTACAGCGAGCGCATTCCGACCGCCCCAGTACTGGATACCGCCGCAACGGTGACGACCGAGCCCTTGGTCCTGTTGCCACAGGGAGATGGGGACGAAACCGCTGTCGTGCCTCCGGAGCCTCAGACGCCGTCGCCCTCATCTGTGGATGTAGCGACGGTCACACTGGATGTTCCTATGCCGGCACCGACTGTCACCCCCTCTCCCACGCCTGTCTGGGAGGGCACAATACCTTTGACCGTCTCGATCCCCGCGATCCAGCTTGTGGCTCCGGTCGTGCCAATTGGTTGGAGTCTTGAGACGGTGGGGGGAGAGAGTCAGGCGATGTGGGATGTTCCGGATTGGCGTGCTGCCGGTTGGCATAATACCTCAGCTAATATCGGGGTGACAGGCAACACCGTTCTCAACGGTCACAACACCTCCAAGGGCGAGGTCTTTCGTGATCTCTACAAGGTGGAGGTCGGCGCGGAGATCTCGATAGAGGGTGAGGACGGAAAGCGGTATACTTACCGTGTGGGAGAGAAGTATATTCTGCGGGAAGCGGGTCAGCCGCTGTCGGTGCGCCGGGAGAACGCACGTTATATTCAGGAGACACCGGACGAGCGTTTGACACTGGTGACGTGCCATCCCTACGGCAGCTTGGCCAATCGCCTTGTGGTCATTGCTTATCCCGACGGCGCGGTGGATGCGGCTGGTGAAGGGACGGACTAGATGAAGTCAATCGGAACGGTGGCCAAAAGTTATCTACAGCGCGTGCGACAGAATCATGCATTGGAGCATGCGACGATTAATCTGCTGAGCAGGCGATATCCGGGCGCACAGGTGGTTGGCTTCTCAAGCCCTGCAGGTTTCACCCTGTACTCCTCCCTGACGACGGAGGACATTATCCTCGCTGCTCGGCAGGCACTCAGCGCGCTACAGGCTGGTGAATCCGAGCTGGCGGTGCACGAAAACTGCGGCACGAACCTGGTCATCACGGCGGCATTGACGACGTTGGCCACGGTAGTGGGGTTCGGTGCTGGCCATCTAGGCCTGGGTAGACGCCGGTCCTCGCGCTCTGGTTTCCTCGAGTCTCTCGAGCGGTTGCCCCAGGCTGTCTTGCTCAACGCCATCGCACTGGTGGTCGCCAATCCCATCGCGCGGTGGGTTCAGAGCAGGGTTACCACAGATCCTGATGCGAGTCAATTGGAGATTTCTTCGATTTTCACGGACTATTACGGCACTTTGCAGCGGGTGCGGGTGCATACTCGCCGGGTGTGAGCCATGCTCTATCTGCTCCACGGTGAAAACAGCCTGTTACGGCAGGAGGCTCTCACGAAGCTGGTCACTGAGTCTGGCGTCACGCCGGACTTCAGAGATATGAATACCGAGGTTCTGGAGGGTCCGGTCCCCCCGGGTGAGTTGCGGCGGGCTTACAGCGCCATGCCCTTTCTGGGGGAGGCGCGTATCGTGATCGCGCGTGGCGTGCTGGCGGAGGCGAATAAGCAGGAGACTGAGGAGATCATTGATCTGCTGGTTGATGTCCCTCCGACGACCCACCTGATCTTCGACGAGGGAGGCACGCTATCCCGAACGCACCCCGTTCTAAAGCGCGCGGCCGAGATCGGGATTCAGGTGCGCCACTTCGCGCTTCCTAGCGCCCGGGACCTGCCTTTCTGGGTGCGCCAGCGCGTTGAGACGTATGATCGTAAGATTGAGCCGCGGGCTGCAGCGCTCTTGGCTCGGAATATCGGTGGCAATCTTGCGCTTCTGGATCAGGAGATCCAGAAACTCCTCCTCTATGCCGGTGAACGGGATACCATCACCGCCGAGGATGTGAGGGTGATGGTCCCCTACGTGCAGTCTGCGGACGTGATCTTTGATATGGTCGACGCGGTGGGCGAACGCGATCCCCGTCGCGCGGCTTCGCATCTTCACCGTCTCTTGGATGTCGGTGAGCATCCCCTGGGGATATTCGGGATGATCGTCCGGCAGTTTCGCCTCCTCATCCAGGTCCGCTGGCTGATGGATCGGCGCTATCCACAGCAGCAGATTGTCTCACGACTGAAGCTTCACCCCTATGTCGTGCGAAAGGTGCACGCGCAGGCAAGCCGTTTTAGCCCGACCCAGCTCCGCGAGGCTTATCGTCTCCTTGCAGCGACGGATCTCTCGATCAAGCGTGGAGAGATTCCCGTCGAGACGGCCCTCGATTTGCTCGTCGCGCAGTTGACTCGCCTCTGACGCGTGGCGCGCCTACTCCTCGCCCCCGACGATCTCAAAGC
>JBNGCP010000049.1:0-27332 GCA_049974845.1 Anaerolineae bacterium | reverse complement strand
ATCTTTTGAAGGAACGACCCTTCCTTCGGTAAGATTATCTTTTGGATTGACACGCCAGGCCGCACACCCGACGATTTGACAATGGCTTTGGGCATGCGATAATTTCCCAAGCAGCAATTCCTAGATCGCGAGTTCACGCGGGAGATTATACAATGGGCAGCCTTGAACACGTGGATGACAATGGTGTAACGGAAGCCATTAAGGACGCCGGGTTACCGGTGCTGGTGGACTTCTTTGCCGAGTGGTGCCCCCCCTGCCGTAGGCTAGGGCCGACACTGGAATCCCTGGCCGATGACCTTGAGGGGCGGCTGAAGATCATCAAGCACAACGTCGACGGCTCCGGTATTGCGCAGCAGTACGGCGTGATGAACATCCCCACTATGATCCTCTTCAAGGATGGTGAGGAGGTTAGCCGCCTGATCGGCAACCAATCGAAGCCGGCGCTCCTACGGGCCCTTGAGCCCTACCTAGACTGAGTCCCAGCCGGCACGCTGACGTGGACTTGTCAAGAGCGCCAGTTTCTCACTGGCGCTTTGTCTCTTTTCTGTCCCCAAACCTACGCTACGCCGTGGTCGTCCCAGATCCGTCGGATCTCAGCGGAGGATAGGGCGCTCAAGGTGGTCCCTTTCTGAAGAACAGCCGACTCAAGAGTGCGGAGGCGTTCAGCAAAGCGCCTGTTCGCCTCTCGTAGCGCGCCCTCTGGGTCGATATCTTGGCATCTGGCCCAGTCGGCGATCGCGAGCATCAAATCCCCTAGAAGCCGGGAGCCGTTGGCAGCCTTAGAGACCCCCTCAAGGCTCGTATCAAGAGCGGTGAGCAACGCTGATAGCTGACGCGCTGCTTCACCCGGGAGATCCACCCACTCGCCATGTGGCCGGATGCGATTAAATCCTATCCTCCCAGCGCGATCCGCGTATGCCGTTGCCTGCGCCAACGCCGGCAGCGCTCCAGGAATCCCGTCCAGCAGCGATCGCTCAGGCGTTCCCTTGTCGGCGCGTTCCCGGCGCTTGATGGCCTCCCAGTTGGTGATCACTTCGCCTACGTCGTCTACGTCAACGCCCCCCCACACGTGTGGATGGCGACGCTTGAGTTTGGCATCGATCTGAGCAATCACGTCGGTCATCCGGAAAGCGCCCTCTTCAACGGCGATCTGGGCATGAAGCACGATCTGCAGGAGCAGGTCTCCAAGTTCCTCCTGGAGCGCCCCGGCATCATCGTCGTCAATGGCTTCCAGCACCTCATAGCACTCTTCCAGAAGGTTGGTCCGCAGGCTCTGATGCGTCTGCTCCCGGTCCCAGGGGCACCCGTCTGGGGCCCGTAGGTGGGCAATTGTCTCCTCAAACCCCTCAAAACTCGTGACCGCCGGCACAGGGCTGACGTACAGGGTCGTCAGGGGCGTGGCTTCGTAGCGATCTATCTCGTAGAGTGGCACGGATCTGACCCGGGCCTGGTCGGTGCCGGCGCCGTCCAGAAGCACCGTAGGGTGACCATCGTCGTACTGGTTCATCAGAACCAGCTTGAGCTCTGAGGCGACGGCACGACTGTATACCTGGCCGATAAGGGCTGGCACATCGGGATTCAGGGGAGGGTGGTGCAGTCCGACGAGATCGAGCGCATCGACGATCTGAAGGCCATCAAGGGCATCCAACCCCAACGCCGACAGAGCGGGCTCAATAAAACTCAGACCAGCCACAACCCGCAGCGGGACACCTTCATCCCGAGCGTCCTGCAGAATTCGCGCCACGGTGGCCTCGCCCACCATCGGGTGACCCGGCACGGCGTAAATCACGCCTCCGTCACGACGCCCAAGCGCCAGGACCTGCGTCACGATCTCATGATAGACATCGGCGAATGTCTCAGCGCGCTCGTACACGGGATCAAAGGTGTGAAGATCCGGCCCAGATGGAAGATACGGCACCACCGGATGGTGCATCGTCCTCAGCCAGACTTCCTCCGCGCCAGCGATCACGCGCCAGGCCTCACGCGTGAGGTCGTCAGGCGAGCCCGGTCCCAGACCGACAATCGTAATATGAGCCATATCACCCTCTCCGCCAAAAAGAAAAAGGGTAGGCAGCAGCCAGCACTGCCTACCCCAAAGGTCGTTCTCGGCGCTCGTTAGCGCTGCGCTGGTCAGCGCGGCGCAGTCTAGCGCAGCGCGGTTTAGCGCTTTGTGTATTGCGGAGCTTTGCGGGCCCGCTTGAGCCCTGGCTTCTTCCGCTCCTTCATCCTGGCATCGCGCGTCAGCATACCACTTCGGCGAAGCGCCGGACGGAAATCGGGATTCACCTCAAGGAGGGCCCGTGCCACGCCCATCTTGACTGCCTCAGATTGTCCGGTGATCCCACCCCCCTTAACCAGAACCGTCACGTCAAAGCGGCCCTCAGTCTGGGTGATCTGCAGCGGCTCCATCACGTTCTTCCAATCGACTTCGCGGTTGAAGTACTCGCGATAGGACTTGCCATTCACCAGAATCTGTCCGCTGCCGTCGGCGTGTAGCCGGACACGCGCAGACGATGTCTTGCGACGACCTAACCCTTCGTAATACATTCACATCTCCTTAGGAACAAACTCTAGCGAGTGCTAAGCTCCAGAGGCTCGGGCTGCTGAGCCTCGTGTGGGTGCTCGGGCCCCGGATAGACCTTCAGCTTCCTCAGTTGGCGCCGCCCCAGGGGGCCACGGGGCAACATGCCCTTGACCGCCCGCTCAATGACACGCTCTGGATGTGTGTCGAGGAGCCGGCGCAGCGAAACGCCTCTAAGACCGCCCGGATAGCCACTGTAGCGATAATACATCTTCTGATCCAGCTTGCGGCCGGTAACCCGAACCTTCTCAGCATTCACGACGATGACGAAATCGCCAACATCCTCGTGAGGCGTGTACTCGGGCTTGTGCTTGCCCCGCAAAATGCTGGCAATGCGCGTCGCTAACCGCCCGAGGGTCTGGTCCGTCGCGTCCACGACGTACCATTTCCGCTCGACCTCGCCCGGCTTGGCGACATATGTCTTGTGCCTACTCGTGTTCTTCACCATTAGAACTCCCTACTCAATGATAAGCGCCGATTCATCAATGGCCCGTTCCCTGTGTCTCTGCTGTCTTCTCCGAATGTCCGCGTTTTTTCTACCGCTCCGATTGTCTCTGCCCATAAATGGGCCTTCTAGGCGAACTCGAATCAGTCCTCGGCGTATGCAACAGACATCAGGCACAGGCCCTCAGCAGCCAAAGCAGGTCCAGCCCTGTCTCGGTCCCGCGTCTCAAGAATCTCCTCAAACTCGCCGGGGGTTATGGCACCGTACCCTACCCGCACCATCGTCCCCACCAACATGCGAACCATACGGTTCAAAAAGGCATTGGCCTCGACATCAAAGGTGAGCCAAGGCCCACAAACCGACCACTCAGCACGCGAGATATCGCGTACAGAATTATCTCCCTGTGGCGGCGAGCCAAACGCCAGAAAATCGTGGCACCCGACCAAGCATCGAGCCGCGGACGCCATCGCGTCCACATCCAGAGCGCGCCCAATATGTAGGCTATACCTGGCCCACAGCGGATGACGCACCGCTCCGCGATAGATGGTGTACCGATAATGCCGGCTCAAAGCATCAAACCGCGGGTGAAACGCCGGCTTGGCCTCAGCCAACTCAAAGACCGCGATCTGCTCGGGCAACAATGCGTTCATCCCTCGCTGGAGATCTGAGACCGGATGTCGCCATCTGGTATCGAACGCAATGACCTGCCCTTCTGCATGAACCCCTGCATCCGTCCGCCCGGCTGCCAGGATGTGAACCGGAACCCCGGTCAGCTTCGCCAAAACACGCTCAACCTCAGCCTGGATCGTGGGGGCATTTGCCTGTATCTGAAAACCCCCATATCCCGTCCCATCGTATCCGATGACCGCCTTAAGCCGCACGCCGCTTCGCCGTGTTCCTTAGGCACAGGGCCGGGCACCCCTCCTCAGGACTACGCTTCCTCTACCAACTCCAGCACCACCATCTCTGCTGCATCGCCCTTGCGCATCCCAAGTCGCAGCATGCGCGTATATCCACCCGGGCGATCGGCGTAACGTGGCGCGATATCATCAAACAATTTCTGCACGATTGTTGGGTCGTTCAACTGAGCCGCAGCTCGGCGACGTGCAAAGACCCCTCTGGCCGGATCATCCTCTGCAGCAACGTTACCGCGCTTCGCCATCGTGATTAGCTTCTCGGCTTGACCCCGGATCGCCTGAGCTTTCGCACGCGTTGTGCGGATCCGCTCGTGACGAAGCAACTCCGTCACAAGGTTCCGACGAAGAGCTTTACGATGCCCCGTCGTTCGGCCCAGCTTCTTACCCGCGACTCGATGTCGCATCCCTCAACCTCCTGATGATGAGTCCGGGCATCCAGGAATCCTGTTCGCCCAGCTCCACAAAGCTCATTATCGAAGAAACCAACCAAGAAACTCCGACCCCAACAGGATAGCGCTTGAATCACAGCTACGGATCCAACGCAAGCCCCCCGGATGGCCGGCCTGGCGGCAGTCGCGGCTCACGCCTCTTCGGCGTCCTCCGCTTCCTCTTCCGCTTGTTCTTCTTCCTCGTCCTCAGACCAAAAACCTTTGGTCTCCAGCTGTTCTAACAACTCAGCGAGCGACTTCTCACCGAAGTTCCGGATTGCCAGAAGGGCATCCTCGCCTCGGGTCAGCATCTCCAAGATTTCGCCCACGTTGGAGATGCCCGTGCGCTTGAGTGCATTATAGACGCGCACCCCCAGGCCGAGATCCTCGATGGGCGTAGCATAGGCCTGATGCGGAATCTCTTCCTCTTCTTCCTCTTCCTCGGCCTCGGCTTCCTCTTCGAGCTCAGCGCCGGCAACCAACCGCAAGTGGGTCACCAGGATGCGCGCGGCTGCCTTCAACGCATCCAGAGGTGCGATGCGCCCATCGCTCCAGATCTCCATTGTGAGGCGATCATAGTTGGTCAACTGCCCCACGCGGGCCTGATCAACGCGAAAATTCGCCCGACGAATGGGCCCAAAGACGGCGTCCACGGGAAGCGCACCAATCGGCATGCGCCCGCGATCCTCCGCAGGCAGATACCCACGCCCCGACTCGACCGTAAACTCGAAGTCGAGATGCACGTCGTCATCATCCACTGTGAACAAGTAGAGATCCGGATTTAGAATCTCTATCTCAGGGGGCGCGATGATATCACCGGCCGTGACAACGCCCTCGCCTTCGATGCGCAACGTCATGTATTGCGGGCCCTCACCCTCCATAGAGAGACGGACCTGCTTCAGTCGAAGGATAATCTGAACGACATCCTCCCTGACACCCGGGATCGTTGTGAATTCATGCGGAATATCCGTGATCCGCACCGACGTAATCGCTGCCCCCTCAAGGGAGGAGAGCAAGACCCGGCGCAGGGAATTGCCTAACGTCACACCGTAGCCGCTTTCCAGCGGGCCGATCACATATCGGCCATACTGCTCGGTGTTGACATCTACTTCTACCTTTGGCAGAACTGGTGCTGCTAGCACATTGCCTCCTGTCTGATCCAACACTCAATTACTCCATCCGGTCGCTGACATCCAACCGCTATGTCACCTGCGAGGAAGGAGCTCAGAGCGTTAGCGCGAGTAGAACTCCACAATCATCTGCTCGTCGATGGGAATATCGATCTCGGGACGCGTCGGCAATGATAGGACCCGGCCAGCCAGCTTGTCTTCATCGAAGCTCAACCAGGCGGGAACCTCCCGCTTTCCGAGAAGCTCACGGCGCTCACGGAAGTACCCATTACGGGAACTTTCAGGTCTGACGCCGACGACATCCTCGACCTTGACCAGATAAGACGGCACGTTGGTCTTGCGCCCATTGACGGTCACGTGACCGTGTTGGACCAGTTGGCGAGCCTGAGCCCGTGAATCAGCCAGCCCTAAGCGGTAGACGACGTTGTCTAGCCGCCGCTCCAGGATGCTCACAAGATTCTCGCCGGTCAAGCCCTCACGCGCTTCTGCCATGTGCAGGTAGCGCCGGAACTGGCGCTCCAAGACACCGTAGATGCGACGCGCCTGCTGCTTAGCACGCAGCTGTAACGTGTAATCGGAAGCCCTGCGTCGCCGGAATGCGGCTTGCCGACCATGCTGTCCAGGTGGATAAGAACGTCGTTCAAAGGGACATTTTTCGGTGTAGCACTTTTCGCCTTTAAGATAAAGCTTGAGCCCCTCGCGCCGGCATAACTTGCACACGGGGCCAGTTTGTCTCGCCATACTCTCTCCTGCTCCTCGACAATCTAGATGCGTCGCCGCTTAGGCGGACGGCATCCATTATGCGGAATGGGGGTCGCGTCGACAATCGAGCGTACGCGCAGCCCGGCTGCGGCAATCGCTCGCAGAGAAGCCTCACGGCCTGGGCCCGCCCCGCGCACAAAGATATCAACCTCACGCATACCGTCGTTGTTCATCGCGTCCTGAGCCGCGCGCTCCGCCGCAATTCGGGCGGCAAACGGCGTGCTCTTGCGTGTTCCACGAAAACCTACCGCACCCGGTGTGAGCCAACGCAGAACGTTGCCCTCGAGATCGGTCACGGTGATGATGGTGTTGTTGAACGACGTATTGATATGGATGCAGCCATGGGGTACATTGCGCCGGACGCGACGACCACTTCGCCCACCCCGCTGTGACTGTCGACCTGAACGTTTAGCCATGGAACCTCCTCAGACTCCTGATGAGCTAACCTGATCCGACCAGGTTACTTCTTCTTGCTACCACGGCGCCGACCACGGCCGGGCACAGTCCGGCGAGGGCCGCGCTTCGTGCGCGCGTTAGTGCGCGTCCGCTGACCTCGCACGGGAAGATTCCGGCGATGGCGCAGCCCACGATACGAACCAATCTCGATGAGACGCTTGATGTTCATCTGGACGTCGCGACGCAGATCACCCTCGACCATGTATTCGCGGTCGATGATATCGCGAATTGAGCTGACCTCTGACTCGGTCAACTCCGTATCGCGCTTGTCAGGATCTACCCCAGCGCGCTCCAAGATGTCATTGCTGGTCTTGCGACCAATGCCATAGATATAGGTCAATCCGACCTCGATGCGCTTGTTTCGCGGCAGGTCAACACCCGCAATACGAACCATGCTCTTAGTCCTCCTCTAGACTCCACTGCTCACAAGGACAGCGCCCGCGTGCGAATAACTCGCAGAGCAGGGCTCCTACGGCACAGGCGCCCTGCACTTGTAGGAGCAACCTACCCTTGGCGCTGCTTGTGCTTAGGATTCTCACAAATGACCCGCACAACACCGCGTCGCCGAACAATCTTGCACTTCGGACAACGTTTCTTCACTGACGGTGATACTTTCATTGCTCCTGCTCCTTTTCCTCCTCAACGCCGGCATCATACCGACGCAAGGCACCTAAGTCCACTTGACACCTATAAGCCTGCGATGGCACGCAAAGCAATCTTACATTATACCACACTTCGCGTCCTAGCGTAGGCGCTGTAGCGTGGCGCTACGGCATACGCTATTAGCGTAGGAACCCCTCGTAGTTGCGCATCAACAGCTGGGATTCCAGCTGGCGCATCGTGTCCATCACCGTGCCCACCACGATCAACAGACCGGAGCTCTGAATCAGCATCTGGCTCGAGGTCATGAAGAGCCCCACAATGAAGGGCAGCACGGCGACGACGCCCAGAAAGAGCGCACCAACCAGCGTGATTCGCTTGTAGATGCCCAGGATGAACTCCTCAGTCCGCCGACCGGGCCGCACGCCAGGGATGAATCCACCCTGCTTCTGCAGCATCTCCGGCAGGTTCTGCTGCTCGACCATCACGAAAGTGTAAAAGTAGGTAAATCCTACAACCGCCAGGAAGTAGACCGGCGCGTACCACGGGTTCTTACCACTGAAGAAGTCAACGGCAGCGTTCGCGACATTCCGGACCCCCGGGTTCGTGCTGTTCAGAAAGAACTGCGCCACCACAGCGGGAAAAGCCAGGATCGACTGAGCGAAAATCAGGGGAATCATCCCCGCGGTGTTGATCTTCAGCGGGATATAAGTGCTCCCGCCGCCGTACACCTTCATGCCCCGGACGCGCTTTCCATATTGGACCCGGATGCGACGCTCGCCATCCTGAACAAAGACGATGAACAACATCGTCAGCACCGTGATGATCAAGAAGATCACCACACCGAAGAACCGGTCCGTATCCCAGATGGAGCGCAGGTTCGCCGGAACTCGGGAGACGATGCCACCAAAGATGATCAGCGAGAGCCCGCTACCAATGCCCTGCTCGGTGATGAGCTCGCCCAGCCATACGGCAAACATCGTGCCCGCCGTCATCGTCAGCATAACGGTGATCGTCGGCAGCGTCTTACCCGGTCCCCAACCAAAGTTCGGCAAAATTGGGCGCGTTCCAACGGCGGCGGACCGAAAGAGCTGAGCCTGTCCGAACGCTGTAAGGGCCGCCAAAGGCACCGTCAGGTAGAAGGCCCACTGATTCATCTTCCGCTGCCCTTCCTCGCCCTCCTCCTGAATCCGCTGTTCCAGTTTGGGGAAGATCGGCAGCAACAGCTGCATGACGAGGGTGGCGGTCACATACGGATAGACCCCTGCGGCCAAGACGGAGAAGTTCGACACGGCACCGCCCGACAGCAGGTCCAGCAATCCCGCAAACTGGCTTGTGGCCGTGGCGGAGCTAAAGAAGGCATTCAGCGCCTGCCGATCCACGCCTGGCACAGGAATGTTCGATGCCATCCTGAAGATGATCAGGATAAGCACCGTGTATAACATCCGCCGGCGCAGGTCCGGCAGCCTGAAAGCATCCCGCAGGCCCTCAATCATTGCTTTCCTCCATATTGCCTGATACTAGACGCACCGTCCGGGAGCCGCTGTTAACTGACCCCGTAATGACAGATGCATGCCTAACGGGTACGATAACCGCCCCGCTTCCAGGGCAACAACTCCACCGAACCACCAGCGGCCTCGACCTTTTCCCGCGCCGAACCGGAGATGCGGTGGGCCTGGATGTGCAGCGGACGATCGAGCTCGCCACGCCCCAAGATCACAACGTACTCTTCGGCGTCTCGGATCAGCCCTGCTGCGGCGAGCGTAGCAGGTGACACCTCGTCATCCGCTTCGAAGCGCGCCGCCAGCTCATCGACGTTAACGGGCTGAAACTCAACCTTGTACGGGTTAAAGAAACTATAGCCACGAACGAAGGGCAGCTTCCGCACCAACGGAAGTTGGCCGCCCTCGAAGTACGGGGGGACCCCACCACCGCTCCGCGCATTTTGGCCCTTCATCCCGCGCCCAGCCGTCTTGCCCTGGCCGGCCGAGATACCACGCCCGACGCGCTTGCGGTCCTTGGTGGCTCCCTCTGCTGGGTGTAGATCATGCAGCTTCATCCAATAGCCTCCAACTCCATAAGAACAGATGAGCGCTCAGCCTCCTTATAGGCGGAAGCCTACAGCGCGCCCTCCGAAACAATCATGAAAACCGGCTTCAGGCCGCAGCCCAGCCTAAGCCTCTACCTCTTCTACTTCGACCAGATGGGTAATCCGCCCGATCATCCCCCGCACCGCGGAGTTATCCGGCTTCTCCACAATCTGCTGAATCTTGCGCAGCCCGAGAGCTTGTACGGTGCGCTTCTGGCGAACGGAATATCCGATCGGGCTGCGGACCAGCTTGATGCGCAGCTTTTTGGCCATTACGACCTCCTCCGGCGCCAGAACGGCATCACCTCGGCCACCGGCTTGCCGCGCTCCTCGGCCACCTGCTCCACACGGCGCAGTTGCTCCAGCGCGTCCATCGTGGCCCGCACCACGTTGACCGCGGTGGAGCTGCCAAGCGACTTGGTCAGCACATCCTGAATTCCCGCCGCGCCCAGCACCGCGCGGACGCCGCCCCCGGCGATCACACCGGTGCCCGGGGTAGCCGGTCGCAACATCACCCGCGCGCCCGCACAGACACCCAACACCTCATGTGGGATTGTGGTTCCCTCAAGCGGGATCGGGTGCATGTCCTTGCGAGCGCGTTGGGTGGCCTTCTGAATAGCGTCAGGAACGGTGCGCGCCTTACCAATGCCCATCCCGACCTGGCCGCTGTTGTCGCCGACGACCGCCGTCACACGAAAGCCGAACGTACGACCGCCTTTGACCACCTTAGCCACACGCGTGATATCGATCACGCGTTCATCAAGCTCTTCGCGTTCTTCTTCCCTTCGATTTCGGGATCTTCTTCTTTCTGCCATGCTTCCTCCAGCCGGACACGCTCTGAATCAAAGCGCACCGTCCTATGAGCAACTAGAAATCCAGGCCAGCCTCACGTGCTGCCTCAGCGAGGGCCTTCACGCGACCGTGATACTTATATCCCCCGCGATCAAATACAACCTGCTCAACACCCTTAGCCAATGCACGCTCGGCAACGGCTTTGCCCACCACACTCGCCTGTTCGGTCTTCTTCAGCCCGGCAACTTGATCGCGTAGTTCGCGATCAACCGAGGAAGCAGAGGCCAGCGTCACGCCGGCTCTGTCATCGATCACCTGAGCATAGATATGGTTCAAACTACGGAAGACATTCAGACGTGGACGTTCTGGCGTCCCAAACACCCGCTGACGGATGTGCTTATGGCGCCGAGCTCGGGCTTGATTGCGATTAACTTCCGGTTTCATTCTCTTTCACCCTCAGTGCCACGTACCTAACTTCGTTAAGCCAGCGCCTCCGCCCCACGGCCTGCCTTGCCCAGTGGTGGGAAAGCAGAAGCGCACAGCAGTTGATCTCGACTAGATCGCCTGACCGGTCTTCCCGGCCTTGCGACGCACCACCTCACCCTGATATCGTATCCCCTTACCGAGGTAAGGTTCCACGGGACGCGTCGCTCTGATCTCTGCAGCGATGCGTCCAACCATTTCCTTGTCGTAGCCCTTCACGGTGACCGTGCTAGCACGAGGATTGACCTCGAACTCGACGCCCTCGGGCGGCTCTACCACCACCGGGTGAGAGAATCCAAGGCTCATCACCAAGTTCTGACCCTGGAGCTCCGCTCGATAGCCGGTGCCGTGAATCTCCAGCGTCTTGCTATATCCCTCGGTAACCCCAATCACCATGTTATTGATAAGTGCACGGGTCAGGCCATGGATCGCTCTGTAGAATCGCTCATCATTTGGACGTTCGACGCGAATCTCACCATCATCCAGCGTGATGGTCATCTCGGGATGAAACTCCCGCGTCATCGTGCCCTTCGGGCCTTTGACCGTCACGGCTGTTCCCTCGATGTTAACTTCGACCCCGGATGGCACCGGAACCGGCATCATTCCTATTCGAGACACAGTTCACCTCCCAATTCCAGCCCCAAAGCGAACAGCACGGCTTAAGGCTCCTCTACCACACGTAGCAGAGGATCTCGCCCCCCACATTCAGACGGCGGGCCTGCTGTCCTGTAAGAACCCCTTTGGGCGTGGAGAGCACCGCAATGCCCATGCCACTGCGAACCCAAGGGATCTCCCGAACGGACGTATATATCCGGCGCCCCGGCTTGCTTACTCGCTTCAAGTCTGTGATCACAGCACGCTGGTGTTTCAAGTCCCCTACATACTTGAGATCCAGGGTCAACACCGGAAAACCTCGGTCGTCGTTGCCCACGCGGTAGTCGCTGACATATCCCTCATCCTTCAGAATTTTGGCGATGGCCACCTTCATCTTGGACGAGGGCATAGAGACCGTCGCGTGCCTAGCTACCAGAGCATTCCGTATACGTGCCAGCATATCAGCAATCGGATCTGATGTTGTCATCCTAGCACCTCACTACCAACTGGACTTGACGAGACCGGGGATTTTCCCCTCCAAGGCCAGTTCACGGACACAGATTCGGCACAGGCCAAATCGACGATAGTATCCACGCGGGCGGCCACAGCGCGAGCAGCGATTACGCACTCGCACCTCATACTTACGCCGGGTTTCGCGAATCGGCATACAAGTTTTCGCCATACTTCACTCCTTGTTCCCTACTCCACTAACGCCGAAACGGCATCCCCAGCAGCTCAAGCAGTCGCCGGGCTTCCTCATCGGTCTCAGCCGTCGTGTTAATCGAAATTTCCATTCCCCGAACCTTATCGATGTTGTCGTAGTCGATCTCTGGAAAGAGCAACTGCTCGCTCAACCCCAGGGTGTAGTTTCCGCGACCGTCCAACTTATCGGGCACGCCACGGAAGTCCCGCGTACGGGGCAGCGCAACGCTCATCAGTCGATCCAGAAACGCCCACATCCGATCGCCACGAAGTGTCACCTTGGCACCGATCGCGCGTCCAGCGCGCAGCTTGAAGTTCGCGATGGACTTACGGGCGCGGGTGATCACGGGCTGCTGCCCGGTGATCGTTCGCAGGTCACTGACCGCGTACTCCAGGGCCTTGGGATTATCCAGGGCCTCTCCCACGCCGATGTTGACTACGACCTTCCGGATCCGGGGAACCTGCATTGGGTTCTCATACCCGAACTCTTTGGTAAGCGTCGGGACGACTTCCTCACGGTAATCCTTGTCCAACCGTTGCATTGTCCCCATCCCCCTAATCGATCGCCTCGCCGCACTTGCGGCAGACGCGTACTTTCTGCCCATCTACCTCTTGATAGCCCACGCGTGTAGCCTGATCGCAGCTCGGGCATACCAACATCACGTTGGAGAGGTGTAGAGGGGCCTCAATCTGGACACGACCCCCTTGCACCTGTGAACGTCCTGCACGTCGTGGATCTTGATGCTTGATCACGATGTTGACGCCGGAGACGACGACTCGGTTCTCCTTCGGCAACACGCGCATGACCTCACCTCGTGCACCGAGGTCGTCGCCAGCGATTACCTCTACAGTGTCACCCTTCTTTATACGATTCATATCTTTTCCTTATCACCGGCATCACAGAACTTCAGGCGCCAGCGACACGATCTTCATATAGCCTTTCTCCCGCAGCTCGCGGGCCACAGGCCCGAAGATCCGCGTGCCGCGGGGGTTCAGCCCACTGCTATCCAGGATGACCGCCGCGTTATCGTCAAAGCGGATGTACGAACCATCAGATCGACGATACTCCTTGGCGACACGCACGATAACTGCTCGCACGACTTCACCTTTTTTGACCGAGGACGTCGGCGTAGCTGATTTGACCGTGGCGACGATGGAGTCTCCAACAGAGCCATAACGGCGCTTCGACCCCCCCAACACCCGGACGCACAGCAACTCCTGAGCCCCCGTGTTATCCGCAACTTTTAAGCGCGTTTCTTGTTGAATCATTGCACGACTCCCTAACCAGTCCGCCTACTCGGCGCGTTCCAGAATCTCCTCAACAGCCCAGCGCTTGCGCCGGCTGTAAGGACGCGTTTCCACGATCTGGACCGTGTCACCTTCGTGGCACTCGTTGTTCTCGTCGTGCGCCATGAACGTCTTCTCCGAACGCACCACCTTCTCATAGAGAGGATGCCGGTAATGCCGCTCGACAGCCACCACTACAGTCTTATCCATCTTATCGCTGGTCACCGTTCCGACCAGACGTCGTCGACGCTCCTTCATGCCGCCGCTCCTTCCTCTGTCTCCGTGGCCAGCTCACGCTCACGCAGGACCGTCAGGATGCGCGCGATATCCTTACGTACAGCGCGCAATCGATTGTGATCCTGCAAGCTGCCAGCGTACCACTGCTGGCGCAGGTTAAACAATTCGCGACGGGTCTCCTGCAGGCGAGTATGCAGCTGCTCTGATGTCATCTCTCGAAACTCACTCACGCGCATGCTACTCTCCTGTCCCTCCACCATACTCAATGCGGGTGATGATCTGGGTCCTGATGGGGAGTTTGTGAGCAGCGAGCTGCAAAGCCTCCTGAGCGACCTCCTCAGGGATACCCCCGACCTCAAACAGCACCCGGCCGGGGCGCACCACTGCCGCCCAGTACTCGACCTCACCCTTTCCCTTTCCCATCCGCGTCTCAGCCGGCTTGGCGGTGATGGGCTTATCCGGGAAAATCCGCACCCAGTATTTCCCGCGACGGCGCATGTGTCGCACGATCGCGCGACGGGCCGCCTCAATCTGACGCGCAGAAATCCAGGCGGGCTCCAAGGCCTGAAGTCCGTAGTCGCCGAAGTCGACCTCGACGCCGCGGCTCTCCGTGCCCTTGAACCGTCCTCGATGCTGCTTTCGATATTTGACGCGTTTCGGCATCAACATAGCTCAATCTCCTTATCAAAAGGCCTTAAAGCCAAACCGGAGGGCTAGTGCCCCTCGTCCATCGCTGTGGTCTGTCCGGGGAGAACCTCGCCCTTGTAGATCCACACTTTCACGCCGATCCGGCCGTAGGTGGTATTCGCCTCTTCCTGAGCATAGTCAATGTCGGCTCGCAGCGTCTGCAGGGGCACACGTCCCTCACGCATCCACGTCACACGGGCCATCTCGGAACCCGAGAGGCGGCCTTTGCACATCACCTTAACGCCCTCAGCGCCAGCACGCATCGCCTGCCGCACGGCGCGCTTCATCGCGCGGCTGTGATAAATACGCTTCTCAAGCTGGGCGACGATGTTCTCAGCGACGAGTTTGGCGTCAAGATCCGGCTGTTCGACTTCCTGAACGTCGATATGGACCCGCTTTTGGCCGGTCAGCTCCTCGATATCCCGACGCAACGCTTTGACGTTCTCGCCCCTCCGGCCAATCACCACGCCCGGACGCGAGGTCCAGACCGCGATGTTGATCTGGTTCGGCGGGAACCGCTCGATCTCGACCCGGGAGATGCCGCTCTGCCCATCACGCGAGCGCTCGGTCATTTGATCATAGACCAGACTCCGAATCTCGCGGTCCTCATTGAGCAGGTCCGCATACTCACGGCCTCGGGCGAACCAACGGGACTTCCAGTCCCGGATAACCTTTAAACGAAAACCATAGGGATGAACTTTGCGCCCCAAGATAAGCCTCCTTAGACTACGCGTATAAGCCTACGCTTCTGTCAGCGTAAGCCTATGACTCCAGTCGTTCCTCAAGAACAACCGTGATATGGGACGAACGCTTGCGAATAGGGCGATACCGTCCGCGGCTCCCCCAGCGCGCCCGCCATCCCTTGCCCGGCATTACACCAGGCCCTTCATCAGCGGTGATCTTGGCGATATACAGACTATCAATGTCGAGCCCCTTCTCATCAGCGTTTGCCATAGCGGAACGGATCAGCTTCTGAACCGGTACAGCCGCGGCATGAGGCATCATACTCAGCGCATTGATGGCATCCTGCGCTGCCATGCCGCGAAGGGAATCGATCACGCGTCGCACCTTCAGAGGCGACATGGGGACGTGTCGCGCTATAGCTCGAGCAGTCTCCAGCATAGGCATAGGACTCACCTCACCATCACCCGGACTTTCTTCTCCCGCGTGACGTGCCCACGGAAGGTGCGCGTCGGCGCAAACTCACCCAGCCGATGCCCGACCATGTTCTCGGTGATGTAGATAGGCACGTGGCGACGTCCGTCGTGGACCGCCAGGGTGTGTCCCACCATCTGCGGGAAAATCACCGACGCCCGCGACCACGTCCGGATCACACGCTTGGTGCCCGTCCGGTTCATCTCCTCGACCTTCTGCAACAACTTCGGATCTACGTACGGTCCTTTTTTCAGGGAACGTGACATTAGAACAACCTCCCTCTGCTACCGACGACGGCGAGTGCCCGTCTTGCGCCGGCGAACGATGTATTTGTCAGTGTCCTTATTGTGGCGGGTCTTCCTACCCAAGGTACGCCATCCCCACGGAGACTTCGGACCGGGCATCCCAATGGGTGACCGTCCCTCACCACCGCCATGCGGGTGGTCGCGGGGCGACATCGCCGATCCGCGAACCGCAGGCCTCCAACCGAGCCATCGCTTCCGGCCGGCTTTCCCCAGCTTGATGTTCGCATGGTCAATATTGCCGACCTGCCCGATGGTAGCCATACACTCCCGGCGGACCCTACGAATCTCGCCGCTCGGCAGGCGCAACGTCGCATAATCGCCTTCCCGCGACATCAACTGCGCCGCGGCGCCAGCGGCCCGTACCATCTGTCCACCCTTCCCGGGATGCAGCTCCACGTTGTGAACCAACGTCCCCAACGGGATCCGATCCAGCGGCAGCGAATTGCCCACACGGATCTCCGTCTCATCCTTCGAGCTCATAACCGTGTCACCGACCCGCAGTCCCAACGGCGCCAGGATGTATCGCTTCTCACCGTCAGCATAGGCTAAGAGCGCGATACGCGCCGAACGGTTAGGGTCGTATTCAACCGATTGAACGCGGGCCGGTACACCAAACTTATCCCGCTTGAAATCGATAAGCCGGTAGCGGCGAGCATGCCCACCGCCGCGATGCCGAACCGTGATCCGGCCATAGGTGTTCCGACCGGCCTGCTTGTTAAGCGGACGGATAAGACTCTTCTCAGGCTCGGTACGCGTGATCTCATCAAAGGTGTGTCCGGTCATCCCACGACGCCCTGGGGACGTCGGCTTGAATTTCTTTACCGCCATATTACGCCTCCAGTGCCTCGATGCGCTCGTTCGGAGCCAACGTCACGATCGCCTTCTTCCAAGGTCCACGGCGGGCCACGGCACGGCGACCCCGCATCCGCGTCATTTTGCCGGGCATCACCATCGTATGCACCTGGTCGACCTGGACGTCATAGATCTCCTCGACCGCCCGCTTGATCTCAAGCTTGTTCGCATAAAGATGAACGATGAACGCATACTTGCCCTGCTCGCGCATCAAGTAGGCCTTCTCGGTCTCCAGTGGCCGCACGATAATATCATAAATGCTCATCTGACTTTACTCCTGAATCTCCACTACGTCTGTGCCCAGTAGCGACTCGATGACCTCGAGCGAGCCAAGGGGCACGACGAGCGTATCAGCGTTCAGCAGATCCCGGATATTCAGGTAGGAGGCCCGTAGCGTCCGTGCCGTCGCAAGATTCCGCACCGACAGCTCGACATTCTCATTACGCTCCGGAAGCAAGATCAGCGCTTTACCGTCGCCAGCCTTGATCCGCCCCAAGGTCTTCACGATCTCCTTGGTCTTCGGCGCGGGCATGGTCAAGTCGTCCACAATGACCACCTGCTGTTCGGCCGCCTTGGCGGAGAGCGCAGCACGCAACGCGGCCCGCCGCATCTTCCGGGGCATCTTCTTCTCATAGCTGCGCGGCAGCGGGCCGTGAGCGATGCCGCCGCCGACGAAAATCGGCGCATTGCGACTGCCGTGGCGAGCCCGGCCCGTACCCTTCTGACGGTACCACTTCGACTTCGAGCGGTTGTTCTCGCTGCGAGTGCGGGTCTTATGCGTACCCAAACGGGCATTGGCCAACTGGCGCATCAGCGCCTGGTGCATCAACGGGATATTGATCGCGGCCTCGAAGATCTCCGGTCGCAGCTCAACCTCCCCGACCTGCTCTCCTTGCATATTCACGACAGGAACAAGCATCACGAACCCCCTTTGGCGACCCTCTGCTTGCGGGCGCCCTTAACCAGGACCAGGCCGCCCCTCGGGCCGGGCACCGATCCACGAACGGCCAAGAGGTTACGCTCCGGGTCGACCAAGACGACCTCGAGATTCTGAATCGTGGTTCGCTTGTTCCCCATATGGCCGGGCATCTTCTGGCCCTTCCAGACCTTACCCGGGGTCGCGCACGCCCCAATCGAGCCCGGCGCACGTTCGCGGTCCGACTGACCATGGGTGCGGGGACCGCCGGCAAAGTGCCAACGTTTCACGACGCCCGCGAAACCGCGCCCCTTGGAGCGGCCCTCAACGTCGACACGCTCGCCTGGCTCGAAGATGTCCACCAGGATTCTCTGGCCGACCTCATAGTCCTCATCATCCGATCCTATGCGCACCTCGCGCAGGTGACGAAGATGCGGCACGCCGGCCTTTTCCAAATGGCCGATCTGACCACCCGTCAGATGCTTAACCTTCGCATCACCATAGCCAATCTGGACAGCCCCATAGCCGTCACGATCGGGGGTGCGCACCTGTGTCACGTAGCATGGCCCAGCCTCAACGACGGTCACGGGTGCAACCGTGCCGTCCTCTTGAAAGACCTGGGTCATACCGACCTTTCGCCCTAGAATACCCTTCACCATTTCCTCCTCGGGACTGCCAGCGCTCGTGCTCAGTCAACGTCTTGACACAGTCAACGCCTTGACGCAGTCAAGGGAGACCGCGCACTTAACACGCCACATCATCCCTGATCGTCCCACACCATCCCCCTGGCCATAGGCCCTGAGACTCTTTGAGCCAACGACCAGGGGGCGGCTGTATTAAGGGTTATGTTTGAAAGACTAAACGAACTACAGTTTAATCTCGATATCGACGCCTGCTGGCATATTGAGCCGCATCAGCGTGTCGATCGTCTTCGAATCCGGTTCTTCGATATCGATCAACCGCTTATGGGTACGAATCTCAAAGTGCTCGTGGCTGTCCTTGTCGATGAACGTCGATCGACGAACGGTAAACCGCTCGATCTTGGTGGGTAGGGGCACAGGACCCGCGACACGCGAACCGGTGCGCTCGGCAGCTTCGACGATACGCCGAGCGGACTCGTCCAAAATGCGGTGATCGTAACCCTTCAGCCGAATTCGAATACGTTGTTTAGCCATAAACCACCTTATGCTGGTTTGACTCGAACTATTCGATGACCTTGGTGATCACGCCAGCGCCGACGGTCAGACCACCCTCGCGGATCGCGAAGCGGTGCCCGGACTCCAAGGCGACAGGGCTGATCAACTCAACGGTCATGTTGGTGCTATCTCCGGGCATCACCATCTCGACACCCTCGGGCAGCTGAACAGTGCCGGTGATATCCATCGTGTTAATGTAGAACTGCGGCTTGTACCCGCTGAAGAACGGCTTGTGGCGCCCACCCTCGTCCTTGCGGAGGATGTAGACCTCGGCCTCGAACTTCCGCCGCGCCTGAATGCTACCGGGCGCTGCCACGACGACGCCACGACCAACCTCGTCCTTGCCCACACCGCGCAGGAGCAAACCCGCGTTATCGCCGGCACGAACGACTTCCAAGGTCTTGTGGAACATCTCCATAGATGTCACCACCGTCTTACGCGGCTTCTCGTACATGTCGCCGACCAACTCGACCTCGGTGTTGGGGCGCAACGTGCCGCGCTCGACACGTCCCGTCACCACCGTACCGCGGCCCTTGATCGAGAAGACGTCCTCGATGGGCATCAAGAATGGGCGATCCTCATCGCGCTCCGGCGTGGGAATGTATTCATCCACGACGCGCATCAGCTCCCAGATCGACGCGTAAGCGGGATGATCGGGATCGTCGCTATCGGCAGTCAGGGCCTCAAGGGCCGAACCCTGCACAATGGGCGTCTCGTCGCCGGGGAACTGGTAGCTGCTGAGCAGCTCACGGATCTCAAGATCGACCAGCTCCAGCAGCTCAGGATCGTCCATCAAGTCAACCTTGTTCAGGTAGACCACGATCGCCGGAACCTCAACCTGGCGCGCAAGCAAGATGTGCTCGCGGGTCTGGGGCATCGGGCCATCCACGGCGGAGACCACCAGAATGGCACCATCCATCTGAGCGGCGCCCGTAATCATGTTCTTGATGTAGTCGCGGTGACCAGGGCAGTCCACGTGTGCGTAGTGGCGATTCTCAGTCTCGTACTCCACGTGCGAGATGGCGACGGTAAGAATCTTGGTCGCATCGCGGCGGAACATCTTCGCGTCAGCCTTAGCAACCTCGTCGTATCCCTTGAAGTCCGCCCACCCCTTGGTGGCCAGGACCTTTGTAATCGCCGCGGTCAACGTCGTCTTGCCATGGTCGATATGACCGATGGTCCCGACATTCACATGTGGCTTAGTGCGCTCAAAAACCTCTTTAGCCATTTCTTGCCTCTCCTTATTCTGCTTTTGGACTGCTTTCAGATTAGTTCTGTTTCCTCTGTGATCAGGCCCTTTACCAGCCTGGTCAGCAGACTCGCAGCGGCGCTGAGAATCCGCTCTTGGCTGCAACCCTGCTCTCGTGCGCTAGGATGTCCGGCAACGTGTGCCTAGCCACCATAGCCGTACACGATGGCATCCATCTGCCGAGAATCCACCGGTTTATAGTGGTGGAACTCCATTGTAAACGTGCCCCGTCCTTGCGTTACACTGCGCAGATCGGTGGCGTATCCAAACATCTCGGCCAGGGGCACAAAGGCCCGGATAGCCTGGCCACCGCCGGGTCGAGGCTCCATCAGCTTAATATCGGCTCCCCGAGCATTCAGGTCGCTCAAGACTTCGCCGACGAACCCCTCCGGCACAACCACTTCTACATCCATCACCGGTTCCAGCAATACTGGCTCGGCCTGCTCTACCGCCTGGCGAAATGCCTGCGCAGCCGCCGCCTTGAAGGCGATCTCTGTAGAAAGCGTCTCATCCACACCCGCCCCAACGAGGCGGATCTCGATCCCCACCAGCGGATATCCGGCGAGGAAGCCGCTCTCCAACGACTCTAGCGCCCCAGCTCTGACCGCTTCAACGTACTCGGCAGCCAGGTCCTGCGGACGCAAGAGATTGACAAATTTGGACGCTTCCCCAGGGTCGGCCGGGCTGACTTCCAGCCCCACCCGTGCGTACTGGGGTTTACCGGCGAGCATCCGATCAAAGATCACCTCGGCGCGGCCGGTCTGCGTTACGGTTTCCTTATAAGCAACTCGAACTTTCCCGACGTTCGCCGCCACCCGAAACTCCCGCAACATTCGATCAACGAGAATCTCTAAGTGGAGCTCACCCATCCCCGACAGGATTGTCTGGCCGGTTGCTTCGTCGGTCCTGACTCTGAACGTCGGGTCTTCCTCGCCCAGTCTCTCTAGCGCCTCCTCCAACCGATCCTGATCGGCAATGGTCTTCGGTTCTACGGCGACAGAGATAACGGGCTCTGGAAAGCGAATTGACTCCAGAACGATTGGCGCATGCATCGCTGACAAGGTGTCACCGGTGATCGTGTTCTTCAACCCCACGGTCGCCCCAATGTCGCCCGCTTTCAGTTCGTCGATCTCCTCTCGGCGATCCGCGAACATCCTGAGCAACTTCGTGACACGCTCCCGGGTCTGCTTACCTGGATTCAGATAAACATTCCCGCGGGTCAACGTACCGGAATAGATACGGAAGTACGCCAGCCGCCCCGCATAAGGATCTGTAGCTATTTTAAAGATCAACGCTGCCAACGGAGCTGATGGATCCGCCGGCCGCTCTTCGATACGTTCTTTCTTAGGGTTCTCACCCTTCACCGGCGGAATGTCCAGCGGAGAAGGCAAGAAATCTACGATCGCATCCAACAAGGGCTGAACGCCCTTATTGCGCAATGCCGAACCACATAACACCGGTTGCATGACCCCATCCACCGTCGCTTGGCGAAGCGCGCGCCGCAACTCCTCCGGGGGAATCTCCTCCCCCTCCAGGTAGCGCAGCATCAGGTCATCATCGGTCTCGACGATCGACTCCAACATCGCTTCCCGGGCCTCGCTCGCCAGCTCTTCGACCTCAGACGGAACCGAGGTATATTCCGGCTTACGGCCCAAGTCGTCGGACCAGATAATCCCGCGCCATTCGATCAGATCCACCACACCGCGGAACTCGGACTCCGCGCCGATAGGCCACTGGATGGGAACTGGATTCGCCTTCAGCCGCTCGCGAATCGTGTCCACTGCGTGGGCGAAATCTGCGCCGAGCTTGTCCATCTTGTTGATGAACGCGATCAGCGGGACGTTAAAGCCTCTCGCCTGCCGCCACACCGTCTCAGACTGGGGCTCAACGCCGGCGGTGCCATCGAAAACGACAACGCCGCCATCCAACACCCGCAGGCTACGCTGAACTTCTGCGGTGAAATCGATGTGTCCCGGTGTGTCCACAATGTTGATCTGGCATCCGCGCCAGAAGCATGTGACCGCAGCGGACGTGATTGTGATTCCCCGCTCTCTCTCCTGGGCCATCCAATCGGTGATTGTGGTACCTTCATCCACGTTACCGATACGATGCGTACGCCCGGTGTAGAAGAGGATGCGTTCCGTCGTAGTGGTCTTGCCCGCATCGATGTGGGCAATGATCCCGATGTTACGTATATTCTCGAGTGAATGTGCTTCGGCCATCGCTCAAAACCTCAGATTATCTGTCAGCGATAGCCCATTTTGACGATCGACCGCTCTAGAAACGGAGCGGTGTCACCTACCAGCGAAGATGGGCAAACGCGCGGTTGGCTTCCGCCATCCTCAAGGTATCCTCGCGCCTCTTGACCGCCGATCCAACACCATTGGCCGCATCGACGAGCTCCGCTGCCAGCTTGGAAGCCATATCACGACCGGGCCGATTGCGAGCAGCGGCCAAAAGCCAACGAATGCCCAAGGAAAGCTGTCGATATTCGGGCACCTCAACCGGGATCTGGTAGGTTGCCCCACCCACACGACGAGGCTTCACCTCAACGGGCGGCATGACGTTCTGCAGCGCCTCGTTGAAGACCTCCAGGGCCGGCTTATTCGCGCGCGCCTCAGCCATATCCATCGCCTCGTACATAATGCGCGTGGCTATACTCTTCTTGCCACCTCGCATCATGCGGTTGATGAACTTCTGCAGGCGCACGCTGTTATAGCGGATATCGGGATCGATCTCTCGTTTCGGTGGACGATTTCGCCTTGGCATATCTAAACCTATCCTTGCTACTCAGCCTTGGTCCCGTACTTGGACCGCTGCTGCTTCCGCCCCTCAACACCCGCGCAGTCCAATGCGCCACGCACAATGTGGTAGCGCACACCGGGTAAGTCCTTAACACGCCCGCCGCGCACCAGCACGACGGAGTGCTCCTGCAGGTTATGCCCTTCGCCTGGAATATAAGCCGTCACTTCCAGACGGTTGGAAAGCCGAACACGAGCGATCTTCCGCAACGCGGAGTTGGGCTTCTTCGGCGTCGTTGTCCGCACAATTGTGCAAACACCCCGCTTCTGAGGATTCCCTTCCTTCACGCGCGTGCGCTTGCCGCCCTTCTTCGTATTTACGTTGTAGGCCAGCGCCGGGGACTTCGACTGCCGAGGCTTCGGCTTGCGTCCCTTGCGTACCAACTGATTGATTGTCGGCACTTTCTCCTCCTAAGATCTCGCCTCTTCACAGAGGTCTTGCCTTCTTCTCAATGAATAAGGCCGTCTTCTTCGCACTGAAGAAGGCCATCTTCATCGCGATGGCCTCCTCATGCTCGACCGTGTAACGTACCGTGCGGGCAACAGGGGTTATTGCTGTTACCCTTATGCGAATTGAGAGTGTACCATAAAGACTGGAAAGGTCAACCCCATCCGCTTTACGGCGCCTAGCTCTCCGGCGCCAGTCCCAGCAATCCCATACCCAGCTTTGGCAACTGCGCACGTCGATCGTCTCGACCAAAGTGCAAGACCTCACCGGAATCCGTCACAGCCTCTACGGAGAGCGCCAGACTCTGGAGCTCCTTGACCAGCACCTTAAAGGATGCCGGGATCCCGGGCTCCTCGATAGGCAAGCCCTTGACGATTGACTCGTACGCTTTGACACGTCCCTGCACGTCGTCGGATTTGATGGTCAGCATCTCCTGCAGCGTGTAGGCGGCGCCATAAGCCTCGAGCGCCCAGACCTCCATCTCACCGAAGCGCTGGCCGCCGAACTGCGCCTTGCCTCCTAGCGGCTGCTGCGTCACCAGGGAGTAAGGCCCGGTCGACCGCGTGTGCACCTTGTCCTCAACCAGGTGGGCAAGCTTCAGCATATAGATGATGCCCACTGTCACCGGCTGATCGAAGGGCTCACCGGTCTTGCCATTGTACAGCATCATCTTTCCCAACGTGGGCAGAGGATCGGCATGCTCCTGACTGTAGCGGGTCGCCTCGAGGACGACTTCATCGTCCGAAAGCTCCGCGACATCCTCACCCCGCGCCTCCATCCACAGGCGCAGACAAACGGCCTGCGCCTTGGTATCTACGGCCTTCCGTTGGGCCGACGTACGCCCATCATCATCGAAGGAGAGCAAACTATCGGGATCATATCCACTCTCGCGTAACCATTCGCGTAGAACGGAACGCCGCGCGTAGATACGATCGTCGCGCAGTTGATCCACATCGTAGCCCCGCGGCGCGAGCCAGGAGGCCACGTATATCAGCCGGGCCTCCTCGTCGTCAATGAGGGACTCCAGGGGATATTCCTGTGCCTTCAGCCAGGTCCAGGCGCGCTCCATGACGTCGTCCCAAGCTTGGTCGATCAGCCAGGCGCGCGCCAGCTCCGCGGCGATCTCTTCCTCATCCGCGCCGTCAAACACCGGCGAAACGGTCTTGAACCCAAGACGGTCCGCTGCCCAGCCAAGATGCGTCTCCAGAACCTGCCCGATATTCATACGACCGGGCACGCCCAGCGGATTGAGGATGATGTCGACGGGTTTGCCATCCCCCAGGAAGGGCATATCCTCTACCGGGACGATCTGAGAGATCACACCCTTGTTTCCATGGCGCCCAGCCATCTTATCACCCTCGGTGATCTTCCGGCGCTGAGCGACATTCACCCGCACCACTTTCTCCACACCCGCAGGCAGGTCGCGATACTCCTCGCGATCGAAGACTTTGACGTCGACCACCTTGCCATGGGCCCCGTGAGGCATCCGCAGGCTCGTGTCCTTCACGTCGCGCAACTTCTCTCCAAAGATTGCGCGCAGGAGTTTCTCCTCCGGGGTAAGCTCTTTCTCGCCCTTAGGCGTGATCTTGCCCACGAGGATGTCGAGGGGCCCAACCTCGGCGCCTACTCGAACGACGCCCTCTTCGTCCAGATCACGGAGCACCTCCTCAGAGACGTTCGGGATCTCGCGTGTGACCTCTTCCGGTCCCAACTTGGTGTCGCGCGCCGCAAGCTCGTACTTCTCGACATGTACGGAGGTGAACTTATCCTGGCGGACCAACCCTTCGCTCAGCAGAATCGCGTCCTCGAAGTTGCCGCCTTCCCACGACATAAAGGCCACCAACACGTTCTGACCGAGGGCGAGCTCACCGTCCTCGGTGGAGGAGCTGTCCGCCAGCACGTCGCCCGCCTGAACACGTTGCCCCTTGACAACGACGGGGCGCTGATCGATGCACGTACTCTGATTGGAGCGCGCATACTTGATCAGCTCGTAGGTCGCAGTCTCACCATCATCCTGAGCGACGACGATGCAGTCGCCGGTGGCGCTTAGAACCGTGCCCGCGGCACGCGCCGTGACGACCAGGCCCGAGTTAAGCGCAGCCGCGCGCTCAATCCCGGTACCCACGATGGGCGCCTCGGGCGTGATCAACGGCACACCCTGTCGCTGCATGTTCGATCCCATCAGGGCACGGTTCGCGTCATCGTGCTCCAGGAAGGGGATCAGCGCCGCAGAGACCCCTACAATCTGGATCGGCGCCACATCAATGAAGTCGATGCGCTCCGGCGGGGCAAAGACAAAGCCGTTCCCTCTGCGCGCTGCAACCCGCTCACCGACGAAGTGGCCCTCGTCATCGAGCCTGGCATTGGCCTGCGCGATGACGTAAGGCTCCTCACGATCTGCCGAAAGGTAAAGTATCTCATCGGAGACGCGGGGCACAACGCGGATCGGATCGCTGAGCGGCAACGCAGCCAGCTTCTCAGCCAACTCCTCACTGATCAGGGTGCCAGCCTGCGCCACGACCTCGTTGGACTCCGGGTCCTCCACGTCCTCCCGCAAGACCTCACCAACGAGCTGCTCAACGTTGTTGGGCACCGTCCTGATCACACGTCGATAGGGGGTTTCGATAAACCCGAGCTCGTTGACACGACCGTAGGTGCTCAACCGACCGATAAGACCGATGTTCGGCCCCTCGGGGGTCTCAATCGGGCAGATACGACCATAGTGGCTATGATGGACGTCGCGCACGTCAAAGCCGGCGCGCTCGCGCCGCAAGCCGCCAGGGCCTAATGCCGAAAGTGTGCGCTTGTGGGTCAAGCTCGAGAGCGGATTCGTCTGCTCCATAAACTGCGAGAGCTGACTCGATCCGAAGAACTCGCGAATGGACGCAACGACAGGGCGGATGTTGATGAGACTCACGGGCGTGGGCGATTCGTCGCGAATCGACATACGCTCGCGGACCACCCGCTCCATACGCACCAGGCCAATGCGCACCTTAGCCTGCACCAATTCACCGACGGTCTTCACCCGCCGATTGCCGAGGTGGTCCATATCATCCGGGCCGGCAACGCCATTGTTGATATGAATCATCCGGCGCACCAACGCCACGAAATCCTCAATCGTAATCGTGCGAATATCCATCGGGACGTTGATCTGCATGCGCTGGTTTAGCTTATAGCGTCCTACCTCTTGGAGATTGTAGCGCTGCGGATCAAAGAGCTGCGATACCAAATACTCCTGCGCATTCTCCAGAGTTGGAGGATCGCCGGGGCGCATGCGTCGGTAGAATTCGACCAACGCCTCCTCGGCAACCGTACGCCCACTCTTGAGGTCCCACGCCGGCTCCTGGCGGATGGTATCGGAGATCCAAGGATGGTCGGGGTCGTTGTCGGCCTCGCTAAAGAGCTCAATCAGCTCCTCATCGGTCCCGCCGCCCAGCAGATCGCTGTGCATCGGATCGTCCACGGCCGCCAGCGCCCGCAGGAAAATCGTCACCGGAATAATCCGCTTGCGGTTAAAGCGCAGCGTGAGATAACCGGTCTTGCGGGTTTCGAACTCCATCCACGCCCCGCGGTCCGGAATCAATTTCGCGCTGGCCAAGCGGTAGCCGCCCTCTTCCTCCAGGCCAAAATAGACGCCCGGAGAACGGATAAGCTGGCTGACCACCACCCGCTCCGTCCCGTTAACAATGAAGGTGGCATGCTCCGTCATCAGAGGGAGATCACCCAGGAAAATCTCCTGCTGGACGATCTCGCTGGTCTCGCGATTGACAAGCGCCACCTCCACGTACAGAGGTACGGCATATGTCAGATCGCGCTCCAAACACTCCTGCTGGCTATGCTTAGGCTCACCAAAGCGATAGCTCAACCCAAATCCGGCCTCCTCAGCCTCCTCTCCCGGCAGGTACAGACTCAGGAGACCATTGAAGCTGTCAATCGGTGAGATCTCATCGAAGAGCTCGTACAGGCCCTCTTCCTGTAACCACCGATAGGACTGTAGCTGTACTTCTACTAGACCTGGTAGCGGCAATGCGCTAGCAATACGTGCGTAAGATTTGACACCAAGGTCTGCTACTGTCATTCTCTACCCTTTCCTCCTGGGATGCTCTGGGAATCCCTGAGAGTGCCTTGTGGGGCCAATTGATACCCTCCACGCCAAACAACAGGAACTCAAAGACAAGCGACAGGATATTATATCACACTGTGGAGTTCCGTCAATGTGA
>JBNGCP010000048.1:19966-27637 GCA_049974845.1 Anaerolineae bacterium | reverse complement strand
CCTCTTCGACCTCTAGGATCGTTGTCCTCACCTATTTAGAAACCCACAGGATTTCTTTATGTCGACTTTCCCTATCAGAGCCATCATTGTCGGAGCAGGGCATCGAGCCCTGCTCTACGCTTCCTATGCCCAGCATTATCCCGACGAACTGCAGATCGTGGGCGTCGCTGAGCCGATCGACCATCGTCGCGAGCAGGTGGCCCGGCTCTACGACCTCCCTGCGGAGCGCTGCTACAAGACCGCCGAGGAGGTCGCTGCGCAACCCAAGTTCGCCGATGTTGCCATCAACGGCACGATGGATCACCAGCATGTGGAGACGTCGCTGCCGCTTCTAAAGGCGGGGTATGATCTGCTGCTGGAGAAGCCCTTCGCGACCTCAGAGCCTGAGATGTGGCGTCTCATCGATGCGGTGCGACATTATGACCGCACTGTGATGATCTGCCACGTCCTCAGGTATGCCCCCTTCTACGCTGCTATCCGCCAACGGGTGCAGGACGGCGTGATCGGCGATATTCTCAGTGTTCAGACCGTGGAGCACGTCTCCTACCATCATATGGCCATGGCCTTTGTGCGTGGCAAGTGGGCACACGAGGCCGACGGTTACGCGTCCATGCTGATGGCGAAATGCAGTCACGATCTCGACCTGATTGCCTGGATGAAGAGTGGCGTCCGTCCTAAGTTCGTGGCGAGTTTCGGGAGCAACTTCCAGTTCAGGCCGGAACGCGCCCCCGAGGGCGCTGGCACACGATGTCTGGTGGATTGTGCGATCGAGCCCAACTGCCTCTACTCAGCGCGGAAGCACTACATTGACCATCCGGAGAGGTGGCGCTTCTACGTCTGGGATAGGTATGAGCACGCAGGTGATCATCTCACACTGGAGGAGAAGATCGCATCCCTCAAGGATGACAACCCTTTCGGTCGCTGTGTCTGGCGAACTGATCCAGATGTCGTGGATCACCAATCGATCTTGATCGATTTTGCGGACGGCTCCACCGCTACTCATAATATGATCGGGGGCACGGCGAGACCCTCCCGCTCGATTCACATCGTCGGAACGCTGGGCGAGATCCAGGGTGTCTTTGAGGAAAGCCAGATCGTCATCCGCCATATCGATCCCCGCCCCGGTTGCGAATACACCGAGGACGTGGTCGATCTCTCAATCGATGGCGACATGCACGGCGCGCTCGGTGGTCACGGTGGGGGCGATCTGCGACTCGTTGCCGATTTCGTGCGCGTCGTGCGCGGTGAGGCGCCCTCAATCTCCACCACGACGCTGGAAGACTCGATGTCGGGACATCTGATCGGCTTCTCTGCCGACCGCGCGATGGAGGAAAGGCGCGTCGTGGAGGTCAGCTTCCGGTAGGAGTTGGGGAGCATCCGCTGATAAGTGGTCGTTTGGTGCAAGACTAAGGGCTCTTGGCAGACCAGGAGGTGAATATGTCACTCAGACATACGCTTAGGCTAGATCCCGTCGCCCTCACCGGAGCGCTGGTCGTGCGCTCGGACGAGGTGCCTGTGTCCGGCGCAACATGGTATGAGGCCGATGAAGCTGGAGCGGGACTGATTTATGAGTTCCCGCCGGGTGCGCTGTCCAATGCGCGCTATCTAGCCGCAGACTGGCTTCTCGACGGCCAACAGCTGGCGGTGTTTGTGCTGATCCTGCAGGAGGGCGACGACGGCCCCGCCTTCCGGCTGACCTTCGGCTTCCTCAATCAGTGCTCGGCCCGCATGCGCGTCCCGCTGGAAGCCGTGAGTCAGAATCGGTGGCGCTATCCGAGGGAGGGGGCGTGGCTCAAGCCCTTGTGTGGAGGCGATCGGGTCGATCTCGATAAGGTTGATCGCATGCGAATCGAGCTGCTGCGCAAAGGCCCGGCGGGTGTGCGTTTCTGCGTGACACCAGTAATGGCAACGACGGAGACGCCTCCGCGCCTGGATGGGGACGACACAGGCGAGGAGCTGCTGCTGCCGAAGGGCCCCCTGCTTGACGAGCTGGGTCAGAGCACGCTCCATGAGTGGCCGGGCAGGACGAGCTCTGCCGACGAACTGGTTGCTCGCCTGAAGGCCCAACGCGCGGCAGCCCCTGGAGAGCAGTGGCCTGAGTCATTCTCCCGCTGGGGTGGGTGGCTGGAGCGGCGTGTCGAGGGCACCGGCTATTTCCGCACGCACCACGACGGGGAGCGCTGGTGGTTGGTCGACCCCGACGGCTATCTCTTCTGGTCGTCGGGCTTGGACTGCGTCAGTTACGGAATAGACAGCGCCTACGAGGGGTTGTCGTCTGCCCTGACCTGGTTGCCGGATCAGGAGGGCGACTACGCGAGCGCCCATAGTCATGGGGAGCGCGTGGCCTTCGACTACCTCCGGGCTAACTTCATCCGCGCTTTCGGCCCCGATGCTGCCTTCGATGCGTGGGCGGAGGTTGCGCTGTCGCAAGTGCGAGGCTTCGGGTTCAACACTGTGGCCAACTGGTCGGATTGGCGAATCGCTGTGGGCAGGATCCCATACGTGCGTCCGATGGATGGCCGCAGCCTGCACGCGCTTCCGACCGTCTACCGCGATTTTCCCGACGTCTACCATCCCGATTTTGAGCGTGCCGCCGATGCCTTTGCAGAGCAGCTCCGCGAAACGATTGATGATCCAGCCTTCATCGGCTACTTTCTGATGAACGAGCCGAATTGGGGGTTCGCTTCCGAGACGCCCGCTGCCGGCATGCTCTACAACACGCCGGTATGCCACGCCCGGCAGGCGCTGGCGGATTTCCTGCGAGATCGTTACGGGTCCGATGAGGCGCTCTCCGTTGCGTGGGGCCTCGACGTGACGCTCGATGCGGTCGCGCAGGGGCCTTGGCGACAGGCCCTGACCGAGCAGGCCGCCGCCGATCTGGCCGACTTCAGCGATGAGATGGTCACGAGATACTTCGGCACCCTCAGCGAGGCCTGCCGCCGGGTCGATCCGCACCACCTCAACCTGGGCATCCGCTATTACACGATCCCGCCGGATTGGGCGGTGCGGGGAATGCGCACCTTTGACGTCTTTTCCATGAATTGTTATAAGCAAAGAATCCTCGCCGATCAGATGGCTGAGATCAATGACCTGCTTGACATGCCCATTATGGTGGGTGAGTGGCACTTCGGCGCCCTCGATGTCGGGTTGCCCGCCAGCGGGATTGGGCACGTGCCGGATCAGTCGTCGCGCGGTCAAGCCTTCCGCGTCTATCTTGAGGACGCGGCTGCCAAGCCCTGGTGCGTGGGGGTGCATTACTTCACCCTCTACGACCAGTCGGCCATCGGAAGGTTCGACGGCGAGAACTATCAGATCGGCTTCGTTGATGTTTGCAGCCGCCCCTACGTGCCTTTGGTGGAGGCTGCCCGCGCCAGTCACGAGCGTCTCTATCACGTAGCAAGTGGGTCGGTTGAGCCTTACGATGATGAACCGGAGTACCTGCCGCTGCTCTTTATCTGAGTTCTGACGCGGGCCCGATGCGCTGCGTCGACCCTCTTTCGCGTCTGCGGCGTGTCTCGGTCGAGGTGTGTGGCTCTCATCGTACCTTCATCGAGGAGAGGAGGATCGCGGGGTGGACGGTCGCGAGAGAATTCTGGTAGCGTTGGAGGGTAAGATGCCCGACCGCGTGCCCTGTGCGCTGAACTTCTATCGCGTCGATCTCTCCGGCATGGCGCCGGCGGGGTATGACTGGGAGGCGCTCATCGACGTGCAGTTCGTGCGCTTTCCGCCATCGCCGGAGGAGGAAGCACTGCGTCAGGCGGCGTATCGGTTTCCCCATGACACCCGGCTGGGTACCTTCGAGCAGGTGGCGACGTATGCTCGCTGGTCCTATCGCCCGAATGTGCCTGACCGGCGCAACCCGTTGGCATTGGCGGAGAGCCTCGAGGATCTTCAAGCTTTCCCCTTTCCTGATGTCAGTGCTCCCTATCACGTAGCTGGACTGCGGGATCAGGTGGCGGAGTTACACGGTCGCGGGCTGGCGGCGGGTGGCAACTTACCCCACCTGGGAGGCGAGCTATTTGAGGCAGCCTGGCGCCTGCGCGGTCTGGAGAACTTTCTCCTAGACCTCGTTGAGCGCCCCGACTGGGCCAATTACCTCCTCGACAGGCTCACCGAGCTTGCGCGCCGGAATGCTGCATCCTTGGCGAGCGCCGGTGTCGATCTGCTCTCGCTGGACGACGACGTTGGGGCGCCCGTGACGATGATGATCTCGCCGGAGATGTGGCGGCGCTTCTTCAAACCTCGGATGGCTCAGATCATCGGTGCTGCCCGGGAGATCACGCCGGACATCCCCGTCGTCTTCCACAGCGATGGGAATTATGCACCCATCATATCTGATCTCATCGATATCGGCGTGAACGCGATCAACCCTCTCCAGCCGGACCATATGGATGCAGCGACGATTCGGCAGCAGTTCGGTCCCAGACTGGCGCTTTGGGGTACGGTGGGCACTCAGACGACCTTCGCCTTTGCCAGACCCGAGGTCATCTGGGAGGAGGTCCGGACGCGGATCGAGTTGCTTGGCCGTGCCGGTCTCATCCTCTCGCCGGCCTATGATCTTGAGGAGCCGGATGCCCCCTGGGCGAATGTCGCTGCATTTCTCGAGGCCGTCCACACCTACGGATAGCGAAGCCAGGGCCTTGACACCAACTTGACACCGCCCCATAGCCCAAGTAGAATGATGTTAGCGGTACCGTTAGCGCTAACACCCTGGGGTCAGGAGCGAACGCGTGTCCGAGTCTGCAAAGTCCACCGGTCGTGTCACGATGGCCGACGTTGCGCGGGAAGTGGGAGTCTCCATGATGACTGTCTCTCGCGTGATCAACGACAAGGGCGACGTCAGTGACGTGACGCGCGAGCGCGTATTGGAGGCCGTCGAGCGCCTGGGGTACCGTCCCAGTGGGATCGCCCGCAGCCTGGCTACGCGCCATACCGGCACGCTCGGTCTGGTTGTGCCTGACGTCGCCAATCCCTTTTTCGCCGAAGTCGCCCGCGGCGTCGAGCACGTCGCCTATGCGGAGGGTTATAACGTCTTTCTCTGTAACACCGATGAGGATCCCGAGCGCGAGCTCGACGTATTGGGCTCGCTGGAGGAGAAGCGCGTCGACGGGATCGTCCTGTGCAGCTCGCGGCTCACCAATTCAGATCTGCAGTTGGTCGTCAGCTCACATCCCGCCGTTGTTTTGGTCAATCGCCGCGTTGATGGGTGCTGCCCGCCGGGATCCGGCGCGCATGGCGTGCGCGCGGTTCTTGTGGACGATGTCACGGGTGGTGAGATTGCCACTCAGCACCTGCTGGCGCGCGGGCACAGCGCGATCGGTTTTCTCTCCGGTCCCCAAGGCTCCCAGAGTGGGCAAGGGCGACTCGAAGGCTACCGGCGAGCGATGCGACAGGCGGGTCTCCCAACGCAATCCTCTTGGATCCGACCGTGTGCGCCGGTGGCCGAAGCCGGGAGAGAGGTCGCTCGTGAGTTACTGAGCCGTCAACCTGAGTTGACGGCGTTGCTCTGCTACAATGATCTCGTAGCGGTGGGGGCGCTGCGTGCGTGCGTGGATCTCGGACGCCAGGTACCGGACGATCTGGCCGTTGTTGGCTTTGACGACATCCTGTTGGCCGCGTTGGTGACCCCACCTCTCACCACCTGTCGGATCCCCCGCAAGGAGCTGGGTGTGCAGGCGGTGAAGCAACTCTTTGCGCAGATCCGCTCTGTTGACGTCGAAGGCGTGCCGGTGGAATCACAGGAAATCATCTTGCAGCCGGAGCTCGTGATCCGTGCGAGCGCGCCGTGAGCGCGTCTGGCTCGGTATCGGCCCCTAACTTTGAGGAGACGGAGGGCTAGATGACTAGAAGATGGGAACTTCACCCCGACCGCTATTTCGATCCTGAGCCGACCCATCGCAAGGTCGCGCGTGAGCTCTACGAGGGCATCGTGGATCTGCCCCTTATAAGCCCCCACGGCCACGTCGACCCTCGTCTTTTCGCCGATGAAGCAGCTACTTTTGGCTCCCCAGCCGACATGTTCATCATCCCGGATCATTACGTTTTCCGGATGCTCTATTCTCAAGGGATCGCGCTGGAGGATCTGGGTGTACCTCGCGTGGACGGTGGCCCTGTTGAGACTGACCACCGTAAAATCTGGCAGATCTTTGCCGAGAACTACCACCTCTTCCGCGGGACGCCCAGTGGGGCTTGGCTGATGCAGGAGCTCTATGAGGTCTTCGGCGTGGAAGAGAAGCTGACAGGGGAGACCGCTCAGGACATCTACGATCACATCGAGCAGAAGCTTGCTCTTCCTGCCTACCGGCCGCGTCAGCTTTTTGAGAGCTTCAATATCGAGGTGCTTTGCACCACGGATGCCGCCAGCGACACGCTAGAACACCACCGAGCGATCCGCGATTCAGGATGGTCGGGAGTTGTGCTGCCGACCTTTCGACCGGACGGGGTCGTCAACCTCCACATCCCCGGGTGGCGTCAGAATCTGCAGGCGCTGTCCGACGTCGTCGGCTACGAAATCAGCAGCTATCGACGGCTGATCCAAGCTCTGGAGGAGCGCCGGGCCTACTTCAAGTCGATGGGCGCGCGCGCGACGGACCATGCGGCGCTAACGGCCTATACAGGGGCGCTTTCGCCAGAGGAGGCCGAGGCGATCTTTGCACGCGCCCTTGAGGGTGCAGCGTCGGCGGAGGATGCAGGCCGGTTCACTGGGCATATGCTGATGGAGATGGCACGGATGAGCATCGAGGACGGCCTGGTGATGCAGCTTCACGTCGGGTCGTTCCGCAACCACAATCCGGAGATCCTGGCCAAGTTCGGGCTCGACAAGGGCGCCGACATGCCCATCGCATCGGAGTTCACCCGCAACCTCCATCCCTTGCTCGCCAAATACGGCAACGATCCCCGCCTCACATTGATCCTCTTCACACTGGACGAGGATACGTACGCTCGCGAGCTGGCGCCGCTAGCAGGCCACTACCCGACGTTGAAGATTGGGCCGCCATGGTGGTTCTTTGACAGTCTCAACGGTATGCGGCGCTACTTCGAGCGCGTTATGGAGACCGCGGGTATCTATAACACCGCAGGCTTCAACGACGACACGCGGGCTTTCCCGTCCATCCCCGCGCGCCACGACGTGTGGCGGCGGTCTTCGGCGAACTGGGTCGCCGGCCTGGTGGTTCGCGGGCTGATCGATATGGCCGATGCGCGGGATATGGTTTGGGAGCAGGCGTACGGATTGGCCAAGCGAGCCTACAAACTGACGGATATCTGAGGAGCTCAGGAAGCGCATCATGCAGGATATCAGCGTCACCAACAAGATCATTGGCAACCTGCTCCTGGTCGCTCTTGGCTATCTGATCAAGAGGGTTGGGCTGGTCAGCCGCGATGACGGTCGGGTCCTGAACCGGATCGTGCTCTACGTGACGCTGCCCGCGATGAACCTGAAGGTGATCAGTACCACCGAGCTTTCCTGGGGCTTACTGATTCTGCCGATTGTCTCGCTGAGCGCTGGGATTCTGGCCAGCCAGGTGGGTCGGTGGCGTGGGCGGGCTTTGCATCTGCCACAGCAGGACAGGGGCACCTTCGTGGTGTCGTTGTGTGGCGTGATGGCGTCCCTGGCATATCCTTTCGCCGAGGCCGCCTTTGGGGATGAGGGGGTTCGCACCGTCGCCATCA
>JBNGCP010000048.1:0-19866 GCA_049974845.1 Anaerolineae bacterium | reverse complement strand
TATCCTTTCGCCGAGGCCGCCTTTGGGGATGAGGGGGTTCGCACCGTCGCCATCAGCGACCTAGGGAATGCCGTCGCGATCTTTGCCTTCGCTTACTACCTGTCGTTCCGCTATTCCACTAACGGCACCTTTAGTGCGCGGCAGGTGTTGAAGAAAGTTGCCACCTTCTTCCCGTTACATGCCTTCATTTTGGCAGTAGTCCTGAATCTCACATGTACGGAGATCTGTGGTCTGCCGGGCGGGCTGGTGGAATCGCTGGCTGCGATGAACTCCCCGTTGATGCTTCTGGGCTTGGGGATCTACCTGGAGGTTGACGTGTCTCGCCGTGAGAGCAGAATTCTGGTGACGCAGCTCCTCTCCAAGTATGCCTTTGGGGCCCTGGTTGCCGTGTTTACGCTGCTGGTGCTGCCCTTTGAGGGGCCCACCCGAGCCGTTGCTTTCCTGTTGCCCTTGATGCCGACGTCGCTGTCGACGCTGCTCTATTCTGTGGAGCAGGACCTAAACCCACGACTGGCGGCAATGTTGATCTCATTGACGATGATGATCAGTCTGGTCATCACGACTGTGACCGTTCTCGGCTTTCGCCATGTCTTTTGAGACCGGGGCGCTGCGCGGGGCCGCGGGGCCTGCGAGTCAAAGCCTGGCGTGTCGCCGGCGCCGCAGGGATCAGTAAAGCGGTCGCTGTCGCTATAGTAGCTAAAGGAGCCATTCAATGGTTGAGAAACTTCAGGAGATGCTGGGCTTTGAGAAAGTCTATCCAAGGTCGGTCGTCGAGCTCGACGGCACGACCTATTTCCTGGCGCGCGACCAGAGCGGACGTAAGGTGCTTTGTGTACGCGGTCGGACCGAGGGTTTCGAAGGAGAGCAAAGGGACGATGTGCTGATCTGTCCACGCTCTGCTCAGAACGCTGCTGAGCTTCGCGCGCGATTGCCCTGGCTGCGTGCGGTGCCGCTGGATCTAGCGACGTCGGCCGGCTGCGGCGATCGCCTGGGGCTGGCGACGCCGGGACACATTCGCGCCGTCAGGGCCGTGGGGGGTATCGCGCCAATCCTGGCTCAGCAGTCGATGCGTGAGAATGCCCGCACCGGCCGCACGCCTCAGGAAGTGATGGATGATGCGATGTGGGGTGTCTTCCAAGAGGGATGGTGTGAACCTTGGGGGGCAGATGCGGACCATCTGAAGACGACCGACGACATCGATCTCTGTGTCGCTGCCGGTTACACTTTCTACACCATCGATCCTGGCGATCACGTCGACAACGACGCGCATACCGACAGCGAGGAGGCATTGCGGCAGAAGTTTGAGGTGCTGCCTTGGGCCCGTCTGCACGACTATCCCGACGCGATGCGCTCTCGGTATGTGGGCCGTACCGAGACGCTTGCGGTCGGGAGGGGTGAGGATGTCACCTTGACCTTCGACGAAGTCTCGCTTTTGAGAGCGGCGTGCAAGTACGGCGTTGCCTTGGCCCACACGGCTGAGATGTACAATCACCTGGCTGCGGCCAAAGGCGATGAGCCTTTCGAGCTGGAGGTCTCGGTAGATGAGACGGAGACGCCCACCTCGCCCCTGGAGCACGTCTTCATTGTCAATGAGCTCTCCCGATTGGGTGTGGAATGGGTGAGTCTGGCCCCCCGCTACGTCGGGCGGTTTGAGAAGGGCGTCGACTACATTGGGGACCTTGAGACGTTCGAGATTGAGTTCGCCAAGCACGCCGCAATCGCTCGGACGATGGGCATGTACAAGCTCAGCATCCACTCCGGGTCTGACAAGTTCAGCATATACCCCGTGATGGCGGCTCATACCAAGGGACTGACCCACCTCAAGACGGCGGGCACCAGTTACCTCGAGGCGCTTAGGGCGATTGCCGGCGTGAAGCCTGATCTCTTTCGGAAGATTCTGGCCTTGGCGATCGAGCATTATGAGCAGGACCGGGCAACCTATCACGTCTCTGCCGATGCCGGAAAGGTGCCTGCCCCTGATACGCTTACGGATGCCGAGCTTTCGTCTGTGCTCGACACCTTCGATGGGCGCGAGGTCCTTCACGTGACCTTCGGGACGGCGTTGGATGCCTATGGGGACGAGCTCAAGGCTGTGCTGGATCAACACGAGGAGGCCCATTACGCTGCGCTGGAGACGCACTTCATCCGGCACCTGAAGCGTTTCGCTGAGGTCTGAGGGGCTAGAGGTTGCATGCCTGGATGGGGATGCCCGCCTGGGCGCTGGTGAGCTGGGACAAGATAAGGGCGAACAGAGCAAGGAGGTCTACGTACGATGGATGAGACGTATCTGAAGCAGTTGTTTGGCTTGGAGGGCAGGGTCGCCGCAATCACTGGCGGGGGCGGCGTCCTTTGTGGCACGATGGCAAAAGCCCTCGGGCGCGTGGGTGTCAAGGTCGCCGTTCTGGATATCGTGCCGGATGCGGCGGAAGAGGTGGCGGAGGCGATCCGCGCCGAGGGTGGTGAGGCGCTGGCCGTTGCCTGTGACGTGCTCGACAAGGGAAGCATTCAGTCCGCGGCGGATGTGGTGCTGGATCGGTTCGGACGTGTTGACATTCTGATCAATGGTGCCGGCGGCAACAGGAAAGAGGCGACGACGAGCGAGGATCTCTCCTTTTTCGATCTTCCAGCGGATGCCGTTCAATGGGTCTTTAATCTCAACTTCATCGGGACGCTGTTGCCCAGCCAGGTCTTTGGCAAGCTGATGGCCGAGCAGGAACGAGGGGTGATCCTGAACATCTCGTCGATGAATGCCTTCCGTCCGCTGACGCGGATTCCGGGCTATTCGGGCGCCAAAGCGGCGGTCAGCAACTTTACGCAATGGCTGGCGGTGCACCTCAATCAGGAGTGCTCACCGTATATCCGCGTCAATGCCTTGGCCCCCGGCTTCTTCCTGACGGAGCAGAACCGGTTCCTGCTCACCGACGAGACGACAGGCGATCTGACGCCTCGCGGGCAGACCATTATCGATCATACGCCGATGGGGCGCTTCGGCGATCCGGAGGATCTGATCGGTACGACGTTCTGGCTGCTCTCGGACGGCGCAAGCTTCGTCACGGGGGTCGTGGTGCCGGTGGACGGGGGGTTCAGCGCCTTTAGTGGCGTCTAGCGTCTGTATCTGGCCCGCAAGCTGCACGCAACAAACAAGGAGGTCACTGTGGTCAACTATCCCAAGCCAGCCCAACCGCTGGTCGACATGGAGCCCAAGCACGACTTTTTCGTCGGCATCGACTCCGATGGCTGTGCCTTCGACACGATGGAGATCAAGCACAAGGAGTGTTTCACCCCTAACATCATCAAGCATTGGAGTCTTCAGGCGGTCTCCAAGTACGCGCGGGAGGCTGCGGAGTTTGTCAATCTCTATTCCAAGTGGCGGGGTATCAATCGCTGGCCAGCCCTGGTGATGGTCTTCGACCTGCTGCGAGAGCGGAAAGAGGTTAAGGCGCGCAACGTTGAACCACCTCAAGCAGAGGACATTCGCGCCTTCATCGCCGACGATCGCTTCCCGAAGAGCAATGACGGGCTTGCTGCCTACATGAAGGAGCATCCGAGTGAGGAGCTCGAGCGTGCCTGGCGTTGGACCAATGCGGTCAACGACACCGTAGCCGACATGGTCCACGGTGTGCCCCCCTTTCCTTACGTCCGCCAGAGCCTGCAGCTACTGGCCAACAAAGCTGACATGATCGTGGTTTCGGCGACCCCCCTTGAGGCGTTGCGGCGAGAGTGGCAAGAGCACGACATCGCCCAATATGTGGAGGTCATCGCCGGTCAGGAGATGGGCAAGAAGCAGCTCCATCTACAGCTCGCCGCCAATGGGAAGTACGAGCCGGACCATATCCTGATGGTCGGCGACGCGCCTGGCGATATGAAGGCGGCCAAGGCCAACAACGCCCTCTTCTATCCTGTGAATCCGGGTGACGAGGAGGCTTCGTGGCAGCGCTTCTACCAGGAAGCGGTCCACAGGTTCCTCTCGGAGACCTATGCGGGCGACTATGAGGCCGAGCTCATCGCGGAGTTCGAGGCGATGCTGCCCGAGACGCCGCCCTGGAAGCGATAGACGAGATTGAGTGGGAGTTGGGGATCGAGCGGACGCGGAGTATCATATCTGCGTCTGCTCCATTCCCGCCCCTGACTGCTAACGGCGTCATAGCCTGGCAGCTCGCGCATGAGAAGCTCGCAATAGAAGGGGACAGTCGATAACGTGGGGACGTCACCACCGCCCGTGGAGATCGAAAGACCTGCCAAAGACGCGGGGAAGCGCATTGTTGTCAAAGTTGGCACCAGCGTCTTGACCGATGGCACGCAACGGCTGAGCCCGCCGCGCGTCGTCGATCTGGCACGGCAGTGCGCAGAGCTTCACCATCGTGGTCACCAGGTGATTCTCTGCACGTCGGGTGCGATTGCTGCCGGGCGTGAGCGCTTGGGCTACGTGCGTCGAAATCACGCCGTGCGTGGAAATCATGCCGTGCGTGAAAGTCACGCCCGGGAGCTTGCGGACACCGTAGCGACGAAGCAGATGTTGGCCGCCGTAGGCCAGAGCCGGCTGATGTTGATGTGGGAGCGCTTCTTTGAGATCTACGGTCTGAATGTGGGGCAGATTCTGTTGACCCACGGCGACATCGCGAGCCGGGGACGCTTTCTCAACGCTCAGGATACAATCCAAGCGTTGCTCGAGCATGAAATCATCCCAGTCATCAACGAAAACGACGCGGTCGCGACGGAGGAGATCAAGATTGGTGATAATGACAACCTCTCAGCACTGGTGGCTGTGTTGGCCGGCGCCGACCTGCTGATCTTGCTGACGGACCAACCGGGCCTTTTCACGGCCGATCCACGCGAGCATCCAGAAGCGGAGCTCATCGCGGAGGTGCGAGAGATCGACGAGCAGTTGCGTGCGCTGGCCGGAGGGAGTCGCACAGGCTTGGGCGTCGGTGGCATGACCACCAAACTCGAAGCGGCGGCAATCGCGCGGCGCGCTGGCACGGATGTGGTTATCGCGCACGGCGCCGAGCCCAACGTGATCGGCCGTGTTGCCGATGGAGAGCGTCTGGGCACCCGCTTCCCGGCGTTGGATACGCCTCCGGAGAACCGCAAGCGGTGGGTGCTGGCCGGGGCCGTCAACACCGGTCACATCGTCGTCGATCATGGCGCTGCGCGTGCGCTGCGCTATGGTGGACGCAGCCTGCTCCCGGCGGGCGTCGTGACGGTCGAGGGGAGCTTTGATCGTGGGGACACGATCTCTATCCTTGAGGAGAACGGTGACGACCCCACTCGCGCAGAGATCGCCCGGGGCGTCGCACGCTATCCCAGCACAGATTTGACCCGGATCATGGGACATCATTCCGATGAGATTGGCGACATCCTGGGATACACCTATGGGGCTGTGGCTGTCCACCGCAATGATCTGATTCTGCTGTAGAGCCAAGGAGCGACGATGCATCAGACAAAGGTTGATCTCGGCGAGATGGGGCGGAGGGCCCAAGCTGCCAGCCGCCAGCTTGCTCCACTCACGGCGGCGGAGAAGGACACGGCCCTTCTCACCATCGCCGACGAGATCGAAGCACAGATGGCGAGCGTGCTGGCGGATAATGCGCTGGATATCGAGGATGGTCGCGCCAAGGGGGTAAGTGAGGCGGTCCTGGACCGTCTTCTGTTGACGGAGACGCGGATGAAGGCGCTCGCATCGGCCACTCGGAAGGTGGCGTCTCTGCCCGATCCCGTCGGTGAGATCATCGAGGGGCGGGTTTTGCCCAATGGACTGCGTGTGAGTCGTCGTCGGACGCCGATCGGCGTTCTGGGCGTCATCTATGAGGCCCGGCCCAACGTCACGGTCGATATCGCTACGCTTTCGCTCAAGACGGGCAACGCTGTGATTCTGCGTGGTGGCAGTGAGACCCTGCGCAGCAATGTTGCGCTGACCTGCGTGATTCGCGAGGCGCTGGGCAAGACGGCGCTTCCCCTGGATGCAGTACAGATGATTTCGACCGCGGATCGCGCCTTGGTCACCGAGTTGCTGCACCTCGACGAGTACGTCGATATGATCATCCCAAGGGGTGGGGCTGGGCTGCACAGACTGTGCAGAGAGACGAGCACGATCCCCGTGATCACCGGCGGGTTAGGCATCTGTCACCTCTATGTGGAGCCCTCCGCCGATTTGGACGGCGCTTTGAATGTGATCGAGAACGCCAAGGTACAGCGGCCCAGCGTCTGCAATGCCCTGGACACCCTGTTGGTGAGCCGTGAGATCGCCGAGGATTTCCTGCCGCTGGTCGCGCAGCGCCTGGGGAAGCACGGCGTGGAGCTGCGCGCGGGGGGAGAGGCTTGGGATATTCTCAAAGGCGGTGAAGATGCGATTGTGTTGGAGGCCGGCGTTGGTGACTTCGATCAGGAATGGCTCGCGCTGACCCTCGGCGTAAAAGTGGTCGAGGATCTCGATGAGGCTATCGCTCACATTCAGGCGCACAGCACCTTCCATTCCGACGGCATTCTCTCGAACGATTGGGAGAACGTGACGCGGTTTGTCAACGAGATCGACTCAGCGGCGGTCTTCGTCAACGCAAGCACACGGTTCAACGATGGGGGGCAGCTCGGGCTGGGCGCTGAGGTGGCCATTAGCACGCAGAAGCTTCACGCGCGCGGCCCTATGGGCCTCGAGGCCCTCACCACCTATAAGTGGATTATACAAGGCAACATGCACATTCGACCGTAGGGGCACCCCTTGTGGGGGCCCAGCTTGTGGGCGCTCTTCAGGAAAGGGACAAGATAATGGACATCAAAAAGGACCATATCCAGGATCTCGAGACAGAAGACTTTCTAGGTGAGGATGACGTTCGGGCAATCTTGGCGACGGGGATCGATCAAGCCCGTCTTGACGGCAAGCGCGTTTTGATCATCATCCCCGACAGCACCCGGACTGCCCCGATGCCGATGATATTTCGGCTTTTCCACGAGTTGCTTGCGGATCGCGTGGGGAGCCTGGATTTCCTGGTAGCGCTGGGAACGCATCCTGTGATGAGTGGTGAAGCGCTTCGCAAGCTCGTCGGCATCACCGAGGAGGAGCGCCGCACAACCTACGCGGATGTGGGCATTCACAATCACCGCTGGGACCTTCCCGAGACCTTCGCCACGGTTGGGACGATTCCCAGTGCAGATGTCGAAGAGATCACCAACGGAATGCTGTCGCTGGACGTGCCCGTGACGCTCAACCGACGTGTCTTGGAGGCGGATCAGGTGATCGTCTGTGGACCGGTCTTTCCTCACGAGGTCGTTGGCTTTTCCGGCGGCACTAAGTATTTCTTCCCGGGCGTCTCCGGCTCGGAGGTCATCAACTTCACCCACTGGCTCGGGGCGCTGATCACCAGCATGCGTGTCATTGGGAGGGCTGACACGCCCGTGCGGGACGCGATTGATGCCGCTGTCGCGTTCGTGCCCACCCCGACGCTCTTCTGCAATATGGTGGTCACCCACGAGGGAATGGCTGGCCTCTACGTCGGGGGCTACAAGGAAGCGTGGTTGAAGGCCGTTGTGCACTCGTCGCGCCTGCATATCCACTACGTCGATCGGCGCTTCAAACGCGTGCTCTCGGTGATGCCTGAGCTCTATGACGACATCTGGACGGCTGCCAAGGGCATGTACAAGGTCGAGCCCGTCGTCGAGGATGGCGGCGAGGTCATCATCTACGCACCGCACATCGATGAGATTTCCTATACGCACGGCAAGATCCTCGACGAGGTCGGCTACCACGTGCGCGACTACTTTGTCAAGCAGTGGGATCGCTTCAAGGACAAGCCGTGGGGCGTCCTAGCCCATTCGACGCATCTGCGGGGTGTGGGGGAGTACGATCCCGAAAGCGGCGCCGAGAAGCCGCGCATCCAGGTGACTCTCGCGACCGGGATTCCACGCGAGCGGTGTGAGCAGGTCAATCTGGGCTATCTGGATCCGGCGGAGATCGATTTCGACGCATGGCGCGATCGTGAGGATGAGGGCCTCCTCTTCATCCCCCGCGCTGGCGAGCAGCTTTATCGACTGAGGGAATAGGTAAGGCTTGCGCTGACGCATGCGCTAAACGACGCGTCGCCGCAGGCGCGCATCGGAGAGCATTCGGAGGACCTATGGAACCAGTAAAACTCGCGGTTATCGGTATCGGCAACATTGGCACGCTCCACCTGCACAACATCGAGAAGGAATCTAAGGTCGAGTTGGCGGCAGTCTGTGACATCGTGCCGGAGAAGGCCAAGGCTGCCGCCGAGCGGTATGGTGTTCGGGCCTACTTTGACTCGGATAGCCTGCTGGCCGACAGGGTCTGCGAGGCCGTGATCATCGCGACCCCGCATTACGACCACACGACTATCGGCATTTCAGCGCTGAATTCTGGGTATCACGTCCTTGTCGAGAAGCCCATCTCGGTGCACAAGGCCGACTGCGAACGGTTGATCGCGTCCCATACCGACAAAGATCTCGTCTTCGCCGCGATGTTCAATCAGCGCACCGACCCCTACTACCGGAAGATCCGCGAGTTGGTGAGCTCGGGCGAGTTAGGTAAGCTGCTGCGGGTCAACTGGATTATGACCAGTTGGTTTCGCACCCAGGCCTACTACGACTCCGGCGGTTGGCGGGCGACGTGGGCGGGCGAGGGGGGCGGCGTTCTCCTCAACCAGTGCCCTCACAACCTCGACCTGCTGCAGTGGATCGTCGGGATGCCGCTGCAGATCCGGGCCTTCTGCGACATCGGCAAGCGTCACAATATCGAGGTTGAGGATGAGGTCACGGCCTTTATGGTCTATCCCGAGGGATGCACCGGGCTCTTTGTGACCTCGACCGGCGAGGCGCCGGGCACGAACCGCCTGGAGATCGCCGGCGACCAGGGGAAGCTGGTGATGGAGGGCGACTCTATCACGTACACGCGTAATGAGATCCCCGCGACCGAGTTCCTGCAGACCTCGCGGGCCTCCTTTGCCAAGCCGCCGGTCTGGAACGTCGAAATCCCCGTCGAGGGCCACGGCGGGCAGCATGCCGCGATCCTCGAGAACTTCGCCAACGCGATTCTGCACGGTGAGCCCCTGCTAGCGCCAGCCGAGGAGGGGATCCATTCCGTCGAGCTGGCTAATGCGATGCTCTACTCCTCTCTCAAGGGGCGTCCGATTGACCTTCCTCTCGATAGCACCGCCTACGAGGAGGAGTTGAAGCGCTTGATCGCGACCTCAAGTTTCGAGAAAGATGTGTCAGAGTCAGCCGAGTCTGATATGGAAGCTTCGTTCATGTGATCGTCTCGGTTGCTTAATACAACAAGGAGGAACCAATGGACAGGGCAGATTTCGGCATTGTCGGGTTGGGTGTTATGGGGCAGATGCTGGCGCTGAACATCGAGCGCAATGGGTTCAGCGTCGCCGGCTACGATTTGGATGAGGAGAAGGTCGGTCAGTTCAACGAGAAGTATGGCGACCGGGACGTTGTCGGCTATTCCGACTTGGATCCTTTTCTCAAAACGCTCAAGACGCCGCGCCGGATCATGATGATGGTTCCGGCGGGCAAGCCGGTCGATGCCGTCATTGACAGTCTCAAGGGGGTCCTGGAGGAAGGCGACCTCCTTATCGACGGCGGTAACTCGCACTACAAAGACACCGAGCGCCGCTCCAAGATGCTCGCCGATATGGGCCTTCATTACATCGGCACCGGCGTCAGTGGGGGGGAGTACGGCGCGCTCTGGGGGCCCTCGATCATGCCGGGCGGGCCGCGTGAGGCCTGGGAGTTGGTACAGCCGGTGCTTGAGAGCGTGGCAGCAAAGGTGGATGGCGAGCCTTGTGTCACGTACATCGGGCCCGGCGGCGCCGGTCACTATGTGAAGATGGTTCACAATGGCATTGAGTACGCAATCATGCAGCTCCTCGCGGAGGTCTATGACGTGCTGCATCGCGGTGTCGGACTCCAGGCACCGAGGTTGCACGAGATCTTTGACGCGTGGAACAAAGCCGAGCTGGCGTCCTATCTCGTCGAGATCACCACCGACATCTTCGCGGAGGTGGACGAGGAGACGGGATCGCCCCTTATCGATCTGATCCTCGATGAGGCCAAGCAAAAGGGGACCGGTAAGTGGACGTCACAGGACGCCCTCGACCTCGGCGCTCCAACACCGACGATCAACGCGGCGGTGGAGGCTCGGATCATCTCTGCTTACCGCGAGGAGCGCATCGCAGCCTCCGAAGTGCTGAGCGGTCCCCTGCCGGTCTTTGAGGGCGACGTTGATCTCTTTGTCGGTCATATGCGAGACGCGCTCTACGCCGCGATGATCTGTGCTTACGCGCAGGGATTCGGTCTGCTGCGGATCGCGAGCGATGAGTATGGTTACGACCTCAATCACCAGGAGATTGCGAAGATCTGGCGTGGCGGCTGCATCATCCGCGCGGCGCTCCTGGAGGATATCCGCGCCGCTTTCGGGCGCGATCCCGATCTCGTCAATCTGCTGATGGATGAGCAGCTTGGCGAGTGGGTTGAGTCGCGTCAGGAGGGGTTGCGCAGCGTTGTCGGCTTCGCTGCCGCCAATGGTATTCCCGTCCCTGCCTTCTCCTCGGTCCTCGCTTACTTCGACGCCTACCGTAGCGCCCGACTTCCGGCGAACCTGACCCAGGCACAACGTGATTACTTTGGCGCCCACACCTATCGTCGTCTTGACAAGGAGGGCAGCTTCCACACGGAATGGCAGGACATGGACGTGTCGCCTGACCAGCAGTGAGTCGATCGGTCCGCAAACCCACTACGAGACCTACAGGGAGTTATCTATGGCTAGACCCAAGAACGTCATCGTCGCCCAGTCTGGAGGGCCGACCCCCGTGATCAACGCCTCGTTGCGTGGCGTGGTGGAGGCATGCAAGGCCGACCCGCAGACTTTCGGCACCGTTTACGCTGGGTTTCATGGTATCGAAGGGGTGCTGCGCGAGGAGCTTCTGGATCTTTCGGCTCAGCCGGATGAGGAGATCGCGCTGCTAAGCACTACCCCGGCAGCCGGCGCGATCGGCACGTGTCGTTACAAACTTAAGGCACATCAGGGTGAGGACTTCAACCGCATCATCAAGGTCTTCAAGGCGCACGACGTCGGGTACTTTTTCTACAACGGCGGTAATGACTCGATGGACACGGCGCATAAGGTCGCGCGGCTGGCGCAGGAACAGGGCTTGGATCTCGTCGCCACGGGCGTTCCCAAGACGATCGACAACGACGTCGGTGACAGTGAGTTCCAGGTCATCGATCACACACCGGGCTATGGCAGCGTAGCCCGCTACTGGGCGCTCAACGTGCAGAACGCCAACCAGGAGAACGCCGGCTCCTCACCGTCCGACCCCGTGCTCGTGATTCAGGCGATGGGTCGCAAGATTGGCTATATCCCTGCCGCTGCGCGCCTCGCCGACCCCGACCGCCGCATGCCGTTGCTGATCTTCTTGCGAGAATCGGGGCTGGGCCTCGAAGCCTTGGCCGATGCCGTGAACGACCTTCTCAAGCAGCGTGGGCGCGCTCTCGTGGTCGTCAGCGAGGGTTTCGACGTGGGCGAGATCGGCGAGCGCAGAGACGCGTTTGGTCACACGATGTTCTCCTCCAGCGAGATGACGGTCGAGCAGATCGTCGTCAATTATCTCAATGAGGTGGGCCTGGCTGCCCGTGGGGCTGCGCGGGGGAACGTCCCCGGCACGGATCAGCGCCACAACATGATCTATGCCTCCACGGTGGACCTGGCGGAGGCATACAAGGTCGGCTGGAAAGCTGCGGAGATCGCGGCCGAAGAGGGCTCGGGCTTCATGGCAACGATCCTCCGGGAGTCTGGATCGGTCTACAATGTGCGCTACGACAAGGTCCCGCTGGAGCTTGTGGCGAATTCGGAGCGCACCTTCCCGGAGAGTTGGATCGCGCCTTCCCGCGTTGACGTCACCGATGACTTCGTGCGGTACGCGCGCCCTCTCATCGGCGAGAGCTGGCCAAGCGTGCCGCTGATCGACGGACGTCAGCGTTTCGCGCAGCTAGAGCCGACCTTCGCCGAGCCCAAGCTGGCATCTTACACCCCTCAGGCCTATCGTTAGCTCGGCCTGACAGCGACAATCGCACTCAAGGCATAGTTTGCACCACGGAGACGCGGAGAACACAGAGCCTAAGGCAGGTCGCGTGACGCGCCCCATTCTCTGGACTAAGTCAACGGAGAGGGGGCAGCTTCTGTCTTTCTCCGTGCGCTCCGCGTCTTCGTGGTCGTCTACCCGTAAGCAGTCCATCTTTGATCAGGAGGCGTTTGATGCACCGACGATTTCGCGAGCATGACCTTCGCGTCGTAACAGACCTTGATGGCGTCTGGGACTTCGCGTTCCTGGGCGATGTCGACCCGGAGGCCGTCGAGGTTGCGGCGATCCCTTTCACCGACCGCATGGCGGTGCCGGGTTGCTTCGATGCGACACCGGCTTATGCTGGCAAGCGCGGCCTCGCAGCCTATCGACGGCAGATACTGCTCGGCGCCAACACGCCCCATCGTCTGATCCTCGATAGCGTGCACCACTGGTGTCGGATCTTCGTCGATGGCGAACCGGTGGGTGAGCACGCCGGAGGGTTCACGCGTTTCTCCGTGGATCTCCCAAGCCGCGCTGCCGGGGTGGCGGAGTTGGTGGTTCTGGTGGACAACCGGTTCGACTACGAACGCTCCCCTCTGCATCTCGAGTACTTCGACTGGTATCATTACGGCGGCATCGCCGGTGGCATCGAGCTTCACCGGCTGGGTGGTCACTGGATCGATGCCGTTCAGGTCACGACGGAGGCGATCTCGCCTCCGACGATTCGCATCGCGATCTCCTTCGGCGCTGTGGATCCAGCCGGCGCGTCAGCCCTCACGGTGGCGTTGGATGATAAAACGATCCTCTCTGAGAAGCTCGCGCTGACTGAGTCCAAGGGCCTCGTCGTGCGGACGGTGGAGGTGCCCAACGCTGAGCTCTGGTCGCCCCAAGCCCCGCACCTCCACCTGCTCCACGTTCGCCTCGGCGATGATGATCTGCGAACGCGGATCGGCATCCGGCAGGTGACCACAGAGGATCAACAGATCCTGATCAACGGGGAGCCGGTTCGTCTGCTGGGCTTCAATCGGCACGCCTTCCACCCTCAGTTCGGACATGCCGTACCCGAGATGGTGGGGATCACCGACGTGCAGTTGCTCTTGGATATGGGCGCTAACTTCGTGCGCGGCAGCCACTATCCTCAGGACTCGGGCTTTCTCGACCTCTGCGATGAGGCCGGGATTCTTGTGTGGAGTGAAGCCATAGGTTGGCAGCACGAGGCGGTCCACCTGACCGACCCGCACTTCGTGGACGCTCAACTGGCGCACATCGACGAGATGGTGGCGGGCGCCTTCAACCATCCATCGGTGATTATGTGGGGCATCCTGAACGAGAGTCACAGTCACAATCCTGCCTGCCGCGAGGCGTACGCGGCGCTTCTGGACCGGCTGCGCGAGCTCGATTCCACGCGGCCCGTGACCTACGCCTCGAACCATCCCTTCGAGGATGTCTGCTTGGATTTGGTTGACATCGTCTCGGTCAACTGCTACCCTGGATGGTACGGAAGCGAGATTCACCATATTCCAGAGGAGATCGATCGCATACTCGTCCATTTGGACGCGGGCGCCCAAGCTCATAAGCCGGTGATCATCTCTGAAATCGGTGCCGGGGGCATCTACGGGTGGCGGGATTGGAACGGGGCGCGATGGACGGAGTCCTATCAGGCACGCCTTCTCGAGACTGTGATTCGGCATCTGTTCGCGTCGGCCTTTGGCGATCGTGACTGCGACCGTGTGATGGGCCTGGCGATCTGGCAGTTCTGCGATTGTCGCACCTCAGAGGCTGTGCGAAAGATCCTTGGACGTCCCCGAGGATTTAACAGCAAGGGCATCGTCGATGAATACCGGCGTCCCAAACAGGCCTATGATGTCGTCAAGCGTGAGTTCCATGCGCTGCGCGCGGCGAAAGGATGAGCCCTTACGATATGACCGAACGCAAGACCCACGTGACGATTCAGGATCAGGCCTTTCTGATCAACAGCGCGCCGACCTATGCGGGCCGTTGGTATCAGGGCCGTAAGGTTGAGGGCCTTCTGATGAACGCTCGGCTGGTGCAGGGCGTCTTTGACGATCTCAATCCCGAGACGCGGGCGTTTTGGGACTATCCCGAGGCTGCGCCCCGCGGAGCTGGGCCCTGGGACCCCAACCGGAACACTGATGAGTTCGTCGCAGCGATGCCTGCGTGGCGCGACGCCGGCCTCTTGGGCTTCACGATCAACCTTCAGGGCGGCAGTCCTCAGGGCTACAGCCAGCACCAACCGTGGCATAACTCCGCCTTTACGGAGGAGGGCGATCTCCGCGACGGCTATATGGATCGTCTGGCGCGTATCCTAGACAAAGCCGATGCCCTCGGCATGGTGGCGATTCTGGGCTACTTCTATTTTGGCCAGGATCAGAGGCTCGAGGACGAGCAGGCGGTGCTTCGGGCGACGGATAATGCGACGGATTGGCTTGTCGACCAAGCGTACACGAACGTCCTCGTCGAGGTGGGCAACGAGGTCGATAATCGGAAATACGACCACGCCATCCTAAGAGCGGACCGTTGTCACGAGCTGATTGAACGGGTTCAGGTGCGATCGCGGGGAGCCGTCGCTACGGAGCACGGACGCCTCCTCGTGAGTACCAGCCTGTGTGGCGGCGTGGTCCCACCTGAGAATATCGTTGCCGCCTCGGATTTTCTCCTCCTGCACGGAAACGGCGTCTCGGAGCCCGACCGCATTCGGAAGATGGTTGAGGAGACGCGACAGGTGTCCGGATATCGGGGGCAACCCATTCTCTTCAATGAGGACGATCACTTCGACTTCGAGGCGGAGGACAACAACATGCTGGCTGCACTGGACCGCTACGCGGGATGGGGTTACTTTGATTACCGTATGGACGGTGAGGGGCACGCCGAAGGATATCAGAGTGTGCCCGTCGATTGGACGATCAGCTCTGTGCGCAAGCACGGATTTTTCACTCTGCTGGCCGAAGTGACGGGTCACGACCAGCCGGAGCCTCTGGAACCTATGGAGCACTTCCATGGCACTATCTGAGATGGCGCAAGAGATAGCGAATCTGCCGGATCGTTGGGGAGAGGGCACAATCTTCGCGTTTTCCGGCATCGACGGACCGACTGAGACAGCTTCCGGCTTTGTTGCTACGGCAGGGTCTACCCCTTATCACTTCCTGATTCATACGCCGCGGCGGCGCTGCTTGCAATTGGCGCACCAGGGTGAGGGCACTGTGTTAGCTGCCACCCATGATACGCTCATCGTCACATGGTCCTCTGCGAACGCCCGTGAAGCACATGGGCTCACAGGCGATGACGAGCTGGTGGCGACGTGTACAGCCTGGCACACCCTCACCGGGCAGGTACCCAAAGGTGGCTACCTCGCGCTCTGCTTCGAGCCTGGCAGCGCCTCCGGAGCGCCCGGGGAGACGGACGATGAGGAATGCAAAGAGCTGAGCAGCTTCTTCCAGGTCACCTGGGATCCGGTCCACAAGGATGCCGTGGTCCTGGCGAGGCAGGGCGAGCGTTGGGCGCTGGCCTATGGAGAAACTGTGAATCAAGCCAAGGTTCGCACGTTGGCCGTGTTGGCCCGGGAGCTCGACGAGGTGCTAGTGCCACGCCTGGAGACCTATCGAAACCTTCCCGAGATCGCAGTTCCTGGCTACGCGCGTCTCTTTCGCAAGTGCGTCAGCGTGATGCGCGTGAATACGTTAGGCCCCGAGGGGGCAATTCAGCAGCGTTGGTCGACGCCTGATCGGGTGCCTCACCGCCATATGTGGCTGTGGGATAGCGTCTTTCACAGCTTCGGCATGAACTACCTCGACCCGGCGTTGGCCTGGGATTTCCTCCGCGCTGTCCTTGAGCGACAGCGGGACGATGGCATGATTCCTCACGCCATGCAGGTGGATGGCACGACCAGTCGTATCACGCAGCCACCCATCCTGGCTTGGGGTGTATGGGAGAACTATCAGCATCTCCACGATCCCGACCGCCTGGCCTATGCGCTTCCACGATTGGAGGCCTATCTTGAATGGAACCTCACCCATCGAGACGCCAATCAGAATGGCCTCCTCGAATGGTTCATCGCAGAGACGCCGATCTCCCGCTCCGGTGAGTCGGGAATGGACAACTCACCGCGATTCGACGAGGCTATACGCCTCGACGCCGTGGACTTCTCGACCTTCCAAGCACTGGATATGGCGAATGTCGCGCGGATCGCGGCGATGCTCGGTCAACACGACAAAGCTGCGTTCTGGCAGGAGCGGGCCGACCGGATGGCTCAGAGAATTCACGAGCAACTGTGGGATCCGGCGAAGTCTTTCTACTGCGACCGCACGATGGACGGTGAGCTCTCGCCGGTGAAGGCCGTCTCCGGTTTCCTGCCGCTTATGCTCAACACGATCCCAGAAGACCATACCGCCGGTTTGATCGAGCATCTGGAGAATCCCCAGACGTTTGGCTCTGCCTTCCCCATACCCAGCGTCTCGCTTGACGATCCAGCGTGGTCCACCGACATGTGGCGGGGTCCCACGTGGATCAACTTCGACTATCTCGTGATCCAGGGGCTGCTGCGACAGGGCCAACCTGATAGGGCGAAAACGCTCCGTGATGCCGTCTTGGAGTATGTCGATAAGTATTATCAGCAGTATGGTGTGCTCTTCGAGTTCTACGATGCGAAGGATGAGGTGCCGCCAGTAGCCTGTGACCGCAAGGGCGCGCGGCAGACACCCTACGACATCCGTGTCAAGATGGACTCGATCCGGGACTATCACTGGACGGCGGCGCTCACTGCTGCGTTGTTGTTCGAGGACTTGGAGGGCGTGTGATATGGAGATACGGGTGCTGGGGAAAACGGGGTTGCGGGTATCGCGATTGGGTGTGGGCCTTGCTGAGATCGGCGGGCTGGAGCTCGATGAGGCTCAACAGGCTGCCGAGGTCCTGAATGTCGCATTGGACAATGGCATCAATTTCCTGGATACGGCGGCCTGCTACAACAACAGCGAGGAGCTGATCGGGCGGACGATCTCACACCGCCGGGATGAGTTCGTACTGGCGACAAAAGCAGGTCACGTTGCCGGAGGCTACGTGGGCGAATCATGGACGGCGGAGACCGTTCGTGACAGCATTGAGCGAAGTCTGAAACGGATGCGCACCGACCATCTGGATATCGTTCAGCTTCACACCTGCGGGGTCGAGGTGTTGGAGCGAGGAGATGTTATCGAGGCGCTTCAGGAAGCCAAGGCAGCGGGCAAGACCCGATTCATCGGCTACAGCGGCGATAACGAGAGCGCGCGATGGGCGGTCGAGAGCGGTCTCTTTGACACGCTGCAGACGAGCTTCAACTTGGTGGATCAGAGCGCGCGGTTCCGTCTTTTCGGCCCGGCGAAGGGCCAGAATATGGGCATCATCGTCAAGCGACCCATTGCTAACGGCGTATGGGGCGCAAGATCATCGCCCAGCAGTTACGCGGCATCCTATTTCGAAAGGGCTCAACAAATGCAGGAGCTCGGGCCATTGTCAGGCGCCCCCGACAATGGCATCCTGCTGGCACTGGGCTTTGCCTTCGCTCACGAGGCCGTCGACACGTTCATTGTCGGGACGCGCAACCCCGATCATATGTGGGCGAACATCGAATGGGTGAACAATCGCCTGCCCATTGCAGAGGAGACGGTGGCGGAGCTCCACCGTCGCTTTGAGCAGCTCGCTGGGGATCAGGTCAGCGACATTTTTAGTCAATGGCGTCAGCTCAGTTGACGCGTCAACTGAGCTGACGCTACGTCCTCTCATCAAAGAAAGGTACTGCTGTGCAGATGAGACACTATCGATTCACAGAGATCGATCCGGCTATTGAGGTGCGCGCTGAGGGACTGCGCGCGCAGATGACGCTGGAAGAGAAGATCGGCCAGATGAACCAGGTGAGCCCCCACTGGGGCGAGGGGAACCTCGAGGCCGAGATCCGGGCGGGAAATGTCGGGTCGATCCTGAACATCTGGGACGTTGAGGAGCTCAACCGGCTTCAGCGTATCGCCGTGGAGGAGACGAGGCTGGGCATTCCCCTCATCATCGGTACCGACGTCATCCACGGATATCGGACGATCTTCCCGATTCCTCTGGCGGAGGCCAGCACGTGGGACCCAGACCTTCTGGAGAGGGCAGCCCGGGTCGCTGCCGACGAGGCTGCCGCCTCCGGCACCGACTGGATCTTTGCCCCGATGGTCGACATTGCCCGGGATCCGCGGTGGGGTCGCATCGCCGAGGGGGCAGGGGAGGACCCCTTCCTCGGGCGCGCGATGGCTCGGGCGCGCGTGCGGGGTTTTCAGGCGCGCGATCTCGCCGGTGGTAGGAAGATCGCCGCCTGCCCCAAACACTATGTGGCGTATGGCGCTGCCGAGGGGGGGAAGGACTATAACACCGTCGATATCTCCGAACGCACGCTGCGCGATGTCTACCTCCCCCCGTTCCGGGCGGCCTTTGAGGAGGGGGCGGGCTCGGTGATGTCCTCATTCAACGAGATCGCCGGCGTACCGGCGTCAGCAAATGCCTTCATCCTGCGTCGGATTCTGCGCGACGAGTTCAACTGGCCCGGCGTGGTGCTTAGCGACTATGATGCCATCGGCGAGCTGATTCAGCATGGGGTCGCCGCCGACCATCGGGAGGCCGCGCTCAAAGCCATCCTCGCCGGTGAGGATATGGATATGATGGGCAACGCCTACGTGCCTCATTTGGCGGATCTCGTGCGGGAGGGATTGGTGCCCGAGCACCTGATTGACGAGGCGGTGCGCCGTATCCTCTGCCTCAAGCTGATGCTGGGTCTCTTCGAGCACCCTTATACCGATCCATCCTTACAGGGAGAGGTGGTACTGAAGCCTGAGCACCGTGCTCTGGCTTTGGAGGTTGCTCAGAAATCGATGGTTCTCCTGCAGAACGATGGGCGGCTCCTGCCGCTCTCGCCTGAGACGCCCAAGATTGCCCTCATTGGCCCGCTTGCGGATAACCAGACGGATCTGCTGGGATGCTGGTCCTGTGACGGAAGGCCTGAGGATGTCGAGACGGTGCTCGCGGGCTTCCGGACGGTGTTGCCGGACTCGGTGGAGCTGACGTACACTCAGGGTTGTCGAATTGAGGGTGATGAGGAGTTGGACATCGAGGGGGCTGTGCAGGCCGCCGCCCAGGCCGATGTAGCGGTGCTGGTGCTGGGTGAGGCGGCGATGATGAGTGGTGAGGCCCATTCTCGCGCCTACCTCGGTCTGCCCGGTCGGCAGCAGGAGCTTCTCGAGGCCGTCGTGGCCACCGGTCGGTCCGTCGTGGTCGTCCTGATGACCGGGAGGCCGCTGGTCATCCCGTGGATGGCCGAGCACGTGCCGGCGATTCTGCTGGCGTGGCACGGTGGGATTCGCGCCGGGCGCGCCGTGGCGGACATCCTCTTTGGCGCTGTCAATCCTTCTGGCAAATTGACGGCCGGTTTCCCACGGACCGAGGGGCAGATCCCGGTCTACTACGCGCACAAGAGCACCGGGCGACCCGTTCACGAGCGAGGTGTCATCCAGTTCAACCGCGCCCATAAGTCGCAATACCTGGACGAATCGACGCTGCCGCTCTATGGATTCGGTTATGGCTTGAGCTACACGACTTTTGAGTATGCTGATCTGGAGGTGGAGACACCGAAGGTCGGGCTCGATGAAATGGTGATCGTCTCCGCGACCATCACCAATACCGGTGACCGCGCTGGGGATGAGATCGTGCAGCTCTATGTGCAAGATCTTGTGGCGCAGGTCACGCGCCCCGTGCGAGAGCTCAAGGG
>JBNGCP010000047.1:22814-28297 GCA_049974845.1 Anaerolineae bacterium | reverse complement strand
GAGCACGACGCGCCAGCTGGAAAAGGGACGGTGTCGCCTCCCGAATCTCGAAGGGTAACACACCCACGCGCGCGCCATTGGCCAGCTCCAGCGCCATCACGGCGGGCCCCTGGGGCCGCCCCGCCAGGTCCACCCATTCGGAGAGAATGCGCGCACCGCGCATCCCATCGAGCTCAAAGGTGTAGGGATGGAGCTCAGCCGCATAGTGGCGGACCGGAAGGGATGTGCCAGCGGCAGCGCCGTTCAAGGGCTCGATGGTCAGCACCTCGTTGACGTCCGGCGGGGCCGGACGCACCGCGCGTATGCCGAGCCGGCTTCCCCATCCCTGCGCCAGCAGCCCGCGAACGGCGATGGGTGTCAGGATCACGCCGTCCTGGAAGGCACTGCCAAGCGCATAGCGGTCTGCATAGACCACGTCTCCGGCGAAGAGATGGGGCGCGTCGTACGGCGAGCCCACCGGAAAGCCGAAGCGAGCGAGCGCCAGCTCCCAGGGCCGGGGCTCGATCCAGGCCATCAGGGAACGTCCTCCCAGCCGCATCTGGCGCGGGACGTCCTCGCGGGCCTCGACCCCGATCCCCAGCCTCCGCTTCCCCGCACGGGCCAGCGACAGCGCGCGGAGAAAGGGGCGTTGCCCTTGCAGAAAAGAGGCCAGATCCAAGTCCCCTCCACCAAAGGGCATCATCCCGCTGAAGAGATTCAGGCTCAAATCGTGGGTGCCCGCCAGGACGTTGAGCGCCATCTCCAACGCCATCAGGCGCCGCGACTTGAGAAACGGGGAGTAAGGGTGGTTCTCGATCTCCGCCACGACGCGGACGTCGTCGCCGAGATATCCCACCTGCCGGGCCACGCTCTCCGTCTTCGCCAGCACGTCGGCAGGCGCGGCATCATGCCAGAAGCCGGCGCCGGGCCTGATCATCGGGCCCCCGCCCGAACCGGTCAGGCGGCGCAACAAGCGGTCGGCGCGACGTCCCTCCGCGTTGTGCGTCTCGGTCTCGACGGTCATGAGCCCGATGGCTTGAAACGAGTCCGCCGAATCTCGTGAGACTTGAGGACGCGCGCTCTCTTCGACGATGTCGCCATGCACTGCCCGCTCAACGCGGCTCGCCAACTCCGATATCGCCGAGGCCTGAAGATCGAACCAGGCCTCCCGAAGCGACGGCGGCGCGCCATCATCGGCTAGCGCGGCGACCAGCGCCGCCCGCGTCCAGGCTCGACCGGTGCGGTCCCTCATCGCAGCCAGGTGCAGGGGGCAGAAGCAGGTCATCGCCGGCACGTCGTGGCCAAGAAAGCGGACGTCATCGTCCACCCAGACGGCATCGGCACCGCATGCGCCGGCCATGCGGTAGATGTTTTCGACGTAGTCCAGAAACGCAGGATCCAGCGGGCACGCCGTGGACGCGGAAACGTGGCCTTCAGCATCGACCATGAACTGGACATCGAAGTCCTCGGGATGTCCGCCGCCGTGATCCGTGTGACCCAGCGTGATCATCACGTTGATGTGCACCGTCAAGCCCGCCTCGCGGAAGCGCGGGACGAGGGACTTCAAGCGAGCAAAGCGCGCCTTCAGGACCTCAAGGGAGAGCAAGGCCGGGTCCCTGTCGTAGCTCGCTTCGAAGAGCATCACTTCGTCAATCCCCGCCTCAGCGACGAAGCGCAGCGCAGCGTCGACCCCGTCGTCAGTCTCGATGGCTGGGTAGTAGAGGCGAAGCAGGTACCGCATCGGGCGCGAACGGAGCTCGATAACGTCGGGGGAGGCCTGGGGCAGTTTGGCTAGGCTCGCCAGGCTCGCGCTCAGCGCCGGGTCACGCGGGGCACGATCGTACGCCTGCAGATAGCACAACGTCGGGCCGACGAGATGGAGGTTGTTCAGCAAGGGCTCGGTGAAGCGGATGGCACCATAGTAGCCAGAGTCGACGTGATGTCGCTGACTGACGTGGTTGTTCCAGTCCACGCCCTCCGTCAGGAAACCCTTCGTGCCGTAGTGATGGTGAGCGATGGCCTCCAGGATGGCAAGGGCCGCCTCGCGAGCCCGCTCGCCCCCACGCTCGAGCCAGGCCTCCAGGTGCGCCTGCGCGACTTCGGCATTCTCCCACAGATACGCCGTATCCCAACTACGCTCCATCCAGAAGAGCCCGCGCGTGACGACGCCATGCTCATCCCGGTCCATACGAAACTCCCGCATCGCCGGAAGCGCGACGGCATAGGCGAAGTCGCGCCACGCAGGACGGGCAAAGGCATCCGCCCCCCGCCGGAGCTCGCGGAAGGCCACAGCATAGGCCACGTTCTCGTGGTCGTCGTAGGTGTCGTGGTTGATGCTGCCCCAAAACCCTCCATGGTCAATGAAGGCCTCGCCCAGCGGGAGCGCCAGGGCCTCACGTCCGAGCCGCGTCCACAGGGCGAGAAGGAACAGCCCATCGGCGCTGTGGTCCGCGATGGGATCCGGCGCGCCTTCCGGTGTGTAGGGGTAGAGCTCACCGGAGCGGGTGATGCGGCGCGGTACCCACCCGCTGGGCAGCAGGGGCACGTGATCTGCGAGCCAGTCGGCCAGGCCGACCGCGGCCCCTCGCAGACGACGAACGCGCGCTGCCTGGTCCGGATCCTCGCCCAAGGTGTCGGCCATGTCCAGCATCTGCACACCGATCTTGGCCATCGACCCCGGACACAGCCACGCGTCCGTGTGGGCGTAGTTGAGGCAGAAGCGCTCCTCGGCGAGGTCAAAGTAGGGCCAGACGAAGCCATCGGGACACACGAAGCCGTCGTGCAAGACGTGGTCAACGAGGCGCAGGGCGTTGTCGCGGATGTCGAGGTCGCCTATGTAGCGACCCCACCGGTAGAGCAGGTGAGCTCCCCCCACGGCATTCGCGGCCCAGCCAGGCCCCTCGAGATCGCCAAAGTCGTGCCAGCGCATGATCCGGCCAGCGGGATCGACAAAGGTCGATTTGGCGCGAAGGCGAGAGCGAGCCGTCGCACCTTCTGACGTGTCGGGCACGGGCTCTAGACACCCCAACGCGAAATGGACCGACGCATTGGCGCTGGCAAAGAGGAGAGCAGCGATGGACGGCGCGTTCTGATTTTCCGACGTTGTCATGTGCACCTCGGGCAATGCAAGCTCTACATAAGTGACGCTTCCCAGCCCCTCGACCTATGATTACGACAAAGCGCAGAGAAGACAAACGCTCTGCGCCTTAGCAATCCGCGCTCAGGCCTCCGACGAAGGCGCCGCTTGGCAGGCGCTAGGTCTGACGATAGGAAATACGCGGGTCAAGCAGCGGATAGATCAGGTCCAGGATGGACGTCGCCAGGGCAATGGCAACGATCAGGAAGAAGACACAGCCCTGTATCATAGCGTAATCATTGGCGAGGATCGCTTCAGAGAGCAGGTGACCGACGCCCGGATATCCGAACATCACCTCGACCAGGGCATAGCCCGAGACCAGGGTTCCCAGAGAGAGCGCCAACTGCGTCACCTGTGGCAGCATGGCATTGCGCACGGCGTAGTAGTAGAAGCGACGCCAGCGCTTCAGCCCCCGGGCGTCGGCATAGCGCATGAAATCCTCGCCCACGACGGTGACGATCATCCCCCGCATCCAGAGCGCCCACGTGCCCCCAGAGACCAGCACCATCGTCAAAACCGGCAGCGTCGCATGGTGCAGCACATCAAGAAGGAACTCGCTGCTGGTCCAGTCAACGTGTATCGTGGCGCTATAGGAGCCCTGGAACGGAAAGAGATGCAGGCGGAAGGCAAGAATGTAGATCACGAGCAGAGCTACGATGAAGGGGGGCATCGCGGAAAGCACCATGAAGATGGGAACCAGAGCCTTCAACAGCCTTGCATCGCGCTTCCAACCCACCCAAGCCCCCAGCGCCGACCCAATGACGAACGCCAGAATCGTGGCGACGGTCAGCAACACGACGGTATAGGGCAGCGAACCCATCACCACCTCGATCACCGGACGCGAATAGCGAAAGGAACGGCCAAAGTCGAGCTGCACCATATTGCGAAGATAGATGAGATACTGACGCCAGAGTGGCTGGTTCAGGCCGGCCCATTCATTGTAGGCATCCACGAGGCTCTGGACCCGGTCCGACCGCTCCCCGCTACGCGCCGAAAGCTCGAGGAAGTAATTCAAAACGGGATCGTGGGCCATCAGGCGCGGCAGCACGAAGTTGATCGTCGCCGCAAGCCAGACCACCGCGAGCAGGTTGAGCAAGCGCCGCGCGACATACCCCAGCGGCACGCGCGAGTTCATCGTATCACCAACTAGGTGGAATGGGCCACCAACACGATTCGCGGCCCGCCGCTGCGGCGTCCCAGGCATCGGCCATGGCTTCGACCGAGCGCTCCTTTGGGGGCAGTAGATCGAACCCACGCCACTCACCGGTACGGGCACCGGGCAGTTGTAGTTGTGTGTTGCGACCATACTCGTACCAATCCCTGAAGGTATGCCATTTCACGTCTACGCCATAGCGTCCGGGGCGCTGCTCCATCGGCGACAGAGGCTCTACGGTGTGACAGGAGTTGAGAATCTTCAGCTTGGAGTGTGGATACATATCGTAGATGCTGCGCGCCAGCCGGATGGACTCCTGGACAACATCCTCATCCTCACCCGGCAGGTTCAAAGAGAAGTAGACGATGATTGGCATATTGTAGAGGTTGAGCTCGTCGAGGGCGTTGAGCAACTGCGCATCGTTGTAGCGCTTCCCATTCAGACGGCGCACGCGCTCGGAACCCGAGTAGGGATTGAGCGCCACGCTCGAGTGCTCCATGTCCCCCGTGCGGACGAACTCCTTCATGAATCCCGATGGTGGGAGCTGGAAGAACTCGTTATAGAGCCCGATCTTGATCCGCTCTTTGCGCAGCGTACGGAAGAGCGTCTTCCAGTAGCGCTCGCCCATCGCCGCCAGGTCGTAGGAGAAACAGACCTGAATCACGTTGCGGGCAATCAGATGCTTGATCTGGTCCACGATGGTCTCCACCGGAACGGGCACGATGCCATTCCGCCCGGCGATTGCCCTGTGAGCGCTCCTTGCGCCTCCGCAATATGAGCACTCAAAGTCACACCCGCGGGCGGTCGTGATCCATCGACCACGGTACTTGCTGATGTCGCCGCCTTCTCGGGCGGCGCGCGCGACGTCCATATCAATCACCAAGTACTCGTGCACGTAGTACTCATCCTCGTGCTCTAGCCAGTCGAGATCGATGAAGTTGAAGTCCGCGTAATCCTCGGGGCTGGCACAGTAGGTTCTGGGGTTCTCGATGACGACGCCATCGTGGCGGTAGGTGAGATTTGGGACGTTGGAGAGATCCGGCACCACACCCCGCTCCTGGGCCATCAGTGCTTGTGCCAACGCCAGGAGAGGACGCTCAGCATCGCCGCGTATAACGAAGTCAACGATAGGGATATCCCTCAGAATCTCACCAGCAAAAACGGAGGCGGTGAGCCCGCCGAGGATCACCCAGGCATCAGGGATGACCTGCTTGG
>JBNGCP010000047.1:20934-22714 GCA_049974845.1 Anaerolineae bacterium | reverse complement strand
ACGGAGGCGGTGAGCCCGCCGAGGATCACCCAGGCATCAGGGATGACCTGCTTGGCAATCTGAGCCACGTTGATGGCACCATAGCTGTGCTCATACCAGTGTAGATCAATCAGCACCATCCGTGCCTGGCGGCGCTCATACAACCACTTCCGCAGGTTGAAGCCGGCATCGAGCTCCTTTTCCATTGGGAAGTTCACGCCCTGCACGGGGATGCCGTTATCCCGCAGATGGTTTACGAGGGCCGGGACGCCCATCGGAATCAGGCCATAGGGACGACCGAATCTCCGCCGGGCGGGGGTGTCATAAAGATCCACGGCCTGTTTAGCGGGGTGAATGTAAAGTGCAGCCGGTGCTTCGTCCACGGAATCCTCCTACATTAAATCGTCCTGATGTGCGCACGGATGCCATTCTCTATCCCAGTGACCAGACAGCAACCTACAGCGCGGACAGCCGTCGTTTCACGCCTTGCTACCCTATGCTACCAACTCGGCGGGATCGGCCACCAGCACGCCTCGTGACCGAGCCGGGCCTCGTCCCAGCGGTCCGCCATCGCCTCCAGCGAGCGCGCATCCGCAGGCTTGAACGCAAAGCCACGATGCGCACCGGTGCGTGCCGCCGGTCCGCCGACTTGCGTCTCACGGCCGTACCGATACCAGTCCTCAAAGCTGTGCATCGTCACGTCGATGGCAAACTTCTCAGGATGGAGGGCCATCGGCGAGAGCGGATCGAGGGTATGGCACGAGCTCAGAATGCGCATGCGGGAGGCAGGATAGAAATCACACAGCTTCCTGGCAAGCTCAATGCTCTCCTCCAGCGTCTCCCCCGTCTCGCCCGGCAGGTTCAGTGAGAAGTAGACCACGGCAAAGACGTTCTGCAGATTAACGTAATCCAGCAGGTTGATGAGCTCGGCGTTGGTGAAGAGCTTGCCGTTCAGACGCCTCACGCGCATCGAGCCCGAGAGAGGGCTGAAGGCCAAGCAGGAATGCTCCAGGTCGGCGACCTGGGCGAAGCGCTTGACAAACCTGAGAGACGGGAGCTGGAAGCATTCGTTGTAGAGCCCGATCTTGATCTTCCGCTCTCGCATCAGCGAGAAGATTTGGCGCCAATACACATCACCCAGCTCGGCGATATCGTAAGAAAGGGAGGCCTGAATCACGCCACCGGCCGCCAGCCGCGCCAGCTCGTCGACGACGGCCTCGGGCGAGCGGAGCACGAGCCCTTCCCGTGCAGCGAGTGTCCGGTGCGCACTCTTGCAGCCGCCACAGTAAGAGCACTCGTACTTGCAACCGCGAGCGGTGGCGATCCACCGACCCAGGAGCGGGTCGGTCTCCAGCGCCGCCCGCGCCTTCTCCAGGTCGGTGACGAGGTATTCGTGAACCAGGTATTCGCGGTAGTGGTCCATGAAGGTCAGGTCCGCAAAGTCGAGAGCGTCGAGATCATCCGTTTCGGCACAATAACCGAGGGGATTCTCGACCACCTCACCGTGGTCCCGATAGCTGAGGTTGGGGATGTCGGAGAGATCAGTCAAGGGCGTCTCAGGCGCGTCCAGACAACGCTGCACCAGCGTCAGGAGAGGCTGTTCAGCATCGCCGCGGATCACAAAGTCGACAGAAGGGAAGCGTTCCAGGATCTCACGGGCAAAGGCGGAGGCCGTCATGCCTCCCAGAACCACCCAGGCGTCGGGCAGCACCTCCTTGCTGACGTGCACCGCGCTGATGGCTCCATAGCTGTGCTCGTACCAGTGCAGATCGATCAGCACCACCTGAGCCTGTCTCTGGCT
>JBNGCP010000047.1:12339-20834 GCA_049974845.1 Anaerolineae bacterium | reverse complement strand
AGGAGGTCACCCAACAAGACACTGCAAGGCGCCGGGCACCTTGCAGTGTCTTCCATTCTCATCGGTCGCCGCAAGAGCTTAACCGCAGAAATGCTGTCGATCAGGCTTGCGCTTTGACGGGCTCGGTGAAGAGGCTGCTGAGATCCTCCTGCTCAAGGGTCTCGTTGTCCTGATATAGATAGCACGCCGTCGCGCGGTCAGCCTCCAGACGGAACAGGGGGGGCCGCTCCTTCTCGCAGATGTCCATTCGATAGGGACACCGCGGGGCAAACTTGCAGCCGGTGATCTCCTTGAAGGCCACCTGGCTCTTCTGGATCATCTCCTCGGTGCCGCCCCATTGAAGGTCAGGGTCGGGCCACGGGATCGAGGAGACCAGGAGCTTCGTGTAAGGGTGCTTCGGATCCCGGATGATACCGTCCACATTGCCCGCCTCCATCACCGAACCGCGATAGAGGATCAAGATGTAGTCACTGATGTGGTAGGCTGTCGTGAGATCGTGCGTAATGTAGAGGACCGGCACGCCAAAGTCATGGTTCAAGCCACGCAGCGCCTTCAGGATGGTGGAGCGCAATGAGGCGTCGACCATCGAGACGGGCTCGTCGGTGATGAGCAGCTTTGGCTTGAGCAACAAGGCGCGCGCCACGGCGATGCGTTGGCGCTGCCCGCCGCTCAGCTGGTGGGGGAAGCGACCCAGCGTCTCCTCCGGGCGCAGGCCGACACGGGTCAGCGCATCCTCCATCATCTCGCGGGCCTCCGCCTTCGAGCCTGCCAGCTTGAAGTTCTTGATGGGAATGCTCAACAGGTTATCAACTTTGTAGAAGGGATTATAGACCGCAAAGGGGTCCTGGAAGACAGCCTGAACCTCACGGCGGAACTGAAACATCTCTCCACGATCCAGCTCGCTCAGTGGTTTCCCTCGGAACAAAACCTCCCCCATAGTCGGCCCGTAGAATCCCAGTAGCAACATGCCCATTGTGGTCTTGCCACTGCCGCTCTCGCCCGCCACGGTGATGATCTTGGGGAAGCCTTCCGGGAGAGCGAAAGTCATACCGTCAAGCGCCACCGTGTAGTCGCGCTTACCTCCGAAGATCTTCGTGACGTTCCTGAGTTCTAGTAGTGATGTTGTCATCGTATTTCCCCAATCCTATACGGTATGGAGGTGACAGGCGACCCAGTGGCCGGACTCCACCTCGACAAACTCCGGCGTCTCCTCACGGCAGAGGCTCCACGCCTTGGGACAGCGGGTGTGGAAGACACATCCAGACGGCGGATCCAGCAACGAGGGCGTGATCCCTGGGATGCCGCTAAAGACACCCTTGTTCTCCAAAACCGGCAGGCTTTCAATCAGCAGCTGCGTGTACGGGTGCAACGGCTTGCGGAAGACGGTGCCCGTGTCGCCAATCTCCATCATCTTGCCAGCGTACATCACCGCAAGGCGATCCACAGTCTGCGCCATCAGCCCCATGTCGTGACCGATGAGGATCACAGACGCGCCGAGCTCCTGCTGAAGGCGGTTGATCGTCTCCATGACCTGGCGCTGGATCACCACGTCGAGGGCGCTGGTCGGCTCATCGGCGATGATGAGATCCGGTTCCATCGAGATTGCCTGCGCCACGGTCACGCGCTGTTGCATCCCACCACTTAGCTCGTGCGGGAACATCTTGGCCACCTTGGGAGCCAGATCCACCATATTGAGCAACTCCACCACGCGTGCCTCGCGTTCCTCTTTGGACATGATAATGCCGTGATCCAGCATGCCATCGACCAACTGCTTATCGATGCGCATCACCGGATTCAGTGAGTTCATGGCGCCCTGGGGGATCATCGCCAGCTTGCGGAGCTTGGTCTGGCGCATCTGTTCCTCGGTGAGACTAAGGAGATCGACGCCTCCCAGGATCATCTGTCCGCCCTCGATCGCACCCGGCGGCTTGATCATGCGCATCAGCGCCAGGGCCATCGTCGACTTACCAGAACCTGACTCCCCCACCAGTCCTATCTTGACACCGGATTTGAGATCGAAGCTGACACCGTCCACAGCTCTGACAGCGCCGGCCTCGACGTGGTAGTAGACGCGCAAGTCTCTAACTTGCAGCAGCGCCCCATCTCTCTGCTCGCTCATACGGTCCTCCGCGTGCGGGGGTTAGCAAACTCATCCAGGCCTATAGAGACCAGCAGGAAGCCGATGAAAACCAAGGCAATGACGATGACCGGCTCCACGATCCACCACCACATCCCACGCAGGAAGGCGTTGTAATAGCGCAGCCAGTAGATGATCATGCCAAGGGTCGGATCGCGCAGGTTACCTATGCCCAGCGTCTGCAGGCCGAGGGACCCCAGGATACCGCCGTTGACCGCAGTGGACAGGCTGATGGCCAGATAGGGCATTAAGTTGGGCATCAGCTCTTTAAGAATGATCTCCATGCCGCTCATCCCCGAGAGCTTGGCCATCATGACAAAGCCACGCTCACGCATGCTGAGCACCTGGGCCCGTATAGCACGCGTCGGACGCACCCACGAGACGATCGACAGAACGAGCCCCATCTCGACAACCGTCATCTCGGCAGGATTGGGCACTGAGGAGGCAATCACGACCAGCAGCAGGAACGATGGAATGGTCATCAGCACATCCACGAGGAACTTGATGACCGTGTCCACGATACCGCCGAAGTAGCCGGTGATGAAGCCAAAAACAGTCCCGACGCCCAAGCCGATGATGCCGGCGATCATCCCGATGGCCAACGTCATGCGCGTCCCCACAACAATTGAGGCCAGGAGATCGCGACCCTGACTGTCGGTGCCAAAGGGGTACTCAGACGAGGGCACCTCGTTGATGGGCGCCGCCAGCGGATAGGCATCGTCCGGGTTGATGAAAAGCTGGCCGACCGTGGAAACCAAAAGCAGGAAGAGAAGAATGGCCAGGCCGATACCCAGGGCCGGGTTGCGGCGTACGTAGCTTATGAAGCCAGCAAATCCTCGCATCGCGCTAACCTCCCCCCGAGTAGGAAATCCGTGGGTCCAGGATCGGGTATATGAGATCGACGATAAACGTGGCCAAGGCGATCCCCATCACGAGGATAAAGACAATGCCATAAATGACATTATAGTCAAAGGCCGCGATGGCAGCGCCCAAGCGATTGCCAACGCCGGGATAGCCGAACATCGTCTCGACCAATGTCGATCCGGATACGATGGAGCCCAGCTGCATCGCCAGCGATGTGACCTGCGGAAGCAGCGTATTGCGCAAGGCGTAGCGGAAGAAAATGCGGGAGCCCTTCAAGCCTTTCGCCTCGGCAAAGGTGATGAAGTCCGCGCCCTCCACCGTGACCATCATGGAACGCATGGTCAGGGCCCAGCCGCCGGTAGAGACGAGCAGAAGGGAGAGCGCTGGCAGGAGCGCGTGATGGGCGACGTCCAGTATGAACTCAAGACTGTTCCAGTCGACCAGTATGGTCCGACTATACCCTCCCCTGAGAGGAAATAGCTGAGCCTTGAAGGCCAGATAGTAGATCAGGACCAACGACAGGATGAAGGCCGGCACCGCCGAGAACATCGTCAGCGGCGGCATCAGGAGCTGCAGGAATCTAGGGGATCTAGACCAGCCCACCAATGCCCCGATCACAGTGCCCATGATAAAGGCGAGGATCGTGGCTGTGCCCACAAACCCCAACGTCCACCAGATCGTCTCTTGGATGATCTGGATCACAGGTTTGGGGTAGTTCTGAATGGAGAAGCCCAGGTTAAACTGCATGGTGTTCCAGACGTACGTCAGGTACTGCCGCCAGAGCGGCTGGTCCAAGCCATAGAGCTTCTTCAGCGACTCAATCTGCTCATCCACATTCTCCGCGCCGGCGCCCGAGGTCGCGATTCGCTGGTTGACCCACTCTGCGACGGGGTCCCGGGGGGTCAGCTTCGGGATAAAGAAATTGATCGTGGCTGCAGTCCACAGGACCGCGATCAGAAAGCCCAGACGCTTGAGGACGTAACCAATGGGTATCCGCACCTGTCACCTCCTTAAAGATCCATAGAAGTCGATCAGAAATGAGAAACCAAAAAAGGGAAAAGCGGGCTGAACCCATAGACCAGGATTGGAGGCCGAGGCTCGTAAGGCTCCCTCCGGTGTCTTGGATTTCTCGTTTTTCGTTTCTCATCTCTTGGTGATGTCCCTGGAGAAGACCTCGATTCGAGAGTGTCTTCCTGGCGTCGATCGACGCCAGGAAGACGCTATGCTGCTCCGCACCTACGCCATCAACGCGCAGAACACGCTGGCACAAGCCAACCTAGGCCATTTCGAGGTTGATCATGGTGAGGAGCGCCGTGCAGTGCCACAGCGCAGTGTTGTAGGGATTGTCCTCGGTGGGCCAGTTGGTCCAGTAGGTGGTGTTCAGCGCCAGGCGATGGTACCATTGCACGAGCGGCACCTCGGGCAACTCCCGGAACCAGATCTCCATGCCCTGAGTGAAGAGCTCCTGCATCTTCTCCTTGTCGTCCATCGGCGTGCGGCTCATCTCCTCCACGATGGCGTCGTACTCCTCGTTGGCCCAGCGCGGACGGTTGTTGCCGCAGTTTTCGCCCGTGGGCGTCTGCCACTGGCTGTGATAGAACGACATGGTGACGTAGGGATCGGCGACACTGCCACCGTGACCGAAGAAGTGCAGCAGTGCGGTCTGGCTCTTGATGTCCCAGACATCGGGCGGCGCGAGGTGGTTTGCCTCGAAGCCCGCCTGCCGCAACAGCTCCGCGGTGACGGGCGCGATGTCGGCAAAGAGGGGTACCGCTGCATAGATGTCGACAGGGAGCGACTCACCGTTCTCGTCAGCCCACCAGCCATCCTCATTCTTCGAGTAACCGGCGCCGGTCATCAGCTCCTCGACCTTGTCCAGGTTGACCTCGAGCGGGTCGTAGCCCTCGACCACCTGTGGGACGTTGTGGAAGTACTGCGTGATACCCGGGTAGTGGGGGAAGGGCCCACCCGTGACCGTGCCAGCGCCATCCCAGGCTACATCGACCAACACCTGCTGGTCAATGGCATAGGCCATGGCCCAGCGCACGTCGGGATTGTCGTAAGGCGGCTCGAGCGTGTTGAAGTACATGGAGATGGGCCACCAGTCGACGTAGCCGTAGGGCTTCTCCTGGCCGGTGTAGGTTATGATGTGGTCGGGGGCCTGCGCCAGGATCGCCTCGATGGTGGCGGGGCGCATGTCCAGGGCATGGTCGACCTCATCGTTGATCATCTGCTGGGTGGTGACCTCTTCGTTGTACGGCTGGTTCTGGAGCCGCTCCGGGTAGGGCATGCGGTCCACCAAACCGATGTCGTAGGCCCACCACTCGTAGCGAAGGTCGAACCACTTGACCTGCGGCTCAAAGCGGACGAGCTGATAGGGGCCACTGACCACAGGCAGACCCGCCTCGACGTCAAACATCGTGTTCTCGCGCCAGTCCTCGATACCCTCGAAGATGTGCTTGGGCACGATGTAGACGTGACGGTCAAAGCGGAAGGTGCAGTAGTTGAAGTGGAAGCGGTAGTTAGGCTCGGTCAGGATGAACTTGACTGTCGTGTCGTCGATGACCTGGGCCTCTTGGACGTTGTTCTTGATCTCCGCGGACATATCGTAGTCGGGCGCCCGCTCGATCAGTGTGTTGTAGGTGAAGGCGATGTCCTCAGCGGTGAGGGGCTCACCGTCACTCCACATGGCGCCCTTGCGCAGAAAGACCGTGCACTCGGTGGCGTCGTCGTTGTACTCGTAGCTTTCCGCCAGCCAGGGCCAGGTCTTGTCGTTGAGCGCCGCGTAGTAGAACATCGGCTCCAACGATACAGCGTCGCCGTGCTGGTGGGTGTACCCGGCGGCGTAGGGCACGGCGATGCCCACGTTGCCAAACTCCGAGCCCGCGGGATAGGAGTAGCTCAGGGTGCGCTCGCGCGGGACGTCCTCGCGCGGCCAGACCCGTTCCTCGACCGGTACAGCGGTCGGCTCCGGAGCTTCAGTGGCTTCCGGCGCTTCTGGTTCCACGGGCTCCTCAGTGGGAGCCTCGGTGGGGGCCTCTTGGGGTCCACAGGCCGCCAAAACAGCACCCGCACCGGCAACCGCCGATACGCGCAGGAACTGTCGACGTGAAATCTTTTTCATCGTTCTTCCTCCTGAAGACAGTGATGATGTACACAATTTGCTCAAAGAAGCACCAACATCAGGTACAGCCGCAAGAATCGCTCCCTAACCCACCTCCCTTCTAGGTCAAACCGGCAGAACGCTCCACCGACAACGGACGAGCACTCTGTCGCACAACGAGATTGGGATAGAGCACGCGCTGCTGCACTGGAATGTCGCCATCGTCAATCAAGGAGACGAGGTACTCAACGCTCTCCCGGCCCATCAGATCAAAGTCCTGACGAACTGTCGTCAAGGGTGGATCGAAATACGCTGCCTCCGCGATGTCGTCGAAACCAATCACAGAGACGTCCTCAGGGACGCTCAGCCCGGCCTCCCGCAACGCTCGGATCGCACCAAGCGCCATCAGGTCGTTGCCCACGCACACGGCGGTGAAGGGCTCACCCGTCTCGAGCAGGCGTTTCGCCGCGGCGTAGCCGCTACACGCCTCCCAATCCCCAGAGGCCTGCGGGCCGGGCGCCAGGCCATGACGGCGAAGGTAGACCTCGAAGGCTCGATGCCGCATCCGGGCATCCACATTATCCAACGGGCCGCTGATCTCGGCAACCTGGCGGTGTCCAAGTTCGATGAGGTGCTCAACAGCCTGACGGCCTCCATTCCATTGATCGAAGACGACCGAGGGCATTTTGCTGCCCAGCTCGCAATTCACCACCACAAAGGGACGCCCCCGGCAAAGATCGGTCAGCTCTTCATACGAGAGATGCGGATAGGGCATCACCATCAACACACCGTCAATTATCTGCGCCGTCTCTCTGAAGACAGCCCTCACAGCCTCCGTCGACGAAGGATCGCTTAGCTCTGTGACGACACTGGTATAGCCGTAGGCGCGGACCGAATGCAGAATAGAAGGCAGCGGATCCCCGTATCCATGCTCGAAGATCACCACCTGCAACATATAGGAGCGACCCGTTGTCAAAACCTGAGCAGCGCGGTGTGGGCGATAATCGAGCTCTCGAACGGCCTGCAGGACGCGTTCCCGCGTCTCGCTGGCAACGTGAGGATGCTCATTCACAACGCGCCATACCGTTTGGTAGGAAACCCCGGCCAAATCGGCCACATCGCGAAGTGTCGCTTGCTTGACCCGTGAACTGGGCATCAGAAGGCAAGATTCCTGGTGGATCGTGAACCATCACAATGAGTATACCCGCATTATACACGACCCACTCCAGTAAAGCAAGCGGGTATTGCTACATTTTAGCGGGAATTGTCATATAACCATACCCTCGTGCGCGGTGAAGGGCATCATGGGCAGATCAGAAGACCGGGAGGCAAGCGCGCGATGCCCCGCACACGTTGATAGACGACTGTGATGGGTCACAGGGATATGGGATGCGAAAGGGCCGGTTCTAGCTTGTTAACGTGCAGACGCCGCCGCGTCGGGCCTAGAACTGCACCCCGTGTAGGCTGGCGTGTCTTCTTTCCAGCGGTGCACGTGCAGGTGCTGCCATGTCGAACCTAGAACTGCAAGCGCATCAGGTACTCGCCAAACTGTATGTCCATGTACTCGGCAGGCAGTTCGGCGACGCAATAGGGATTCTCATAGTGCTTGAACTCGCTGAGAGCCACCTGCTCTCCATCTCGAAGGAAGGGGCCGTCCCAGCTGAACTCAAGGCGCTCGCCGCGCAACGACGCAAAGCGCACCGCCACGGCGGAATCGCCGGTCTCCACATCGAGCTCGCGCCGCAGCACGGCATTCTGGAACGCGTCGAAGTCCCCATCGATCGCCGCGCGGCCCATCTGGCAGATCCAGACGTTCTGCTGCCCGTACGAGCGCAGCTCGCGATAGGCTCCCGGCCCGCGCTTGATTAAGGAAAGCCCTTTCCAGGCGCCCAAGGCAAGATAGCCTTCCCCTTTCCGAGCGAAGGCCCAATCGCCCCGAATCGCGTATTCGTCAAAGGCGTAAACGGGGAAGTAGGCATGGGTGAAGCCCAGCCAATCCTCCTCCGGCAACTGATGGAGCGCGATCAGGACATCCTTCCACTGCGCAACGCGAGGCAGGATGTAGTTTCCCGACCAGAAGTTAGGACGATGTGCGCCGTTCTCGCTCACACAGGGCGGATGGTTCACGAAGACCACCGCGTCGGGACCGAAGGTCGCCTGCCAGATGTGCTGCTGATATCCCTTCTCCCCAGGATGGAAGTCCTGGGCCGAGGCCAGCATGTAGTCAGGCGTCTTGTAGGTGACCTTGTTGACCTCCTCACCGGCATCGGCGATGATGTCATCGTTGATCACGTGGCGCTCGCGATTCCACATCTCATCGGGCAGATCCGCCGCGATGTCGCCAATCATCACCGGGAACGTATACTCCGAGCAGGCCAGGGCGACGAGGCC
>JBNGCP010000047.1:0-12239 GCA_049974845.1 Anaerolineae bacterium | reverse complement strand
TGTCGCCAATCATCACCGGGAACGTATACTCCGAGCAGGCCAGGGCGACGAGGCCCCGAAGGTGCTGGTTGTAGACGCCCATCCCCCACAACAGGCGGCCGATCCCCGAGGTCGCCTCCAGCTTACCGGTCTTGATCAGCTGAGCATAGGTCCGTCCGTGCGTGGAGCCAAAAACTCCTTTGTAGGAGTTGACGGCCATCGTGAAGAGCATTTTATCCAGCACCACGGCGGCCAGCTCCAGAACCTCAGGGTTCTCGGCAAGTCCGGCCAGATGGGAGAGCGCCAGCACGTCCTCCTCGAAGTAGCAATTTGAGTCCCACTCCCCAAAACCCGTAGCCCCGCGCTTCTTCAGCCAGGCCGTGGCCAACCGCTCGCCCTTCTCGCGGTGCCAACGCCCGGTCTGCCCGGCGTTGGAGAAGATCTCATCAGGATAGAGCTGGCCAGCTAAGATCTCACACGTGTGAAAGAGGATGCTGTGGTTCTCCGTCGTGTAGCACATCGCATCAGCGCCGGGCTCATCGTGCCAATACTTGAAGCCCAGCGCGCACGCCTTGAGCGGCGCCCTCAAAGTCTCCGGGAACGACGGATCCTCCCCATAGCGATGCAGCGCGCCCAGAAGCCCGACGAGATAGAAGTCGCTGCAGTCACCGCGCTCGTTGATCGACGCGATCTGCTCCAAGACGAAGCTCACATCGACATCCTCCCACTGACCAAGCTTGAACTTGGCGATCTCGGCATAGAGATCACCCTCTTGGGTTACAGCGTATTCCAGGGCCTCACGATGGCGTTCCGCATAGGTGCCGTAGGGGGCCTCGGAATAGGCGTTGTCGAGAATGTAGAAGGGGATCTCCCACTGGTACCGGAGGTCGTACTCATAGTATTCCTCCGGAACGGCGCGAAGCACCACGCGATAAGGCCCCTGCCAGATACGATATCCGTGGCCGATATCGGCCACCTCGCCCGGCTTGGCCTCCGTTTGACCGCTGACGTTGATGCGGTCTCCGGGACCCTGGATGCTGTAATGATAGTTGAAGTTGGTCTCGAGCTCATCGGACCAGTGAAGGTTGAGAACCTTGCCGCGATAGTTAGCGACGTCCTCAACGACCACCTGCTCGAGAACGCGCTCAAGCATCATATGCCGCACGGTGCGCTCCGTCGCTGAGGGCACCCTGACCTCGATGTCCTCAGGATCGACCCCTTCCATTCTCAGCGCCATCACATAAGGGCACTCGCGCGCAGCGACCTCCTCAAATCGGACCATGATCTCATTGTCATCGGCCTGCAAGGAGGCTGCGAAACTCACGGTGTGGGGATCCTGATGGTGGAAATGCTCCTGGCGATGGACGTGCTCGCCGTTGATCCAGACGTCCGCCGGGCCGTTGGTCGTCAGGACAAAGGTCACCTCGGCGGGATCGAACAAACTCACCTGCGTGTACGCCCAGGCGCGGAGGTAGTGCCAGGTATGGTGAAAGGTCGAGAGGTCGACGAAGTGATCCTCGAGGCAGCGCACATAAGACCAGGTCACCTCCTCATCGCCTACGGTCGCCGATCCCAGCTCAACCGGCTGGCCCGCGATGCCAATATCCCGGCTGTAGCGCTCACGCGCGATCTGCAGCTTCTGTGTGTGTTCGTCCGTTGCGGATCCCGGCTCGACCTCAATCGGGGTCTCTACGGGTCCGGCAACGAGCCAATTGTGGACAAAGCCATCCTGGAGCTCATACTCAAGAAAGGGTGTCATAGAAGGTCACTATCTCCTTCATAGGTCGCTAGGATATGGAAGGGACATCACGATGGCCGCTGGTGCTTTGGCTGGCCACAAGCTAACAGTGTTCGATTCTAGTCTGGGTTCGGGAACTACACAAGAAGGGTAATGGCCTGCTCGAAATAGGCCCTCATCGTGGCCGAGCCCTCGCGAAGGAGCGCTCGATCAGCCGAGACAAGGCCTGAAGTTGGTGCGAATGTCCTCGATGTTGGCACCGAACGTCGCGATCTCATCGAGACGGTTCGTCCCGAGGCCGGCGGCGGCAGCCAAATTGAGATGATTCTCGCCCCGGACAAAGGGCTCCCTCATCCCAGGCGACGTAGGGTCAAACCCCTGTGCCGCGGTGGCAATCGCATCGGTTGCCACCGGGTCCTTTCCGGCGAAGAGCACGCCAGGCGTGATCGAGCCAAACCCCCGAATCCACGGTCCCTCACCCCCCTCTGAGGTCTTGATGCCATCGACGAGGGCGAAGTCGATTGGGCGTGTCTTGTTCAGCTCCACAATGATCCGGGGTATTCGCTGTCCTGCCGTCTCGTCGGAGGGACCGTGGAACGCGGACCGGTGACTGTGCTCCCGGCTGAGCTGGTAGAAGCGAGCGGGCACGAGACCCACCAGGTTCTTGAGGGAATGGGTCACCCCGGCCACCCAGTGGCACTTCATCTTAGCCGCCGACATAAAGACGTCGACTTCTTGCAGAATCGGGTTGAAGATAAAGGACTCATAAATCTCGCCGCCGCCCGGCACGGTCGCATCGATGTAGTCATCATAGGGATCGGTGGCGTTCAGGTCGATCAGGGTCGCGTTGATGCCCTCGGCGATGTCCTCGTAGCCCCATTGAACGTAGGAGCCCCACTGGTAGACCGCCTCAACGATGAGAATCTCGCTGGCGCCGGCGTCGAGCACCAGCTCGCTCAACACCCGGACGACCTCAGGATGGGTGACGAAGGACTCCATCGGCGACAGCCCAGGCGGGCCCTCGTTGCCCAGCCCGCCGGTCAGATTTGTCTTGATCGCGACGCGGTCGCCAGGGCGGACCACGTCCCCCAAGCCACCCAGATCGTCGAGCATCTCCTCCATCACAGCCCGGATGCCTGCGCGCTCGTAGTCTCGGGCGGTGCCAATCGCGACCTGGCTGGAAAGCCCGGTTGGCGCTGGAGTCGCCGTCGCCGATGCGACGGCCGTAGACTCAGAGACCGCAGTCTCAGTCACCGTCGGCGCCGCCTGGGGCGGGGTCTCCGCGGGGGCGAACTCAGCGGGCGCTGCACCATCTGTGGGTGCCACTTCAGCGGGCGCAACCGCCGGAGTGCAACTTGAGATGAACAAGCCTGCAGCCGCGGCGCCCGCAATCTCCAGGAACCGCCGCCGTGAGAGGCGACGAGGCAACCCAGTGTCAGAGGCTTCGTGGTTCTGGTGCTCCGAACTCATATGATCTCCTTGAGAGATTACGCTTAGAGACTACGCTCCCATATCTCCATCCAACAGTAAGTGCAGGGGTGATCTCGTCTTGTGAAGACTGCTCCCGATGTGGTGTGTAGGAGCTATCGTGACGTAAGTCTGACGCCTTCCTGGTGAATGGCTAACGACGCACACAACGAGATAGCATACCCCAATTCTGTCAGAAGGTAAGTGTCAGTCCTCGCCCTCCGGGATCAGCGCCGAGAGAAGCGGGGTGCGCCACGTTTCACGCGCGCGGTCATAGACGCCGAACCCGGCGCCAAACTCCCAGTAGGCCCAGGGGAACCCCCGCGCTTCGGCCTCCCGGCGCACCGTCGCCGTCCACCGCACCCGCGAGTCCATGTCCGCGGTACTGTAGGCGCCAAACTCGCCCAACCAGAGCGGCACACCCCTCCGCTCGCTCCACTGCGCAGCACGATCGAAGTCGCGGGCGATGGTCTCAGGGCTCGCTGGGTTATTCGCACCGCGCAACTGATGATAACGCGTGAACCACATCTGGACCCACTGGACGTCGCGAGCTTCTGGAGCCAGCTCTAGCTCGGATTCAGGCGGGCCGGGCCAGGTCACACCGATGGTGGACACCTCTGGCCCTCCCCACTCGGCGCCCTGATGGGTGAAGAGATAGGGTTCGTAGTAATGAAAGGTCGCAATGACGTTCTCTTCATCCTCCGGCAACATCAGATAGGTCAAGCCGCTGATGCTGTTCCACTCGGCGCCACCGACGATCAACGTGTGGACGTCATCGATCTGGCGCACCGCCTCGATCGTCCGAGCCAGGAGGGTGTTCCAGGCACCGGCGTCCAGCCTATCGTGAGGCTCATTGAGAAGCTCAAAATAGACATTGGAGGGTTGACCCCGGTAGCGCCGGGCGATTTGCCCCCAGATCGCCACGAAGCGGTCGGCGTGCGCGTCTGGATCCGCAAAGATCTCGTCGTAGTGGTGCATGTTGATCACCACATTCAGATCCTGCGCCAGCGCCTGCTCGATCACCCAATCGACGCGCTCAAAAAAGGCCTCATCGACGGTATAGGGCGGCGCCTCCTCCGCGTGTGCGGACCAGCGGATGGGCACGCGAACGGTGTCAAAGCCGGCCTTCCGAATGAGACGAAAGAAGGGCTTCTCGATCACCATCCCCCACTCGCCCTCGACAGGGGCCTCCAGCGCATTGCCCAGGTTCACACCACGACCGAGACGGGCCGCCTGGGTCGCAGCATCCAGAGGCGTCGGCGGCTGCACGTCATCCGGACGACAGGCCACGACCAGCGATAGAACCATCGAGGCGAACAGGACACGACGGATCGACATGGAGCCTCCTACAGAGCTGAATCCAGACCGCACACAAGCGCCCGGCGCCTCTCCCCATCAGGCAGTCACCCGACGCGCTATCGGTCGGCCGAAACGCGCGTCGATGCCCAGGAGCGCGCCCATAGCCAACAGGAGCATCGCACCGTAGATCGTGAAAAGCAACACGTATCCGTGCGCATCGGCGATTGGTCCGCCGATGTAGGCGCCGATCGCGCCGGAGCCCGCCCCGGCGAGGTTCGAGATGCCCAGGTAGTGCCCCGCCCTGGCTTGGGGCACAATCTCCGTACCCAGCGCCCAGTTGGCGGAGTAGAAGAGGCCGACAGCAGCGCCGATCAGGCTGCCGCCCACGTAGAGCATGGGCATGGTCGGAACCAAAAGGATCAACGCAACGCCGCCGGCAGCGATGACGCTGCTCGCAGCGACCAGCAACCGCTTCCCCAACCGATCCGCGAGCCAGCCGCTGGGTACCGCTGTGACCATGATGAAGATACCCACGAACATCATCACCCTCGCTGCGGGGCCGGCGGCCTGTTCACCGGTGAGATCCGTGAAGCGCTCCTGGAGAAAGTAGAGCATGAAGCTGGAGAGGTTGGTCGAGGCGACCATAAACGCGAGTCGGTTGGTGACCCACCAGGTGAAGGAGCGCTGATGCGTGCTCTCCTCACCGAGGCTGAGGGTGACGCTCAGCCAGACGCCGATCAGCACAGCTAAGGCCATTCCACCCAGCCCGACGGCAATCCGCAGCAGCGCGCCGACCCCACCGGAGAGGGAAGCGAGCCCCGCCATCGCGGCATTGACCCCGGCGCCGGCCGCCAGAATCACAACCGTGAAGGCGCCGGTCATCAGCGCCAACCGGACGAAGGGCTGCCAGTCCAGAGGCTCATGCGGCCCCGTAGGGGGTCGCTCTGGCGCCAGCATCGTGATCGCCGCACAGACGACCAAGACGGCCATCAAGGTGATCAGCGCGCCCCAAAGGTTCCCCGCAGCTACGAGCTCGGCGACCACGAAAGAGGTGAAGATCAAGGGAACCGGCAGCTCCAACAATGCCTTCACGCCGGAGAAGCGCCCGCGCAGATGCTCTGGCACAAGATCGGGGATCAGGCCCTGCGTGGCGGCGTGGGCGGTATTGGAGGAAACCATCGACACGGTGTAGAGCGCGAACAGGACCCAGTATCCCGTGATCCCCTGCAGGCCGCTGGCAGCGCCGATCAGGGCAAAGACGACCAGCTCCCCGAGGGTGCCCAGGGCAATGAACGGGCGCCGCCGTCCCCACCGCAAGGTGCTGTGATCGGAAAGCAGGCCCATCAGCGCCTGCATCAGCAAGGCCACCATCAGGGCCCAGAGCCGCATCCGTCCGACGTAAGCCCCTTTGACCGACTCACCGACGAAACGCTGGACAAGCACAGGAACGATGAGGGGTGTCAACACCTGCGCGCGCGTCGTCAGCGCAAACCAGTAGATGTTGATGGTGATATAATCGTACCAACGTATGTCCCGGTTCACGGTAAGCGTCCCGGAGGGTGAGGCTTGAGGCTATCGCACATGGGCGGATTGACCTCCACACAAGATATGCTAGGTTCTGAAAACCGCTTGCGAAGCACCGTCCCGGACGACGTTTTCGGCAATCGGCGCCGTCGCGAACAGCACCACGTCGGGATGCGAGTCGCGATCGCCTGAGGCCGGGGCTTCCGTCTACGCCCGATGCTCGAGGCGGCATAGGTACTTGTAGACACGGCCATCATAGCACAGGATCGGGGACTGCTCAAGCCACAGGCAGATTGGGGCGTGTTTCGCGTTGGGGGCGGCTTGTCGATCAGGCCCAGTACAAGCCAGGGCGGGCTTGACTTTGCCCAACGCGAAACACGCCGCTTGCCCCAGAGATGAAATGCACCCGCAGATTGCGGAGCGACGCTCACATAAAGGCGACTACTATGACCGACCACCCTGTGATAGCGTATCCCCGTCGGCGCTTCGTGCGTGGCGTCCTGCGTGGCCTGGGGCGCATTCTGGTCCCCCTCCTGACGCGCACCGAAATCTCGGGCTACGAGAACTTCCCAGACCGCGGTCCCCTGCTGGTGGTAGGTAACCACATCGGCACGATGGAGGTCGTGCTGATGGTGGTCTACGCGCCGTGGCAGATCGAGCTCTTGGGCGCAGGGGACATCGCACCACCCCCGGGGATGAACGAGATCACCCAGCTCTATGGCTCTATCCCCGTCAATCGCGGCAACTTCGATCGTCGCGCACTGCGAGGGGCCATGAGCGTTCTGCGACAGGGCGGCATCCTCGGCGTCTTCCCCGAGGGCGGGGTATGGGATCCAGGCGCGATGGAGGCCAAACGCGGGGTCGCATGGCTCAGCTACCATACAGGGACGCCGATCCTGCCCATCGGGTTCGGCGGCGTAGAAGGCGCGCTCGATGCCACTTTCAAACTGCGACGCCCGCGCCTCGTCATGAACGTCGGCACGTTGATGCCGCCGGTGACGATACCGCGCGATCAGCCGCGGCGGGAGGCGCTCCAGGTGGCAGCTAACGAGGTGCTCAACGCCATCGACGGGCTGATTCCCCAGACCTATCGGGACCGCAGGCCGGAGATCGCGGAGGAACGTTTTCGGCTCGAGCTGATGGTGCGCGATGACGACGGACAGAAGATCACCATCCCGCCCGCGCTTGAGATTACCCACGCTGACGCACTTTGCACCTTCTTCTACCGTCCTTGGATTCTGCGGATCTTCAAGAAGGACCTGAGCTTACCCGTCGATGCGCTACAGCAATTGCCCGAAAGATCCTCCGCTGCGGCGCTCGCCGACGCCACAGACCCTATCCTGCGCTACGTTGAGCACGATAACCCGGGCTTTTTCACCTACCGGTTCGGCAACGACCTTGGCGTCGCGATGGAGGCCGGCCTCAGGGAGCTGCGTGCCCTGGCCCGCTGGGCCGCCGACGAAGGCCATCGGCTTGAGGTGCACCCCATGCGGCGCTACCGCGTCGTCGGTGAGGAGGAGGAGATCATTGAATCCTGGCCCGGCCCGCCGCATGTCTGGTGAGTCAAGAGGCTTGTTAGATGCGTCGAATCTGTGGAGCGGCGTCTGTGGCCCGCAACCTTGTCCTGCGTGCTGCGTAGTATTCTTATGGGCCAAATGGTCGTTCCATCACGTCCGATCGAGAGGGCTGTACCGACCTAACCAACGCAAGGAGATGACGTATGAACGAAGAAGTCACAAAGGTTGAGGTGTCACCAGAAGGCGACGTCGAGACCGAACAAGCGGTCGTGAAGCTACCGACAAGGAGCCAGGTAGGAAGGAAGATCGCGATGGAACGCGATCTCTCCGGTGCGGATATGAGCGGCGCAGACCTGAGGGGGATGAAGTTCACCGGCGTGAAGATGACGAAGGCAAATCTGGCCAACGCCGATATCAGCGGCGGGGTCTTCGCGGGCGCTGACGCAGGCGAAGTCGACCTCTCCAACGCGAACCTCAGTGGCGTCCGCTTGATGGGCGTCAATCTGGGTAAAGCGATCCTCAAGAACGCCCAGCTGGCGGCTGCGAAGATCACAGGCGTCAACCTGAGCGAGGCCGATCTCTCCAACACGGACCTGACGGATGCCAAGTTGATGGGGACGAATCTCGCGGACACCACGGTGAAGAACACCAATCTCACCGCCGTCAAGATCATCGGCTGTAACGCTCAGAACGCGGATTTCACCAACGCCGACCTCACAGCGGCGACAATGAGGCGCGTGGACGTCACCGGAGCAGACTTCACCGACGTGGACACGACCGGCGCCCGGGCGGGCGGCGTTGACTGGTCCCAGGCCAAAGTTCAGCCCGCGCAGCTGCCCGAGGAGCTCCCTGCGGTGCCCCCCTGGGTCCCGGGCGCCATTGCCGGGCTCACGCTCGTACTCGCGGTCCTGCTACTCAGGCGGAGAAGGCAGAAGAAAGGCTGAGCCTCACCAGCACCACCAGCCCGGCTCCGCAGCGGCAAGCCGACCCTCAGCATCCGCTGCGGAGCCGGCGCAGGCCAGTCATTCGCGATCGGCGCCGTGACGGGCCGCTGCGCCGCGCTCGAGCAACCGCGCCGTCAGGCGTATTGCAGGAAAACCTCGCGCACCCGGCCAATATTCAGGACAACACCGCCCGCCACACCCAACCCCAGCGCCTGTAGTTGCCCCACGGCCTTGGCACAAGCGGCCTGGATGGCGGCATCTATGGCCGCACATGCCGTCTCTCGACTCACGACCTGGTAGTTACTGATACTGACGGAACTTACTAAAGCCAGCGCGCTCTGTTGTAGAGACGGGGCGGCGCCCCGTCTTGTGCGTGCCAGAGCCGAGTCCAGAGATGCCTCCCGCGCGTGGCAGGATTGCGTAGGTCATGTGTGCGCAGCCACGCTGTGCGGGGAACAGACATCATGCGCGCAAAGAAGCCGGGGCACCGCCCCGGCTCTACGAAAGACGCTCTAGCAGAATATGTCAGGATCAGTAGAGGACCCAGCCACGTCACGTCCCAGGATCTGGCCGCGGCCATCGGCGACAAGAGCGAGGGGCTTGCTCCCGCCGCCGTCCATGCCGACGACGAAGTCACGGTCCCGGGCGCTCTGGGCCTCACCCATTGCGTCCTACAAGAGCTTCACGGACGACCCCGCGACTGGCGGCCAACTGACGGCGGGCCACCTCCGGCGTGACGTCATTGAGGATCGCGACGATAGCGGTCTTCACCTCCTGATCGCAAGTTGCGAGCATCCGGGCGGCTTCTTCCTCGGTGACACCGCACGCCTGAGCGACGATGCGCTGGGCGCGATCCCGAAGCTTGGCATTCGTGGCGCGCAGGTCGACCATCAGGTTGCCGTAGGTCTTGCCCAAGCGAATCATCACGCCGGTAGAGAGCATATTGAGGACCATCTTCTGGGCCGTACCGGCCTTCAACCGAGTCGATCCGGCGATCACCTCAGGGCCGACGACGGCGGCGATGACAACGTCTCCGCAATCGTCGATCGGCGCCGGGTGGTTGCAGGTTAGGCCAATGACCAGAGCGCCGCGGCGGCGTGCCTCGGCCATCCCACCCAGCACGTAGGGCGTGCTACCACTGGCGGTGATGCCGACGACGCTGTCACGGTGGGTCACGTCCAACTCCGCGATATCCCGCGCGCCGGAGTGACGATCATCCTCGGCGCCCTCCTGTGCCTGCGTGATCGTCGCCGGGCCGCCGGCGATGAGGCCGATGACGAGATCAGGGGGCGTGTTAAAAGTCGGGGGACACTCAGAGGCATCCAGGACGCCCAGCCTCCCGGACGTCCCCGAGCCGACATAGATCAGACGCCCGCCATTCCGCATCCGGGCGGCGATTCTGTCGATGGCGTCGGCAACCTCCGGTAACGCGGTGGCGACCGCAGCAGCAACTTTGACGTCCTCCGCGTTCATGATCCGCACCAGCTCCAGCGTCGAAGCAGTATCAATCTCCGTCGTCGCCGGATTCCGTGCTTCGGTGGTGGTGACGTGGCGGGCATGCGATGGGTTCATCATACTCCTCACTTGCCTGGGGTGATGGTCCCGAGCACGACGGGGTAGCGCGCACCGGTCGCTGCCGGGAGGTTGCTGGGGCGTCCATGCCAGGTCTCGTAGGCCAACACGGCAAAGGCCACCGCCTCCTTGGCCTCGACGGCCAGCCCGACGCTCTCCGACGAGCGCACACTGGACTCGGGCAGGTGCTCTCGGAGCAGGCTCATCAGGGTTCGATTGTGAGCGCCGCCGCCACTGATGATCACCTCATCGGGCATCTGAGGGAGGAAGTCGTGGTAGGCTCGGGCAATCGAGACGGCGGTGAGGGCCGTGAGCGTGGCGACCACGTCCTCGGGCGACAGGCCACGGCCCAGCGCCTCCTTCCAGATCTCGGCGACGAGCTGCACGCCAAAGCGCTCGCGACCGGTGGTCTTCGGGGGCGCCTGAGCAAAGTAGGGATCGGATAGAAGCGCTGCCAGCAGCCGGTCGTCGACCTGACCACGCGCGGCCAGCGTGCCATCACGATCGAACGTCAGGGCGCCCTCAGAGGCCCGCCGCGCGGCTTCGTCGATGAGCATGTTGCCGGGACCGGTGTCGAAGGCCAAGGGCATGGCGTCAGTGCGCCCCCGTGGCGGCAAATAGGTGACGTTGGCGATCCCGCCGATGTTCTGCGCCGCGCGCGTCCGGGTGGGATGCGTGAGGAGCAGCACATCGACATAGGCGACGAGAGGCGCGCCCTGCCCGCCAGCGGCCATATCGCGCGTCCGAAAGTTACTCACGACGGGAACGCCGGTCAACTCGGCGATGATCGCCGGCTCGCCAAGCTGGAGCGTCGAAGCCGCCGGTCCCTCGGGGATGTGCCAGAGGGTCTGTCCGTGGCTGCCGATCAGGTCGATGTCCTCCAACTCCAATCCGGCGTCGGCGATGGCCTCCAGCGCAGCCGCAGCAAAGGCCCTGCCCAGGGCGAAATTGAGCCCGCAGAGGCGATCGACCGTGCCGGTCTCCGGGCGGAAGGAGAGAAAAATCTCCTCGCGCAGGGCCGCCGGATGCGGAACGTGAGTGTGGCCCATAACCTTCCACTGCAACGCGGGCGGCGTCCCTTCCAGCCGCACGACGGCGGCATCGGTGCCATCCGCCGACGTGCCTGACATCAACCCGATGACGATCATAGGCGGTCGACGGTCTCCACCACCGCACGATGGACGCGCAGGCGCAACTTGCCAATCCTGCGATCCTCGCGACCGTTGTAGACCTCGTTGGTCAGCAGCGCAACGACGAGATCCCGCTCCGGGTCGATCCAGAGCGAGGTCCCCGTGAAGCCAGTGTGACCGAACGTGCTGGGGCTGAAGGGATGACTGCTCGCCTCGGGATCCTCGCTCCAGAGGAGAAAGCCCAGTCCACGACGAGAGCCCAAGTCGGCGGTCTGGAGCCGCTGCATCTCCCGAACTGTCGAGGCAGAGAGAAGGGCGCCGCCCTCATCGAGGTAGAGCTGGCCGAGGGTCGCGATCTCCTCGGCGGTCGAGAAGAGGCCAGCGTGGGCCGCGACGCCACCCAGCCGGTAGGCGTTTTCATCGTGGACGGCGCCCTGGATGCGCCGGTTGCGCCAGCGGCAAAATTCGGTGGGCGCGATCGAACGCCGCTCGTCGTCGGAGGGCGGGTCGTCCAGGGGCAGATAGCGCGTGCAGCGCAGCCCCAGCGGCGCGGTCACGCGGTCACGAATCACGGCGTCGAGCCGTTGTCCGGTGGTGCGTTCGAGGGCGATGCCCAGCAGAATGAGGCCGATATCGCTGTAGATGACGCGGGAGCCGGGCGGATAGGAGAAGAAGGTCGTCAACGCCATGTGGCGGGCAGCCTCCTTGCTGGGTTGTCGATAGAGGGGGCGCCAAGCCGGGAGTCCCGACGTGTGGGTGAGCAGATGCCGGAAGGTGAGCTGGGTCGCGTCGACAGTTCCGGGCCCCTCGACAACGGTCACCCACGCGTCCGAGCCCAGCGGATCCTCGTAAGGACGGATGGGGCGGGTTTCGTGAAGCTCGGGCAGCACCTCGCTGACGGGTTGGTCCAGGGCGAGCTCGCCGTCCTCGACCAGCGTCATGAAGGCGGTGACGGCGAAGAGCTTGGTGACGGAGGCCATGTCGAAGAGCGTGCCGCGGGTCGTAGGGTGCTCCTGGGTTTCAGGATCGAGCCAGCCGTACGCTGCGCTGAAGCCAAGCTCGCCCCGCC
>JBNGCP010000046.1:13957-29149 GCA_049974845.1 Anaerolineae bacterium | reverse complement strand
GCCGTACTCCCTACTGCTTTACTTCCTACTCCCCCTCCTGGCTAACCGCTGTCAGCTGAGAGCTGAAAGCTGTTCCCTACCACCGATGATGCACGTGCTCACGAATGTGCTCGTCGTAGATCTCGCGGATCATCTCCATCGTCTCTTCGGAGAGAGGCGGGAAGTCGGCGGCGGCGAAATTCTCCTTGGCCTGCGAGGGGCGCTTGACGCCCGGGATCGCACAGGAGACGGCGTCGAACATCAGGATCCAGCGGAGCGCGAACTGAACCATCGACATGTCGTCGGGGCAGATCGCTTCAAGCTCCTCGACGGCATCCAGACCCACCTCAAAGGGCACCCCAGCGAAGGTTTCGCCGCGGTCGAAGGCCTGGCCCTCGCGATTGTAGTTCCGGTGGTCGTTCTCGGGGAAGGTCGTCTCGCGGGTCATCTTCCCGGTCAGCAGCCCCGACGCCAGGGGCACCCGGGTCAGGATCCCGATCTGCTTCTTCTTCGCCTGCTCGAAGAAGAGCCCAGCGGGCCGCTGGCGGAACATATTGAAGATGATCTGCACGGTCTTCACATTTGGATACTCGATGGCCTTCAGGCCTTCCTCGACCTTCTCGACACTGACGCCGTAGTGGCGGACCTTGCCCTGCGCTACCAGGTCGTCGAGGACGCCGAAGACCTCTGGCATATAGTAGACCTCGGTCGGCGGGCAGTGGAGCTGGACAATGTCCAGTGCCTCGGTGTCGAGGTTCCTCAGGCTTCGCTCGACATAGGCCGTTAGGTTCTCGCGGTTGTAGCTCTCGGCCGTGTGGGGGTTGGACCTGCGCCCGGCCTTGGTGGCGATGATGATCTCCTCGCTGCGCTCCTTACGCAATCGCGCCAGCAAGCGCTCGCTTCGCCCATCTCCGTAGACATCGGCAGTATCGAAGAAATTCACGCCCATATCGACGGCGGTGTGCAGGGCGCCCATCGCCTCTTCCTCGGTGACCTGGCCCCACGATCCGCCAATCGCCCAGCCACCGAAACTGACGGCGGACACTTTCCATCCGGTACGGCCCAATTTGCGGTACTTCATCTGTGAGACCCCTTTCGGTCGATTGACTGTAGACGACTGACTTAGGTCCTAGGCCTGGCTGCAGGCCTCGGTACGTTGAGTGCGCGGCTGTGCTCGCAGCTCACCACGAACGGCGATCCACGCGCTCACTATCAGCATCCCACTCGCCACGTAGAACGATGGGGCCGGCACCTCCGCGAAGAGAAAGTAGGCCATGATCCCGGCGAAGACGAACTGGCCCATGTTGATGATGCTGACGAGCTGGCCGCGGAAATGCTTCATCGCGTAGTTGATGAGCGAATGCCCCACGACCGTGGGAATGATGCCCAGCCCCAGGATCAGCGCGACCTCACGGGCGGGATAGGGCTGGATTGGGTTCACGAAGAAGACGGCGACGCCCATGCTCACCAGCGCAGCCACGGCGTAGAGAGGGACGAGGTAGAGCCAGACCGAGGGGAAGGTCCGGTTCCGTCGGCCCAATGCCATGTAGAACGCGTAGAAGAGCATCGACCCGAGACAGATGAGGTCGCCGACGAAGTAGGTCGGGCTCAAAGTAAGATCTGACGCGGTCAGGATCACGACCCCGGCCAGCGCGATGGCCGTGGCAAGCACTTCATCCCGCGTCAGCGGCTCATCGGCCAGCCAGACCAGGAAAAAGGGCATCGCCAAGGGCACCAAGTTCACGATCAGGCTGGCATTGGCGGTGGGCGTCATCCGCGCGCCCACGATCCAGGACATGAAGTGAATCGCCAGCACGACGCCGGGCAAGATCGACGCCACGAGATGGTCCCATGTGTAGGCCTTGCGATGCCTACGCAGGTCCCGGATGAAGACGGGGGCCAGAGCTACGGTCGCCACGATGAGGCGCAACGAGGCCAACAGCATCGGCTGCACCGCGCTCGCCTTGATCATAATGACGGCGGTGGACGCAGCGAAGACGCTCAGGAGCAAGAGCAAGGCGTCGAGCAGCAACGATCAGTCCTCCCCAGAAGCTAACGGTATCCGCCGCCCATTATACTGGCCCCGAGGAGGTCGCCAAGCCGGAGCAGGACGTTACGGCGCCTCCGTTCTGCTCGCTTTCAGCGTGACAACGCGCGGTGGCGCTCGGGCAGAGCCCACCAGGGGGTGTTGGGGTGGAGGTGGTGCTCAAGGTGATAGCCGAAATGATAGGAGGTGAGAAACGAGAGCCACACGGGGTAGTCGCTGCTCGTGGCGTGATGCCGGTTGGTGTAGCCGCCCGGCGGCTCGCGATGGGGCAGATAAGTGCCGAAATAGAAGAGCTGCACGGTACTGAGCAAGGCCGGCGCCACCCAGAAAACCAAGATTTTGGGCAACGGGATCTTCAGGAGGTGCTGGAGGAGGTTGAAGACGCCAGCCATGCCGACAAGCTGCCAGAGGGTCAAATAGTTGCGCATGAAGTGCAGGTACCAGCGCGCGAAGCCGGTATGCACGCCATCGTGTAGTCTGGATCCTGAGAGCTTCCCGGGAACCGGTGGTGGAGGAAGTGCTGCTCCCGCACCTGAGCATAAGGGAAGAACGCATATAGAAAGAGGATCCCGCGTCCGACCCACGCGTTGATCTCGCGTCGACCGCGCCAGATGCTCCCATGGATGGCATCGTGGGCGGTCATAAACATGCCAGTATAGAGGAAGGTGAGCCACAGCGTCCCGAGGGGCCACAGAACGACGGGCAAGCCGTCGGAAGCCCTCCCCAACAGGAGCACGAGCGAGGTCGCCCAGACCACAATCACCCCGATCGCGATAAAGGGCCCGAGACCGGGCCGACGCGAGACGGACATACGTGTGCCTCCTGCCCGCCGAGGTAAAACTCGAACGAGTCGACCTCACTTTAGCACAGAACCGCCCCACCGCCAGCCTCATGGCGATCTACGCCCTCGTCCTGATTGACAAAGGCGCTGACACACCTATGATGAGGTCGAGGGGACCAACAAGGAGGCACTTCGATGACCGAGCTCGAACGCATCGGGCTCCGGCCTGAACTCATCCAACACGTGGAGCAGACGGCGCGACGCTACGTCGAACAGGGAAAGGTCGCGGGGCTGGTCACGGTCCTGGCCGGCCGTGAGGGTGAGCCTTACGCGAAGGCTCACGGGCGCCGAAGCCTCGAGACGGATGAGCCGATGCAGATCGATACGCTGATGCGCATCGCCTCCCTCACGAAGCCCATCACGGCGGCAGCGACACTGCTTCTCGTCGAGGATGGGCGCCTCTCCCTGGATGAGCCCGTGGCGGAGCACATTCCAGAGTTTCGGGACCTCGAGGTGCTCGTCGACGACGAGACGCCCCGACGGACGGAGCCGCTGAAGCGCCCAATCACGCTGCGGCATCTGCTGACCCACACCAGCGGGCTGGCCTACGGGCTTCTCGGCGACACGCCGGTCGAGTCGATGTATCGGCGCGCCGAAGTGCTTGGCTCACCTCTCGAGGAACTCATCGAGAAGTTGGCGACACTTCCCCTTGCGGCGCAGCCTGGTAAGACCTGGCGTTACAGCATCAGCTACGATGTCCTCGGCTACATCATTGAACGGGTCGCCGGAACAACCTTCGACGAGTTCCTGCGATCGCGCCTCTTCCGGCCTTTGGAGATGCGCGACACGGGGTTCGCGGTGCCGGAGATCCTCAGCCACCGACTTGCCGGCTATTACACCGCGCCCGGCGACGACGGGCTCCAGCCCATGGAGCCAGGCGCGGGCTCCTATCTCCATCGCGCCGGCAAAGGCGCGGGGCGGCCTATACACTCGGGGGGTGGCGGCCTGATCGCGACGGCGCCCGATTACGTGCGCTTTATGCGGATGATGCTAAACGGCGGGGAGCTGGGCGGCACGCATCTTCTGCGTTCGCGTACGGTCCGGCGCATGACGACCAACCAGCTCGACGAGGACCAGCTGCCGATTCGGCTTGGGCGGCGAGTGCTCGACGGGATGGGGTATGGGTTTGGCTTCGGCGTCAAGGTCACCGATGCGACGAGCGCCGGACAACCCTCCAAAGGGACCTATTGGTGGGCCGGCATCACCGGTACGCTCGCGTGGGCCGACCCGGAGCTCGGCTTGATCGGCATTGTGATGACCCAAGCGGCGCGCTATTACGAGCCGGCCTTCGCCTTCCAGAACAGCGTGTATCGTGCCCTTCGGGGCTCCCGCGCCTAGCGCCCGCCCAACGGCGCCGCAACCACCGAACCAGAAAGCGACGTCGTGAGTGCCGGTCTCGTCTACAAGTCGAAAGAGAGGACAAGATGAACGAAACGGTCACGCGGCTCTTCCCCCTACCCACGGAGGAGAGGCCGCTGGAGGGTCTCTATCTCGCTCACGATGTGCGTCAGCATGCCGAGGGTCTGGACCGAGCCTACGTCTACACCAACTTCGTCGCCAGTCTGGACGGTCGTATCGCGATCCATAGTGAGGCCACAGAGCGCGAGATGACCGTCCCCAAAGCCATCGCCAACCCGCGTGACTGGCGCCTGTTTCAGGAGCTGGGCGCACAGTCCGATATTATGATCACCTCAGGGCGCTACCTGCGCGACCGGGCCGCCGGTCACGCGCAGGAGATCCTGCAAGTCGACGATCCCCGCTTCAGCGATTTGCGGGCGTGGCGAGAGGCGCGCGGTCTGAGCCCGCATCCCGATCTCGCCATCGTCAGCCGGAGCCTCAGGTTCCCGATCCCCGAGGTATTGACCGCCGAAGGGCGGAAGGTGCTCATCTATACGACCGCCGACTCCGACGCCACACGCCGTCAGGAGCTCGAGGATGAGGCCGGCGAGGTGATCATAGCGGGCGAGGAGGGCGTACAGGGCGATCAGATGATCGCGCATATGACGGCCATGGGCTACAGAATGGTCTACTCCACCGCAGGCCCATTGATCTTTCATCTCTTGATGACCGGCGGCGTGCTCGACCGTCTCTACCTCACCATCGCCAACCGGTTGCTCGCGGGGGACGACTACGTGACCATCGCCGAGGGCGAGCTCTTCCAGCCGCCGGGTGGGGTGACGCTCAATGCGCTCTATTATGATGCCCACGGGCTGGATGGGCTCGGACAGCTCTTCGCCTCGTACGATATCGCAGTTCTCCCGCAGGGCTGACGCGGGCCTCATCCTGTCGATACGAACATGTTCGATGCGAACGTGTTCGACGCGAACGTGTTCGACGCGAACTTGGCCGGCGCGAACGTGTTCGATCCGAACCTGATCCCGTGCAATAGCGTTATACAGCATGGGACATAGGAGGTAACGATGCTTAGAGGCTATGGGAGGACGCTCGACGTCGCTCTGCTGTTGATGCTCCTGATTCTGGCGGTCGTGGTGCTGGTGCTTTTCACCCTGCCCGAGCCGCCCCCGAAGCCGACGCCGACGGCCACGCTGGTCCCGGCGGCCACGGCGACGCCGACCGTCACCCCGACCCCTCAGACACTCCCCACGCTGCGACCAACGATGACGCCCTCGGCCACGCCGACGGAGCCGGCCACGCCGACCGCCGCCCCGACAATACCTGCGGCGACATCGACCTCGGCGCCGACGGCGCCGCCCGGCTCGACGGCGACACCGCTGCCCTTGGTCGCGCGGGGTGCCCCCCTGCCCCACAGTGCGCTCTTCGTGCGGCGCCACAACGACTTCGCCGAGCCCTCCACAGTCGGGATCGAGGACCTTCTTGAGAGCGGCGTGACCGTCGATGGGACGCCGGTGATCCTCGATGACGTCGCCCCTCTGAGCGGGATCCGCGTGCCGGGGCCGGAGCAGGGCGACGAGGCCGCCGCCGGGCACACCCTCGCCCTCCGCTACGGCATCACGGAGATCCCACTTACCGAGAAGCGGGACCCCAGGGCCACGCATTACCTGGAGGTCGCGCTCAAAGCTGCCTCCGATCAAGAGGCCCTCGACACTGAGGCGCCACCGGCGAACTACGTCTTTGTCGTGGACACGAGCGGATCGATGGAGGGACGCAAGCTCAACGGCGTGAAGGTCGGGATTCGTGCGCTCTTCGAGGAGATGCGCCCACAGGACACGCTGGGCATCGTCGACTTCGACGTCCAGACCCGGACGGCGCTGCCGGCGACGGCGGTCGAGGAGCTGACGCTCAACGCCGTCAACGTGGCGCTCAACCGGCTCATTGCGGCGGGCGGCACCGACGTGAACCTGGGACTGCAGGCGGGCATTGAAGAAGTAGCAGGCATCGCCGAGGGGGGCACCATCAACCACGTCTTCCTCTTCTCCGATGGGAACCCTACCGACGGTGTGACCGAATGGCTGGCGATCCGCGAGAACGTCGTCGCGGCGCTGCGCGAGATTACAGACCGCGACGTCGGTCTGCGCGTTTCGACGTTTGCTTTCGGCGACGACGCAAACGGGCGGGAGCTCGACGCCCTGGCCGGCATCACCGGCGGGACGTACACACCGGTCAGCGACCCGGAGGATCTGGGGCTCATTCTCAACACCGAGCTAGCCCGCAGAGCGCACTTGGCGGCCAAGGACATCCGTCTGGCGCTAGAGATAGATCCCAGCATCACGATCCTGCACCTTTTCGGCCACGACCAGGTGGCCCAGCCCATCGCCCGAGCCGCGCTGGGGCCACCGGGTGAGGCCGGCGAAGCAGGCGAGGTCGCCCCAGAAGGCGATACCGAGGAAGAGGGCATTCGTATCTTCGTGCCGGACCTCGCCGTCGGGGAGACGTACTGGGTCGTCCTGGAGCTTGCCATACCCGCGACGCAGGATGACCTCATCGGCGAGGCCACAGCGACCTACGTCGACACGGTCGCGTCGCAGCCGCGCAGTCTCGAGCGGGAGCTCTCACGGGGTGCAGCGCCGCTGAAGCTGCCCGAGGATCTCGTCCTCCGGCACGCACTGGGCCTGTGGACGAGCGAGGTCGCCTTCTACGCGCTGGATGACGTGCGACAGGACGATCTGGAGACGGCTGCAGCCCGGTTGGGCACGCACCTGGGCCATTTGGAGACCGCCTATGAGGATCTGCTCGCGGTCTGGCTGACGGACGATATCGCGATGGTCGAGAAACTGCAGACGCTGGCCAAGGCGGAGGCCCAACGCTCCAACGCCGACAGGCGCAGCTTGTTGCTGTACGGCCTCGACACCCTCGGGCGCGCGCGGAGCGGCTTCACCCGCGTTCCGTGAACGCCGCAGGCATAAGCGTCCGCTCCCTGCGTGAGACGAGGTTAGACACGCCCAGCAGCTGAGCCCGATGCAACCCGCGCCACAGCGACATATCATGGTGTCCAGTCTTAGAAAGGGTACACTTACCAGGTACACTTACCCTGACTCAGACACCCGGCGCTGCAGGCCAGAACACACGGGGAGACTGCCGAGATGGCACAAGCAATTCCACATCTGCGCGTTCACTCGTACTACACGCTGCTGGGCGCCACCGCCTCGCCGGAGGCGCTGGCGCAGCGCGCAGCGGCCAACGGCATGACCCATCTGGCCCTCACGGATCTCAACGCGCTCTACGGCGCCGTGGCCTTCAGCCGGGCGTGTGAGAAGCAAGGGATCCAGCCCATCACCGGCATGACGGTGTCCGTGGCATGGCCCGCCGACCTATCCACGCTCCCCGATACCGGCGCGGGCAGGCTCGTTCTGCTGGCGCAGGATATCGAGGGCTATCGCTCGCTCTGCCGGCTCTCGGCGCTGATCCAGGCCCACGAGGATCGTGAGACCCTCGCGCGGCGCGGGCTCACCTTGGACGATCTCGCTGCTCATGCCAGCGGCCTGATCTGCCTGACGGGCGGACGGAGCGGCTTCATCTACCGCTGCCTGCAACCGGGGGCGGCGGCGCATTACGATCGCGCGGCCCACCGCTTTCTCGGCAGGCTCTGCGCCATTTACGGCCCGGAGCGAGTCTGTGCGAGCTTGGAGCTCCATATAGCCGCGGACTATCGCGTCGCCGCACAGCTAGCGGCCAAGGCGCAGATCCTCGGGATCCGCACCGTCGCCGTGCAGCCCGTCTACACGTTGGAGCGCAAGGACCGGCCTCGCCTGCGACTCCTAGCCGCCATCGACCGCAACTGTGGCCTGGGGGATCTGCCGCCGGCCGCGCTCCCAGACGGCGGCGATCGCCATATCGATCTCCACTGGCTGGAGCCCACAGACATGGCCCGGCGCTTCGCCGACTATCCGGGTGCGCTGCAGGCCGCTCACGAGATCGCGGCGCAGTGCGGCCCGGCCCTGCCCGACGGGCGGCTCCAGTGGCCGACCCTCGACCTCGCAAAAGGTGTGACGCCGGAAGCCCAGCTGCGCCACCAGGCTGAGGTCGGCGCCGGGGACCGCTACGACACGCCTCTTTCATCGCACATTCAGGAGCGGCTCGACCGCGAGCTGGCGACGATTGCCAACAGCGGGTATTGCCCGCTCTTCCTGGTCGTCGCCGACATCGTCCGCTACGCGCGTGATCACGACATCCCGGTCAGCACCCGCGGCAGCGTAGCGAACTCGCTGATCGCCTATGTGCTGGGCATCACGACCGTCGATCCCATCGCCCACGGATTGCTCTTCGAGCGCTTCCTCAGCCCGGGGCGCGCCGATCCCCCCGACATCGACCTGGACTTCTGCAGCCGCCGCCGCGATGAGGTACTCGCGTACATCCGCGACACCTACGGCGCCGACCGCACCGCCTTGGTCGGGGCCATGAGCACCCTGCAACTGCGCTCGGCCGCCCGCGAGACGGCCAAAGCCTATGGCCTCGACGATCCACAGACGCGGAAGCTGTTGGCGGAGCTCCCCCGCCGGTATCATCCGATGCAGCAAGAGCGCGACCTGGCAGATGTCCTGATCGCCCTTAACGACCCCTGGCTCCAGGAGGTCGCCCGGGCGGCCTATGGCATCTCGGGCTTTCCACACCATCTGAGCATCCACGCCGGCGGGTTGGTCATCACACCTGGGCCCCTCACTGATCTTGTACCGGTCCAGATGGCGCCCAAGGGCTACCTCACAACGCAGTTTGACCACGGGGATTGTGAGGCCGTCGGGTTGCCCAAACTCGACCTGCTCGGCATTCGCGCGCTGACGGTGTTGGCGGATGCGGCCGAACAGGTTCGGATCGAACAGGTTCGGGCCGCGCAGACGCGGGCTGCGCAGACACGGAGCCCTGAAGGCGACGCGACGGAGGTGCGGTTCTTTCGCCTTGACGACATCCCGCCCGACGACCCTCTGACGGCGGAGCTCCTGATGCGCGGCGATACCGTCGGCGTCTTCCAATGCGACTCGATCGGGGCGCGTCGCACGTTGCGCAAGCTGCAGGCGCGCTCTGTCCAGGATCTGGCCGTGGCCAACGCGTTCTTCAAACCGGGGCCGGCCACCGGCGGACAGGCCGACGTCTTCGTGCGGCGTTACCGCGGCGAGGTGCCGACGCGGTACCAGCATCCGTCGCTGGAACCGATCCTCGCCCCAACCAAAGGCGTGCTGATCTTCCAGGAGCAGGTCCTGCGGGTCGCGACGGAGATCGCCGGCCTCTCGTGGGCGCAGGCCGACCACATCCGGCGCGGCATGAGCAAGATGGCACCGGAGGAGATGCGCAGCCTGGCGTCCGCCTTCATCGAGGGCTGCCAGCGCCCCGGTGGGCCTGGACTGAGCCGGGAGCAGGCGGAGCAGCTCTGGCAGCAGGTGTCGGCGTTCTCCGGTTACGGTTTCAATCAGGGCCACGCCACGGCCTACGCCGACGTGAGCTACCGCTCTGCCTACATGAAGGCCCACTATCCCGCGGCCTTCTTCTGGGCGCGGCTGCGCAACTACGGCGGCTACCACCATCCTGCCGTCTACATGGCCGAGGCGATCCGCCTCGGCATCCAGATTCGCCTGCCCCACGTGAACCACAGCCGCACAAACGTGGTGCTGGCCTGGGAGGGTGACGCTGCAGACGCGGCGGGGCCCGACGCGAGCCAGCCTGTGCTCTGGCTCGGGCTCGGACTGATCCGCGACCTGCGCCGGCAGGCGATCGCAGAGGTGGTCCGCGCGCGGAGGCGAGGCCCGTTCACAGATCTACAGGACGTCCTGATGCGCGTCACCCTACAACCCAAAGAAGTGATACACCTCATCCAAGCCGGCGCCTTGGATGGGCTCGGGGCCAACCGACCGGCGATGCTCCGTGAGGCCCAGACGCTGGCACGGGCTGGCAGCGCCCGCCAGATGGCCTTCGACTTCGCCACGACCTACGCCGCACCTGCTTCACGGAGGCAGCGCCTGGCCTGGGAGCGACATCTGGTCGGCTATCCCGTGGGCGTGCTGCAGGCGTGGTTGCCCGAGTTGGCCCAGGCCAGCCCGACCCACACACCGGTGAGTGAGCTCGCCGCCTCAAGAGAGCCTGCGACGACGGTCGCCGTGCGCCTGCCCGGCCGGCACCGGGGTGGCTATGCTATCTGGGACGGCGCCGACTGGGCGTGGACCGAGGTCGCCGATGGGACAAAGCCACCGCCCGTTTGGGACCCCGTCCGGTTCGAGGGCCACTGGCGCTCCGACCGGTGGGGGATGGGGTGGTTTGTGGTGCAGAGGTGGACGCTCTGCGGTGATGAGCGTCCATAGAGCACCTTGCGAAGGCGCTCTTCACGCCTCCGCAAGGTCAGCATCTAGGTCGAACCGGCGCTCCCCGCTAGAGGATCAACTCGTCCAGCGTGCGCTTGGGCACGTGGTGGACGTCGTTCTGGTCGCGCCAGTACGCGATGTCGCCGTCCTCACCCACCCTGTCGATGACGACGGTCTCGGCGGGCTTGCCGAGCGCCAACACCAGCAGGATCTCATAACGCTCGGGAATATCCAGCAGCTCGCGCAGCCGATCGCGCTGGATCGAGCCTACCATACAGCCGCCGAATCCCTTCTCCGCCGCCCCAAGCATCATGCTCTGCGCGGCGATGCCCTCGTCCACGGCGGGGTTCTTGCTGATCTCGGTGTCTCCGAGGATCACGACATACGCTGACGGGCGCTCGCCCTCCGCCGGCCCTCCCCAATCCTTAAGGAACCCGGCCCACGCCAGACACGGAAAGATCTGCGCGTTGATCTCGCAGTCGTTGACGAGCACGAACTTCAGCGGCTGGCGGTTTGAGGCGGAGGGTGACAAGCGCGCCAGCTCCACCAGCTCCCGTAGCGTTTCCATCGGGATCGACACGGACTCATCGAAACGACGGTAGCTCCGACTCTTGGCGATCAGGTCTTTCAGCATATGGCCTCCTCTCTGGAACGACTTCTAGCTTCCGGCTTCTGGCTTCCGGCTTCTCGCTTCCGGCTTCTCGTTGTGACGGCTTCTACTTCACGCTTCAAAGTGCGTAAACTGCGGCAGGTAGTCGCGATTCTGCGCCAGCATCTCGTTCACCATCTGCTTGATCTCGGCCAACGACAGCACCGACGCCGTCAGCGGGTCGTAGGCGATGGACTGGAAGACGAGGTGCGGATCGCCGGTGAGCGCAGCCTCGACGGCCATCTCCTCGGACGCGACGGTGATCTGATTGAGCGGCGCGACCGACGGGGGCAGCGCGCCCACGTGAATCGCATGCAGTCCGCCCTTGTCAGCATAGACCGGCACCTCCACGCACGCGCCCTCCGGCAGGTTAGTGATCAGCCCGGTGTTGGGCACGTTGCCGTTGAACTGGAAAGGCCGCCCACCCTGCAGCGCGTTAATGATCGACGCGGCGTACTCGTGCCCCCGATGCAGGTCGAGGGCGTTCGGGTCGTTCAGCCACGCCTCGATATCCTCTTTCCAGCTGTTCTCGCGCTTGCGGTACTCCTTCAGGATATAGGCGTGCTCGCCGGGATTCCAGCCGGTTCCGTGGGTGGCGTACTTCTCGATCAGCTCGGGGCGCTTGCGGAACCACCAGTTGTACTCCGAGTTGTGACCGCTGGACTCGGTAACGTAATAGTCGAGGTGCAGGAACATCTCGTTGCGGACCTGCTCCTCGTTGTAGATCTCCTCGTTCTCCTCGACGGCCTTGCGGATGAGGGGATAGGCGTCCTCACCGTTCCATTTGTAGTCGAGGTACCAGGCCATGTGGTTGATGCCAGCGCAGGTGTAGGTGATCTCCTCCATCGGCGCGCCGATCCAGCGGGCGAGCATCATCGCGGTGCCCTGCACGCTGTGACAGAGCCCTGTGAGCTGGATGAAGGACTCGCGCTGCATCGCGCGGCACAACATCGCCATCGGGTTGGTGTAGTTGAGGAGCGTCGCCTGTGGGCAGTAGCGCTCCATATCCTTCACGATGTCCAGCATCACCGGGATGGTGCGCAGGGCGCGGAAGATGCCGGAGGGCCCACGGGTGTCGCCGACATTGATATCGACCCCGTACTTCGCGGGAATCAGGATGTCATGCTGCCAGACGTCAACGCCGCCCGCGAGGATCGTGCAGAGGACCGCGTCAGCGCCCTTGAGCGCCTCCGCGCGATCCATCGTGGCCTCGACTTTGGCGGGATACTCGCCCTCATCCACGATGCGCTGGACGGCCCGCCGTGAGAACTCCAGGCGCTCAGGGTCGATGTCCATCAAGGCCAGGGTCGCATCCTCCAGCAGGGGAAAGGTCAGGATGTCCCGCGCGAGTTTGCGGGTGAAACCAAAGCTGCCAGCGCCAATAAACGCAATCTTTGTCATAGGACCTCCGAAGGTATAGGTGTCACTCATGCGTCATGGATTGTTCGATGGAAGTCTAGGGCGAAACGCAGGAGGCGCAAGTGTTGGCCTTCTACATCCCATCGATTGGGGCGACCGGTCCGCGCTCCTGCGACGTTGTTGGGACGTTGTCGAGACGGTGCGCTGCTATCTTAGCATCACGTAACACATCGACGCGCTGCATATAGGAGGGATAGCATGAAGCACAGAGCGTACGTCTTGGCAGCGTTGGTGTTGGTGCTAGTCGCGGTACCCGTAGCGGTGTGGGCATCGGGACCGGGGGAGATCGCGACGATCCGTCGGGCGATGTCGCAGTACCATCTTCTCAAGGTAGCCGAAGCCGATGGATTCGAGCCACTGTTTGAGTGCATCGCAGACCCGGCCCAAGGGGCAATGGGCTGGCACTATATCCGGGGAGACCGCTTCAACGATCAGCTCTCACTTGAGGAGCCGGAGGTGCTCATCTACGACTTCGAGCCGAACGGTGAGGCAAAGCTGGTTGCAGTCGAGTATATCATCCCGGCAGCGGCGTGGGCAGGGGCTGAACCACCGGAGTTTCTGGGTCACGAGTTGAAGTACAAGACCACGGTGGGACCGCACGGCGCAGATGAGGGCGTGACGCCCTACTATGAGCTGCACGTCTGGACATGGCGCCGCAACCCCAGCGGTATGTTCGCCGATTGGAACCCGCGGGTGAGCTGCCCATAGCAGACGACACCAACGGGCATAGGTCTGATATGCAGGCCGAGGGCGCTGCTAAACCGCAGCGCCCTCTCACTGTGACATCTGCGCCCCCGAGGAGGCGCAAGAGTGAGCCGCGCCCCACCACCGGACGCGGTTCCTCCGTGTTCGAGGGCGGCCTTGAGCGTGCGAGCCGCTGAGATGCCTACGCGGTGTCCCGATTGTACATCTGCGCGGCTGCAGTATACTGCGCGCAGATGTATCTCAACTCTAGCGACAGGAGGACCCCCATGGATTTCGGCAAGGCGTTCACCTATATCTTCGATGATCCTGACTGGCTGCGGAAGGTGGCGATCAACGCGCTGATCGGGCTCATCCCCATCGTCGGCCAGATCTACCTGATGGGCTGGGGGCTGGAGGTAGCGCGGCGTGTTGCCGCCGGCAGTGCGACACCCTTACCCGACGTCGACTTCGGCACCTACCTGGGCCACGGATTCCGGGCTTTTGTCGTCAGCCTCGTCTACACCGCGCCCATCTGGGTGCTCTCGATCATCTTCGGGATCATCGGCGCCGTGGCAGGCGGGCTGGATGAGGATGTCGCCGCCGTGTTAGGCACTGTGTTCGGCATCTGTATCGGCTCCTTCGGCCTGATCTACGGGCTGTTGCTAGGACTGGTACTGCCGGCGGCCCTCACGCGCTCCGTCGTGTCGGGGTCGATTAGCGCGGGGCTGAACTTCCGCGCGGTCTGGGACCTCTTTCGTGCAGCGCCGGGCGCGTACGTGATGGTGCTGCTGGCCAGCATCGTCGCCGGGATGCTCGCCAGCATCGTCGGGACCCTCGCCTGTGGCGTCGGCGTCATCTTCACGATGGCCTACTATCAGGCAGTGATGGGGCACTTCTACGGGCAGGCGTATCTGGAGGCGCAGGGCTAGAAGGAGAGCTGTCAGCTGAGAGCTGACAGCTCTCAGCCCTCAGCGATCAGGGGCCTCCCGTTTCCCGCTGTCGGTTGCCGGTTCCCACTTGCTCGCGCGGGTCTGTACCTGGCGCGCCGCGGGCCGTTGGCACCGGCATCTGGCTTCCGGCTTCTAGTCGTCCGTCGTCAGCCGTCCGCCGTCGGCCGTCCGTCGTCAACCAGCCGCCACCAGCGCCTCCAACCGGTCGACCATCTCCGCCAGCACGCCGAAAGTCACCTCGATAGGCTCCGGCGTGGTGAGGTCGACGCCGGCCTCTTGCAGCACCTCCAGCGGGTATTGGGAACCGCCGGCCTTCAGGAAGTTGAGATAAGCGTCGACGGCGCCCTCCTCGCCATTGAGGATCCGCCGGGCCAGCGCGTTGGCGCCGGAGATGCCCGTGGCATACTGGTAGACGTAATAGTCGACGTAGAGATGGTGGAACGTGGCCCAGGTAGTGCCGACGCGGTCGCGATCAAACGTCATTGCGTCCCCATAGCCCTCGGCGAAGAGATCGGCCATCAACTCGATCAAGCCGTCGGCGTTGAGGCCCTGCCCACGCTCCACGCGTTGGTGCACCTCCAGCTCGAAGCGGGCGAGCGTCGGCATGATGAAGAAGTAGCGGTGGAAATTCGACATCGCCTCCTCGATCACGCCGATCTGGAAGTCGACGTCGGCGTCCTCACCCTCGTGTTTCGCGAGCAGGTGGGCACGCACCATCGCCTGGTGGAAATTGGAGGCGACCTCCGCCACGAAGAGGGAGTAATCGGCGTAGAGGAAGGGCTGCGTCTTCCAAGCATAGTGGGAGTGCATGGAGTGCCCAAGCTCGTGCGCCAGCGTGCTCAAGCTAAAGATGTCATCGTTGTAGCTCATGACGATGTAGGGATAGGTGCTCTGGAACCCTGCCGAGAACGCGCCGG
>JBNGCP010000046.1:0-13857 GCA_049974845.1 Anaerolineae bacterium | reverse complement strand
GTCGAGTCATAGCGCCGGACCCGCATCGTGAGGACGTTCTGCTTGATCGAGGTCGCCAGCGCCGAGGTCAGGGTGTTCTTGTAGGCCAGATACTGATCGCAATAGTGCTCGTAGGCGGTGCGCCGTGCCTGGCGATCGGGGCTCGCGAGGATACCCTTCAAGGAGCCTTGGGTGACCTCTAACTCGGTGCCATCGGACGCCACCGCCGGCTCGAAGACGAAATCGGCATCGGTGAGCACGCTAGCCGTCTCCGAGACGCCAGAGAAGGGATCGCCCAGCAGCCCCATGATCTGCTCCACCTCGACCGAGCGCACGTGGGCCTGCTTGCGGAAGAGATCATCGGCATAGTGTTTGAGCACCCGGAGCCGCTCCACCTCATCCATCCACCGCTGGAGCTTCTCCTCGCCAATGAAGAGCAGCTCGGGATCCAGGAAGGCCTGCGCTGCCATGAATTGGCTGAAAAGGGCGCGGGCGCGCCCCGCCGCCATCGCCGCCTCCTGATCACGAAGGTCCACAGCATAGCTCAAGCTGGCGTAGGTATAGACTTTCCCCAGGCGATTGATGAGCCCGGCGAGAACGTCCAGCGCCGTGGCGAGGATCTGCGGGCTCTCGCCGAGGCGGCCCTCAAATGCCGACAACACGCCGATCGCATCCTCCAGCGCGTTGACCTCCTGCTCCCACGCCGCCGGGGTTACGAAGAGGGCCTTAAGGTTGAACTTGAACGTCTCGGGGATCTCACTGCGGTTTGGCACGGTTTCTCGGGACACGTCTTTGCTCCTCTCGCGTGCGGGCCACGCACAACTCAGAAAGATCACGTTTGGGTAACAGAGTAGGGTCATCGTGCGACCCCGTTGTGATGTTATGATAGCGCAGAATCGGCGACGCGAAAGCGGCGGCGCGCTTGACACCCAGGTCGTAGCGGCTATGCTAGTAGTGAACCGATTCCCCTACCGAAAGGAGCTTACCAATGCCGATTGTCCGTAAGACGCAAGAGATGAAGGATATGTCCGTCGTCAGCCTCAGCAACGGCGAGATCATCGCCAAGGTCTCGGATATGCTGGTCGATCCCAACACCCGCTCGATCGCAGCCCTGCTGTCGAGCAAGGGAGGCCTGCTGGGTCGCACCACGAAGACGATTCCCGCTACAGAGATCCAGGTCTGGGGCGAGGACGTCATCATTGTGAGCCGGCCCGATGTCTTTGTGAGCAAGGAGGAGCTGCCGAACCACCAGCAGTGCTTGAGCGTTGCCAACCAGCTCAAGGGCCGGGACGTGGTCGGCCAGGACGGCACGCGCATCGGCACGCTCAACGACGTGCTGATTGACAACGAGGGCCACCTCGTGGGCTATGATCTGGCCAAGGTGGACATCGAAGGGCCGATAGCCAAATCCAAGCGCATCGGCGCCGACGCGACCCACGCCCTCGGCCCTGACGTGCTCGTCGTGGACGAGACCAAGCTCACGGGATAGGGACACCCAACACAAGCTGCAGCATAGACCGCGAGCATCTCCCGTTGAACGGGGACTTCGTTGCCCGCATGCGCCACAGGCGCACCTCACCGGCGCAGCAAGCTCACTCGGCATAGCGCGCGCTGGAAAGACCGCCGCTGACGCGGCATGCGGGCGGGACGCCCGCGGTCCACGGTCGCGCACAGCCGAGACGCGAGACCCAGTTTGATCCCGATAGGTGGGACGCCCAGCGGCTAGAGCTCGAGGGCGCGAATCCGCGTGGCCTCTGTGATCGGGCGGCCCTCCTCATCCACGGCCACCATCGCACCATCTATGGCGCGGGTGCGGAGCTTGCCGCGTGCTTCCGGATTCTGCTGGAGCTGCGGGCTGTCCAAGAGGCCCACGTGGACGGCGCGCGCGAGGTTGGCGGGATCGCTGAGGGGGTCGTCACTCCTCCCCTCGCCCAGTCGCCGGATGGCGTCAATGAGCACGTGGGCCTCGCTCACCAGCTCCTCAACCCGCTCCCGAATCAGAGGATCTTGGGTCATATCAGGCTGACCCGCAATCGCCGTGTCGATCACCTGCTGCGCCATCGTCGCCGACTCGATCACCTCCTCGGCGGTAGCCGCGTGATCGGCTTCGCAGTAGCCGACGACGTGCACGATCGAAGGCTCCAGCGCCATCTGCACATAGACGGACTCCGCGAGGTGCGCCCGTGCTCGGGTCACGTCGACGGGATAGCTCAGGAGGCCAGTCCGCGTCTGGCGCCAGAGGCGGCGCTCCGTCTCGTCCTCGCCCAGGAAGACCGCTTCCGCCACCCGAATCTGGGCCAGCGCCTTGGCCAGGTCCATCCGATTGGAGAGCAGCGGTGGGCTCTCGAACATATAGGTTGTGATGTAGTCGCGCACGCCGGCGCGCCGCGCGTTGTAGGCGTAGAGGTACGAGACGGCGACCGAGATCACGTCCGGCGCGTCGCGCATACCCCAGTGATAGGGCTCGTTGCCCTCGACGGGGATGTCGCGCTCGCCGTGCCAGGCCATCAGGGCCTGATGCTCGCGGATGGAGGTCTCCAGGCCCATCGGCCCGCGCCCGTCCATAGCGTTGAACCAAAAGAGGGACGTCGCACACCAGGCATTGTGGATCGTGCGCTCCAGCACCTCAGCGTAGCGCAGCAGGTCCGCCGTCCCGGAGTAGGACCGCAGCAGGGGATAGTTGCCGCGACGCGAGGCCGCATATAGCCGCGCCAAGTCCTCCTCGGTTCGGAAGGGGACCCCACCCGCGCCGGTGCGCTTGGGGCTCTGCAGGTCCCGCCGGAAGAAGTGTTCCTGCGCCTCCTGATCGGGGCCCAAGGAGATCACGTCGAGCACCTCGGCCTCGGCGATGCGAGCGATGCCCTCCACCGTGGGTTCGATGGTCCGCGTCGGAAGGCCGAAGTGATGGCGCAGGATCGGATAGGGCGCCTTCCACCGGATGCGCTCGATCGCCGTTTGCGGCGGGACGCCCTCCCCGCCCTCGGCATCGCTCCCGCCGCGGAGATAGCGGATGACGGCTGACGTCGGCTCGCTCCCGTCGAAGATCGCCTCGAAGATCCCCATCTCGCGGGCCACCTTGGCGACCGGTGGCGTGCCGCCGAAGACAAAGGTGCGATCGTCCAGCCCCGCGGCCTGCATCACGCCCCAGAAGTCCTGCAGCGCCTGTCGCGCCGTCTCGGGCGTGAGTCGGTAGCTGACGCCGATGACGTCGGGCTGGAAGGCCTGCGCCATGTCCGCCCACGTCTCGGCATCGGTTGCTGGCCCGGTGAAGCGGACCTCGTGACCGAGCCGCTCGGCGAGCGCGAGGAAATGGTGGACACCAGCCACATGGACGCAGTCGGCCAGCGCACCTGCTAGAATGCGCATCGTCGCCCCTACCTTTCGCCCGTCTCCACATACCGGTGGAGCTCCTGCACCGACATCCCCTCGATGCCGAGCCGGCGCAGGGTGCGCCCCTCCCGCCAGTAGTCCTTGCCGTGAATGGTGATCGCCAACCGGATCATCGCGTGCATCATGGGCGTCTCCACCCCGTACTGGCGGCCAAACTCCGCGATGGGGATCAAGCTGCAGGGCACGTCCTCGAAGATGTAGCGGTGGTGCAACTGGGGCGGGGCCTTAATCCCAGCGTACCCCTCATTGGCGTGCATCGCCTCGTGCAACGTGTCGCCGACGGCGTTATAGGCGCGGGAAAGCCACTCCTGCGCCGTCTGTGCTCGAATGCCGAGCGCCGCGGCGACGGTGACCCGCTCCCGATCCAGAGCCTCCAGGACCCGCGCTGTGGCCGGCGTCACCCCATCCATGTAGAACTCGAACGCACCCCGGGTCCGCTCGATCCAGGCAGCGTTCAGCAACGTGAGGGCCGGGTGGAAGATCGCCCCCATATTGTTCAGACTTGTGTAGAGCACGTTGGGCGCGGGGATGAACTGCGGGTAGCACTGCTGAATCAGCGCCACGCCCTCTGCCGTACGACTCGCCGGCATCGCTGCGACCGGGACGGAAAACTTCGTGCGGAAGATGCGGGCCTCGGCCGGCCCCATGCTGCGCGCGGCAAAGAGGAAGGTCTCGGCCTCACAGATGATCGGATGCTCGGTGCAGCCCAGCTCGTGAAGGCCATGTCGAAACTCCAACGCACCCCCAGTTCTGCCGGGATTGAGGAGCACCACCTGGTCGCTTCTGAGATATGGCGCGGCGCGAAGGGCGATGTCACGATGGCCTGAGGCCGGGACGACGACCATCACCAGTTGGGCGTCCTGGATCGCCTCCGCAAAGTCGGAGGTGACCCGCGTCAGACGTCCAAAGTGCTCGCGCCCGTCCTCGGTGACCAGCTCGATCCCACCGCGCAGCCTCACGGCCTCGATATGAGCCTCGGTGCGATTGAACAGGGACACACTAAAGCCCCGAATGGCCAGGTCCGCAGCCATCGACTTGCCTCCATGGCCCGCGCCAATCACAGCGACACGTAAGTTTCGTTGATTCACGTCATACACCCCCTTGAACTAAGTAGTAACCGGTGGGAGCCACCGTAGACTTCGCGAGAAGGATGAAGCCGGTGCGGCAGACGGACACGATGCTTGGCAAAGGAACGCGGCGCCGCTACCTGAGTATACTCCGAACGTGAGAGATCACAAAGCAACCGGCGCAGGGCAATCGCAATTGGCGTGGGACAAAGTGCAACGCACCTGGGCGTCGTCAACCACGACCCGATGCCAAAGACATCGCTCACCGTCGAGCCTAGGTGCGTTGCACTTGTTCTGGGCAACTGGGATTACCCCAGCAACCGGCGTGATACAGTCACGGCGTGACACGATCACTATGAAGACCGAGCTCAGGGCCTGGCCTGCGTGCGATTGCGTGGGTCGTCGGGTTTGGCTCTGGGCTCGGCCCTCTATACCTACTGTAGGGATGGACAGGAGATCATGCCGGGCACCAGCCCGGCCAAATTGCCGTGAGAATGGGGCGGCTGGCGCCCAAGCCCTAACGGCTCGGGCGGCTGAGGCGCCGGAGGGAGGCCGAAGCGGGTGCGCTCCTCGGGCGTGAGGTCGCGGAGCACGCAATGGGCCTTGGCGTAGGCGACCACTCTACCGCATCCTGAGCTCGAATGCAACCGTGTCAGGTTGAGGGCGCCCTACGCGGCAATGACCCCAAGGGTTGACGTAGGTCGAGCTGTCTTGCTCGACCCCGGCAGGGCGCACAAGACAGTGCGCCGCACGTGGCGTGCGCTACGTTGTTGACGTAAGTCGAGCTGTCTTGCTCGACCCCGGCAGGGCGAACAAGACAGTTCGCCGTACGGGGCGTGCGCTACGTTGTTGACTTAGGTCGAGCTGTCTTGCTCGACCGCAGCAGGGCGCACAAGACAGTGCGCCGCACGTGGCGTGCGCTACGTTGTTGACGTAGGTCGAGCTGTCTTGCTCGACCCCGGCAGGGCGAACAAGACAGTTCGCCCTACGTGGCGCGCCACGTGTTGTTGCTCCTTACTCCCCTACTCCTTACCTCCGGCTGACGGCTCTCTCCATCATGCTTGACACATAAACAAGATGGGTGTATTATTAATTGGTTTGAGCGTAACTGCCGGTTTGGAGTCAAGCGGCGGCACGTCATCCTGAAGCCGACGTGCTCGTGAGAAGGGAGAACCCTGCCATGGGCAAGATCGTGGTGTTCGAGAATCTGACGCTAGATGGGGTGATGCAAGCGCCCGGGCGGCCCGATGCGGATCGCCGTGAGGGCTTCCAGCACGGCGGCTGGGCGACGCCCTACGCCGATCCGGTCTCTGCCAAGGCCGCCGGAGAAGGTATGGCCGGCACAGGCGGGCTGCTGCTGGGGCGGCGGACCTACGAGGAATACTCCGCTGTCGGGCCCGAACAGACCGATAGTCCCTTCGCGGACTGGCTCAACAGCGCCCGAAAGTACGTAGCATCGACAACGCTGGAGGAGCCTCTGGCGTGGCGCAACTCGACGCTGCTCAAGGGCGATGTGGCAGAGGCGATCGCCGAGCTCAAGGCGGAATCGGACACGGCCTTCGTAGTGCTGAGCAGCGGAGAGCTCGTCCAGACCCTGATGAAGCACGATCTGGTCGAGTGGTTCGATGGTCAGCTCGAGGAGGCGATGGCGTTCTACACGTCCATCTTCAAGGATTCGAGCGTCGATGACGTCAAGCGCTACAGCGAAACGGGACCGGGTCCTGCAGGAACGGCTCTATCCGCGAAATTCCATCTCGGCGGCGTCGAGTTTATGGGCATCAACGGCGGCCCCGAGTTCAGCTTCACCCCGGCGGTCTCTTTCTTCGTCAAATGTGAGACGCAGGAAGAGGTGGACGAGCTATGGGAGAAGCTCCTCGATGGCGGGGAGCCTCAGATGTGCAGCTGGCTCACGGACAAGTACGGCGTCTCGTGGCAGATCGTACCCACGGCCCTCGACGAGATGCTAAGCGACGATGACCCCAAGCGGGTCGAAAAGGTCACCGAAGCGATGCCGCAGATGGTGAAGCTCGACATCCAGGGGCTGAGAGACGCCTATAACAGCGTCTGACCTGCACGATACGATCGCCGCAGTCGGGCGGATCGAGCCGGCACGAGGCAGGCCAGAGCCCCGCAGGACGAAGTCCGGCTTCATCCTGCGGGGCTCTGGGGTTACTTCCTACTGCCCTACTCCCTACCTCTAGCTGACGGCTGAAGGCTGACGGCAGACAGTTATCAGATTGTCGTCCGGGACCTCCTAGAACAGGACCTGGTAGAGCGTATAGCCGCCCAGGAGCGTCGTGATCGTCCCGATTGCCCGCGTCAGGGACTCCTCACGGGAGCGACTGACGGCAAAGGCGGCCAAGGGTACCGATACGACAGCCCCCAAGAGCAGGGAGGGCGTCAACAGCGTCGGGAAGGCCGAACCGGCGACCAGATAGGTGATGACACCGGCGAAGCTGGCGACGGATTCCGCCAATGAGGCGATGCCGATCGCGCTGCGCGCGCCCACGCCGCTGAGCACCTGCCCGCCGGTCACCACAGGACCGTAGCCGCCGCCGCTGATGCCCTTGTTGAAGGCTGCGAGCGCGCCAAGGCCCGCGACGCGCCCCCATGTGAAGCGGAAAGTCCTGTTGCGACTCCAGAGAAGGGCAAGGCCGATCGCCAGGACGAGCACCCCAACGTAGAGCTTGACGGCCCAGGTCGGCAGGCGGACGGCGATCAGGACCGCAGCCACGACGCCGAGCACGCTCATCCCGGAGAGCATCACTGTCACCTTGAAGTCTCGAGAGCCGGGGCGAAGATTCACATTGCCAAACTCGTGGTGGAAGATTCCGGCCAGAAAGCCGGTGATGCACTCGGAGAAGAGCACGGCTGGCACGATCTCCGCCGGTTGATAGCCGAGGATCAAGAGCACCGGAGTCAGCGTCGTTCCATAGCCCATCCCGAGCGCCGAATCCACCAACTCACAGGCGAATGCCAGGCCGATGATGAGCGGAAAAAACTGTAGATCTGCCATCAGGCGACCTCCTTGTCCCCGGATCGGGCAGTAGCCGATCCGACTAGAATCAAAGACTTCGCACCTATGGTAGATCGCCCGCGTTACAGCGCTCGTGATGTGGGTGTGACAAAGCTGTGACAAACCACTCCGGTCGGCTAGGGTAACTCCAGCCCATAGCCGAGCCCGGGGACGTTGATGATGGCAGGAGTCTCGGCCGCGACCTCGGGGCCTTTCGGTCCAGCATCGCACGCCTCGGACATCTTGCCCCTTACGCGGTGAATGAGCTGGCGAAGCATGTCGCGATCCCCGCCGTCGGGCCAGACGTAGTCGATCAACACCTCGGCGCTGATGATGCGTCCGTGGTTGAGCATCAGATAATCCAGCAGGCGGTTCTCGAGCCGGGTAAGCACGACGGGCTGCCCCTCACCGCAGGAGAGCTCGCGCCGGTTTGAGTGCAGGACGAGCACGCCCACACGGCGAATCGCACGCGTCGGCGTCTTTCCGGCCCGTCGCAGCACCGCCTGGACGCGAGCCACGAGCTGACGGGGGCTGAAGGGCTTCGTGATATAGTCATCTGCGCCGATCTTGAGCCCGCGGATGATGTCGTTCTCCTCGTCGCGCACCGTCAGCAGGATGATGGGGACATCACCGTCACGCGCGCGGATCTGCCGGCAGACGGCGAAACCATCGAGTCCGGGCAGGTTCACGTCGAGCACAATCAGGTCCGGGTCATCTTGCTCCCACGCCCGCAGCGCGGCCTCACCATCGTGAGCGATGTGGACGATGAAGCCCTCGCGCCGGAGGGTGAAGGCCAGGACATCCGCCAGCGTGCGATCGTCGTCAACCACCAGGACTCTCATACAACCTCGCTCCCTTCCGACGAGGGAAGAACGGCGACGGGGATCGTGAACCAGACGACGGCTCCCCCCTCGGGGCGGGTCTCCACCCCTACCTCTCCCTGCTGCGCGCGCACGATCGCCTTCACCACCGACAGTCCCAGGCCAGCCGTCCCCATCTGCAATGCACTCGGATCAGGCGACGTGGACACAAGATGGGTCCGCGCGCGCTCAGGCAGGCCGGGCCCCTGATCTGCGACGGCGATGCGGATAAAATCGCATGCTGATGCGTGCGGGGACGTCTCGCCGGCAGGCACGACCGTCACCGTGACGGTAATTACACCCCGCTCGGGCCCATACTTGCTCGCGTTGCTGAGCAGGTTGATGAGCACCTGCACGGTGCGCCGGAAGTCGGCCCGTGCCGGCGGGAGCACCTCCGGGACCTCGAGCACGAGCCGTTGCCGATGCTGCTCCACGAGCGGCTGGATGGTGAAGACGGCCTCGGCGACGATCTCCCGCACGTTGCAAGGGTGAGCGAAGACGCGGAAGTGCCCGGCCTCCAGACTGGCAGCCTCCAGCAGGTTGTCCACCAAGCTCTGGAGGCGCCAGACGCCGAGGTGCAGCGACCCCAGCAACTCCTCGAGCTCAGCCGCGCTCAGATCCGGCAGTTGGTCAAGGAGCAGTTGTACCGACGCCGCGAGAGCAGAGAGGGGCGTACGCAGCTCGTGCGCGACGTTGGCGAGGAAGCTGCTCAGCAGACGACGGAAGGCCTCCTCCTCGCTGACATCGCGCAGAACCAGCACGGTCTGCGGCCCGCTCTGCGGCTCCGGCGACACTGGATGGGCTCGCGTCACCGACAGGACGACGCGGCGCCCACCGGGCAGCGCCACTGGCACTTTGCACCGACCGCCGGGCGATGGGACGAGCGCGCTGAAAGACTCTTCGGCGGAGAGCGCACGAAAGACCTCATCGCAGGAGCGCCCCAGCAGGTCGGCCCTGGAACAGCCGATGATGCGCTCGGCGCCGGCGTTGAGGTAGATGATTCGGCGCTCCGCATCCAGCCCGACGATGCCCTCCACCAGCGCATCGATCAACGCGCCGGGCGACGGCATAGCCTGCCGCCGAGGTGGGGAGCCGTCCGCCGACGACGACGTTGTCTGCCCGAGCTCGACCATGTTTTCCCCCTTCGGCTACCCGACCAAGACGCTCACGCCCCACTCCGTGGGGCCGAGGGTCACCCTGAGGCCGCCGGTGTCGGGCTGCGTTGCGACCCGCTCACTGGTTAGAAGATCGCGCACTGGACCCGCAAAGAAGCCGGGCTCAAACCGCAGCTCGACCTCGGTGTCCGGCGTGGGCGCGAAAACGAAGGCCACGGGACGCACACCGTTGGAACCGTCGGCCGAGGGCGCCGCCCCCACGCGGACGTGGACGAACTCATTGCCGGCAGCCAGCGGCGAGAGCACCGTGACCGGGCGGGTCACACCCGCGGCGGCGGCGAGCGCCAGCAGGAAGTCCTCGAAGGCGCGCGCCTTCTCACCACGCGCCGCCAGATAGGCATCGCCGAGATAGGACCCGACGAAGAGCATGCGGCCTTTGTCGAGGGCCACCTGCTTGAGCAGAGCTTCCTCGCGCTCCGCCGAGCCTCGCTCGAACATCGGCGTGAGCCACTGGGCGGCCAGCACCCGGTAGGTGCGCTCGCCCAGGGACAAGGGGATGGTATCGGCGGGAAGGCGACGCCGCCCAATCTCCTGGATCCCCGTCAGCTCAGCGAAGAAACGATCCTCAGGATAGCGGTAGAGGCCGTCCGTGCCGAAGGCACCCACCTCTGACTCGCAGACCAAAGTGCCGCCGCGGCGCACGAAGTCGGTCAGCGCCTCCGCCACGGGCGCGTCCATCACGACGGTTCGCGGCAGGATGAGGAGCTTCAGCCCTTGGAGCTCGTCGAGGTGGGCCTCCTCGATGATGCGGTAGGGGATATTGCGACGGACCATCGCTTGCGCGTATCCCTGGATGCCCGTCAGTCCGCGCCGGGCGGTGGCATCCTGGGCCCAGTAGAGATAGTAGGACTGCGGGCTGAAGAAGATGCCGACGTCGGCGGGGGCGGGCTCGTAGCCCGTCAGGAGATCGTCGTGGGCCTGCAGGATCTCGCCCGTCTTCCGCATCGCCGCCAACCGCTCCTCGGCGAGGCCGTCGGCGCCGGCCAGGCCAAAGCCGGTGGACTCGCGACCGAAGACCTCATCGCGCCAGCACCAGAAGAGAATGGCGTCGGCGCCGGCCGAGAGCCCGGTCCATACCCAGCTCTGCTGCGAGGCGGCGTCGACGCTCTGCGCCACGTCGAAGCCGATGTTGGAGCGCCCGCCCTGGAGCTCGCTGAGCCAGATCCGCTTGCCCTGCCGCGCCGAGGCGACAAAGTCGATGCGGTTGATGAACTCGGCTCGGTCCATCTCCAACCCACCCCACTTTGGGAAGCTGGAGGTCCCCACCCCGTCGACGCGATCGGCAAAATACCAGTCATTGCCGCGGTGCAGGGCCGTGGCGTTAGGATAGGCGTCGCTTCCGTGGAGCACCGTGGGCTGCGCGCCGTGTACCGTCACCGGGTGCTGGGGATCGATGGTCTTGAGCACCTCATAGCGGTCGTAGGCGTGCTGGACAGCGCGCCAACTGATGAAATCCTCGAAGGCCATCATCTCCGTGTAGGGGCGGCTGGGCATCTTGCCGGGCCGCACATCGTCCCATGAGGAATAGCGCCGCCGCCACGCCCGGTTAAGGCCGTCGAGACCCCCGTATTTGGCATCGAGCCACGCGCGGAAGCGGTTAAGGGTGTAGTCGCAATAGCAGACCAAACCGTCGGCCTGGACGTTCCAGCGCAGCTCGTTCCAGGCGTCCCACCCAAAGAGGTTCGGGGCGCGGTAGTAGTGCTCGGCCGTCGCCGCCAGGAACTGCCGCATCCGCTCCCAGACGCCGGGATGATCGATGCAGCCCCCGGGCGTCAGGCCATAGTGGCACTCGCCCCGGTTCGACGAGACGACCTCGTGACCGAAGTTATCGACCATCCGGCTGCCGGGCACGACGCGATGGATCCAGTAGGGCTGGATCGCCGCGATGGTGCTGAGCACGACCTCAAGATCGTGCTTGTTGGCCAGCGCCACCAGGCGGTCGTAGTCGTCGAAGCGAAACTCGCCGGGCTTCGCCTCGACCCAGGCCCACACGACCCAAAGCTGGAGCGTGTTGAGGCCCGAATCGGCCATCCGCTTGATATCGTCCTCCCAATAGCGCTCGTTGGGGAATGGGGGACGGTAGTATTGGGTGCCAAGGTGGATCATTGCTTAATCTCCTTTGTAACTGAAGGTGCTGAGGAATAGGATCATTCCTCTTGGATGAAGGGGCCCACACCTTCGACCGTAAGGGTCTGACGGTCGCGGTCGATGATAATGTGCAGGTCGAAGGGCTCAGCGGCGCCCGGGCCCTGCATATCGTAGATGTGCAGGGTGAGCGCGTCCTCCTCGCTTTGGATCACGCGGTAGCGGCCCTCGAAGTCGGGGCGAAACTCGCAGCACGAGGATGCGACCACGCGCCCGTCATCGAAGGTCCAGAGGGTGTGCACGGAGGACTGGGGCGCGATGCCGCCGACGCTGGGGGCGCTGTAGATCCAGGTGCCCTGGATATAGGCCTCATCGGAGCGCGCGCACGCCATCAGGGCCAGCACGGCGACCAGGCTCAGACTGGTCCTCCAGAGCTTGTGGATCTCCTCAGCTATGTTACACCTCCTCGTCTGCCTATTCACAGTCTACCGCATCGCACATCCAAACGCAAGAGTTCGTGTTCCGCGACCCGCGCGTACAACGCCAACGCCCGCAGCGTGCTTACGGCGGTGCTGCTTCACTTCTTCCTCAACTTCACCTTCGGTCTGGCCTATCCTGTGTCGGTCCGGTTCGATCTGATCCGCGTGATCCTGACCGTCGTCGCGGTGGCAGCCGTCGTGCGGATCACACGCAACGAGGGTAAGCGCTAGGACACACTTGATCAACGAGGCCCCCCTGATATTCAGGGGCCGAGTCGTCACCGAAGGCATTCTGTTGTACGCGAGCGATGAAGAGGCACGCATCGACTTCGAGGTGAAGACGCGCCTGCGCTACTTCGACTACCTGCCGGTCTACCGCGAGATGCGGGACACCTTCCTGGCCGCGATACGCGAGCGAGGGCTCTATGGTTGATCGCGACAAGATCGAAAACCTCGAAGCTCAGTCCTGAGCCGTCGCCCTACCCTGCGTCCATCATCTCCCGCATACGGGCGCCGTTGTCGCGCCAGTAGTAAAAGAGGGTCCGCATATCGAGGCCCAGACAGAAGTGGCGGACGCCCATCTCGAGGTAGGGCTCGGCCTGGGCGGGCTCTTGAACCTCCACGCGCGGCGCGACCCCCATCCGCAACGCCGTGTCGATGACGTAGTGCTCAGCCTCGACGACGGCTGGGTGGCGCCGTTGGCCGGGCACGCCGATGCTCAGCGAGTAATCCGAGGGACCGAACTGCACCATATCGACGCCATCGACGGCCAGGATCTCCTCCAGCTCCTCGACGGCACCCCGCTTCTCGATCATCACAGCGATGACGGCATCCACCGTCGTCTGCACGAAGGCGGGGGAGCCGGACTCCATGACGATACCCACGTCGCGCCCCTGCCCCACCCCATGGAGCCCGCCGAGGTCGGGGGTCTCGGCGCGGACATACCGCACGCACTCGCGGGCGTCGGCCGCAGAACGGATATCGGTGAAGAGCAAATTCTGAATGCCGGAGCTCATCGCGCGCACCGCCAGATGGAGGCGCGACTCCTGCTCGATCTTGATCATCCCGCTCATCTCGGGGAAGAGATCGAGGGCCCGCCCTTGGTTCTCCAGTGAGAAGAGATCGTAGGGCGCGTACTCCGCCAGGATCTCGACGTAGTCGAAGGCGCCGGTCTGGCCGACGAGCTCGATGACCGTGGGCCATGCAATATGCAGCCGCGTCGCCAGCGTGGGCTTGCCGGCGTCGAGTATCTCGCGAAGGTGGTTCGTGCGTGTCATAGGTCTCCTTGATGCGATAGGGTGTATCGGGATTATAGCAGCCCTTATGGGGCTCGCCGAAGGTGATCCCGCGCTGACCGCCGTGATCAGCGTCGACGCGGCCCGCGAGCCCGAGATGCTGCTGCCGGCGACTGAAGCAACAATGTAGCCCTCTTCGCCGCGATCATCGTCGCGGGGCTGGGAATGGTCGCGCTGGGGCTGAGCACCCGGCGCCCACCGTTGCGTTTGCGTAAGATTCGACCGGAAGCCGGAAGATCGACGATGTGGACGATTGACGGCTGACGACTGCAGACTGCCTGGCACACCACCACGACCGGGGGCTCGCTCTCTAAGAACGAGCCCCCGGCGCCGCCGTAAACGTTGTAGTGATGTTTCTGCGTTGTATGTGTTGAGTGCCCTCCACTCATCTACTATTGTATTCTAGAATCGGGTTAGTAGACGCCGGAGTGCGTTGGACTTGCGTTGGCGAGTGTTGGACCTAGGAAAGGGCCTCCTGCATAAAAACGGACCGCGGCGCGAACGCCGTCTG
>JBNGCP010000045.1:25448-29690 GCA_049974845.1 Anaerolineae bacterium | reverse complement strand
TACCTTCATGTCCCGCGAGATGAACGAGAGGATGTGCACGCCGTTGGTCACGTGCGAGATGGGGATCTCCTCTTGCGGCACGCCCGGCCACAGCCCCTGCCACATCTGGCGGGTCACTTCGCCATGCAGCTCACTCACGCCGTTCGTGTCCGTCGATAGCCGGATGGCAAGGACCGTCATGCAGAAGGGCTCGTTGTAGTCGAAGGGATTCTCGCGTCCCAATGACATGAACTCGTTCCAATCCAGCTTCAGGGACTGTGTGGCGTACTCCTGGAAATAGTGCTGCATCAGGTGCGGCGGGAAGCGATCGTGCCCTGCCGGCACCGGTGTGTGCGTGGTGAAGACGAATCCCGCGGAGGCGGCCTCCCGCGCCTCCGCAAAGGTCAGGTCGTGGTTGACCATAAGCTGTCGGATGCGTTCCAATGCCAAGAAAGCCGAGTGGCCCTCGTTCATGTGATAGACCACGGGGCTTAGCCCCAAAGCCTGCAGCGCGCGGTATCCGCCCACGCCGAGCAGGATCTCCTGCTTGATTCGCAGATCTTGATCTCCGCCGTAGAGCTGGTCGGTGATATCGCGATCCTGCGGGCGCGTGTTCTCCGAGATATTGGTATCCAACAAATAGAGCGGGATCCGACCCACCTGCACCCGCCAGATCTGGGCGGCCACCTTGCGTCCGGGGAGCTGAACCTCGATCTTAAGCGGCTCGCCCTCCTCGTCCCTCTCCAGGACGAGTGGAAGGTTGTCAAAATGGTTGTCCTCATAGTCTTCCTGCTGCCATCCCGCCTGATTGAGATACTGACGGAAGTACCCCTGCTGATAGAGGAGGCCTACGCCGACCAATGGGAGGCCCAGGTCGCTGGCTGATTTCAGATGATCACCGGCCAATACGCCGAGCCCACCGGCGAAGATCATCAACGATTCGGTCAGTCCGAACTCGAGTGAGAAGTACGCAATCAGCGGTTGCTGCGCGTCGCCGTAGGTGCGCCGAAACCACGTATCCTCCGTTGCGCTCAAGTAGTCGTCGAGGTAACGAGACACGCGTTCCAAGTGAGCGATAAAGCCCACGTCCGATGCCAGCTTTTCGACCCGCTCCTGATCGATCTTGCCGAGCATACGGACGGGATTGTGGTTTGTCTCCTCCCAGAGGTCGCTGTCAAGGCGCAGGAATAGCTCGATCATGTCGTGCTTCCAAGCCCACCGGAGATTATAGGCCAGCTTCCAGAGAGGCTGCAGGGGCTCGGGAAGCGAAGGTATAATAGAAAAGGTGCGTATTGGCTTTGGCTTCATCAAGGTTCCTCCATGTCTAGCCGCAGGGGTCATCCCGCCAGGCGGCTCTCGAGGGTTCGAGGCGAATCATCCAAGCTCTTACACTATCACAATCGGGCTCATGCGCAACCGTCCTGGTACTGTGTCTTTATCTCAGGAAACTCGCCTGAGGATAGCATGAACCGCGCCAACCGGCCCATTCCAGGCGTGAAGAGCCATGCCACGAAGGCACTCAATGGGAGCCGACGGAATTTCCTGAGATAAGGATACACTGCCCATACTCCATTTGTTGAGCTTCCCCTTCATCATGCTACAATACGCTTCCCATGCATATCCGAAGCCTAGGCCTTCGCCAGTTCCGGATCTACGATCGCCTGGAACTGACCTTACCTCCAGCTCCTATCCTGTTGCTGGGCGCCAACGCCCAAGGCAAGACTACGCTGCTGGAGGCCATCGCCTTCCTGGCGCTCGGCTCCTCTCCTCTGACGAGTACCGACCAGGAGGTAATTGCCTGGAGCGCGGCGGAGGCGGAGATGCCTTTCGCCCATCTTGAGGTTGAGGTCGCCAAGGGGGACCAGACCCAGACCTTGGAGATTGCTCTCGAGCGGAGACAGCTCTCGAACGGGCGGCACCGGATGCAGAAGAGCGTGCGGATCGACGAGCGATCGGTGCGCATAGCGGATCTGGCCGGGCATCTGAACGTCGTCCTTTTTCTGCCCGAGGATTTGGAGCTGGTCCACGGGTCCCCCTCCGGGCGCCGCCGCTACCTGGACAATCTGCTCTCTCAAGTCTATCCGACCTATGTCGAGGTCTATGACGCGTACAAGAAGGCGGTCTCCCGCCGCAATGCGCTGCTGCGTCACCTGCGAGACCGTGGAGGTGACGCGAAGCAATTGGTTCCGCTGGAGGAGCGGATCGTCCGGACGGGTGTGACCGTCTCCCTCTATCGCCGACAGGTCATTCACGAGCTGACAAAACACGTCGACCGCCTGCATCAGGAGCTGACCGGAGGACATGCAGGACTGCAGCTGCGCTACGTGCCTAACTTCGAGGCCCTACGCCTCTCGGAGCCGGTGGATCGCTCGGAAGATGGCCCGGCCTCGGGGCCGACGATCGATGTGGAAGCGCTCTACGAAGCGTATCGCCGGACGCTGGATCGCCGGCGCAGGCACGAGATAGAGCGCGGGATGACCCTGGTCGGGCCGCACCGTGATGATATGTGCTTCATCTCCGAAGGGCACGACCTGGGCATTTTTGGGTCGCGGGGGCAGCAGCGCACGGCCATACTGGCGCTACATCTGGCGGAGTTGCGCTGGCTCCAACGCCTCACCAGTCAGTCTCCGGTGCTGCTTCTCGATGAGGTGCTGGCTGAGTTGGACCGTGCCCGCCGAGGCTATCTGCTCAATCTGTTGGGTGATGTCGAGCAGACCGTCCTTGCGACCACCGATGCCGAGCTATTTCCCGAGGAATTCCGCAAGCATACCACGACCTTTCGGGTCGAGGAAGGTATCATTACCCCGGTGCGGACCGTCTAGATAGAAGCTCCCGTCAGTTGCGCGCCGTGGCGTGGCCTCTTCTCAGGCTGTCGGACGATGCGAAGCCTTGGTGTGCTCGTTAACCAAGCTTCAGTTTTGCCAGAGGCTCTAGCGTCTCCGGGTGCTCAGGCACCCCCACGGTCGAGGTCCTGATCAGGCCCCAGTCCTCGTCGACCCCCAGTGTCTCCGCTGCCATCTTGACGTTTGCCATACAGGCCCCGCCATCGACGTAGCGATACTCCTGGAGCTCAGCTTTGTTTCCGTAGCGGGGATTCTCCCGTTGCAGGAAGAGGTAGAGCACTTCGTCCTTCCATAGGAAGCGCCACGGCTGTACGTTGTTTGCGGAGGGCGCCCGACGTGCAGCCTCCACGATCCTGGTGAGCGATCTCGGCGGCGTGCGAGGTCGGTCGAAGCTGTCCACGTAGAAGATGTCGTTAGCGGCCAGTTTCGATTCACCACCGGCCGCCTTTCCGATCAACGCATCGATAGCTTTGTCAGGCTTCGCTTGGGCCGCATGCCCGAAGATGAGAAATGCCCCCGTTCTGGCTCTGTCGTTGAGCCGGAACCGCACGCGGACGTTGCTCTCCCGCCCAAGGCTGCCGATGAAACAGACACTCAGGCCAATCTGAACGATCTGGACGGCGATCTGCTCCAGCCGATATCCCAGGTCGACGAGCGGGGCAAGATCCCCCACGGCAGACGCCACCATATAATGGGGTGGTGTGAGGATGCGTCCATACCCACCCATCGCTGCGATCAGATCCTCTCCGGTCACAACGTCGCGCCGCATGACGCGGAAGCGGTTCTCGGGCACCAAGGGTTGTGTGTGGTCGATGATGTCATCGACCATCTTTAGGTTCTGTCGCTCTAGAGGCTTATCCTCGTATCGTCGGACAGAACGCCGGTTGACGATTGCTTGGTATAAGTCCATGCCTCACCATCCCTGATATGATCCAACATTATTCGGTTAAGAAGACGCCGGCCTAAGCAGGCCGGCGTTTCGACTCCAAAGCATCACAGCAGTACTGGATTGTGCGGCTCAGACGAGCCCCTCAGCCGCAGCCGAGGCTATTCCTCATCACTATCCCCAGGCCGCTGCTTCTTATGACGATAGACGATGCGCCCGCGTGTGAGATCGTAAGGAGAGAGCTCGACACGTACACGATCTCCGAGCAGGATGCGGATGTAGTACTTGCGCATCTTGCCGGAGAGATAAGCCAGCACCTCGTGACCCGTGTCTAGCTTGACACGGAACTGGGTGCCGGGGAGGGCCTCTACAACGGTGCCCTCGACGGCGATCTTGTCATCTTTCTTAGCGTTCATGCGAGCCGCTTTAGTCCTCCGACTCCTCTTCGCCGGCAGCTGTCTCTTCAGGCACAGCGGCGTTTGCCATCTCTTCCTCTGCCTCTACGGCTTCCGCCTCTTCGGCCTCCGCCTCTTC
>JBNGCP010000045.1:7202-25348 GCA_049974845.1 Anaerolineae bacterium | reverse complement strand
GCCTCTACGGCTTCCGCCTCTTCGGCCTCCGCCTCTTCCGCTATTTCGTCCTCTGTTGTGGCAGCTTCCTCCACGACGGTCGCAGCTTCCGCTTCCTCGGCCTGTTCGGCCTGGGCGGCTTGCTCAGCCTCTTCCTCTCTTAGCTGGGCGAGGGCCCACTCCTCCCACTCATTCGGGCGAACCTGACGGACGCTCAAGCCGATGCGGCGCCGATCGGGCTCCACCCGGATGACCTTCACGAGGATGCTGTCCCCTGCGGAAAGCTCTTCACGCTGCGCGACGTCACGCAGCTCTGAGTTGTGGAGCAATCCTTCCACGCCGGGCTCCAGCTCGATGAAGACGCCGAAGTCCACCACTTGTGTGACGCGCCCCTCGACGAGGTCGCCGACCTGGTACCGCTCGGCGACGCTTTCCCAAGGATCTGGCGTCAGTGCCTTGATGCTCAGGGCGATGCGCTGGCGTTCACGGTCCACGTTCAAGACCTTGACCTTCACGCGCTGACCGGGGTGATAGATCTCGCCGGGATTCTCGATACGCCCCCAGGACAGCTCGGAGATGTGCACCAGCCCATCCATTCCGCCAAGGTTTACGAAGAGGCCAAAGTCGGTGATCTGGCTGATACGTCCGCGGCGCACCTGACCGGCTTCGAGGTCGTCAAGCAAGTTCTCGCGCCGGGCACTCCGCCACTCTCGCGCGGCTGCTCGTTGCGAGAGGATCAAACGCCGACGCCGGCGGTTGACCTCAATGACCTTGAGCATGATCTCCTCATCCACCATCGATTCGAGGCGGCGCTGCCGCTCAGCGGGTTGGCGGATGCGGTTGAAGCCAATGAGCTGGGACATCGGCACGAAGCCACGCAGACGTCCGAATTCCACGGTCAGACCGCCACGATTGTAGCCCGTGACCGTCGTTTCGACGACGTCCTGGCTTTCCAGCAGCTTCTCTGCCCTAAGCCAATCCTCCTGCAACAAGGCCTGAGAGATCGAGAGCTCCACGTTGCCGTCTGAATCCCGGAACTGCGTGACCACTACCGCAATCTCATCACCGATATGGAACTCGCGTTCCTCCTCTAGTTCCTTGAGGTCATCTTGCGGCACGAAGCCGTCCCGCTTTGCGCCGATATCGACGACAAATCCGTCATTTCGACGATCGAGGATAATGCCTTCGCGCAATTCACCGCGCTTCAGCGTGCTGCTGGCAAGCGACTCCTCCAGCTGCTCCTCCCACGAGCCCGCTTCTGCGGGCGCGCCTTCCTCAGAGATATCCTCTTCAGAGGCATCCTCTTCAGAGGCATCCTCTTCAGAGGCATCCTCTTCAGAGACGCTCTCCTCAGAGGTCTCCTCCTCAGAAGAGGCATCCTCCTCGACTGGCGTTTCTTCCAGAGGGGGCGAGGACGGATTTGGTTGAGCAGATTGGGACGTTTCCGCAGTGTTGGGGGTCTCAATGGCTTCTTCTGCGGATTCAGAAGACCCAGAGGTATGATTCAATTCTTCCACAGCTGACTCCTGTTCCATCCAGTTTTGCACGCAGACGGGTAGCGTGCAACTTTGATGGGTCTGATAAACTCAGTGTATTGTATCATGGGTGATGCTAATGTCAACATAACGCAAACTCATCCCGCAGCAACGATTGCCTCTCCTCCATCCACTGGAATGATTGCTCCTGAGATCCATGTCAAGCGTGGATCCGCCAGCGCAACGAGGGCTTGGGCCACGTCCTGCGGCTGGGTCAGGCGGCCGGCCGGGTGGTAAGTGCGCACTTGCTCGATGATCTCCTCGTGCCCCGGGATCGCACGGAGGGCCGGTGTATCGGTGACACCTGGCATCAGGCAGTTCACGGCAATGCCCTGTGGTGCAAGTTCGACGGCGAGCTGTCGTGTATGGGCCTCAAGTGCCGCCTTGGCTGCCGACACTGGCCCATAGTATGAGGAGACGCGTTGTGATCCAATGCTTGTCATGGAATAGACCCGGCTGCCCGCGGCCAGCAGATCTGCGCGCACCAGATCCTGGACCCAGTAGACAAGGGAATGGGCCATGACCCGCAGCGTCATCTCCATCTGGCTTTCTGTCACCGCAGCGTCTGGATCCTCGGTGACGTAGGGCCGTAAGCTGCCGAACGCCAGTGTGTGGACCACCATATGAATGTGATCGGCGGGCTCATCATTTAGGATCTCGCGGATCGCCGCGATCACGCGACCGCGCCGCCGCGCATCGGCTGCGTTCGTATTGAAGAAGCAGGCCCGTCTCCCTTTCTCTTCGATGTCACGGATCACAGCCTCAGCGCGATCGAGCGTCCGCCGGGGATCCAGGTGGACGCCCACAATGTGCATCCCCTCCCCAGCCAGAGCGCGTGCCGTCGCAGCGCCGAAACCGCTCGACGCACCGAGGATCAGCGCCCACCGGCCGTCAAGTGTGACGGGGTTTCGTGTCATATACTCTCCTTTCTTCTCTGGTCTCGCCGATGTGCTGGGCGAGCATCTGTCTCATCACAGCAAGTGATCAGTCTATCACAACGCAAAGCCTGACAACCTGGGCTGTCAGGCTCACGAGACTCTAGAGGCATTAGGCTCCCATCGGCTACTCGTCGAAGTCGGAAGCGCTGTACATGTCGCTTCCGCCCCCGAGACCACCTGGCCCTCCATCCATCTCGCCCATAAGGTCCGGCATGTCCTTCTCGATCTCCTCGGGATCCTGACCCGCCTCCAGGCGGTCGATCACCTCTTCGAACTCCGGGCCGAGATCCCCGGCCTCATCGCCGATCTCATTCATCATCTTACGCATAAACTTACCCATGCTCTTGGGGTCGTTCTCATCGAAATCGCCCCACGCACTCGGATCGGCAAGATCTTCCAGACGGCTGTCTTCGGATCGGACAAGGCGGACGCGCGACACCAATCGGTGTACATCGGTGCTTCCACAGCGCTTGCACTTGAGCTTTTCCTCCTGCACCTCAGAGAAGGAGCGCCAGAACACCGAGAAACGCCGTCCGCACTCCTTGCAGCGGTATTCGTAAATCGGCATTGTTCTTCTCCTCGATCAATTGTGGTATAGTAGGCGTGCTCAAACGGCCAATTGTTTCAGGCCAGCGTTACACCTCATCTTCCAAAGCAACTCGGGCAAGTCACGCTGCGAGTTGACCTAGGCCGTATCATTATAAGGGAATCGTGCTCAGGAGCAAACATATGACCGATGACGCCGTCCTCGACCCCTACAATCTAGAGGTGCCCCCTCTGCTGGTCGTTATCTCCGGCCCATCGGGTGTAGGGAAGGATACCTTGGTCGAACGCATGAAGTCTCGCGGCGTCCGGTTCCACTTCGTTGTGACGGCTACCTCGCGCCCACCCAGGCGTGAGGAGGTCCACGGGGAGGATTACTTCTTCGTCTCCCAGGAGGAGTTCGAGACCATGATTGCCGATGATGACCTGCTGGAACACGCGGTCGTCTACGGTCAGTATAAGGGCATCCCGAAGCAGCAGGTCCGCGACGCGCTGGCCAGTGGCAAGGACGTCGTGATGCGACTCGACGTGCAGGGTGCAGCTACGATCAAGGAGATGATTCCCGAGGCGGTCTTGATCTTTCTGAGTGCCTCTTCCGAGGATGAGCTCATTGACCGGTTGCGTAGACGCGACACCGAATCTGGGCAGCAGCTGCAGCGTCGTATTGAGACGGCCCGTGAGGAGATGGAACGCCTTCGCGAGTTTGACTACGTGGTGATCAACGCCAAGTGCAAGCTGGACAAGGCCGTCGATCAGGTGTTGAGCATCATAGAGGCCGAACACCATCGGGTCCATCCGAGACAGGTGAGTCTGTCGTGAGCGCGAACGACGGCCCGATTCGTGAACCCTCTTCGGAAGGAGGCCTGGCTCCGGAATACGCGGAGCGGCAGGATGCACCGCGCCGTCTCCCATTGCCCCGGTTCTCGACGCGGGGAACCTATGCGCTGATTGCACTGAATGGCCTTGTCTTTGTTGTCGATTGGTTGTCAGGAGGGACGGTCGCCACCTTCGGTGCTCTGGTGCCGGCGCTGGTGGTAGCGTACCGACAGCTATGGCGCCTGATCTTGTCGGGTTTCTTGCATGCCGACGTGCTGCATATCTTGCTCAATCTCTATGCCGTCTATGGGCTGGGTAGCCTTCTGGAGCGGTTCTTTGGCCTGAAACGGATGCTCATTATCTATGCACTGTCACTCTTGGGCTGCGGCGTGCTGGTGACGCTCTTTTCGTCCTGGCGAACGCCTACGGTGGGGGCCTCCGGCGCGATTATGGGGGTGCTTGGCGCTTTGGTTGTCTACTTCTGGAAATACCGCGACCTGCTCGTGGGCGGGCGTGGGTATCTGGGTGAATTGGGTCGTTTGGCCCTGATCAACATTGGCATCGGCCTTCTGCCCGGGATCAGTTGGTGGGGACACCTGGGCGGCTTCTTGGCTGGTGTTGCAGCGGGTCTTGCGCTGGTGCCGCGCTATGCTCGTCCCGACTGGACCGCGACGCGACTGGAGCTTCGCTCTCTTAGCGCACGGTCGTGGCTGGCAGCCGGCTTGGTCCTCGTTGTCGAGGGCCTGTTGTTGGCTCTGGCATTTTGGTTGCGCGGTTAGCCAGGCTCTGAACGATTCTACTACGTGGTCCGCTGCACACGCACTTCGTCGCGTGCGCGCTCCGTTGCGCGCCTGACTTGGGTACCCAAAAGGTAAACACCTATGCCGGAACCTATGGAGCTGCACATCGGTGATGTTGTTGAGCTACGCAAACCCCACCCTTGTGGGGGAAGGACGTGGCGGATACTTCGGGTAGGCTTGGACATCGGCATCGAATGCCAGACGTGTGGACGGTACGTGCTCGTGCCACGACGGCGCTTTGAGAGTCGGATCAAGCGGTTTGTTGAGCGCGGAGAACCGAGCGCCTGACCGAAGAGTGAGGGATGGTGCACGCACATCCAACAGCATCACGGCAAAACCGCGGGTGTCGACCTCAACGCTTCCTATTTCTCTTCTCTGACACCGGGGGTGGGCATCGCGCTGCCTCCCAGGCTGTGAAGGGCGAGATGGAGCGACTCTATGGCAGGGCGACGGCGGTGGAGATGGTGGATATCTTTGCTGCCCTGGATCGTTGGCCTTTTGACCGCTTTCCTGCCTGGTATCCGACGTTTGTCGGCCTCAATGGCATACCGTGGGGTGTGGGATACCATCTTTCCAATGGGGTCAAAGCGGTCAAGACGATGTCCAAACTGGTGTGGCCCTATGCGCGAACACCCCTCTGTGATTTTCTCGCTCGACATCCAGCCGATGTCATTGTCTCTTTCCATCCGATTCCCAACTATGCCCTCTTCCTTGGGTTGCGCCGCCTTGGACGCTCAACTCCGGTGGTCATCGTGACTTTGGATCTCGTGACGGCCCACGCCGGCTGGTTTGTGCCCGGCGCCGCGGCCTATATCGTGCCTACCGACGCAGCAAAGGCCAGGGCCCTCAACTGGGGAGTCCCTGAACATCGGATCCGCGTCGTAGGCATGCCCACGCGCCACAGCTTCCTGGTATCGATGAATCTATCGAAAGCGGAAGCACGTGCCCGGCTCGCGCTCCCTGGGGATCGACCCATCGTGCTTGTCGCCGGTGGTGGCGAGGGTATGGGCCCGATGGCCCAGGTGGTGCGTGCTGTGGCGCGTCAGCGGCCCCGCGCGCATCTTGTCGCCATCACGGGAAGAAACGATGCGCTCAGAGAGGAGCTGGCTCAGGCCGACTTGCCAGTGGCGGTTCAGATTGAGGGCTTTGTCTCCAATATGGAGGTCTGGATGCGAGCGGCCGATATCCTGGTGACGAAGGCTGGCCCCAACACGTTGGCTGAAGCCTTTATCGCGGGATTGCCTTTGGTACTCTATGCTGCGCTCCCCGGTCAGGAAGAGGGCAACGTCGACCACGTGGTGGAAAACGGGGCCGGCCTGTGGGCACCGCTCCCTCGGACGGCAGCTCGCGCGGTTGTCCGGCTCTTGGACGATCCAGTAACACGGGTGCGCATGAGCCGCTGCTCCCAGGCGCTGGCCCATCCCTTTGCCACCGAGGAGATCGCACGCACCTTGTGGCACCTCGCTTCAGATCGGGTCGGCCCATGTCCGGGTCTCAGGGATGCGGAGAGAGCGACCGACGCCCTACGCCAAAGCACTTAGCTCTCACACCGGCGTCAATCACGCGCGGGGCTGCTGCTTTATATGGGCATGCCTCGTCGATACCTCGGTTGTGACTGGAGCACCGGCGCCTGAGATCGCCGCCACGACCGCTGCTCGCTGGTTTTCTCGGGTCAGGGGGTTGGCGGCTGGGTATCAGACGGTATAATGGGGTCCGTACTTACCTTTGATTATGTCAACTATGGACACATATTTGCACCAATTCTTGCATTATCTTGAGTTTGAGCGCGGGTATTCGCCCCATACCTTGGCGGCGTACAGGCGGGATCTGCGACAGTTTCTGGCCTACATCGCGGACATCGGTGCGCCGCCGCTGGGGGATCTCGGCCCCGACGATCTCGATGGCTTTGTCACGACTCTGCAGGAGAAGGGCTATAAGTCCACTACGGTGGCTCGCAAAGTGGCCGCGACCCGCTCCTTTCTGCGCTTCCTTTACGCGGAAGGCATCGTAGAGCCGGAGATGTTGGACTGGTTGCGCCAGCCCAAGGTTGAGAAACGTCTTCCCCGGGCCCTGTCCCGTGACCAGGTGCAACGGCTGCTGGCGGCGGCGTCCGTGGAGGATACGCCGCTGGCATTGCGGGATCGTGCCCTTCTTGAGGTCCTCTACGCAACAGGGATGCGCGCATCTGAGGTTGTCGATCTTGACCTGGATGACATCGACCTTGAGATAGGGCTTGTGCGTTGTTTCGGAAAGGGTAGTAAAGAACGCGTCGTGCCGATATACGGTGCTGCTGTCGAGGTATTGCAGACCTACCTTGAGCAAGGGCGCCCGTTCCTGCTCAGAGACGCGGACGAGCGGACGCTCTTTCTGAACAATCTCGGGCAGCCGTTAACGCGTCAAGGGCTCTGGTTTCTCGTTCAGCACTATGCAGAGGCCGCTGGGCTGGCCTCGTGGGTCAAGCCTCACACGCTACGCCATACGTTTGCCACCCACTTGCTCGAAGGTGGCGCGGAGTTGCGTGAGGTTCAGCAGCTTCTGGGGCATGCCAGCATCACGACGACTCAGATCTACACTGAGGTCTCAAGCCGCCGCAAGCGCGAGGCGTACGACCGGGCTCATCCCAGAGCGCGATTCTCCGTCTCACCTTCAGAGGATGACTGACTTGCATACAAGGGGCTCGGCCTGATCGCTGAGCCGCCTAGGTGTTACAGGAGGATACCAATGGATGAATTCGTGACGATGGAGCTCTTGGAGGAGGCCGTGGCTGGCATCCGCCAATGCACCGACCTCGAACCGCGTATCGCCATGATCCTCGGGTCTGGCCTCAACCCGCTTGCGGAGAGCGTGGTGGATGCCGTCACCGTCGACTATCACGACATACCACACTTTCCCGTCTCTACCGTCAAGGGCCATCAGGGCCGCTTTGTTCTGGGGACGCTTGAGGGACAGCCTGTTGTGGTCATGCAAGGTCGCACGCATTACTATGAGGGCTACAGCATGCCGGAGATTGGGATTCCCGTCCGGGTGATGGCTATGCTGGGTGCTGAGATGATGATCGTGACCAACGCTGCCGGTGGGATCAATGCGACTTATCGGCCCGGTGAGGTAATGATCATCCGCGATCACATCAATCTCATCGGGATGGCAGGGCTTAATCCGCTGCGCGGTCCCAACCTTGAGGCGTTTGGCCCGCGGTTCCCCAGCATGAACGACGCTTACGACCCAGAGCTGCGTGAGTTGGCCCGTGAGGTTGCCCTGGAGGCTAGAATTCCGTTTCAGCAGGGCGTCTATATCTGCCTCGCCGGCCCGAGCTTTGAATCGCCAGCCGATGTGAGATTCCTGCGCGCCATAGGGGCCGATGCTGTCGGGATGTCGACGGTGCCGGAGGTGATCACAGCGCGCCACAGTGGCCTGCGGGTTCTGGGATTCTCCGGGATCACCAACACCCTGACTGGTGAGGAGGGGGCACCACCACCAGATCACGAAGAGGTCCTCGAAGCGGGCAAGGTGCTGGTCCCGAGATTGGAGACCATCATCCGGGGTGTGTTAGCGAGGTTATGAGCATCATCCTGGACTGGCTGAGTCAACAAGTCATCTGGATTGCGCTGATCTGTTTGATTGGCGCATTGGCCTACGCGATCTCGGCAGCGGTGGCCAAGCGCCAGCGTGACGTTGCCCAATTCACCCTGGAGCGTGAGGTCTACCATCGGCGAATGGTGCGCGCGGGGCTCGTGGCCATGCTGTTTCTTACTCTGGCTGGGACGGTGTTCATGGTTAGCGCGTTCTGGATACCGTCCGGTCCAGGTGACGTGCCGAGCACGCCAACGCCCAGCAGCGGCCTCTACACGTTGACACCGGCGGCGGGACAGCCCGGCACGAACCTGACCGCCTCACGCTCGATAACGCAGGTCGTGGTCTCCGCACCGGAACCTCTCGGTACGGTGACGCCCCTGCCCGAGGCGACGTCGGTGCCGCCCGAGCTATGGCAGCCGGATTGTCCAGATCCGGGTGCTCAGTTGACGTTTCCGGTTGCCGGCAGCGATCTTTCGGGCGTTGTGGATGTCCTTGGTACTGCGCAGGCTAATGCTTTTTCTTACTATCGGTATGAGGTGATCTTTCCGGGCTCGGATACTCCGACGTTCATTGCCCAATACGATGAGTCGGTGGAGAATGGCCCTCTGCAGCCCTGGGATGTCTCTGATTCAACTCGATACCCGCCCGGTGGACCGTACCGGTTCCGGCTTGTGGTCGTTGATATCTATGGTAACACCACGACCTGCACGATTCCGGTCAACATCGTGTCCGGCGGAGAGTAATAAGGAGATAACCATGCTTGTTCGCAATGTGCGTGATGAAGATTGGGAAGCTTGTCTTGATGTCGATCTGTCCTTTGAGACGGAGGCTGCCTGGCAGATGGATGAACGCCAGGAGGCAGGGGAATGGCACGTTGCTTTTCGTGAGATTCGCTTGCCCCGGACGTTGCGTATCCAGTTGGCGACGCCGCGTGATGATCTCCTCAAGACCTGGCAGCTCCGTGACCGCTTCTGGGTCGCGGTCGAGCAACGTCAGGTCGTCGGCTATCTGGGGCTCGACATCGAGCAGGCTCGCTTCCAGGCACGCATCACCGATCTCGCCGTGGCGCCCGACCACCGGCGCAAGGGTTACGCCACGGCACTATTGCAGCGGGCTACTGAGTGGTGTGTGCGACAGCGCCTCTCCCAGTTGGTGCTCGTCTGTCCGCTGAAGGCGTTCCCTGCCATCAGCTTTGCGCTCAAGCACCGCTTCGCCTATTGCGGGTATCAGGATGCATACTGGCCCGGTCAGGAAGTCGCGCTCTTTTTCCGACAGCGCATTCGCTAAGGCAATGGTCGATTAGGGTATTCTATGGACTGGCTATACTTCCTGAGCAGGGCGAACGATGTCCTCACCGCCGGTGTTGGTGCGACGGCGTTGGCGCTGGCGCTCTACCTCCTTTTCTACAATCGCGGTAGCAAGGTGGCCCAGACCTTCGTCGGGTTACTCGGCTGCGTGATTGTGGTTTACCTGATGGATATCCTGCTGACCAACGTCGCCGGGCCGGCCTATGCCGAGGGCCTGCTGCGTCTCCAATGGATCGGTATCGCGTTCACGCCTCCTCTTTATCTGGAGTTCGTTCGGGCGATACGCTACTCCGTTCTTCGCGACCATTTCCCTGCTTGGTTGCGACCGGTGAGCCTGGGATTGAGCGCGGTAGTGATGGTGCTTGCGCTGAGCACGGATCTCGTTGTTCGCAGCCGTGTGGTGACGGTTGGGGCTCTGCATCTCCGACCGGGCCCGCTCTTTTTCCCTTTTGCCCTGGTCTTCGCGATTGTGGCGCTCTGGGGATTGCGCGAGACGCTCTCTGCGAGGCAGCGCTGCTATACCCGCACGGCTCGACGCCATATGGCCTATCTGTCCATAGGGTTCGTCGCGCCAGCGATGGGTGTTTTCCCCTATCTGCTCTTGACCGGGTGGTCTCCTAGTCTCCCGAGCTCCGTCCTGCAGGTTTTCCTCATTGTGGGCAACGTCGCTGTCGGGGCCATGTTGGCGCTCATGGCCTACAGCGTCGCTTTCTTCGGTACGCTGATGCCCGATCGGGTGATCAAGCATCGCTTGGTGCGCTTTCTGATGCGCGGGCCACTGACAGCGATTCTGGCTTTGATCGCCTTTGGTCTTGGTCGCACGTTAGAACCAGCTCTTGGGCTGGGTGACTACACCCTCTCACTTGTCGTGCTGGCTGTGGCCATTATTCTGGCCCAGTTAGGGGTCGAGTTGCTCAAGCCGTTGATCGACCTGCTACTCTACAGGAGCGGTGCCGTCGAGGTAACGCAGGTGCAGGAGTTGAGCCAGCGCCTGCTTACCACGGCCGACCTCAGGCAATTCCTGGAGAATGTGCTCGCGGCGATCTGTGAGTTGATGCGGAGCGCCGGGGGATTCTTGGCGATCCTGGAAGAGGGCCGGCTCCACTGGGAGATCTGGTGTGATCGCCCTCTTTCTGAGGATCAGATCGCCGACATTCCGCTGACGGAGGTGACGCAAAACCGGTCCAACGACGGCTTTATTCACTGGAACGGCCATTGGATCATCCCCATACGGGACAAAGTCGGCAGCGACCTTCTCGGCTTTGTGGGCCTGCGCACGCCGGAGGTGCAGTTACCCCTGGAAAGAGAGCAAACGGAGCGGCTGGACCAGCTGCTCCTACAGGCGTCGGCTGCGCTGGCCGACCGTCGGCTTCAGCAGGTCGTCTTCGAGGCGTTCACGCCGCTCTTGCCCGAGCTTCGCGATATTCAGATGCGCGGAGGGATGCTGCGATACGATGGCGACTCCGTGGTGGGCTTCCCTCTGGTGCAGTCCCCTGAGTTGCCGCAGTGGGTTCACGATGCCCTTGCTCACTACTGGGGTGGCCCCAGGCTCACAGAGAACCCTCTTCTTGAGCTCGAGGTAGTGCGACAGGCCTCGCTGGACTACGATGGGAACGTCGTCAAAGGACTGCGCGCCGTCTTGACCAATGCAATTGAGCGATTGCGCCCTGATGGCGAGCGGAAGTTGACAGCTCCTGAGTGGTTGTTGTACAATATTCTTGAGATGAAGTTCCTGCGGGGCCAGAAGGTGCGTCAGGTCGCTATGCGTCTCGCCGTTAGTGAATCCGACCTCTATCGCAAGCAGCGTGTCGCCATCGAGAATCTGGCTGCCATCTTGGTCGATATGGAGAAGGAAGCTCACGGCTCTTCGCCGTAGATTACCGCGGAACACAGCTCCAGACTGCATTTCCATACTTTGGGTTTGGCCACCTATGGCCATCGGTATTGTGACAAGGAGTAGGTCAATGGATCATTATGTCCCCGCACATTGCCCTCCGTGCGAGCACTATTGGGAAGCCCTCTTGGAGGAAGGTCCGACAAGCGCGGGCGACACCCCAGACGCTTGGGAGTGGATAGAGGTGCCCGCGGTTCCTCTGGAGGTCTGGGATGAGGCGCGTGAGCTGCAACGGCGTCATACCGTGCTCAACTTGGATATTGACGGCTATAATCGTGGCGGCCTTATTACTCATTGGAAGGGTATCGAATGTTTTGTCCCTGCGTCCCATCTGGTCGCTTATCCCTTTCCGGCGGATCCCGATGCGCGAGAGGCTTGCTTTGCTGAGTATGTGGGCCAGAAGCTGCGTCTCTGCCTGATTGAGGTGGAGCCGTCTCGCAATCGGATCCTCCTCTCCGAGCGTCAAGTGGCCGAATGCGATCTGGAGGAGCCGGAGTGGCCCGATTGGTTGTGTGTTGGGAGCGTCTGTGAGGGGACCGTCACCAGTGTGCGGCCCTTTGGAGCCTTCGTGAACATCGGGCCCCTGGAGGGGATGGTCCACATCTCTGAGATCTCATGGGGGCGCGTGCGTCATCCGCAGGACTTCGTCGAGCCGGGGCAAGTTGTCCGGGTCAAGATACTCAATGTCGATCTAGAGCACCAACGGGTAGGGTTGAGCCTAAAGCGATTGCACCCCAATCCGTGGGACACTGTTGAGAACCGTTTCAGTCCTGGCGACGTGGTGCGCGGGTCCGTAGCGAGCGTCGAACGGTTCGGGGTCTTCGTTGAGCTCCTGGATGGTATCGAGGGGCTTCTGCACATCTCAGAGTGTCCCCACGCGTCCTGTCCTGGAGACCTCTACGGCGCTTACGATACCGGGGATGTCGTCACGGTGCGCATTCTCGATATCACGCCTGAAGATCACCGCATAGCGCTAGCGCTGGCAGGATAGAAGAGACACCATGGCCAGACGCAAGTATAGCCGTATGGCCCGGCGCCGTCGCTCCTCATCGTCTAAGACGTCGCGGAATGACTCGCTGCTTCAGCGATTCGGCCAATGGCTGTTTGCCTGGGCTACCGGGCCCGCCGGCCAACAGATACTGGCTCTGGCCCTCATCGGCTTCGGCACCGTCACGTTCGTGACGCTGATTCCCGGCATTAACTCCGGCGCTGTGATCGGGGCCTGGGTGCGGGCTTTGGTCTTCGCTTTCGGCTGGGCTGCCTATCCCGTTGCGGCGCTTCTGACGGCGCTGGGGTTGCTCTGGCTGCGCCATCTCGTCCACCAGGCGACGGCCTGGCGGTGGCGGCCCATCCTCGGTTTTGAGATGATACTTCTCGGCCTGCAGACCCTGACCTATGCTTTGATCAACCAGCATTCGTGGCGCTTGGTCGAGTCCGGCAAGGGCGGCGGGATTGTAGGGTGGGGGCTCTACCTCTTCTTGACCGATTATTTTGGCCCACTGATCACCGGTATCCTGATGGGGTTTGTGGTTGTTGTCGGCCTCGGCTTGGCCTTTGATCTCTCTGGGCAGGATCTGCGGGTTTTTGGCCGTCGGGTATCAGAAGTGTGGGCCGCGTGGCGTGCGGAACGGGCCGCCAGGGCGGCGGAGCGGCAAGCACTTCGGCGTGCGCACGCTTTCCAGTCCGAGTCTGGTATCCAAAGACCGGCTCCTGGGGTTGCTGTGTCAGCCCCGGCACGGCCACAGAGGACGGTCTCCTCGTCTCGGTCTCAGGCTAGCGCCCGGGAGAGTCGCGCCAAGCCAAAGATTCATCAGCCCCAGACCATCTCGAAACCACGGCGCGGTAAATCGGACCTTCATATCGTTCCGCTCTCGCTCTTGGAGGAGTCCACGACCGCGGGTATGGATCCTGAGGAGATCGAGCGTAAGAGCCGGATCATTGAGCAGACGCTGGAGCAGTTTGGGGTACCGGTGCGCGTCACGGAAGTCCGACCGGGCCCCACGGTGACGCAGTTTGGCGTCTCACCCGGCTACATCAGCCGCGGCTCCGATGGTGAGCGCCAGCGCAAAGTGAGGGTCAGTCAGATTGCGTCGCTCTCTGATGATCTCGCGCTGGCGCTGGCGGCACGCTCCCTGCGCGTCGAAGCGCCCGTTCCTGGCCGTGCGGTTGTGGGCATAGAGGTTCCCAATGCCGATACCAGCCTGGTGCGTCTCCGTTCGGTCCTAGAGAGCGATGCTTTCCAGAAGTGTGGTCGGCCGCTCTGTTTTGCGTTGGGCCTCGACGTGGCTGGGACCCCCCAGGTGGCGGATCTCTCGCGCATGCCTCATCTCTTGGTGGCGGGCACCACTGGCAGTGGTAAGTCGGTCTTTGTCAAGGCCCTTGCGGCCAGCTTGGTCACGCACAACCGACCCGAGGAGCTAGGGCTCATCGCCATTGATCCCAAGATCGTCGAGCTCAGCCATCTCAATGGCCTGCCGCATTTGCTGGGTAGTACCGAGACAGATGTGGAGCAAGCCTTGCGGGTCCTGCGATGGGTCGCCCACGAGATGGACGAGCGCTACAAGCTCTTTGCGAAGTCTGTTGCGCGCAACCTCGATGACTATAATGCCCGCTTGGCGCGACGGCGTGCGGCGGACACCCTTTCCTCCGACGAAGAAGATGAGGAGCCGCTTCCCCGCATCGTCGTGCTCATCGACGAGTTGGCCGATCTGATGATGTTAGAGCCCGAGGAGACTGAGCGCACGCTGACGCGGATTGCCCAGATGGCCCGGGCCACCGGCATCCATCTGGTTGTAGCGACTCAGCGACCCAGCACCGACGTGGTCACCGGCTTGATTAAGGCCAATTTCCCCGCCCGCGCGAGTTTCGCGACAGCCAGCGGGGTCGATTCGCGGGTTATCTTGGATACGCCGGGCGCCGAGGACTTGCTAGGCGAAGGAGATATGCTCTTCCTGCCGCCGGACGCTTCTGCGCCAGTGCGGATCCAGGGATGCTTTATCTCCGAAGATGAGCTCGAGAAGATCATCCGGTTCTGGCAGCAGGAGGTCGGCGCGACCCCCTCAAAGCCTCCATGGGAGGAGATTGCTGAGGCCAAAGGCCCTGAGCATTGGCGCATCGAGGGGTTGGGAGAGGATGCCGATCTGCTAGAGCAGGCGATCGTCTATGCCAAGAGCCGCGGCAAGGTCTCGACCTCTGGAATCCAGCGCCGGTTGCACATCAGCTATCCTCGCGCTGCGCGTCTGATGGAGCAGATGGAGACGATGGGCCTGGTCGGCCCCCAAGTTGCAGCGGGGCGCAAGCGCCGCGTTATCCTGGGTGGCGACGAGGACGACTAGACGCTGATTCTGTTGTTTCGGTTGGGTCGCGATGGAGGTTACGCTATCCCGCACGCTGCCGCCTAAGGTGCACCGGGTAGCGGCTCCGCAGCCTTTCGCGGTCGCGCTTCGCCCAGCCCAACGGAAAGCCGTCGACCGTGACCAACACGTATCCTGCCGGCCCCTCGTCTTTCCAGGATCTGCCCTCGTAGTACAGCTCTAGCCGCGGGTCATCCACCGTCAATTCCACCGACGCGCGCGCCTCCCGGGGGCTCAGCGCCATCGCCAGTGCGTGGTCGGGCCAGATCTTGCTGTGGCGGAGCGTGGCGACCCACCACCCAGGACGGAGCACCGGAAGCCCGCGCCACAGCGCCGGATTCATAGGTGTGATGTAGCAGTGGTCGTTGTCGTCTAGGATCAGCCCTTCCTCCGGCGGATCAATCCGCAACGCGCGTTTCAGCGCCGCCCGGTAGAGATTGAGGACGCGCCCGGGCATCGACATCTCGGTCCAGCGCGCGGGCAAAGCCGTCGGTGGGTCGCCTTTTTGCCGCAACAGGGCGTAGAAGTGACCGCGCCCTGGGGTTCTGTGCGGCCAGAATCGCCCGGCCCGGCGTAACGCGTCGGGAGCCCCGACCCACTCGGGATGACCTCGGTCCATCCCCGAAAGCGCCGGCAGGTCCAGCAGCTCGAACTCGGGATGTGTGGCCAGGAATTCTCCGATGACGCCCTCATTCTCCTCCGGTGAGAATGTGCAGGTACTGTAGAGAATCTGGCCCCCACGGCGGACCAGCGGGGCAGCCGCGTTGAGGATCTGCAGTTGGCGGGCCGCGTAGCGCGTCACAGCTTTCGTGCTCCACGCTGCCAGGGACTGCGGATCCGTCGCGAAGGTGCTCTCCCCCGAGCAGGGCGCATCGATCAGCATCGCGTCGAACAAGCCGTGCCACGCTGCGGCGAGTTGTTGTGGATAGGCATTGGCCACGAGCGCATTGGTGGCGCCCATCCGCTCGAGATTCATCGCCAGCACGCTGGCGCGCCCCCGCGACACGTCATTGGCCACGAGCACGCCTTCGCCGCGCATGCGCGCGGCGAGGTGCGTGGCTTTGCTCCCCGGTGCGGCGGCAAGATCCAGCACCCATTCTCCAGGCTGTGGATCGAGCAGCACGGCGGCTGCCATCGCGCTGGGGTCTTGGACGTAATACACGCCCGAGGCATGATAGGGATGGGTGCCGAGAGGGGGTGCGTCTTCTGTCGCGTCGATGTAGCGTCCTTCTGGACACCAAGGGACAGGCTCGGTGGCCCAGGGCAGCTTTGTCCTGAGTGTCGCCGGGTCTCCGCGCGCCGGGTTTAGACGCAGTCCGTAGTTACGCTTTGTCAGCGCTGCGAAGAAGGCATCGGCCTCGTCTCCGAGCCAGCCTCGCATGCGGACGACGAAAGCCTCGGGCCAGGGGAGCTCGTTGACGGCGGTCATTCTGGGATGCGGACGCCACAGCGTCGTAGACGCACGCCGAGAGGCGCCCGTTGGCTCACTTAAGAGTTGCCCTACTCCTTCTCGTAAGGCTCGCCATCGGCTGCCGGGGCGCGGGACTGGCCGACCACACCGGCCAGCACGATCATCGTCACCAAGTACGGCGCCATCAGCAGAAATTGCGATGGGATGGGGACGCGCAGGATCGCCAGCTTTGTCTGCAACGAATCGGCAAAGCCGAAAATGAGCGATGAACCCAGGGCCCCGATGGGGTTCCATTTCCCAAAGATCATCGCTGCCAGACCGATATAGCCCTTACCCGCTGTCATCAGCTCGTCGAAGCGGGCCACCGAGCTCAGCACCAGATATGCGCCGCCTAACCCGGCGACCATGCCGCCCAAGATAACCTGGACGTAGCGGACCAGAAAGACGTTTACCCCGAGTGTGTCCGCAGCCCGAGGATGCTCACCGACTGCGCGGGTCCGAAGCCCCCACTTTGTGAAATAGAGCATTACCTGGATCGCGAAGACCAAGATGAGGGCCAGGTAGACAGGAAAGGTGTGATTGAAGAGCGTCGGCCCGATGATGGGGATCTGCGACAAGCCCGGGATCGGGGCAGGTGAAAAGGATGGCGGGCTGTTGAGGGCTGTGTTCTGCTGGAGATACCGCGAGCTGAAATAGCTCGTAATGCCCGTTGCCAGGATGTTGATGGCGGTGCCTGCTACAATCTGATCAACCTTATAACGAATGGCAAGGACGGCCAATAGGGCCGACATCAGTGCGCCGCCAGCGAGTGCGCCTAGAAGGCCAACCCACGTGTTGCTTGCGATGCTGCCGACGAGGGCCGCAGCGAAGGCTCCTGTGAGCATCATACCCTCGATGCCGATGTTCACGACCCCGCTGCGTTCACACATCACGCCACTCAGGGCCGCCAACAGGATGGGGATGGCGCGGAGCAACGAGGACTGAAGCAGGCCTGTCAGGTTCATCGACTGTCCACGTGCAGCCCAAGTTAGGAAGGCCAGGACGAAGAACCCTGCCACGGCGCCAAGAGCCGCGTCGTGATGCCGAAATCCCTTCGCGAGCTGCCAGCCGCCGGCTGCCGCAGCGAGGGCGGCCGTAATGTAGATTCCAGCGCGGGTTGGGAAGACGAGATCCCCGATAGATATGACCTCGTCTCGGGCGGTCTGAAAGACAAAGGTCGTCCGCTGACCAGGCTCAGTGCCCGGCAAGAAGAGGACAAGAATCGCCACGGCAAAGATAAGGAAAACGACACCCATCCTTCGGGCTCTGCGTTGTGCCTTCAGCGTGGTCTGTGGTTCATTCATACCTTCCTCCTGGCCACATAGGCTTGGGGGATGTCCAGGGCTTTAGCTCTTGCCCCAGCCCCGCGTCAGTGCGATCGCCTCACCCTCCAGACGGTGTCGCAGTCGGTAGAGCGTGCGGATGATCTCTGGGGCCGCGATAAAGACAATGATCAGGCCCTGTATGATGGACGTGATGTCGATGGGAACCCGGGCTACACCCTGCATGTTTCTGGCGCCAGCTCTTAATGCCCCGAAAAGCAGGGAGGCCAGGACTACCCCAGCGGGATGGCTCTTGCCCACCAGGGCCAGCGCGATGGCGTCAAACCCGTAGCCCGAAGAAAATGCGTTTGGCATGAAGCGCAGCACACCCAAGATGTCCGTTGCAGCCGAGAGCCCCGCGAGCGCGCCGCTCATAGCCATGGTGATCACAAAGCTTCGGGCGACGTTGATCCCGGCATAGCGTGCAGCACTGGGGTTCTGCCCCACGGTACGCAGCTCGTAGCCCAGCGTCGTCTTGTAGAGCACCCACCACACGACCCACGCCATCGCCAGCGCCAGCAGAAAGCCCGTGTTGACGTTCAGCTCCACGCGGTTGGGGAAGAACTGCGGTAGGTAAGCACTGGGTTGGATGCTCGGGCTCACCGGTCTCCCGTCGCCTCGCGCCATCGGCCCTCC